>JBATTJ010000104.1:0-8529 GCA_049670485.1 Sulfitobacter sp.
GCCCCTCGGTCCCGTCCGCGCAAGCACTTCCTCAGCTTGCGGCCTTCAACTCCAAACGCCGCGCATGCAACACAGGCTCTGTATAGCCTGAAGGCTGCTCTGCCCCCTCAAGGACCAGATCACACGCCGCCTTGAATGCAATACCGTCAAATCCCGGCGACATCGCAGTATACAACGGGTCATCCGCATTTTGGCGGTCCACAACCTCGGCCATTTTGCGCAAACCCGCCATGACCTGATCTTTCGATATTACCCCGTGATGCAACCAGTTAGCCAGCGCTTGTGCCGAGATCCGGCAAGTCGCGCGATCCTCCATAAGACCCACATCGTTGATATCAGGCACTTTAGAACACCCGACACCCTGATCGACCCACCGCACCACATAGCCAAGGATGCCTTGGGCATTGTTCTCGATCTCGCGGGTGATCTCTGCATCGCTCAGGTTACGGCCCGCTAGCACGGGGATGGTCAGCAAATCGTCCAACGTGCCACGCGCGCCGCCCGCCGCAATCTCGTCCTGTCGTGCCATGACGTCTACGTGGTGGTAATGCATCGCATGCAGTGTCGCAGCGGTCGGCGAAGGCACCCAGGCACAGGTTGCACCGGCCTTCGGATGGCCAATTTTAACTTCAAGCATTTCGGCCATCCGGTCCGGCATCGCCCACATCCCCTTACCGATCTGCGCACGTCCCTTGAGACCGCAGGCAAGGCCGATATCGACGTTGCGGTCTTCATAGGCACCGATCCATGCGGCGGATTTCATATCCCCCTTGGGCACCATCGGTCCGGCTTCCATCGAGGTATGGATCTCGTCGCCGGTCCGGTCCAGAAAGCCGGTGTTGATGAAGGCGACCCGCGATTTAGCAGCGCGAATACATTCGGCCAGATTGGCCGAAGTGCGCCGCTCTTCATCCATAATCCCCAACTTCACAGTATGCGCAGGAAGACCAAGTGCAGCCTCGACATGGCTGAAAATCTCGTTTGTAAATGCGACCTCTTCGGGGCCGTGCATCTTCGGCTTCACCACATACAGCGATCCGGTCAGGGAGTTGCCGCCATCGCGGGCAAAATCATGCATGGCGATCAACGTTGTGATCATCGCGTCCATCAATCCCTCGCCTACCTCCAGACCGTCACGGTCGAGCACGGCAGGGTTCGTCATCAGATGGCCCACATTGCGGATCAGCATGAGCGACCGCCCTTTGAGACTCAGCGTGCCGCCATCCGGCGCAGTATAGCTGCGGTCGGGGTTCATTACACGGGTGACCGTCTTACCGCCCTTTTCAAAACTTTCCTCGAGATCGCCGCGCATCAATCCCAACCAGTTTGTATAGGCCACAACCTTGTCCTCGGCATCCACCGCCGCGACGCTGTCTTCACAATCCATAATCGTGCTGAGTGCAGATTCCATAATCACGTCAGCCACATGTGCAGGGTCGGTTTTACCAATTGGATGAGCCGCATCAACTTTAATCTCGATGTGCAACCCGTTGTTTTTAAGCAATACTGCATCAGGTGCGCCTGCATCACCGGTGTAGCCTGCGAACTGCACCGGATCGCGCAGAGCAGGCTTGAGTACACCATCTTGCACACTATAGCCCGTGACATCCGCATGACTGCCGCTCGCCAACGGTGCAACCTCGTCCAGAAATGCTTTTGCCTTGACTACGACCCGTGCGCCACGCTCGGCGTCATAGCCCTTACTGCTTGGCAGATCGCCCAGCGCATCAGTGCCGTAGAATGCATCATAAAGTGACCCCCATCGCGCGTTCGCCGCGTTCAACGCAAAGCGGGCGTTGGTGATGGGCACAACCAGTTGCGGGCCGGGTGTCGAAGCAATCTCGACATCGACGCCTGTCGTGTTGATCTCGAAGGGCGCGCCTTCAGGCACCAGATATCTAATTTCGCGCAGGAACGCAGTGTAGCTTTCTGCGTCGTGCGCCCGACCTTGGCGCGCGCGGTGCCACTCGTCAATCTGGCCCTGCATCTTCCTGCGGGTTTCAAGCAATGCGCGATTCTTGGGGCCCATTTCATGCACCAGCGCCGAAAACCCCTCCCAAAACGCATCCGCAGATACATCGAGCCCCGCAAGTGCATGTTTCTCAATGAAGTCAGATAGCTGCACGTCTACTTGCAAGCCGTTCCGGTCTACTCGTTGCATGATATATACCCCTCTGTGCGGTTGGATAGTTTCCGATAGGAAAGTCTACTTTGCCAAGGGATAGGCGGATCGCCAAAGGGTCGCAAGAGGTTTTGGTAAAATTACTTTACCAATTACACTATTTTGATGCAGGCTTGGGCCGCGCCCGTCTGCACCGCTCGGAGCAGAAGCGGACCTCGTCCCAGACTGCCGCCCATTTCTTGCGCCACGTAAAAGGCTTGTCGCAGGTGGCACATATCTTTTGAGGAAGGTCGGATTTTTTAGTGTGTTTCGGCATGCGTAAACTCTAGTCTAATCGCGCACATAGAAAAAGGGCGCCCCGCAGGACGCCCTCAGATATATTGTAACTTTTGCTCAGTCTGTCGCTGTTGGCGTCGAACTCGAATTTGTGCCCGGCTCATACACGTCAGTTGCGGCTGCGGTGGTTTCGGGCCCACGGGCATCGGCATTTGTGACCGCTTCTCCATCGCCTGCATTAATCATGTTGAAACCGACCAGCCCCAGCAGCATCAGCGCACCAAATAGCATTGCACCTTTAATGCCCAAGAGGGCGGGACGGTGGCGTTTTTCCAATTTGTCGGTGTTTGTGTCGGGTGCAGACATGATCTGTTCTCCTATACGTAGTTTTGGCAGCTTGCAGCTGTCCTGTTGGAGATTTAACGTGCGTGAACTCAATTGGTTCCGACCAATGTCACAGTTCAGGAGCACTCCATGCGCGATGCCGCCCCACAGACGATCTATCTTAAGGATTATACCGCTTTTGGATGGCATATAGACAGTGTGGCGTTGCACTTTACGCTTGATCCGAACAAAACCCGCGTGCGCAGCCGCATTGCATTTCGCCCGAACGCAGACGCTACGGCGCAACCGTTTTTTCTTCATGGAGAGGCATTGAACCTGCTTAGCGCAACCATCGACGGTGTGGATGCACAGCCGCAGGTGACGGCGCAGGGCTTGACCTGTGATGTGCCAAACGCGCCTTTCATCTGGGAGGCAGAGGTCGAGATAGATCCTGCCAACAACACAGCCCTTGAAGGATTGTACATGTCGGGCGGCATGTACTGTACCCAGTGCGAGGCCGAAGGGTTTCGCAAGATCACCTATTACCCCGACCGCCCCGATGTGATGAGCGTGTTCACCGTCACCATCGACGGCCCGCATCCTGTGCTTTTGTCCAACGGGAACCCTGTATCATCCGCACCTTATGTGGCGGAGTGGCACGATCCATGGCCCAAGCCCGCCTATTTGTTCGCGCTGGTCGCGGGTGATTTGATTGCCCATGAGGGGCAGTTCACCACCATGTCGGGGCGTGATGTAGCGCTCAACCTCTATGTACGACCCGGCGACGAGGGCAAATGCGCCTTCGGCATGCAGGCACTCAAAGACAGCATGAAATGGGACGAGGAGGTATATGGCCGTGAATACGACCTTGATCTGTTCAACATCGTTGCGGTGGATGATTTCAACATGGGCGCGATGGAGAACAAAGGACTGAACATCTTCAACTCCTCCGCCGTTCTGGCCAGCCCCAAAACCTCCACCGATATGAACTTCGAGCGGATCGAGGCGATCATCGCCCATGAGTATTTTCACAACTGGACCGGCAACCGCATCACTTGCCGCGACTGGTTCCAGCTGTGCCTCAAGGAAGGACTAACCGTTTTCCGCGACAGTCAGTTCACCTCCGACATGCGCTCTGCTGCGGTTAAGCGCATCGGGGACGTGATTGACCTGCGCGGGCGGCAGTTCGCAGAGGATCAAGGGCCATTGGCCCACCCCGTTCGGCCCGAGAGCTTTCAGGAGATCAACAACTTCTACACCGCGACCATCTACGAAAAGGGCGCGGAGGTGATTGGCATGCTGAAAACACTGGTGGGCGATACAGCCTATCAAAAGGCGGTTGCCCTGTATTTCGACCGCCACGATGGCGATGCCGCCACAATTGAGGATTGGCTACGCGTGTTCGAGGATACGACCGGACGCGACCTGACACAGTTCAAACGCTGGTACGGTCAGGCGGGCACACCGCATCTGGCTGTATCCGAGGATTGGAACGATGGCACGCTCACATTAACCTTCACGCAATCGCTGCCGCCTTCTTCAGCGACGCCTGCCCCCCTACCTCAGGTGATCCCGATTGCGGTTGGCCTTATCGGTGCGGACGGCTCCGAGGTTGCCGCTACCCGTGTGTTGGAGATGACGGAGACCAGCCAAAGCTTTACCTTCAACGACCTCGCGGCACGTCCCGTGGCGTCGATCCTGCGCGGCTTTTCCGCGCCTGTCGTGCTCGACCATCCGCTGAGCGATGCCCAGCGCGCGCATCTGCTGGCCCATGACACCGACCCGTTCAACCGCTGGGAGGCGGGGCGCACATTGGCGCGGCAGTCCCTAATTGCGATGATCACAAAAGGTGCCGCACCGGACGCGGCCTATCTTGATGGGCTACAGGCCGTCGTCCTTGATGCTGATCTTGATCCTGCTTACCGCGCGCTGATGCTGGGTTTGCCGGGTCAGTCCGATCTGGCCACCGCATTGCACGCAGCGGACGAGGTTCCAGATCCAGATAAAATCTACGCCGCGATCCAATGCATGCGCGATGCGCAGGCCGACCATTTGTCCGACCACCTGGCAGCACTTTATGAAGCCCATCAGATCACCGAAGACTACCGCCCCGATGCGGCGCAGTCCGGTGCACGGTCATTGGCCAATTCGACACTGGCGCTGATCAACCGTCGCGATGGTGGCACGCTGGCCCAGACGCAGTACACAGCAGCTGACAACATGACCCAACAGCTCAGCGCCCTTGCCTGTGGTATCCGCGCAGGTATCGGCGCGCAGATGCTCAAACGGTTTGAGACGCAATGGCGCGCCGACAGGCTGGTGATGGACAAATGGTTTGGCTTGCAAGTGATGGAAGCCTCCCCCGATCAGGCGGCCGAGACCGCAGCCACCCTCACGCGGCATCCCGAATTCAACTGGAAAAATCCCAACCGCTTTCGCGCGGTGTTCGGCAGCCTTGCCGCGCATCATGCAGGGTTCCACCATGCCTCGGGTGCCGGATACACATTGCTGGCCGACTGGCTGATCAAACTTGATCCGGTCAATCCGCAAACAACGGCGCGCATGTGTTCGGCTTTCCAGACATGGAAACGTTATGACCCTGCGCGCCAGACCTTGATGCGGGCGCAGATCGACCGGATCCTTGCCACACCGGATCTGAGCCGTGACACAACCGAAATGCTCACACGGATTGCGGGCGTCTGAGCGCACAGATATGCCACCCGTCAGGATTGGGAAACAAGACGCTATGGACACTCTTCTTCCGCTACTTTTGCTTTGTGCGACCGCCGCCGTGGTTTTGTACTTCTACAAGAACGGCGGTCTGACCCCGCCCGGTGCTGACACCACACCGCCCCTGCGCGCTGCGGCCAAACGGCTCGACTTCCGCTTGGAACCCCGAACCGACGCGACAGCGCGCATTTCAACGACAGAGCTGTGTGTGGCCACAATGGCGTCCGCCTTTGCACAAATGGACGAACATGCAGCCTGTGGCGCGGATTGCATTATCGCGTCGTTGCAAAAACACCTGCACGTGGATGCCTCTACAGCACGTGATATGCTGATGGTCGCCCCATGGATCATCGCGGGGTCGGGCGACCCGACCCAAGCGTTCGAGCGTTTGACAAAAAGGCTCAAGCAGATGGATCACGGGCCACAATTCAACAAGCTGATGGCGGTGCTGGGCGATGTGACGGCGGCAGGCTCAAAAGGCATGCCAAGCGCGCGGCAGGCCGATGCGATGGGTGCCCTCGCGCGGATATTTCGCACCGCATGACCCTGCCCTATACCTATACTACGCGGGGTCGTCGCCCAGCGACATTTCTTACGGTCCTTGTTGTGTGGGGACTTATTGCCGCGGCCTATCTGTGGCTTGAGGCTGCGCCGATGTTACTTGCTTTTATTGGCCTTTTCACCCTGCCTGCCCTCTATGATCTGGCCGCCAACCCTGAGAGCCGCCTGACGCTCAACGCCGAAACGCTCAGCTGGACCAGCGGGCGGCAGGATGCGCAGATTGCCCTGTCCGAGATTGAGCATCTGCGCTTTGACACGCGCCTCGATCTGTCCGTCCGCCTCAGCGTCGTGCGCCCGTCGGGTATAAAAATCCGCGTGCCCTTTCCCGCGACACCGCCGCATCAGGAATTCGAGAAAACCGCACTTGAGGCAGGTCTCAAAACCTGTCGCCATCATTTCTCATTGATGAGTTAAGCGGCTCAGGGCCGCGCACGGGGGCGTGTAGAATTGGCCAGCTGACAGTAATTCTGCCGCTTGAGCCATCGTGCCATTTCTGCGCGCTTCGTCGTGCTGCGCATCGGTCCCCAATCCGCTGAGACACCCCGCCATCTGCTGTCGCGTCCATGGATCACGCCGTCGCGCTGCACCACATGGGTCATGATCCGCACACCGCAGCTTAGGTTGGCCGCACCATTTTTCAGCGCTTCGCCCGTCCCCACATTGCATTCATAACCCCTTGCGGTTGCAGGCAAAATCTGCAGCAGACCGAACCACCGCCCGTTGCCGCCTACGGCCCAAGGTTTATGGGTGCTTTCGTATTTCGCCAACGCCGACAGATACCCGACCCAGAACGCGCGCCGCTGCACATCGGTGTTGGTCGCGTATGCCGGACACCAGTTTTGAATGTCGCGCGGCACCATCTCGACCAAAGGCGCGCCATGGTCTTTGAGCGCGGAAAGTGCCGCACGGGTCCAGATGGCATTGCCGTCCATATGTTGCCACTGCGTGCGCGGCAGACCTGCGCGGCGCGCGGGCGGACGAACGGTGATTGGCGTTCCATCCAGAAGAGTATTGGCGGGTTTCACAGTCTGCTTTGCCTGCAAGACGGGTAATGTAGGGGCTGCAACCTGTGCTGCCGCCGGGTGTCCGAAAACCAGCGTGCAAAACAGCGCGAGGCCAGTGCACAGATGCTGTGATGAGAAAGTGATCTGGCTGTTCGGTATCATAGGACACACTATGAGGCGCAGTTTCACGCGATAGCAACCACTTGAAAGTCACGTTTAAGCGCGATTGTGCAGGAATTGACGACATTGCGCACCACGCACGCGGTTCTTTGCCGGTTGCGCGCCAATCGCCGCCGATCAAAGACGAACATCACAAAAAACCCATATATCATCGTGACTTCACCGCCGAGCAGCCATGATCGTGCCGCATTGCACTCCGATATTGCATAGCACTTGCTCACCAGTTTTGAATAATGGACCCCTACATGTCGCACCTGATCTCCCTGATCCGCAAAATCCCCCAGCTTGGCCGCAATATGCGCACCACTGTGTCGGGAGATGCGACTGCGGCAGTGCTGGATTATGAGGGCCTGACGGAGCAGGCAGTGGTGCGAAAAACAAAGGCACCGTCGCCGTTTCGCACCTTGCAAAAGCGTGGTCAGCGCAAACGGGAAACAAGCATCAAACAAGCACCGACAACGGGTCTGACTTCCGAGGGTGCCGGTACCCCCGACCTGTCACTGCTTGAGCAACTACAGATACCCAACAAAATCACCGCCAACACACGTGGCTCTAAATCCGCACCGCAATTCTCCAAATCCGCACCGCAATTCTCCGCGACCGACTGCCTATCAATCCCCTGTCCTGATCCCACGGGAGAAGAGCGTATCCGCGACAGCCACCAAAATCGCGCCCTCAACCTTGTGCGTCAGGAAGACTGGAGCAGCCTGTCCAAGCTGATAAAAGCTGCAGATCATGACCGGTCGATGACACCGGGCGGCATGTGCGTCGTCGATCTTTTGGCATATGGCGCGCGCGCGGACGTGGTAGCAGCGGCCGAACATGCCCTTATCGAGCAAGACCCAGAAGAGGGCGCTCCTCTCATGTGCGGGATTGAAGCGTTGGAGTTTGTGCTGGCCGAATACGCGGACGACTACATCATTGGCTGTATCGTCGCGCAGGCACATATGGATATGGCATGGGCGTGGCGCGGCATCGGTTGGGACGTCGAAATTGCGCCGCGCAACCGCGAAGCCTTTGCCGCCCATTTCGCCCGTGCCCGCGACATCATGGCCGCCTTCCCTGATGCACCCACAACATCGCTTTTGTATTGCAGCACGGTATGCGCCCTTCTGGGTGGTGCCGAATTCAACATCCGCAGCATTGCGGACAATTACGCATCCCTGATTGACCTCAATCCTGCAAACAGCGGGCCCATGCGCGCGCTTGGCACCCAAATGTTGCCCCGCGCAACGCAATCCTTTGCCGATCTGGAGCTTGAGGCGCGCCGCACGGCCGTGCGGACCCGTGCCACATGGGGTGCTGGCGGCTATACATGGGTCATGTTCGACG
>JBATTJ010000105.1:0-13599 GCA_049670485.1 Sulfitobacter sp.
GGTCATAGGCATACCCCGCGCCATACCCCTGTTCCTTCATCATACCGGTAGCGGCGTTGAGAATATGCTTTGGCGGCGGCTCAGATCCTGTCGCTTTGGCGGCGTTCCGCGCGCCTTTATAGGCCACATAGTTGGCATTGCTTTTTGGCGCGAGCGCTAGGTAAATCACCGCTTGGGAAAGGGCCAACTCTCCCTCGGGACTTCCCAACCGCTCATAGGTATCCCAACATTGCAGGCAAACGGCCTGCGCTTGCGGATCGGCAAGGCCAATATCCTCCACCGCCATGCGCACAATCCGGCGGGCAAGGTAGCGCGGGTCTTCGCCCCCCTCCAACATCCGCGCGAACCAGTAAAGCGCTGCATCAGGGTCACTTCCCCGCACAGATTTGTGCAGCGCCGAGATTAGGTTGTAATGCGCATCGCCACCCTTATCGTATTGAGCCGCCCGTTTGCTGAGTCGTGTCCCAAGTGCGGCTTTGTCCAAGGGCGGCGCTATCTTCCATCCCGCCACCTGCTCAACAAGGTTCAGCAATGCGCGCCCGTCCCCGTCGGCCATATCAATGAGCGCTTGCTGCGCACCCTCATCCAGCGGGAGAGCCACGTCCAACTCGGCCTCTGCCCGCACCACCAGCTTGCGCAGGTCCTCGGCGCCCAACCTTTCCAGTACCAAAACCTGCGCACGGCTCATAACCGCGCGGTTCAACTCAAAACTGGGGTTTTCAGTCGTTGCCCCTACCAGCAGGATGGTCCCATCCTCCATATGTGGCAAAAATCCATCTTGCTGTGCTTTGTTGAACCGGTGGATTTCATCTACGAACAAAAGCGTGCCTTGCCCGTTCTGCCGCCTGATCCTTGCGGCTTCAAACACGCGGCGCAGTTCAGGTACACCGCTAAAGATCGCGCTGATCTGGACAAAATGGAGGTCCGTTTCATCCGCCAAAAGCCGCGCAATCGTAGTTTTTCCAACGCCGGGCGGACCCCAGAAAATCAACGAGCTTAGCGTGCCCGCTTCAAGCATGACACTGAGCGGAGCCTCCGGTCCCAGAACCCGAGGCTGACCAATCACCTCCGCGAGCGTCTTGGGGCGCAGGCGGTCGGCAAGCGGGCGCCCCATGTTTTCGGTCGCGGGAGGTGCGCCAAATAAATCCGCCATACGCCTACACCCTGAACCTCATCGTGACCCTCTGCGTCCCACGCTGCACAACTACCTCGATTTGCCCCTCACCTGCACTAAGCGTCCGAGCCGCACGCGCAGGATCGGATACCGGCCGCCCGTTAATCTCCAGCAAAACATCACCAGTCCGCAATCCGATGCGCGGAGCGACAGGGCCCGCGTCAATCACAGCGACACCTTCGGTCTGGAGCGGCAGGTTCAATTCCGACAAAACCGCAGGATTGATCCGCGCAAGGGTCAAACCGGGGAATAGGCTTCGCGCAGACAGGGCAATCTGATTGCGGGCCGGCGTATCGGGTGCAGAGATCAGCGCCACATTTACAGTTTGCGTAAGACCCTGTCTGCTGAACACAACATCTACCTCCGCACCAAGGCCCGCGACACTCATCCGGTAGATCATTTCAGGCGGTGTGTTTACGGTCGCACCCCCCACAGTCTGGATCACATCCCCCACCTCAAGGCCCGCAGCGCGAAACGGGCTCGCAGGGTGCAGCCCCGACACAATTATGCCGCCCGACCGGTCAAAGCCTAGCGTCGCTGCCATATCAGCATCTAGCGCTTGACCGCTAATCCCTGCCCATGGACGCCCGAACTCGGTCTTCCCCTCCCCAGCTTGGGCGACAAAAGCCGCAACTAAATCCGCAGGGATCGCAAATCCAATCCCGTTTGAACCGCCAGAGCGCGTTAAAATAGAAGTATTCACACCGATCAATTGGCCAGCAATATCCACCAGCGCGCCACCGGAATTACCGGGATTGATCGGCGCATCTGTCTGGACGAAATAGCCACGCCCGCGATCACCTGAGCCGCCAGACCGCGCAAGACCTGACACAATCCCACTGCTCACGGTTTGGCCGACACCAAAGGGATTACCGATCGCCAGCGCAAGCTCACCCACCTCGACACTGTCGCTGGACCGCAACGGCAAAAAGGGCAGCGCATCAGGCGCGTTGATCTTGAGGATCGCCAAATCGCTTTCCTCGTCTCCCAACAATACCTGTGCCGAAAACTCCCGCCGGTCATTAAGCACTACGCGTATATCCGTTGCCGTGCCGACCACATGATAGTTGCTGACTACAATCCCATCCGCAGACAAAATCACACCGGAGCCAAGCGAGTTTTGTACACGCGGCTTCGGATCGGTCAGCGGGTCCCGAAAAAACCGTTCAAAAAACGGATCAGCCTGCAACGGAGTGCGCGAAACCTCACGCACGATTCTGGCATAGATATTGACGACGGCGGGTGCCGCTTTGCGCACTACGGGAACAAAACTGAGTTGCACCTCCGCATTGGACGCAGGTACTTGCTGCGCGCTGAGGGGAGCTGCAAAAAGTGCAAAGATCAAAACAATATATTTCATGCCTCAGATATGCGCCAAGCGATGCTCCTCATGCAACCGCTCTATTTTTCTGGCTCTAAATACTCAAGCACATCATAGAAACAAAAAGCCCCGCCAGTTGGCGGGGCTCTCGCTCTCAATCGTTTGAGACTATCTTATTCTGCGGCAGCGTCTTCTGCAGCCGTACGTGCTTTATCGGCCGCACCTTTTGCGTCGCGGTCACGGTCGACAAATTCGATAATCGCCATTGGCGCCATATCACCATAGCGGAAGCCCGCTTTGAGTACGCGGACATAACCACCTTGGCGATCTTTGTAGCGGGGGCCGAGGATATCGAACAATTTTGTGACGTATTGATCTTCCTTGAGGCGCGCGCGGGCCTGACGGCGGGCGTGCAGATCACCACGTTTAGCCAGCGTGATCATCTTTTCGATAATCGGGCGCAGTTCTTTTGCTTTTGGCAGGGTTGTCTTGATCTGCTCATGCTCAATCAGGGAGCCGGCCATGTTGGCCCAAAGCGCCTTGCGATGCTCATGTGTGCGATTCAGACGGCGGTATCCACGTGCGTGACGCATAGTTCTATCTCCAAAATGGTGCCCTCTACGGGCTGTTTTACTTTGTCTGGCTGGCGTGCGTAGCGCCAACTCTCCTTGGGGCGGATGCCCAGTCGCTTATCTGGGCGGAGCTTTCACCCCGCCCGAATGCTTTAGAAGTTATCTTCAAACTTCTTGGCCAGATCTTCGATGTTGTCCGGTGGCCAGTCCTCGACATCCATGCCAAGGTGTAGACCCATACCCGACAACACTTCCTTGATCTCGTTCAAGGATTTGCGGCCAAAATTCGGGGTGCGCAGCATTTCGGCTTCGGTCTTCTGAATCAGATCACCAATATACACGATATTGTCGTTCTTCAGGCAGTTTGCAGAACGAACAGAGAGCTCCAGCTCGTCCACCTTCTTGAGCAGAAGCGGGTTGAACTCAAGACCATCATCGTCATCCTGACGCGAAGCCGATTCAGGCTCGTCAAAGTTGACGAAGATGCCTAGCTGGTCCTGCAAGATACGCGCGGCGAATGCCACGGCATCGTCAGGTGTCAGGGAGCCGTCAGTTTCCACTTTCATTGTCAGCTTGTCATAGTCCAGCACTTGGCCTTCGCGGGTAGGCTGCACATCGTAGCTGACTTTTTTCACAGGCGAGTAAATTGCATCAATCGGAATCAGACCGATGGGTGCATCTTCCGGCTTGTTCTTATCGGCGGAAACATAGCCTTTACCTGTGTTAACCATCAGCTCCATGTAGATGTCTGCACCGTCGTCGAGGTGGCAGATCACATGGTCGCGGTTCAGGATTTCGATCCCAGCAGATTCGCTGATATCGCCAGCAGTCACAACGCCGGGTCCTTTGGCGGAGATCGACAAGCGCTTTGGCCCTTCGACTTCCATACGAATGGACACACCTTTGAGGTTAAGGATGATGTCGGTAACATCTTCACGCACGCCAGCAACTGACGAAAACTCGTGCAGAACGTTGTCGATCTGTACGGATGTGATCGCAGCGCCCTGAAGGCTCGACATCAGAACACGGCGCAATGCGTTGCCCATCGTGAGGCCAAAACCACGCTCTAGTGGCTCTGCAATCACAGTGGCCTGACGTGCAGGGTCGTTGCCGGGTTTAACGTCAAGCTGTGTCGGCTTGATCAGTTCGGCCCAATTTTTGTGGATCATTAGTCCCTCCATTCTTGTTCGCTCCCGTATGTCCGTCCGGGGCAAACTCCCGAGGTTTCAGAAATGCGCTCAAAAATGACACGCAGTAGAAAGTCGTACAGGGTCCGCGCGTTTGCGCAGACCCTTTCAAATCGCTTTGATCGTTTAGACGCGGCGGCGCTTTGGTGGGCGGCAGCCGTTGTGGGCCATAGGTGTTACATCACGGATCGAGGTGATGTTGAAACCTGCAGCGGCCAGAGCGCGAAGGGCGCTCTCACGGCCGGAACCCGGGCCTTGCACTTCAACTTCCAGCGTTTTTACGCCGTGGTCTTGAGCTTTTTTGCCTGCATCTTCGGCAGCCATCTGAGCAGCGTAAGGTGTCGATTTACGCGACCCTTTGAAACCCATCGTACCCGCAGAGGACCATGCAATCGCGTTGCCCTGAACATCAGAGATGAGGATTTTTGTGTTGTTGAAAGAAGAATTCACATGCGCCACACCAGCGGCGATGTTCTTGGAGACCTTCTTCTTCGCGCGTTTTGCTTCACGTGCCATAATCTGAGCCCTCCCTTATTTCTTCTTACCGGCAATGGCCTTTGCGGGGCCTTTGCGGGTGCGAGCGTTGGTGTGTGTCCGTTGCCCGCGCACAGGCAGGTTCCGGCGGTGACGCAGGCCACGGTAACAACCCAGATCCATCAAACGTTTGATGTTCATCTGTGTGTCACGGCGCAGGTCGCCTTCAACGGTAAAGTTTTCGTCGATATGCTCGCGGATTTTCAGAATCTCGGCGTCTGACAATTCGTTGATACGACGTGTCGTTTCGATACCAACAGCTTCGCAGATTTTCGCTGCGGAGGAGTTGCCGATACCTGTGATATAGGTGAGGGCGATGGGAACCCGCTTTGCAGTCGGGATGTTTACGCCGGCAATACGTGCCACGGTAGCTATTCCTTTTCGTTGCGGGTCCGTTATACCAGACCCTTTTTTCACAACATAAGCCCGAGGCGGTGAGGCCTGCGGGCTAAAGCTGATCAGGTGATCTTGCGACAGTGGTGCGACCACAACCGCAATTTGATTCGTCTTACAGATGATGCTGGTTATTGGCTTTTCATTTCAGCGTCAAGGCACCGACCCTTAACGGCTTGAATATCCGCTGAATAGGCTATTCTTTTACCGCAACCGGACCGACATCTCAAGGCAAGACCCCCTATGGCAGGCTTCACCCCGCAATCATTTCAGCTACTCGATCAGTTGGCGCGCAACAACACGCGCGACTGGTACGAAGATCACAAAGATACGCTCAAAAAGGAAGTTCGCGAGCCATTTGCAGGGATGCTAGGGGTCGCTACGATGCTGCTTGAAGGCAGCCGCTATCCCCTCATAGGCAACGAGAAGACCATGTTCCGCCAGAACCGCGACGTGCGCTTCTCCAAAGACAAGACGCTGTATAAAACTAATGTGTCCGGCATGCTAACACCCTCTGGGACCAAGTCGGAAATGGGGGGCGTGGTGTATGCCCAAATTGGTAGAGAGAGCGGGATGCTTGCCGCAGGTTTTTATCAACTCGGCACCGCCGATCTCAATAAGGTCCGCGACCGGATGATCAACGACGCGGATACCTTCGGATCACTAATCAACGACCTTGATGCAATGGGCTACCCGCTGGAGCGTGATAACGCGCTCAAGACTATACCGCGCGGCTTCAAGCCGCACCAAGACCACCCACTGGCAGATTATCTGAGGCTCAAAAGCTATACGGTTCGAAGATATGAGCCACAGGATGCATGGATCAACGGCGATATCGTGGAGCGGATCGTCGCCCTCGCAGAAATTGTTGGTCCATTAAACAGTTGGATTCGCAATGCGCTTACGTTTGAGCCAAGCTAGATGGGTATGAGCCCACATTTTTACGCGTCGAGAACACCGGTAATGCTTTGCTGTACAACCTTGATCTCTCCAAGCCCGTCAACAGAGCATAGCATCTCTTTAGCATAGTAGTAGCCGATCAGCGGAGAGGTCTGTTTGTAGTAGGCCATCAGACGGGTCTTGAGGCTCTCCTCATTATCATCCGCGCGGCGCTTGAACTCGTTGCTCTTGCCGCATGAGGTACATATCCCGTCCGCCGGAATTGGCTTGGTGTTGTCGTTGTATACTTCACCACAGCCGCCACAGGTTGAACGCGCAGTGATCCGTTCAACAAGTGCTTCATCATCGACACGCATTTCGATCACTGCATCAAGGGTCTGACCCTCGGCCATCATCAGCTCACCCAAAGCATCCGCTTGTGGCAGAGTGCGCGGGAAGCCATCAAAGATAAAACCGCCATTGTGGCTTTTGTCTTTAAGTTTTTCGCGGATCAGCCCGATCACGATCTCGTCAGTCACAAGTGCGCCGCGTGCCATAACGTCGGCGACGATCTTGCCCATTTCCGTACCGCTGTCCTTGGCCTCGCGCAGCATGTCGCCAGTGCTCAGCTGGACCATATCGCGGGTCTCAACCAGATGGCGTGCCTGTGTGCCTTTGCCCGCGCCTGGGGGGCCTAAAAGAATGATGTTCATTTGCGCGCAGGGCTCCGTTTCTTACGGCCTTTTCCAGACTTGCCGCGCAATTGCGACTTCTCAAGAAGACCTTCGTATTGATGCGCCAGAAGATGGCTTTGCACCTGTTGGATCGTGTCCATTGTTACTGACACGACGATGAGGACGGACGTACCCCCAAAGTAGAACGGGATCGCGAATTGACCGCGCAAAATCTCGGGTAGTATACAAACAGCTGCAAGGTAGGCAGAGCCAAGCACGAGAACACGGTTTACCACATACTCAAGATACTCTGCCGTCCGCTTACCGGGCCGGATACCCGGCACAAAACCGTTCTGGTTCTTGAGGTTGTCGGCCACATCGTCAGGCTTGAACGAGACATTGAATGTGTAAAAATAGGCAAAGAACACGATCATCGCCACAAAAAACAGCAAGTACAGTGGCTGACCGGGGCCAAAGTTGGCAAGTAGCCATGACATGACCGGATTGGTCGAGTTACCCGAGAAGGTGCTGATCGTCACCGGCAGCAACAACAGTGAGCTTGCGAAAATCGCAGGGATCACACCGGCCGGGTTAACTTTAACTGGCAGGTGGCTGGAGCCGCCATCATAGACTTTCATACCGACCTGACGGCGCGGGTACTGAATGTGTATTTTTCTGAGGGCCCGCTCCATAAAGACCACAAACATAATCGTCGCAATCACCATAATCAGCACAGCGACAATCACCGCAGGGCTAATGGCACCGGAGCGACCGGAAGCGAAGAACTGTGCAATGGCTGCGGGAACTTCGGCAATGATGCCAACAAAGATAATAAGCGAGATGCCGTTGCCGATGCCGCGTGCAGTGATCTGTTCACCCAACCACATCAGGAACATCGTACCGCCCACGAGGGTGATCATGCAGGAAATACGGAAGTACCAGCCCGGGTCGGCAGCAATATCACCCGCCTCCAAAGACACCGCCAGGCCGTAGGACTGAACCGTGGCGAGCGCCACAGTACCCCAACGGGTGTACTGGTTGATCTTCTTGCGGCCCTGCTCACCTTCTTTTTTCAACTGCTCAAGCGACGGCACCATGGACGTCAACAGCTGTACGATGATCGAAGCCGAGATATAGGGCATGATGCCAAGGGCGAAGATACCCATCCGACCGAGTGCGCCACCGGTGAACATCGAGACCATACCGCCGATGCCCTGCCCCGCCTGCTCCATAAAGTCGCGCAGCGCGCCGCCATCAATGCCGGGCACGGGAATGAACGTCCCCAAGCGGTAGACGATCAACAAACCAAGCGTGAAAAGGATGCGGTGGCGCAAGTCGGTCGCCTTGCCAAATGCGGACCAGCTTGAGTTCGCGGCCATATTCTCGACGGCAGATACCATGTGAGAGCTCTCTTTTTTAAAACGAAACGCCGCCCGAACCGTTCTCCGGTGGGCGGCGTTTGGGAAAACTTAAATCTTATGTAAGCGGCTTGACCGCGTCCCACAAGACCGAAGGCTTACTCGGAAGCTGTCGCCGCTGGTGCTACCGCTTTGACAGTCAGGCTACCGCCCGCCTTTTCAACCGCTTCAATGGCCGATTTGGACGCGCCAGTCACGTCGAGTTTCAACTTTGCAGTCACATCACCTTTTGCAAGGATGCGGATACCGTCGCGCTTGCGACGTACAACACCAGACGCTACGAGCGCGTCTTCAGTGATGACAGATTTGATATCGAGTTTTCCTGCGTCGACAAATTTCTGGATCAGACCGAGGTTGATCGCGGAATAGGATTTGCGGTTCGGCTTGCTGAAGCCACGCTTTGGAAGACGTTGGTAGAGGGGCATCTGGCCGCCTTCATACCCTTTGATCGCCACACCCGAGCGGGATTTTTGACCTTTGATACCACGGCCACCCATCTTACCGGTGCCGGAGCCTGGACCACGGCCAACGCGCTTGCGTGGTTTCGTGGCGCCTGGATTGTCGGAAAGTTCGTGCAGTTTCATGTCGCTTCTCCTTTTGCCGGAAATACCCCCCAGCGACGGGAGCGGGCAGACGCGGCGTTAAACAATGTGCAGCACTTAATGATGCCACGGGCTGCAATTAGACCCAACGGCCAAGCAATGCAAGCATTGAGCGGCCTCAATGTCTAAACCAGTTGAGCGCTCGCTGAAACATACCTCCAAAATCTGGTGTTTCAAGCGCACTCACCCATGCCATAGAATCGGAAGTGCCCGATTTAGCACTTTCCCAAGCAGCACTTGGTGACGCCTGTACAGTTGACCACAGCTCTTCCTTGGAGGGCACTTCAAGTCCACAGACTACCCTTGCATCCACACTCTCTTGTGCAATGCCAAGGCTTTTCTCGAGTTCTTCAAGATCGCGCATGCTTTGACAGGCCATGGACAATTCATAGCCAGTTGCGCCGACAATGATTCCGATACCAAAGAATGGAACACTCTGACCAGCGGCGGATGCAACATTTGCCGCGGCAACCGTACTTGTTCTTTGGGATATACTTTTTGCTGTGATGCCTGCGGCCTCTCTTAAGGGCATCGGTTTGCCGCGAAATGTCACCATATTCGCTCGCTTCAAATCCTTTATTTCGCGAGAGAGTGCCTTTGCGTTGGCCTCACTAGCCGCAAGTCGCGATGACATTCTGCTGACATCTTGTTCTTTTCTACTAAAGTCGGCTCTTTGTGCTGCAACAGTCTTTTTTAGCTCGATATTTTTCGTCGCTTCTGAAACACCAATCATTCCAACTCGGGCGAAAGCGTCTGCCGTTAGTCGCGCCACACTCTCAACCGTATGCGATAATACCGAGAAGGCGAGAGTGATCATTAACGCACTCGGAATAAAAAGCGACCTGATGAACAACTTAATCGAAGTTCTCTTTACATTTCCAAACTCCCATACTGGAACAGCAAAAATAGTGCCTCGCAGTTTCCTACGAGGCACTATTCTGAAATAAAGTTTAGTTGATTGCTTGGCATCTTCTCAAGCATTCAACTTGATTTTCGTACAGGCATTACCGTCACGGACCCGGAGTTCAGCCCTTCTCTTCTACGATCTCCACCATGTGGCTGATCTTGCGGATCATGCCACGCACGGATGGCGTGTCTTCCAGCTCACGCACACGGTGCATTTTGTTGAGTCCCAAACCAATCAGCGTGGCACGCTGGTCTGCGGGGCGGCGGATGGGCGAACCCACCTGCTTGATCACGATTGTTTTGGCCATGCTTATGCCTCCTCAACGACGGGTGCTTGCTCACCGGAGACCTTCGGGCCGTCCTGTGTACGCATAATGTCGGCGACTTTCTTACCGCGGCGCTGCGCGACAGAACGGGGCGACTGTTCTTTTTTCAATCCGTCCATCGTGGCGCGGATCATATTGTACGGGTTTTGCGAACCGATGGACTTGGACACAACGTCCTTGATGCCCAGCATTTCGAAAACGGCGCGCATTGGACCACCGGCAATGATGCCAGTACCCTCTGGGGCCGTCCGCATGACAACTTTACCAGCGCCGTGACGGCCCTGCATGTCATGGTGCAGCGTGCGACCTTCGCGCAGTTGCACGCGGATCATCTGGCGCTTTGCTTGCTCGGTGGCCTTGCGGATCGCTTCGGGCACTTCTTTGGCTTTACCTTTGCCAAACCCTACGCGGCCTTTCTGATCCCCGACTACGACGAGTGCGGCAAAGCCAAAGCGCTTACCACCCTTGACGGTTTTGGACACGCGGTTGATCGCGACCAGACGGTCAGCAAATTCTGGTGTCTCGTCACGCTGGTTGCGGCGATTGCCGCCCCGGTTGTCATCTCTGGCCATGCTGGCCTCCTTAAGCTTGCGGGCAATCGCCCTGTTTTCACAATCGCGGTGGGCACAAGGCCCCCGGATCATCGAGAGGATGTAAATCCTCTTCAAATAAGAAGCGGCAGGGCAAAAGCCCTGCCGATTTATTTAGATTTTCAGACCACCTTCACGGGCTGCGTCGGCCAAAGCCTTCACTTTACCATGAAACAGGAAGCCGCCGCGATCGAAGTAGGCTTGCTCAATACCGGCAGCTTTCGCACGTTCGGCAATTGCCGCACCCACTTTTGTCGCTGCTTCGACATTGTTTTTACCCACAACGCCAAGATCTTTTTCAAGCGACGAGGCGGACGCGAGTGTTACGCCGTTCACATCGTCGATCAGCTGTACGCTGATGTTCTTGTTGGAGCGGTGCACGGAGAGGCGCATACGGCCCCGGTTCGTGCGACGAAGTTTGTTCCGAACGCGCAAGCGGCGTTTGATGAACAGTTGTCTTTTGCTGTTTGCCATCTCTTGCGTCCTTACTTCTTCTTGCCTTCTTTGCGGAAGACGAACTCACCTTTATAGCGGATACCTTTGCCCTTATAGGGCTCGGGCTTGCGCCATGCACGAATGTTCGCAGCGACTTGACCAACAAGCTGTTCGTCAATGCCTTCCACAATGATTTCGGTCTGCTTGGGCGCGGTTACAGTGACACCTTCAGGTGGCGTGTAATCGACGTCGTGGGACAGGCCGAGGTTCAGTTTCAATGTGTTGCCAGTCATGGCAGCACGGTAACCAACACCTTGGATCTCAAGCTCTTTCTTGAAACCCTCGGTGACACCAGTCACAAGGTTGCCCACCATCGTACGGGACATGCCCCACTGCTGGCGCGCGCGCTTGGATTTGCCGCGTGGCGTGATGGTCACAACGTTGTCTTCAACGCTCATGGTTACATCATCAGTTGCTTTAAAGCTGCGGACCCCTTTGGGGCCTTTCACTTCGATGGTCTGGCCGCTGACCGAGGCGGTAACACCGCTGGGCAGATCGACCGGTTTTTTACCAATACGAGACATCAAATTCTCCTTAGAATACGGTGCAGAGCACTTCGCCGCCAACGTTGGCTGCGCGTGCGCTTGCGTCCGACATCACACCCTGTGGGGTGGAGACAATCGACACACCGAGGCCCTGACGGACCGATGGGATGTCTTGTGCGCCCAGGTAAACGCGACGACCGGGTTTGGAAACCCGCTTCAGCTCACGAATAACAGGTTCGCCCTCGTAGTACTTGAGGCTGATTTCGATGGCTGGGTGGCCATTGGCACCTGTCATCTTTTCATAGCCCCGGATGTAGCCTTCGTCGGCGAGCACATCCAGCACCCATGCACGCAGCTTGGAAGCTGGGGTCATGACAGTGGATTTGCCACGGAGTTGGCTGTTGCGGATGCGTGTCAGCATATCTGCGATAGGATCGGTCATCTGATATGCTCCTTACCAGCTCGACTTGACCATGCCGGGGATCTGGCCTGCTGAGCCAAGATCCCGCAACGCGATCCGCGAGATTTTCAGTTTACGATAATAGGCGTGTGGACGGCCGGTCAGCTGGCAACGGTTGTGCAAACGCACAGCAGAAGAGTTGCGTGGAAGTTTGGCCAGCTTCAGGGAGGCGCGAAAGCGGTCTTCCATCGGCTTGGTTTCGTCGCTGATAATAGCTTTCAGCTCGGCACGCTTGGTGGCGTATTTCTTGACCAGTGCTTCACGCTTCTTTTCGCGTGCGATCATGGATTTCTTAGCCATATCTATTCCTCTCCGCGCTTAAGAATTGAAGGGCATGTTGAAAAGCTTCAACATTGCCTTCGCTTCGGCGTCGGTTTTCGCCGTGGTGGCGATTACGATGTCCATACCCCAGTTTTCATCGATTTTATCAAAATCGATTTCTGGAAACACGAGATGCTCTTTCAGGCCCATGGCATAGTTGCCGTTGCCATCAAAAGATTTGCCCGAAATGCCGCGGAAGTCACGGATACGGGGCATTGCAACCGTGATCAGACGATCAAGGAATTCGTACATGCGGTCACTGCGCAGTGTCACTTTTGCGCCCAGTGGCATTTCTTCCCGTACCCGGAAACCCGCAATGGATTTCTTGGCAATGGTGGTCAATGCTTTCTGGCCTGCGATCAGTGTCAGATCTTCCTGAGCGGATTTGGCTTTCTTGCTGTCACGGACAGCTTCTGCGCCACAACCGATATTCAGGACGATTTTGTCCAGACGCGGAATCTGCATGTCGTTCTTGTAGCCGAACTCTTCTTTCATGGCCGCACGGATGCGGTCATTATAGTCGGCCTCAAGGCGGGGGGTATATGCTGCGGTATCAAGCATCAGATTGCGTCCCCTGTTGTTTTGGCAAAGCGTACTTTTTTGTCGCCGTCCATTTTGAAGCCGATACGAGTGGCTTTGCCGTTCGCATCTTTGATCGCCAGATTGCTCAGGTCGATTGGCATCGCTTTAGGGATGCGACCGCCTTGAGATTCCTGAGA
This sequence comes from Sulfitobacter sp., assembly GCA_049670485.1. Lineage (GTDB taxonomy): Bacteria > Pseudomonadota > Alphaproteobacteria > Rhodobacterales > Rhodobacteraceae > Sulfitobacter. The sequence continues at coordinate 13,057 of JBATTJ010000105.1, forward strand.
TTGGCGCGTGGCGCGGATGGCCATGTTGATGCCATCAACGATGCCTTTGCCAGTCTTTGGATCAACGGAAGAGAGCGTACCCTCTTTGCCTTTGTCCTTACCGGCAAGCACGACGACCTTGTCGCCTTTTCTAAGCTTAGCAGCCATGGTTACAGCACCTCCGGAGCGAGTGAGATGATTTTCATGAAGTTCTTGCCGCGCAGCTCACGAACAACCGGTCCGAAGATACGAGTGCCGACAGGTTCGTTGTTGTTATTCAGGATAACAGCAGCGTTGCGGTCGAAACGGATGGCTGTGCCATCGTCGCGACGAACTTCTTTTGCGGTGCGAACGACGACGGCCTTCCGGACATCACCCTTCTTAACACGGCCGCGTGGAATGGCTTCCTTCACCGAGACGACAATGATGTCACCTACGGAGGCGTATTTACGCTTGGAACCACCCAGGACCTTGATGCACTGAACACGGCGTGCGCCGCTGTTGTCAGCAACATCCAGGTTGGTCTGCATCTGGATCATTTGGTTTCTCCCGACCTTTAGGGGG
>JBATTJ010000106.1:0-38529 GCA_049670485.1 Sulfitobacter sp.
TCTATGCCGAAGGGCAGCGCCGCTATGTCGAAAGTCTGAGCGCCTATGCCCGTCAATTTCTTGATATGATGCAGAAACCCGATGTGGATCACATCTCGGGGCTGTCGCCTGCCATCTCGATCGAGCAAAAGACGACGTCGAAAAATCCACGCTCTACCGTGGGCACCGTGACAGAGATCTACGACTATATGCGCCTGCTGTTCGCGCGCGTCGGTACGCCCTATTCCCCCGCCACCGGCAAGCCTATCGAGGCGCAACAGGTGCAGGATATGGTCGACCGCATCATGACCATGGAGGAGGGGACCCGCGCCTATCTGCTGGCCCCCATCATCCGCGACCGCAAGGGCGAGTACCGCAAAGAGTTTCTGGAACTGCGCAAAACCGGCTTCCAGCGCGTAAAAGTGAACGGCGAGTTTTACGAGCTGGACGAGCCGCCTACGCTGGATAAGAAATTCCGCCATGACATCGATGTGGTCGTAGACCGGATTGTTGTGCGCGAAGGGCTAGAGACGCGGTTGGCGGACAGTTTGCGCACCGCCCTTGATCTTGCCGACGGCATCGCGATCCTCGAGACGGCAGGGGATGAGCCGGAGCGTTTCACCTTCTCCGAGAAATTTGCCTGTCCTGTCAGTGGCTTCACCATTCCCGAGATTGAGCCGCGGCTGTTTTCATTCAACGCCCCCTTTGGGGCATGCCCGTCTTGTGACGGTCTGGGCAAAGAACTGTTTTTTGACGAGCGGCTTGTGGTGCCGGACCAGAACCTCAAAATCTACGATGGCGCACTGGCCCCGTGGCGCAAAGGCAAAAGCCCCTATTTCAAGCAAACCATTGAAGCGATCGCCAAGCATTACGGCTTTAGCCAGTCGGCCAAATGGAAAGACATCGCCCCAAAAATCCAGCAGGTCTTCCTTTATGGCTCAGGCAAGGAAGAGATCAAGTTCCGCTATGACGAGGGCGGGCGTGTCTATGAGGTGAGCCGCGTCTTTGAGGGCGTGATCCCGAATATGGAACGTCGCTACCGCGAAACAGACAGCAACTGGATCCGTGAAGAGTTCGAGCGCTACCAGAACAACCGCCCTTGTGGCACATGCGATGGCTACCGCCTGCGTCCCGAAGCACTGGCCGTGAAGATCGGCAAGGGTGATAAACTACTGCATGCTGGGCAGGTCGTACAGATGTCCATCCGCGAGGCATGGGAGTGGTGCAATATCGTACCCGAGGCTCTGTCCGTCCAGAATAACGAGATTGCCAAGGCTATTTTGAAAGAGATCAGAGAGCGCCTTGGTTTCTTGAATAATGTTGGATTAGAATATCTTACGCTTGCACGTTCAAGTGGTACGCTAAGTGGTGGCGAGAGCCAGCGCATCCGGTTGGCAAGCCAGATCGGCTCTGGCCTGACTGGTGTTCTCTATGTCTTGGACGAGCCGTCCATCGGCCTGCACCAGCGCGATAATGACCGCCTGTTGCTGACGCTTAAAAACCTGCGCGACCAAGGCAATACGGTCATCGTGGTAGAGCATGACGAGGAAGCCATTCGCGAGGCCGACTATGTCTTTGACATTGGGCCGGGCGCCGGTGTGCATGGCGGTCAAGTGGTCAGCCACGGCACGCCTGACCATGTGGCAAACGACCCAAACTCGCTCACGGGGCAGTACCTGACCGGGGCGCGTTCGATTGCGGTGCCGTCGAAACGACGCAAGGGGAACAAAAAGAAGCTTCAGGTGGTCAAAGCCACCGGCAACAACCTGCAAAACATCACAGTTGATTTTCCGCTCGGGAAATTTGTTTGTGTGACGGGTGTGTCGGGCGGGGGTAAATCGACGCTGACCATCGAAACGCTCTTCAAAACGGCCTCCATGAATCTCAATGGTGCACGGCAAACGCCCGCACCTTGCGAGACGATCAAAGGGCTTGAGCACCTTGATAAGGTGATCGACATCGACCAGCGTGCCATCGGTCGCACGCCACGGTCAAACCCGGCGACATATACCGGTGCGTTCACGCCTATCCGTGATTGGTTCGCGGGCCTGCCGGAGGCAAAGGCGCGGGGGTATAAACCGGGCCGGTTCAGCTTTAACGTCAAAGGTGGACGTTGTGAGGCCTGTCAGGGCGATGGCGTGATCAAGATCGAGATGCACTTTTTGCCGGACGTTTATGTCGAGTGCGAGACCTGCAAAGGTGCGCGCTACAACCGTGAGACCCTCGAGATCAAATTCAAAGGCAAAAGCATCGCGGACGTGCTGGATATGACGGTCGAGGATGCGCAGACGTTCTTTACAGCTGTGCCGTCTATTCGGGAAAAAATGGATGCGCTCATGCGCGTCGGCCTTGGCTATATCAAAGTGGGGCAGCAGGCGACGACCCTGTCAGGCGGCGAGGCGCAGCGCGTCAAGCTGAGCAAGGAGCTGAGCAAACGCTCAACCGGTCGTACCCTCTATATTCTGGATGAACCGACGACAGGTCTGCATTTCGAGGACGTGCGCAAGCTGCTGGAAGTCCTTCATGAATTGGTCGATCAGGGAAACTCTGTGATTGTGATCGAACACAACCTCGATGTGGTCAAGACCGCTGATTACATCATTGATATCGGTCCCGAAGGGGGCGATGGCGGCGGCGAAGTGGTTGCCAAAGGCACGCCGGAGCAGGTGGCCGAGGTTGAAGGCAGCTACACTGGAAAATACCTCAAGCCGATGCTGACCCCGCGCACAAAAGCCGCTGCAGAATGATCACGGCGCACTAAGACACAGATCAAGCAGGCGTTGGAAAGCGCCTGCGCCAAGGTTGTCAAACCGGCCGGACAAATCCTCGATCTCGGATGCGCGGTTGTGGCCCAAGACCGGGTCGGCGAACAGGTGAAACTTTTGCGATATCTCCGCATCGCTGAGCGGCAGGTCGCGGTCGCCTCGTGGTGTGCGCGGTGCGGAGGTAAAGCTGCGGCCATCCGTGGTTTTGATCGTTACTTCGGCCCAGCGTTTGCCGACGGAAATCTTGGTATAATGCGGATCGTCAATAATTCGGGTGGCTCGGCTCACCCGCAGTATCTCCGGATCGGCCAGCGTCTCGGGCGCCAGTTCCGGCACACCGATTTGACCGCGCACAATCATGCAAGCCACAGGAAAAGCGATGGCATAGCTGAATTCATCCAGCGTCTTTGGGTTGTGACCTGCCAACCGCGTGGCCAAGTGGAATGTCCTGATCTCCACCGCGGCGACATCCTGCGCGCTGAGCTGATGGGCCATCATCAAATCGGCTGCCGCATCAATAGACGGGTGCGCCCACCGACAGCACGGATAGGGCTTGTAGCTGGTATCCTCTACTGTGCGCCATGTGTGGCCTAAATCCTCCCAATGCTCTGGTGCTGCCTCACAGGTGAGGGCAGGCGCGCCAGTGAACCCTTCCGCGGCTAGGTATGCCGCTGTCAGCCCGCTCGGCGCGCCCCATCCCACGCCGTCGCGCACCATTGTCGGGTGGTCAATGCAGCGCATCATCTGGCTGCGGGGGCCGTGATACTCCCCGATGCCCGCTGCATGGCGCATCTGGTCTGACGAAAGCCCCAATCCCCGCGCGACCGCCACCGCGACCCCGGTTGACGTCCATGACCCTGAGGTATGGTAGTCCACGCAGGTGGCGTGCTGCGCGAGGCCCGCGCGGTAGCTCACCTCATAGGCGATGGCCAGCCAGATCGCGAATTCAGCACCCGTGACGGGCCGGTCAATTGCATCAGCGAGGGCCAGCAGCGCAGGAAAAACTGCTGAGCCCGCATGCCCTTTGGCGGGCGATGTGGTGTCATGGGCATCAACCGCGTCGATGGTAAATGCGCCCGCCATGGCCGCACCTGACGGACTGACCGCCGTGCCATTGATCAAGATGCGCGCCGCACCCGCGCCACCGGTCCCGAAAAGCGCCACCGCGCCGCGCCGTGCGATATCCGCCATTTCCGTCGTCGACGCGACCGCCGCCGTGCCAATCGTATCAGTAAAAGAGCGCCGCAGCGTCCAGAGCAGGTCTGGCGGCAAATCTTCATACCGCAGATTGTGCGCAAATCTATCAAAGGGCAGGTTCATGGTTGATCCTCGGTCTGTTTGGATCAGCCTACGCGTTTGGCCCGCGCGATATTGCCCTTTTACGACATCAACTGTCTCGTCCACGCGCCTCGAACCGGGGCAACATCGCAGAGAAATCGCGGCCCTTGCCGCCTTCATCCTCGACAAAGCGGGCATAAAGCGCACGTGCGAGCGCCCCCATCGGCGTATCTGCATCTGCCGCTTCTGCCGCCTGCTGGCTCAGGCCCAGATCTTTGAGCATCAACTCCGCCGCAAAGCCGGGAGTGTAATCATTGTCGGCAGGTGAGGTGGGTCCGACACCGGGGGCGGGGCAATAGGCGTTCATGGACCAGCTGTATCCTGACGAGGTGCTCACGACGTCGAACATTTTCTGCCGGTCAAGGCCCAGCTTGTCGGCCAATGCAAACGCCTCACAGGTGGCGATCATGGTCACTCCGAGGATCATGTTGTTGCAGATTTTCGCGGCTTGGCCAGCACCTGCATCACCGCAATGCACCGCCTTTTGCCCCATAATATCAAACAGCTGGGCCGATTTTTCAAAGTCGGTTTGTGTGCCACCTGCCATAAAAGTCAGCGTTCCACCCGATGCGCCGCCAACGCCGCCGGAGACGGGAGCATCGACAAATCCGATGTCCACATCCGCCGCTTGGGCGGCGACGTCCCGCGCGCTTTGCACATCGACGGTTGAGCAATCGACGAGCGTGGCACCCGCCCGCATCACCGGCAGGATTTCATCCGCCACTGTGCGCAGGATCGCGCCATTGGGCAGCATCGTGATCACAAAATCAGCCCCGTCACAGGCTTCTTGCGCGGTCTTGGCAACTGTCACGCCCTGCGCCGCGGTACCCGCCGTATCAAAGCCGGTGACGTGGTGGCCTGCCTGCGCGAGGTTATGCGCCATGGGCGTGCCCATATTGCCAAGGCCGATAAATCCGATCTTCGAGGGGGTCATACCAATCTCCGTTTAGAAACGAGGTGCATTTTTATCGAGCGGGCGCAGCATCTTGGAAATGGCCGCCATGGGCACATCAGACTGCGGATATTGCCACTGTGGATTGCGGTCTTTGTCGATGATCGCGGCGCGAATTCCTTCGAGAAGGTCACCATGCTCCATTGCCCGGGAGGTGAACCGGTATTCATGCTCGAGCGCTTTTTCAATCGTCAGGGACGGACCGCGCAGACGGTGGATCATCTCAACGGTACAGGCCATCGACAGAGGGGCGTTGCGCCCCATCAGCTTCAGCGCATCTTTCGCAAAATCACTGCCGTCTGCCGTGAGCGCGCGCATGATATCGCCCAGTGTTTCACCGGCAAAAAGCTGATCTATCTGCTCGGTCTGCGCCAGTAATGTGCCGTCGGGGGGCGTAGTTGCATGCGCAGCCATGATTGTTGCATCACCGGTTTTTTCGAGCATGGCAATTAAATTTGTCCACATTGATTGCGTCACGTAGATGTCTGCAAAACCTGCATAAATAGCATCCGCAGCCCCCATTCGGTGTGCTGTTATCCCCAAGTATTCTCCGACACGACCGGGAGCTAGTGCGAGCATCAACGAGCCGCCAACATCGGGCACGAGTCCGATGCCACATTCCGGCATGGCGATTTGGCTGCTTTCGCCGACGATGCGGTGCGAACCGTGGCACCCGACACCAACACCGCCGCCCATGGTGAACCCTTGCAGGAACGAAACGACAGGTTTGCGATAGGTGAAAATGGCATGGTTCAGGCGGTATTCATCGGCCCAAAATTGTTGGCCATAGGCAAAGTCGCCTTTGGTGCCAGTGGCAAAAAGCTCTGCTATATCTCCGCCTGCACAAAACGCGCGATCCCCCGCTGCGTCAATCACGACGAGGGCAACGGCGTCGTCGGTGCGCCATGCTTCCAATGCGGCGCTTATCGCGAGGCACATGTCATATGTTAGCGCATTCAATGCCTTAGGCCGGTTGAGCGTGATCCGCCCCGCGCGCCCGACGATGCGGATATCAACGTCACTCATGCGGCAGACCCCTCAGCGATTGCTCAACATATCGCGCGCCACGATGACGCGCATAATCTCGTTTGTACCCTCGAGGATTTGATGTACCCGCAGGTCGCGCACCAGCTTTTCAATGCCGTAATCCGCCAGATACCCGTATCCGCCATGCAGTTGCAGACACTGGTCCACGACACGACTGCCGACCTCGGTCACGAACTTCTTGGCCATGGCGCAGTACTTTGTGGCATCCGGCGCGCCGGTATCAAGCTTCCATGCCGCTTGGCGCAGCAGGACACGGGCGGCTGACATCTCTATCTCCATATCCGCCAGCCTGAATTGCAGGCCTTGGAACTGGTCAATCGGCTTTCCGAAAGCCTGTCGTTCGCCCATATAAGCGAGGGTCTTGTCCAGCGCAGTTTGTGCCGCGCCCAAAGAGCAGGCCGCAATATTCAAGCGCCCACCATCCAGCCCCATCATCGCATATTTGAAACCTTTACCTTCATCTCCAACCAAATTTCCGGCTGGAATATCGCAATTGTCGAACTGAACTTGTGCCGTCGGTTGGCTCCGCCAGCCCATTTTATCTTCCAATCCGCCAAAGCTGAGGCCGTCTGTGCCGTCTTCTACATAGACGGTTGATACGCCGGAAGCGCCACCGTCGGCGGTGCGGACCATACAGACATAGGCGTCGGAATATCCGCCCCCTGAAATGAACGCTTTGGTCCCGTTGAGAGAGTAGCCGCTGTTGGTGCGTGTGGCCCGTGTTTTAAGCGCTGCGGCGTCTGATCCCGATCCGGGCTCTGTGAGGCAATAACTCAGCACGGTGTTCATCGACAAAACATCGTCCATGATCCGGTCCTTGAGTGCATCTGCTGCAAAGCTGTCGAGCATTTTGGCGCACATATTGTGGATCGACAGGAACGCCGCTACGGAAGGGCAGGCCATCGAGAGGGCCTCGAACACCAGTGTCGCATCGAGCCGCGACAGACCAGAACCACCGGCCTCCTCGGAGACATAAAGCCCGCCAAACCCCAACTCCGCAATCTGCGGCCACAGCTCTTTTGGGATCGTCTCGGCCTTTTCCCAAGCCTGCGCATGGGGCGCGATATGTTCTTGGCCAAAGGCATAAGCCATATCGAAAATAGCTGTCTGTTCTTCGCTCAGTGCAAAATCCATGCTGTTCTCCTAACGGGTTGGTGCGATTTGATCGCGACCGGCCCGTTCTTCAGGGGGTCAGACCCCGAAAAATTCAGGCGGTGGGGCGGCGCCAAACGCAATGCCGCTCCACCAAAGTTCCCATGCAAAAACTCACTCAGGCCCCCCGCAGGGGGGTAAGGATTATTCCATCACGGGAATTGAGAATTCGCCGCCTTCTTTGATGCCGGAGGGCCAGCGCGCGGTTACGGTTTTTGTGCGCGTGTAGAACTTGAAGGCGTCGGGGCCGTGCTGGTTCAGGTCACCGAAGACCGATTTTTTCCAGCCACCAAAGGTGTGATAGGCAAGCGGTACGGGGATGGGCACATTGATGCCCACCATGCCGACATTGATTCGGTTTGCAAAATCGCGCGCCGCGTCCCCGTCGCGGGTAAAGATCGCGGTGCCGTTGCCGTATTCATGATCCATTGCCAGCCCCAATGCCTCTTCATAGGTTTGGGCGCGCACACAGGTCAGCACAGGTCCAAAGATTTCCTGTGTATAGATGTCCATGTCCTTGGTGGCATGGTCAAACAGGTGCGGACCGATGAAATAGCCGTCTTCATAACCCTGAAGTTTGAAGTCACGTCCGTCTACGACCAGCTTTGCACCCTGATCTATGCCGGTTTGCACCAGACGTTCGATGTTGGCTTTGGCGGCGGCGGTGACGACGGGGCCATAATCTACCTCGTTGCCGGCGGTGTAGGGGCCGACTTTGAGCTTCTCAATGCGTGGGACCAGCTCCTCGATGAGGCGGTCGGCGGTATCATCGCCCACAGGCACCGCAACCGAGATTGCCATGCACCGTTCGCCCGCAGCGCCGTAACCGGCCCCGATGAGCGCGTCAGCAGCCTGCACCATATCAGCGTCGGGCATGATGATCATGTGGTTCTTCGCACCACCAAAACACTGCACCCGTTTGCCCTGCGCACAGCCGGTACTGTAGATATATTCGGCAATTGGGGTGGACCCGACAAAGCCGACGGACTGGATGATGTCATTGTACAGGATGGCATCAACAGCCTCTTTGTCGCCATTCACAACCTGCAAGATCCCCTTGGGCAGGCCCGCTTCCTCGGCCAGTTCCGCCAGCATGAGCGGAACGGAAGGGTCACGCTCCGACGGTTTGAGGATGAACGCATTTCCACAGGCGATGGCTGGCGCAAACATCCACATCGGGATCATCGCGGGGAAGTTGAAAGGCGTGATGCCGGCCGTGACGCCAAGAGCCTGACGCATGGAATACATGTCGATGCCCGGTCCGGCGGAATCGGTAAATTCCCCTTTGAGCAATTGCGGCGCACCGATGCAGTATTCGACCACTTCGAGGCCGCGTTGCACGTCGCCTGCGGCATCCGGCAACGTCTTGCCATGCTCGCGGCTGAGCGCCTCGGCGAGGATGTCCATATCGCGGTTGAGCAGATCAACCAGCTTCATCAGCACCCGCGCGCGGCGCTGCGGGTTTGTCGCGGCCCACTTGGGCTGTGCGGCGGCGGCGCAGGCAACCGCAGTCTCGAGCTCTTCCTTACTAGCCAACGGGCATTTCGCCTGCACTTCGCCGGTCGCAGGGTTCATCACATCGGCAAACCGTCCTGACGTGCCTTTGACATGTTCGCCGTTGATGTAATGGGTGAGTTCTTGCATGGGGCATCTCCTGTTGAATTAACAGCAGTCTAGTCGGCCAGAAAGGCGGGCGGTAGGGGCAAATTGCGCGCCGCGCTTGACACATCCGCCTCCAAGGCAGCACGATAGATGTAGTTTTAGACCTGTGAAGGGGAGGACGATCAATGCTTGTTTCTCAGATCCTGAAGTCCAAGGCGGACGACAGCGTGGTGTCGGTGCTGCCCTCGGCGAGCATCGCGGAGGCCGCAAAGCTGTTATCGGAGCGCCGAATCGGCACCGTGATCGTGTCGCGGGATAACCAAACGCCCGACGGTATCGTCTCGGAGCGTGATATCGTGCGGGTCTTGGGCGTCAAAGGCGCTGGCTGCCTCACGACGACGGTGGCCGATATCATGACCTCGAAGCTTGTGACCTGTACCCGCGACATGCGCGCGGATGCGGTGCTCGAACAGATGACCGAAGGGCGGTTTCGTCACATGCCCGTGGTTGAAGAGGGCGTGTTGATCGGTCTGATCTCGCTCGGTGATGTGGTCAAGGCGCGCCTGACCGAGCTTGCGATGGAGAAAGACGCGTTGGAAGGGATGATCAGAGGGCACTAGCAGCCCTTGCATCTGGCCGCCCTGCATGTTTGCTTGGTATCCGTTAATACCTGACCCCAAGGAGCGCTGCGCATGCGCGTTGGCCTATATCCCGGCACCTTCGACCCCATCACCTTGGGACATATTGATATCATCCGGCGTGCGGCCACCCTTGTGGACAAGCTGGTAATCGGGGTTGCGATCAACCGCGACAAGGGACCGCTTTTTACCCTCGAAGAACGTGTCGCGATGATCGAGGAGGAGTGCACGGTCCTGGCGCGCAACACCGCCACCGAGATCGTCGTGCATCCCTTCGAGAACCTGTTGATCAACTGCGCGCAGGATGTAGGGGCCGGGATGATCATCCGGGGTCTGCGGGCTGTGGCGGATTTTGAATATGAATACCAGATGGTTGGCATGAACCGGCAGCTCAATGACGAGATCGAGACCGTCTTTCTGATGGCCGAGGCGCAGCATCAGGCGATTGCAAGCAAGCTGGTCAAGGAAATTGCGCGCCTGGATGGCGACGTGAGCAAATTTGTGACCCCCCGTGTGAACGCAGAACTCAGGGCTCGTTTTACCAAATAGCTGTTATGCCCGCGCCAGTGCCGCCGCTGTATCGAGCATGCGGTTACAGAACGCCCATTCATTGTCATACCACGCCAGCACGCGCGCCTGCGTGCCGCCCTGAACAGACGTCTGGTCCAGAGCAACAATAGTGCTACGTGCATCATGGTTAAAATCGGTCGAGACAAGTTTGCGTGTGGTCACCCCCATGACGCCTTCCATACCCTTTGACGCTTGTGTCAGGGCGTCGTTAATCTCGTCTGCGCCGGTGCTCCGCTTCAGTTCGACCACCAGATCGACACAGGAGACGTTTGGCGTGGGTACGCGAATTGCGGTGCCGGTAATGCGGCCCGCCAGCTGTTGCAGCACCAAACCCATCGCAGCCGCCGCGCCGGTGGTTGTCGGGATCATCGACAGCGCAGCAGCCCGCGCGCGGTACAGGTCGGAATGGGCGGTGTCATGAACCGGCTGCCCGCCAGTATAGCTGTGAACAGTGGTCATGTGGCCATGCGAAATCCCGAACGCCGCATCAAGGGCATGGGCCAGCGGGACAAGGCAATTGGTGGTGCAGGACGCATTCGAGACGATCTGGTCATTCGCTGTCAGAATATCGTGGTTTACGCCGTACACGATGGTTTTCATCTCGCCCTTTGCGGGGGCGGACAACAGAACTTTGCCAGTGCCGTTTTGGAGGTGGCGGGCCGCGTCTTCAGGGCTGCGAAAAAAACCTGTACACTCCAGCGCTATATCGACGTCCGCCCACGGCAAATGCTCCGGCGCACGTTCCGATGTGATGCGGATGGGGCCAAATCCGATATCGAGCGTGCCTTCGCCAACCTGAACGTCGCGGCCGTAACGGCCATGCACGCTGTCGAATTCAAACAGATGGGCAGAGGTCTCCAACGGGGCCAGATCGTTGATCGCTACGACCTCAAGATCGCTGCGCCCACTCTCGACCAGTGCGCGCAGGACGTTCCGGCCAATCCGCCCAAACCCGTTTATACCAAGCTTGATCGTCATCGCTCACCTCATTTGATCATATTTCGTGAGCCAAGAGTGCGGCGCACGCAGAGCAAGTCAACCGTGGCTGACCGACAATGCCTCATAATGATGAATTTAGGGCCAGATTTTCGAAGGCGTTAGCGCCAGAAAGCAATCCACTCGATCAGGTCCGTCAGCTTTTTCGCGAGGAACAGCGCATGATCGGTGCCGAAAAATGCGACGTCGATCACGATTGCGCCAACGATCAGCAGGGCCAGCACAAATGCGATCTTGTTGGTCATGCCTTACCCTCAAACAGCTGCACCGCTTCTTTTAGGGCAGGGCACGCCCTGCAGCAAGCCTTAGCCAAGCTGACCCATCGCCTTGGCCACATCGGCCATCCGCACCGAAAACGCCCACTCGTTGTCATACCATGCCAGCACGCGCACGGTGCGGTTGGCGACCACGATGGTCTGGTCAGGCGCAAAGATACAGCTTTGCTCGGTATGGTTGAAATCGACCGAGACTTTCTGTTCGGGATCATAGGCCATGACACGTGACATCCCACCTTCGGCGGCCATTTTGGCGGCGAGGTTGATCTCTTCGACAGTCACATCGCGCGAGGCTGTAAAGGTCAGGTCGACCGCACTCACGTTCGGAGTTGGTACGCGCATCGCGGTACCATCAAGACGGCCATTCAACTCAGGCATCACTTCACCCAACGCTTTCGCGGCACCGGTGGAGGTTGGGATAATCGCAAGGGCCGCTGCGCGCGCGCGGTAAAGATCGCTGTGGCGCCGATCCAGCGTCGGCTGATCACCGGTATAACTGTGGATGGTGGTCATCAGACCGCTCTCGATCCCGACAGCCTCATGCATGACCTTGGCAAGTGGCGCGAGGCAGTTGGTCGTGCATGACCCGTTGGACACCATCAAATCGGTCTTCAACAGGGCAGAATCATTAACACCGAACACCACGGTGCGGTCCACGTTCTTGCCCGGTGCCGACAGCAGCACCTTTTTCGCACCTTGCTCGATATGCGCGCGCGCCTTGTTTCCGTCGTTGAACTGACCGGTACATTCCAGCACCACGTCACAGCCGGACCAGTCAAGCTCTTCTAGATTGTATGAGGACATGACCTCGATGTCGTTTTTCCCAAGGTTGAGGTAGCGTCCGTCGATGGTGATCTCGTTCGGGAAGCGGCCATGCACGGAATCGTATTTCAGCATATGCGCGGCGGTCTCGATCGGTCCGGTGGCGTTGAGCTTGATCACTTCGATGTCGTCACGCGCGCTTTGGGCGATGTGGGACAGGGTGCAGCGGCCGATGCGGCCAAAACCGTTGATGCCGACTTTGATGGTCATGGGATGCCTCCTTGGGGGGATCTGTTGGCTTGCTATAGGCATGCAAGAGCCAAAGGGGCCAGAGCGAATGGACCATCCTGTCGGGATGTTAGCGTTAAAATACACCGTTAGCGATAACGTGCGGAGTATTGGCAATCATGCGCGCACACGCTAGCTCACAATGAGGTTATAAAAGACGGAGAAGTGGTGTGAGCGGACTGATTGCCTTGTTGGACGATGTCGCAGCGATTGCAAAGGTGGCGGCAGCCTCCGTCGATGATGTAATCGGGCAGGCGGCCAAAGCCTCCGCAAAAGCTGCTGGCGCCGTGATCGACGATGCAGCGGTGACGCCGAAATATGTCTCGGGCTTTGAGGCCGACCGCGAACTGCCGATCATCTGGCGCATCACCAAAGGATCCTTACGCAACAAGCTGTTGTTCTTGCTGCCGGCGGGTTTGGCGCTGTCTGCGTTCGCGCCATGGGCGATTGCGCCGCTGCTTATGCTCGGTGGGGCCTATCTGTGTTTTGAGGGGGCCGAGAAGGTCGCATATGTATTGGGGTGGAGCGAAGGCCACGCCGATCACCCCGGTGACAAGGCTGTGCAGGCTGATCCGGCAAAACTCGAAGAAGAAAAAGCAAAAGGCGCGATCAAGACCGACTTTATATTGTCAGCAGAGATTATGACCATTTCCCTTGCTGCGATCCCGCAAAGCAATTTCTGGATGGAAGCGGCAACACTGGCGACCGTCGCGGTGATGATCACTGTGGCTGTTTATGGCTCTGTCGCGTTGATCGTGAAGATGGACGATCTGGGGCTGGCCATGGCGCGGGCAGGGCGGTTGTCGACGACACGCGCCGTTGGTCGCGGTTTGGTAAAAGCCATGCCGGGGTTTCTGCGCACACTGACGGTTGTGGGCACGGCAGCGATGCTTTGGGTCGGCGGCTCCATCCTTGTGCACGGTCTAAAAGAGTTGGGCATCGCCGGACCCGAGAATGTTATCCACAGCGCAGCCGCATCGGTGGGTCATCTGGTACCCGCAGGCTGGAACGGATTTACCGAATGGCTGGTTAAGGCAGGGATCGACGGTGTTTTGGGGCTGGCAATCGGCCTGCTGCTGATCCCCGTTGGCGAAAAGCTGATTACGCCGGTTTGGCGGAAGGTCTTCTCGAAGTAGGGGACACCGCTGGTTGTGGGCATTGGTGTCTGTGCGATATCGCGCGGACTGCATCGCCTTTACGTCGTAGTAGTGTGTGTAACAGGTTTAGGGGACGCGGATAACCGAAGCACCGACCTAGTCTTCTGCTTGCTCGCCATAGTATTTGCTGCTCGCTATAGCGGCGAGGAGAAGAACGAGCATACCCATATGCCCGTAAAGTACATAATTCCATGCGACCTGCCCGATGCTGCCACCGGTGAAGAACGTAATAAGGGCCGCGACACCGCCTGTCGCGATTGCGGTCATAAGATAAGCCATGTCCAGACTCCCAGTTGTACGATCACAACAGTTTCCGTATTCCACCTAAAGATGAACAACCTGTTAACATCAATCGCCTATAACGATACTTTGTCTTTGTGGCCGAAGACCGCCGTAAATGTGGCGAGAGCGGCGTTTATCAGCCGATATGGCTATCCGACCTGCAAAAATCAACGGCGGCGCCCTCTAAAAGAGCACCACCGTGTCGTTTTTCAGGTAACAGATTCGAAGGTTAGAGAAGCGCTTTTACCTTGGCGACAGTGTTCTGCGCCGTGATGCCGAACTTCTCGAACAACTCATCTGCGGGGGCGGAAGCACCAAAGCGGTCCATGCCGACGAAATCGGCCTTGCCCCATTTACCGCGCTCACCCAGCAGCCATTGATCCCAACCTTGGCGCACACCGGCTTCGATGCCGACCCGAACCGCGCCACCCGGCAGCACCCGCTTACGGTAGGCATCGTCTTGCTCTGCGAACAGCTCCATACATGGCATGGAGACGACCCGCGTGCCGATGCCTTCGGCTTGTAACAGATCGCGCGCCTCAAGTGCGACGGCCACTTCAGAGCCGCTTGCGATCAGAATGACCTGACGTTTGCCGTCGGCATCCACCAGCGTATAGGCGCCCTGTGACGTGAGGTTCTTGTTCTTATGCTCGGTCCGAACGGTGGGTAGTCCTTGGCGCGTCAGTGACAGCACGGAAGGCCGGCTGCGCTCGGTGAGGGCGACCTCCCATGCCTCCGCAGTCTCGACCGTGTCAGCAGGGCGGAAAACCAGCGTGTTGGGCGTCGAGCGGCTGATGGCCAGATGTTCAACAGGCTGGTGCGTCGGTCCATCCTCGCCCAGACCGATGCTGTCATGGGTCATCACATAGACCACCGGTATCTGCATCAACGCCGACAGGCGCATGGCGGGGCGGGCATAGTCGGTAAAGCACATGAACGTGCCGGAATAGGGGCGCACCCCACCGTGCAGCGCCATGCCGTTCATCGCAGATGCCATGCCGTGTTCGCGAATACCCCAATAGACATAGCGCCCGTCGCGGCTGTCGAGGTCGAACACACCCAGATCAGGCGTCTTGGTATTGTTGGAGCCGGTAAGGTCAGCCGAGCCGCCCACAGTCTCGGGCATGATCGGGTTGATTACTTCGAGCACTTTTTCAGACGAGGCACGTGTCGCAAGTTTCGGCGCGTTCTCTGAGGTTTGCTTTTTGAACGCTTTGATCGTGGCGCTCAGCTTTTTGGGCGCATCACCGGCCAGAGCGCGGTTGAACGTCTCGCGTTTGCTGCGCGGCATCTTGTCGAAGCGTTCTTCCCATGCGCGGCGTGCGTCCGCACCGGCACTGCCGATTTTTTCCCATGCGGACTTGATATCGGCAGGAATGTCGAAGGGCGCTGCTGTCCAGCCCCATGCTTCTTTCGCTGCGACCATCTGTGCGGGATCGGTGAGTGCGCCATGGCCTTTGGACGTGTCTTGGGCCGCGTGGCCAAGGGCGATGTGGGTTTTACACGCAATCATGCTTGGTGTGTCGGTCTTGCGCGCAGCGCTGAGTGCGGCATCAATCTCGTCGGGGTTATGCCCGTCGACTTCCTGCACGTCCCAACCCGCGGCCTTGAAGCGTGCAACCTGATCGGTCGTATCCGACAGGGACACCGGACCGTCGATGGTGATGTTGTTGTTGTCCCACATTACGATGAGCTTGCTCAGCTTATGACGGCCCGCGAGGGTGATCGCCTCCTGGCTCACCCCTTCCATCAAGCAACCATCGCCTGCGATGACATAGGTGTGGTGGTCGACAACTTTGGCACCGTATGTGGCGCGCTGGATTTCCTCCGCCATGGCGAAACCTACGGAGTTGGCAATGCCCTGGCCCAGTGGGCCAGTGGTCGTCTCGATCGCGTCGGCCAGAAAATTCTCGGGGTGGCCTGCGGTACGCGCACCCATTTGGCGGAAATCGCGGATCTGCTCGATCGGGAACTGTTCATCCCCCACCAGATGCAACAGTGCGTAGATCAGCATGGAGCCGTGGCCCGCAGACAGGATGAACCGGTCACGGTCGGGCCATGTCGGCGCGCTTGCGTCGAACTTCATGTGGTTCTGAAACAGGACCGTGGCCACGTCAGCCATCCCGATGGGCATGCCCGAGTGGCCGGAATTCGCCTGTGCGACCGCATCCAGTGCGAGCGCACGGATGGCTGTTGCTTTTGACCAGTGATCGGGGTTGGCGGCTGAGAGGGCTTTGAGATCCACGCGCGCGGACTCCTTATACATGAGGGGCGACACAGAGGAGGCGGATTAAACCCGTGCCAGTTGCAGGTTCCTTAGCAGGACAGTCAAAAAGTTCAAGCAGATGGCTGTGCCCAAAACCTTCATGTGCGGCATGAGGAATTCGCCTCAAGCCGCTGTTCTGAAAGGGGGGCAGCATTTTATGCACGCATTCGGTAGGATTGCATAAATAACGGGCGCAAGTGATTCGTCCTTGGCAGAGCATGAGGGGCATATGAGCGATATCGAAGAATTGCAGCGGCGGATTACCGCAGCGATGGATCAGGTCGCCTTTGGTCTGGACAAGCTGGGCGCGGCAAAAGACGCATCTGCGGATGCCGACATGCAGAGCGCGTTGGAAGAAGAGCGAACCGCCAATGCGCAGCTCGAAGAGCGTGTGCGCGGATTGCGCGCCAAATCCGACAGCGAGATAGCAAGTCTGCGCACGCAGGTCGAGCAGAGCGAGGCGCGCATGACCCAGCTTGATATCGAGCTGCAGCGCGTGCGCCGTGCCAATGCACAGCTGAGTGATGCCTGTGAGGCTTTGCGGGCCGCCAATGCCGAAGGGCTGGGCGACGCACATCTGATCAACAAATCCATGCTGGCCGAGCTTGAAGCCCTGCGTGCCGCCCGCGCAGCAGATGTGGCCGAAGCATCGGTGATACTTGCCGGTCTTCAGCCCTTGCTGGACGCCGCAGCAGATACCCCCCCGCAGGAGGACGCATAATGCCAGAGGTCAAGATTTCCATCGGCGGACGCCATTTCGATGTGGCCTGTCAGGAGGGGGAGGAAAGCTATCTGCACTCCGCCGCCAAAATGCTAGATGACGAGGCGCAAGTTCTTGCCGATGCCGTGGGCCGTATGCCGGAAGCGCGGATGCTGTTGATGGCGGGCCTGATGCTGGCGGATAAAACCGCAAGCGTGGAGGACAAGATCCTCGAAGTGCGTGCGGAACTGGCAGAGCGTGAAGCAGAGCTTGAAGGGCTGCGCAACGTCGTGGTGGAGCCCGAGCGGATCGAAGTGCCGGTGGTGCCTCAATCGGTCACCGACACCCTGCAAGAGATTGCCGCCCGCGCCGAAGCATTGGCCGCATCCGTGGATGAAAAGGTCGGCGGTTAGCGGGGGGAGGCCACAGAGCCTGAACCCACTGCCGCACTTAGCCTAACAAAAAAGCGCCCCGCATTTCTGCGAGGCGCTTTTTTTTCGACTTTCTCTCAATCAGTGTTCAGGCGTTGGCTTCGCGAATTTTATCCGCAGCCTCCTGATTGAAGGTCACGCCATTGGCGGCCAGCAGGGTATCAAGCTCACCCGATAGGGTCATCTCGGTGATGATGTCGCATCCGCCGACAAATTCGCCTTTGACATAAAGCTGGGGAATGGTGGGCCAGTCGGAAAAATCCTTGATGCCCTGACGGATATCCTCATCTGCGAGGACGTTCACGTCGACAAAATCCACCCCCATATACGTGAGCACGCCGGTCACTTTGTTCGAGAACCCGCATTGCGGCATCTCTTTTGTGCCCTTCATGAACAATACAACATCATTGGCTGTGACAGTTTCGTTGATCTTGGTCTTTGCGTCGCTCATGGGTTCTTCCTTACGATTTCTTTGCGCACGGCGATGGGCCGCTTTTGGGGTGTCAGTGCTTTGACCGCCACGGCTGTCAGCGCGATGGCCACAAGGGCGGAGAACAGAATCATCATCATTCAGGTACCTTGGTTGTCAGGGCGAGGGCATGAAGCTCCCCGCTGGGGCCGTCCATCTTGCCTTTGAGGGCGGCATAGACGGCGCGCTGTTGTTGCACACGGTTTTTACCACGAAAACTCTCGTCGACAATCATGGCGGACATATGCACGCCGTCATTGCCTTGCACGACGATCTGCGCATCGGGGAAGGTGATCCGCAACAGGTCTTCGATCTCGCGGGCTTGCATGGGCATGTGGCTCTCCGTCTGCTGTGTCTTCCTATGTGATGTAGTGGGGCAGTGGCTGCTGTGCAAGTGAACACGATCCTCCCTTGCACATGGACCGCGATTGTCGGACGCTTGGGGTCAATTCTGTCAGGGAGCGATACGGATATGACGACACCGATGGGTGCACCCGAACATGCGGCGACCTGGATAGGCGAAGGCAAACGTGCGGCCCTCGCCACCGTGATTGAGACGTGGGGCTCCGCGCCGCGTCGCGTGGGTGCGCAGATGGCGATCTCCTCGGAGGGGGAGATGGAAGGTTCTGTCTCGGGTGGCTGTGTGGAGGGGGCAGTTGTCCTTGAAGCCTTGGAGGCGCTGGAGGAAGGCACGGTCAAATTGCTTGAATACGGCGTGAGTGATGGCGATGCCTTTGCCGTTGGTCTGGCCTGTGGTGGCACTATCCGTGTGCTGGTCGAACCCATTGGCGCAGGTGGTATGCCGCAAGAAACGCTTGAGGCGTTGGTGGCGGCCCGTGCTGCGCGCACGCCTGTCGCCTATGAGGTCGCATTGGACGGCAGTCATCGCGCGCTGGTCCATGAAGGGCACCGCGACCGGTTTCGCACGGACCGCTCCGGCGTGGAGGAAGACACGCAGATATTCGTGGCCATTCACAACCCGCCCTTGCGGCTCATGGTGGTGGGGGCCGTGCATATCGCGCAGGCATTGGTGCCCATGGCGCAGATTGCAGGGTTTGACCCCATCGTGATCGACCCGCGCGAAGCCTTTGGTGCCCAAGCCCGCTTTCCGCAGGTGCAGGTGATCAACGACTGGCCGGATGCCGCATTGCAAAGGGCGGGTATCGACACGCGCACCGCACTGGTGCTGCTGACCCATGATCCCAAACTGGACGATCCCGCGCTGAAGGTCGGCCTGTTGTCGGGCGCGTTCTACATCGGTGCGCTGGGGTCCAAGCGGACCCATTCATCGCGCATCGAGCGGATGACCGAAGCCGGATTTGATCCGCATTTGATCGCGCGCATCCGCGGGCCTGTCGGACTTGATATCGGGGCGTCGGGGCCTGCGGAAATCGCCGTGTCTATTCTGGCACAGATGATACAAATCTTGCGCAAAGCATGATCTTTGGCCCGGTTCCAACGGCGCAGGCGCTGGGCTGTGTGCTGGCCCATTCCGTCGCTCTGCCGGACGGGCGGCTGCGCAAAGGTGTCGTGCTGGGGCAGGCGGAGATTGACGCGCTTGTGCAGGCGCAGATCGCACAGGTCACTGTTGCACGGCTCGAGCATGGGGATGTGGGCGAGAACGACGCGGCGGACCTGCTGGCCGATGCGCTGCTGGCGGGCGGCCGCGGTTTGCGCCGCTCGGTCGCGTTTACCGGCCGCGTGAACCTGATCGCGGAAGGTGCAGGGGTCGCACAGCTTGACGTTGCCGCGCTTGAGGCGGTCAATGCGGTTGATCCGATGATCACCGTGGCCACGGTGCCTGCACACCACCAATTGCGCGCAGGCGATATGGTCGCCACGATCAAGATTATTTCTTACGCCGTTGCACAATCCGCACTCACGCAGGCGACTGCCGCTGCCACAGGTGCAGTGGGCATGGCGCGTCCGGTGATGGGTGCTGCGACGCTGATCATCACTGAGATTCCGGGGGGCGCAGGCGAGAAAGGCCGCGCTGCCATCGAAGACAGGCTTGTGGCGCTGGGCGTCACGCTGGATGATGTGGTGACGGTGCCGCACCGCACCGCAGAGCTGAGCGCGGCAATGAGTATCGCGCGCACGCCGCTTGTCCTGATCCTGACCGGCTCGGCCACCTCGGACTTGCACGATGTCGCACCTTCCGCGCTGGTACAGGCGGGGGGGCAGATCATCCGCTTCGGCATGCCCGTCGATCCTGGCAACCTGTTGTTTCTGGGCACACGGCAGACAGGGGAGACAGCAGGCCTGCAGCAGGTGATTGGCCTGCCAGGCTGCGCACGCTCGCCCGCGCTCAACGGGGCGGATTGGGTGCTGTCGCGCGTTGTCTGCGGTATCGGGGTAAGTGCGCGCGACATTGCAGCGATGGGGGTGGGCGGCCTTCTCAAGGAAATTCCGACCCGACCCCAGCCCCGCCGCCCGCGCCGCAGCGATTGAATCTGCCCAGATATCTGGCGGTCACAAGTTTTTGGTTCTCAACCTCGCCGCGCCATGCTTAACTCTGTGCAATGATTATGAATCCGAGAAGTCTGGGAGGACACGAATGACCGAAGTGAAGATGACCGTGAACGGCAAGGCTGCATCCGGCAAAGTCGAAGGTCGCACGCTGCTGGTGCAATTTCTGCGCGAAAACATGGGGCTGACAGGCACGCACGTGGGCTGCGACACAAGCCAGTGTGGCGCATGCGTGGTGCATGTGGACGGGCTCGCTGTCAAAGCATGCTCGATGCTGGCCATTGAGGCGCAAGGCGCGGATGTCGCCACCATCGAGGGTCAGGCAGCACCTGACGGTACGCTCAACACACTCCAGCAGGCGTTTCAGGACCATCACGGCCTGCAATGCGGCTTTTGCACGCCCGGCATGGTGATGTCTGCGGCAGCCCTGCTCAAGGACAACCCAAAGCCTACGGAGGCGGACGTGCGCCACTATCTGGACGGCAACATCTGCCGTTGCACGGGCTACCATAACATCGTCAAGGCGATCATGGCCGCATCGGGGCAAGACGTCAGCGCCATCGCTGCCGAATAACAAGGATTTGCTGCCGGTCCGCGAGGAGGCGGGACGGCAGCCCTGCGGTATCGTCCGCAAAATCAGATTTGGTGCTGAGAGAACGCACCGCCATCAGGGAGAATTCAAATGCCAAAGGACAGTGGTATCGGCGTCAGCAGCAAGCGGCGTGAAGACATCCGGTTTTTGACCGGCGAAGGCAACTACACAGATGATATTAACGTAAACGGGCAGGCATACGTCTATTTTCTACGCTCTGATGTCGCACATGGCACGCTCAATTCTGTCGACATTTCCGCCGCCGAAGGCATGGAAGGTGTGGTCAAAGTCTTTACCGGCGCGGATTTCGAGGCCGTAGGATCGGTTCCTTGCGGCTGGCAGGTGACGGACAAGCACGGCGAAGTCATGCAAGAGCCGCGCCACCCCGTATTGGCCCACGGCAAGGTGCGCCACGTAGGCGAGCCGATTGCGGCCGTTGTGGCCGACACGCTGGAGCAGGCGCGCGATGCGGCAGAGGCGATTGTCCTCGACATAACCCATCTGCCTGCGGTCGTGAATATGAAGGACGCGGTCAAAGCGGACGCGCCAAAGGTCCACGACGATCTGACATCGAACCTGTGCTATGATTGGGGCTTTGTTGAAGAAAACAAAGGTGCCGTTGATGCGGCGTTCGAGGAGGCGCATCACGTCACTACCCTTGAGCTGGTGAATAACCGCCTTGTGGCCAACCCGATGGAGCCGCGCGTGGCCGTGGGCGAATTCAGCCGTGGCACGGGCGATCACACGCTTTATACCACGTCGCAGAACCCGCATGTGATCCGCCTGTTGATGGGCGCGTTTGTGCTTGGCATCCCCGAGCATAAGCTGCGCGTTGTGGCCCCTGATGTGGGCGGCGGCTTTGGCACAAAAATCTTCCACTATCAGGAAGAAGCCTTTGTGACCTTCGCGGCGAAAGCCTGCAACCGTGCGGTTAAATGGACTTCGTCGCGCTCTGAGGCGTTCATGTCGGACGCACATGGCCGCGACCACGTCACCAAGATTGAGCTGGCGCTGGACAAAGACAACAACTTTACCGCCCTGCGCACAGACACCTATGCCAACATGGGCGCGTATCTGAGCACATTTGCACCGTCTGTGCCCACATGGCTGCATGGCACGCTGATGGCGGGCAACTACAAGACGCCGCTGATCTATGTGAACGTAAAGGCGGTGTTTACCAACACCGTGCCGGTCGATGCGTACCGCGGTGCGGGCCGTCCCGAAGCAACCTACCAGCTTGAGCGGCTCATCGACAAAGCAGCACACGAGTTGAAAGTCGATCCGATCAAACTGCGCCGTCAGAACTTCATCATGGAGTTTCCCTATGCCACGCCAGTCGCTGTCGAATATGACACGGGCGACTATGTGGCCACGATGGACAAGCTTGAAGAGATGGCCGACATTCCGGGCTTTGAGAGCCGTCGCAAGGACAGCGAGGCCAAGGGCAAGCTGCGCGGGTTCGGCGTGAACTGCTACATCGAAGCGTGTGGCATCGCGCCCAGCAACCTTGTGGGGCAACTTGGCGCGCGCGCCGGTCTCTTCGAGAGCTGCACCGTTCGGGTCAACGCGACCGGCGGTCTGGTCGTCATGACCGGCTCGCACAGCCACGGACAGGGACATGAGACCTCTTTTGCCCAAGTGGTCGCCGATATGATCGGTATTCCCGAGGATATGGTTGAAATCGTACACGGCGACACGGCCAACACACCGATGGGCATGGGCACCTACGGCTCACGCAGCCTTGCGGTGGGCGGCTCTGCCATGGTGCGGGCAACGGAAAAAATCATCGCAAAAGCCACTAAGATCGCCAGCCACCTGTTGGAGGCGTCCGAGGGTGATGTGGAGCTTAAAGACGGTGCGTTCACCGTAGCGGGCACGGATAAATCCGTTGCTTGGGGCGATGTGACACTTGCCGCTTATGTGCCGCATAACTACCCGCTTGAAGAGATCGAGCCGGGTCTGGAAGAAACGGCGTTCTATGATCCCAGCAACTTTACCTACCCGTCAGGCGCCTATGCCTGCGAGGTAGAGTTGGACCCCGAGACAGGTCAGGTCACCATCGAGCGTTTCTTTGCTGCTGATGATTTCGGCAATATCGTCAACCCAATGATTGTGACCGGTCAGGTCCACGGCGGTCTGGCACAAGGCATCGGGCAGGCTCTGCTCGAGAATTGTGCCTATGACGACGACGGCCAGCTCCTGAGTGCGAGCTACATGGATTATGCCATGCCGCGTGCCTCTGACATGCCGTTCTATGATGTCGACCATTCGTGCCAGACACCGTGTACGCACAACCCGCTAGGCGTAAAAGGCTGCGGTGAGGCGGGGGCCATCGGCTCTCCGGCGGCGGTGGTGAACGCGGTGCTTGATGCGATGCGGTCAGGCGGTAAGGACGTGGCACATATCGACATGCCTGTTTCGCCGCACCGTGTGTGGGAAGCGATGAATAGCTAGAGGAGCGGCGGGGCGCGTCCGCGCGCTCTGCCACTTCATGCTGTTTGCGGGGCACGGCGCACCCGCAAGTATATAGACAAACTGATGCAGGGGTCAGGTCCGCACACCAAACGGACCGCACTGCGGAGAGGAACAGAAGATGTATAATTTTGATGTCGAAACACCCACCACTGTCGAGGACGCAGTCAAGGCGTTGGCACGCGACGAGGCACAACCGATGAGCGGTGGCCAAACGTTGATCCCGACGCTCAAGGCGCGGCTTGCGGCTCCTTCGGTGCTGGTCTCGCTCCATGGGATTGCCCAGATGAAGGGCGTGCGTAAGAACGATGCCGGTGAATTATGTGTGGGCGGCGGCACGACCCACGCCACCGTGGCGGCACAAGCGGCGGGTGATTATCCCGGCCTTGCCTCCCTTGCGGCGCGGATCGGTGATCCGGCCGTGCGCAATCGCGGCACGATTGGCGGCTCTGTGGCCAACAATGATCCGTCTGCGTGCTATCCGGCGGCTGTGCTGGCTTCTGGCGCTACCGTAGTCACCAACAGCCGCGAGATTGCTGCCGATGACTACTTTCAAGGTATGTTCGACACAGCATTGGAAGAGGGCGAAATTGTCACCGAAGTCCGCTTCCCCATTCCGGCCGCATCGCATTACGAAAAGCATATTCAGCCTGCGTCGCGCTTCCCGCTGGTTGCAGTGTTTGTGGCGAAATTCGCGGACGGAGTGCGCGTGGCCGTGACGGGTGCCTCTGAGAACGGTGTGTTTCGCTGGACCGAGGCTGAGCAGGCTTTGAGCAGTAATTTCTCCGCCGATGCTGTGGTGAACCTCAAGGCTGACGGATCGCAGATGATCAGTGATTTACACGGATCGGGCACCTACCGCGCGCATCTTGTTGGTGTCATGACAAAACGGGCGGTCGCTGCGATCAACGGCTGAACCTTCCAGAGCAAAGCGGGGTCGTCGGGCAGGGTGCTTGGCGGCTTCACTTTACACCAATGCAAAAAGCCCCGGCTCGCGTGAGCCGGGGCTTTTTTATCTGTCAAAGATAAAGTGGGCTTATTTGGGCAAAGGCCCGATCAGCATGACCATTTGGCGGCCTTCCATTTTTGGAAAGTTTTCGACTTTGCCATGTTCTTTTGTATCGCCGGCAACCCGCTCGAGCAGTTCACGCCCAAGGTTCTGGTGCGCCATTTCGCGACCACGGAAGCGCAGGGTGATTTTGACCTTATCGCCATTCTCGAGGAACTTGTACACGTTGCGCATTTTGACGTCATAGTCGTTCGTATCCGTATTCGGACGAAACTTGACCTCTTTGATCTAGATGATCTTTTGTTTCTTGCGGGCCTCGGCCTCGCGCTTTTGCGTCTCGTATTTGAACTTGCCGAAATCCATGATTTTGCACACGGGTGGGTTCGCGTTCGGCGAGATCTCGACAAGGTCGAGACCTGCCTCCTCAGCCATAACCATAGCGCGTGCGGGCGTTACAACGCCGGCATTTTCGCCATCTGCGCCGATCAGGCGGATTTCAGTGGAGCGGATGTTCTCATTGACGCGCGGGCCGGTGTCACGTTGCGGCGGTGCGTTATGTGGTCTGCGAGCGATGATGGTCGTCCTTTGATTGTTGTATTACAGATTTCACAAAGTAGACCTGCACAGCGCGCCCTTCAAGGCGAAAATCATTGCGCTTGATAACGGTGGGGTGTGTTTTCCCCTTGAACCTGCGCGCCTGCATGCGCATTTGGTCGCCAAGGCGATGCATTCGGGCGGTTTGTCCGGTGCGTGTTTAATAAGAAGGGGAAATGTTATGAAGAATATTGTTTGGATTGTTGTCGCAGCCATCGTGGCTGTTGGGGGATACATGCTGTATTCAGGCCGCAGCGTCGAAGAACTTTCGACCACTGCGTCCGATACAGCATCAACAGCCGTTGAAGCCACCACTGAGGCCGCAGAAGATGCTGCAAACGTTATTGCAGATGCCGCCGACGATGCGACCACCGCAGTTGCCGACGCAGTTGACGGTTTGGCCGAAAGCACCGA
Organism: Sulfitobacter sp.; assembly: GCA_049670485.1. Taxonomy (GTDB): domain Bacteria; phylum Pseudomonadota; class Alphaproteobacteria; order Rhodobacterales; family Rhodobacteraceae; genus Sulfitobacter. The sequence continues at coordinate 25,220 of JBATTJ010000106.1, forward strand.
TGGCGCACTTGAAGCCGCAGATGAGGCCGTGACCGGCGCACTGAACGCCGTTGCGGAGAACGCAGATAATGCCGTCACAGCTGTAACCGAAGGCACCGGCGACGCAGTTGACGCAACTGCAGAAGCAGCAAATGACGCAGCAGATGCGACAGCCGAGGCAGCAGACACAGCCGTAGATGCGACAGCCGAAGCAGCCGATGATACCGCAAACGCAGCAAACGAAGCCGCAGACGCCGCCGCAGCCACAGCTGGGGATGCCGTAGATGCGAAAGCAGAGGCAGCAAATGACGCAGCAGATGCTACAGCAGATGCAGCGAATGACGTGGCAGAGGGAGCAACCGACGCAGCCAACGCCACAGCGCAAGCTGTTGAGGACGCGACCACCGATACCGCAGTTGTAGCGGCGACCGATCCTGCAACAACCCAAGCAGTTGAAGAAGCTGCAGCAGGCACCGAAGAGACACCAGAGTCGCTAACAGAGTTGCTGACTGTAGATGGCTTCAACATTGACCGCGTCACAAGCTTTCTCGAAGAGTCCGATCTTGGCCCACTTCAGAAAACTGTTCTGAGCCAGGGTGTAAAAGCAGCACAAGACAATCCTGAGCTGTTGCAAACAGCGCTTGCCGCGATCCGCGAAGCACTTGGCCTGTAAGCTTTCCTAGAGCAAACCAACGAGAAAAGCCGCCCCGATAAGGGCGGCTTTTTTTATGGTCGATTGATATCTCCTGCGCTTGTTCAGAAGCGAGGAAACCCCCACATCAACCGACGAAGGCTTTTTCGATCACATAGTGCTTGGGATCCGAATTCGCCCCTTCCTCAAGGCCGAACCCCTCAAGGATAACCTTGAGATCGGTGTTCAAGCCCATAGAGCCGCATACCATCGCGCGGTCCGTTTCTACGTTGATGCCGTCAATGCCAAGGTCGCGGAACACAGTACCGTCTTCCAACAAAGTGGTGATGCGGCCCATCTTTGGCGATTGTTCACGTGTGGTGGTGGGGTAATAGCGGATCTTGGCGAGGTTCTCGGTGCCAATCAGCTCTTGCATCATTTCGTCGGCTTGCAGGTCTTCAATCAGCTTGCGTGAATATTCCAGCTCGGCCACATCGCGGCAGGTATGGGTGATCACGACCTCATCGAAGTTTTCATAGGTCTCAGGCTCACGCAGCAGGCTTGCGAATGGCGCAAACCCTGTGCCGGTGGCAAAGAACCACAAACGTTTGCCTGGCAACAGTGCGTCATGCACCAAGGTGCCGACAGGCTTGGGGCGCAGGATAATCTCGTCGCCCACTTTGATGTGCTGGAGCCGCGAAGTAAGCGGGCCATCCTGTACTTTGATCGAATAGAACTCCAATTCATCGTCCCACGCAGGCGATGCGATGGAATAGGCGCGCAGCAACGGTTTTACCTTGCCCGTCTCAGGGTGTGGATCGCCCATCAGGCCAATCATCACAAACTCGCCCGAGCGAAAGCGCAGGCTGGCTGGCCGCGTTACACGGAATGAAAACAACCGGTCGGTCCAGTGTGTGACCGAGGTGACGGTCTGTGCATCGGGCAGGGTGGGGACGGCTTTTGCAGTATCGGTATTCACAGATTTTTGCTCAGTCATGATTTCTCCGCAGAGCGATGCTCCACGGTCCTTTTACTAGATAAATGAGGGGCCGCGTGCAATGCGCCGATGCGGTGGCGCAGTGCGGCAAATGCGGTTCAGCCGCGCAGGCGGTCCTGATAGTCGGAACTGCGCCAGTCTGCGCGGAATTTCCATTGGTCCTCGGGTTGGCGCGCAGCGAGGGCATCGTCAATCTCGACCTCGTCAAATCCGCTGCGGCGGGCCATGGCGTATTGGTCGGCCAACACATGCCCGCGCGCCCGCAGACGACCGGTATAGCCGCGCAGGCGCAATGCGCGGGCAATGGTGAATCCGCGCCCGTCCGCAGAGGAAGGAAAATCGACGCGGATGATCTCGAGCGCAGGCGTCAGCGTCACCTGCTCTGGGTCGGTGTCCGAAGGCAGGTCGAGTGCCGCGCAATCATTGGCCGCACCGGTCCCGCAAAACGAGGTAGTCCAGTCATCGCTGGAAAACCCGCTGTCAGTTACAATAACGCTCATTGTTTCGCTCCTGTCCGTACCATTTTGCCATTCACAAAATGAATGCCGCATTCTTCTTTTTGCTGTCCGCGCCAGCGTCCCGACCGTGGGTCTTCGCCCTCGGCTACGGGCGTGGTGCAGGGTGAACACCCGATGGAAGGGTAGCCGCGTGCCACCAATGGATGGCGTGGCAATCCGTTTTCGGCCATGTATTCCTGCACGTCATGCGGGGTCCAGTGGGCCAGCGGATTCACCTTGATCCGGCCTGTGGCTTCTTCAACCTCGAAGGCGGGCAGGTCCGCGCGCTGTCCCGATTGGAACCGTTTGCGTCCTGTGATCCAACCGTCATAACCCGCCAGCGCCTTTTCCAGCACTTGGGTCTTGCGCAGATCACAGCAGGCATCGGTATCACGTTGGTGCAACGTGTCGTCGGGATCAGCCAGTGCCGTATCCGCGCGCACAGTCTCGACGCGGTGCAAACCCAGCTTGCGCGCCACCTCCCGCTGATAGGTCAGCGTTTCGGGAAACAGCAACATTGTGTCGATAAAGATCACCGGCACGTCCGGCTTCACCAGCGAGGCAAGGTGCAGCAACACGACACTTTCCGCACCAAAGCTGGAGACAACTGCGATCTTTGGCGCAGCCTCGAATGCGCGGCGCAGCACGTCGACTGCCGCGTGATGCTTGAGCGCGGTGTTGAGCGCGTCCACACGTGCGGCCAGTGGCTGATCAAGCGGCATTGGCTTTTGCCTCGGGGTAGAGGGCGGCCTTGAACGGGGCCAGACCAAGACGGCGGTAGGCATCGAGGAAGGTCTCGGCACGCTCGGTGCGCAGGTCAAGGTAGGCGCCAACGATCCGCTCGATTGCTGGAGCGATCTCCTCCGCGGAGAAACCGGGGCCTGCACGCTCGCCTATTGCGGCGTCTTCGGTGCCGTCTCCGCCCAGCGTGATCTGGTAGCTTTCCACGCCCGCACGGTCGAGGCCGAGAATGCCGATGTGGCCCACATGATGATGGCCGCAGGCATTGATACAGCCCGAGATTTTGATCTTGAGCGGACCCACATCATGCTCGAGCTTCAGCTCGTCAAAGCGGACCGCGATTTCTTGTGCGATCGGAATCGAGCGTGCGGTGGCAAGCGCGCAATAATCCATGCCCGGACAGGCGATGATATCGGAGATCAGCCCGATGTTTGCCGTGCCTAAACCGGCTTCCTTGAGGGCGGTGTGCACCGCTGGCAGGTCTGCGCGGTGCACATGGGGCAGGATCACGTTCTGCTCATGGCTGATGCGCAGCTCGTCATGGCCATAGGCCCGCGCCAGATCAGCCATCACACGCATCTGTGCGGATGTGGCATCACCCGGCGTGGCGCCATGCGCCTTGAGCGAGATTGACACGATGGCATAGCCGGGCGCGCGGTGCGCGCTGAGGTTCGTATCCGCCCAAGCGCGAAACACCGGGTCATTGGTATACGCGGCCTCATAGGCACCCAGCGGTTTGTCCGCAAAATCGGGTGCTTTGAAATCTGATTCGATGCGGGCCAACATTTGCTGGTCCACGCCGGTAAATTGCGGCCGGATGAGTTTGTAGCGCGCATCAACGCGGGCACGAATATCCTCGATGCCATTTTCATGCACGGTGATTTTGATGCGGGCTTTGTATTTGTTATCGCGGCGTCCCAGCAGGTTATAGACCGATACGATGGCCTCAAGCGTGGGCAGCAGATCTTCGGACGCAACGAAGTCATAGAGCACTTTGCCGATCATCGGCGTGCGGCCAAGGCCACCGCCAACAACAACTTCAAAGCCCTGAACACCGTCACGCTCGACGATGCGCAAACCGATGTCATGCGCCTTGATCACAGCGCGGTCGGCCTTGGCGCCTGTAACGGCAACCTTGAACTTGCGCGGCAGGAACTGGAACTCCGGATGATCGGTGGACCATTGGCGGATCAGCTCTGCAATAGGGCGTGGATCGGCAACCTCGTCAGCGGCGGCACCGGCGAAATGATCGGCTGTGACGTTGCGGATCGTGTTGCCGGAGGTCTGGATCGCATGCATATCGACCTCAGCCAACGCATCCAGCATGTCGGGCACATCGCGCAGCTCGGGCCAGTTGTACTGGATATTCTGGCGCGTGGTGAAGTGACCATAGCCCTTGTCCCACTTGTCCGCGATATCGGCCAAGCGGTCCATCTGGGTGCCGTTGAGCGTGCCATAAGGAATGGCCACGCGCAGCATGTAGGCATGCAGTTGCAGATACAGACCGTTCATCAGGCGCAGCGGCTTGAACTCGTCCTCGGTCAGGCTTCCGTCGATGCGGCGCTCGACCTGCGCGCGAAACTGTGCGTTGCGCTCGGTCAGGAATGTGTCGTCAAAATCGGTATAGGCGTACATTATGCTGTCTCCCTTTTGCCATGGGCATAGTTGGACGGGCCGGTGGCGCGAAACGCCTCGCGGAAATGTGTCGTTTGTGGTGTGTCGTTTTCGTTATCCACCGTAATGAGGTAGACGCCCACGACCTTGTCGACCTGCGCACTGGCATCCAGCAGGCGAATTTCGGCGTCCGCCTCGTCGGTGAGCACTTCGGCATCTGCCAGATCACGCACCCACGTCTCACCGTTGAGATAGATGACATCCCCTTTGAGCAGGTCATTGGCCGTCAGGACGGATGGTTTGAAAGCCTTGGGCATTATGCAAACTCCTCAAGTTTGAGTGTGGGAGCCAGAGCCATCGCCGCACGCGGGGCAAGGCCGAGGAATGTCAGGGCTGGGCCGTTCAACTGGGCCGCCTCAAGCGCGCTTGGCAGCGCGGCAAGCGTTGTCTCGACCACGCGCTGGTCCTTGCGGCTGGCGTTTTCAATCAGGGTGACCGGCGTGTGCGCGTCCGCACCGTGCATCAGAAGGCGGCCTTGAATGAAACGGGCGGATTTCTTGCCCATATAGATCGCGGCAACCTCACCGGAGCGGGCCAGTGTTTTCCAGTCGTGATCGGCAAAACCTTTGGTGTCGTGACCGGTGAGCAGACGGACAGAGGCATTGCGCCCGCGCCGTGTCAGGCTTTGACCAATGGCGGCAACCGCTGCGGAGGCCGATGTAATGCCCGGCACGATGTTCCACCCGATGCCATGTTCGTCCACCGCATCGATCTCTTCGTCCAGACGACCAAAGACTGTCGCGTCGCCGGATTTCAGGCGCACGACCTGCGCGCCGGTTTTGGCATGCTCGACCAGCAATCTGTTGATGTATTCCTGTGATGTGGAGGGGCCAAAGCCTTCCTTGCCTACGTCGATCATCACCGCCTCGCGGCGGGCAAGCTCGAGGATTTCGGGTGTGATAAGGCGGTCGTAGATCACCACATCGGCCTCATCAAGGGCGCGGCGCGCCTTGAGCGTGAGCAGTTCGGGATCACCCGGCCCGCCGCCGACAAAGGCCACATGTCCTGCGCGCGCAGGCTTGGTCAGGTGTTGGTCCAGCAGCGCATCGAGCGCGGGCTGCACTTGGTCCTCGCCCTCCGCAATCGCCTTGGGCCCCGCATCAAAGTAGAACGCCCGCCAGAAATCACGCCGCGCACGGCCAAAGGGCAGGGCATAGGAGGCAGTGCGGAAGGTTTTGCCGATCCGCGCCAGCGTGCCGAGGCTTTGTGGCAAACGCTCTTCCAGATCGGCCTTGATCGCACGGGCGAGGACGGGTGCCGCCCCTTCGGTGCCGATTGCGATGGTCACGGGGTCACGGTCCACGATGGCGGGTGTGATGAACTGGCTGTCGTGCAGGTTGTCGACGATATTGACCAGCGCGCCGCAGGTCATGGCCAGATGCGCCGTGCGCGCATCCTCTGCCGCATCCTCGTTTGCGCCATAAAACAGTTTTGCACAGATGGCATCGCCGTAATCCATCGCGCGTGTCACCAGCGTTAGTTTGCCCGCCTCGTGCCACTGTGCAATCTCGGGCGCGGCTTCTGCGGCGAAAACGGTGATCTTGGCTTCGGATTTCATCAGCAGGCGCAGCTTGGCCAATGCCGCATCGCCGCCACCCGAGACGATGATGCGGGCGGTCTTTGTGCTCAGGAAAATCGGAAAGTGGTCCATGACTGCGGTATCCTCTGCTGTATTGGCTCTAATATAGGATATTGTTCCGGTATTTCGCCATATGTCTGGATTGATAAGAACATATGTTCTATCAGGGCAAGGCATTGGAACAAGCGGTTCGAAAACAGCGGAGAAGCAGAATGAGCGTCCGGATAGATGACACAGATCGGAAGATTTTAGCGGCCCTTCAACGCGATGCGAGCCAGTCGTTGGACGATATTGCGCGTGAAGTAGGCTCTTCAAAGACGCCGGTGTGGAACCGGATTCGAAAATTGCGCGAGGCAGGGGTTATCGGACAGCACACTGTCGTGCTAGATGCCGAAGCTTTGGGGTTCGAGGCGTGTTTCTTTGTGCTGATCCGCACGTCCGAGCATGAGGCCGACTGGCAGGCGCGGTTCCTCAAGGCGCTGCGAGACCGGCCAGAGGTGCAAGAGGCCCACAGGCTTGCGGGTGATATCGACTATATCCTCAAGGTGCGTGTCGAGAACGCGCGCGCCTATGACCGGTTCTATCAGGCGCTGATATCGGAGGTGCGGGTGCACAATGTCACTGCGCTTTTGTCGATGGAGCAGATCAAATCAACGACCATGCTTCCGCTCTAGCCACTGACCATCAGCTGGTCCAGTTTGTGAAAATGGTATGTGTCTGAAAACCGCGGCGGCGCGGTGAGTGTGAGGTTGGGCCGTGCCTCAAACAATGCAGGCAGCGCGATCTGCATTTCCATCCGCGCCAAGGGTGCGCCGACACAAAAATGCAATCCACCGCCAAATGCCACGTGGGGTTTTGCCTCGCGTTCAGGGATGAAGCTGTGGGCGTCTGTGCATATCGCGGGATCACGCCCCGCCGCGCCCAACACAAGGCCCACGCGGCTGCCTTTCTTGAGGGTAGCTCCGCCAACCTCGACGTCCTCATAGACATAGCGATCAAACATATGCAGCGGCGGCGTGAAGCGCAGCAGTTCTTCACAGGTCGTGACCACATGATCAGGGGCGAACGCGGTGGTTGGGGTGCGGTGGTCCAACAGGCATTTCACCGCATTACCCAAGCTATGCACCGTCGCTTCGTGCCCCGCATTCAGCAGGAGCACACAGGTTCCGATCAGCTCATCCGTGCTCAGCCGCGCGCCGTCCTGCTCTGCCGTAATCAGTTGCGTGATCAAATCGTCGGCGGGTTTGTGTCGCCGTTCTTCAATATACTGCAGGAGAAAGGTGGAGAATTCGATTGCGGCGGCGGTGGCTGCATCTTCGATCTCGCGGCTGCGGCCAGCTTGGTACATCGCGACCATCGCGTTCGACCAGCGCAGCAAATCGGGTGCCATCGTTTCGGGCACACCCAAAAGGCGGGCGATGATCCGCACAGGCAGTTGTGTGCAAAACGCAGGAATCAGATCAAACGGTGCGTCACGGGGCAGTGCGGCCAGCAATTCTGCTGTAATCGCCTCGATATCGGGGCGCAGCGACGCGACACGCCGTGAGGTGAAGGCGCGCAGTACAAGACCGCGCAGACGGGTGTGATCCGGCGGCTCCAACTCCAGCATGGAATTTTGCTCGATCCGGTGGAACGGCGCCAGGTGCTCAGGCACTGCGACCCGCTGTGCATCGGGGACTGCACGCCCAAGCCTGCGATCACGTAAAAGCGCGGACACCGTGTCTGCGTCAAAGGCGCAAGGCATGCCATAATCTTCCCAGAACACCACCGGCCCCTGCGCCCGCGCGCGGTCGTAGAAGGGGTAGGGGTCCTGCACAAACTCGGGATCATGCGGTGATTGGGAGATGTGTTTCATGGGATTCTTGTCTTGGATCGGGCGCGGTAAAGCTGCGTCAAGTTCAGCTCTCCGCCAGTGCTTTGATGATCGGGGCAAAGTCAGATGCTTTGAGCGATGCGCCCCCGACAAGCGCGCCATCGACATTCTCGGATTTGAAGATCGCGGCGGCATTATCTGCCTTGACCGATCCGCCATAGAGCAGCGGAATGAGATCAGCAGTCGTTGCGCCAAACCGCGCCGACAGGGTCGCGCGGATGAAATCATGCGCCTCTATAATTTGCGTCATTTCAGGCACATGGCCAGTGCCAATGGCCCAGACAGGCTCATAGGCAATGACAGTGTTGGCGGGCGTGATCCCGTCGGGCACCGAGCCAGCAAGCTGCTCTGCGAGGATTTGCAACGTATTGCCCGCGTCGCGGTCTTCCAGCGTCTCACCGATGCAGATGATTGCCGTCAGACCGGCCTGCCATGCGGCTTGTACCTTTCCCTGCACGATGCTGCTTGTCTCGGCGTGGTCCGCGCGCCGCTCTGAGTGACCAAGGATCACATAGGTGGCGCCCGTGTCGGCGATCATTTCAGCAGAGATGTCGCCAGTGTGCGCCCCGCTGCGCGTGGTGTGACAGTCCTGCGCGCCAATGGCGATCGTGCCGCCGGATGCCACCTCACAGGCCCGCGAAATCAGGGTCGCAGGCGGACAGACCAGCACGTCTGTGCCGTCTGGGATGTCCAGATCACCCAAAGCCGAAAGCTCTGCCAGACTGGCGGCGGTCCCGTTCATTTTCCAGTTGCCTGCGGCCAGTTTGCGTCGCATCTTGCGCTCCTTGTTGGGTGTATTGGACGTATCACCGACAGGTGTGCAGTTCAACGGGCCATGGCGTTTGCCTGCCCGGCGCGCTATGGCTACACGGCAAGTGAAGGAGACCGCGATGATACCCTCGATTGATCTGGCAGAACTGAGTGCGGGCACGCCGCAGGCGCTGCGTGCGATGCATGATGCCGCAACCGGCGTTGGTTTTGCGACCGTGCACAACACCGCATTGAGCAGTGCCGAAGTGCGCCATGTGATCGAGACCTACCGCGCATTTTTCAAACTCCCCGAGGCGCAAAAACAAGCAGTCAGCATGGCGGGTACGGGCGCGAACCGCGGATGGGGTGCGGCGGGCAGCGAGCAGGTCAATCCGGACGCCAATCCCGATTACAAACAGTATTACGACAGCGGTGTGGCGCTGCCATCAGATGACCCGCGCCGCCAGATGCCGGTCTATGCGCCCAGCATTTGGCCTGCGCACCCTGCGGCATTCAAAGACGTGATCAGCGGGTATTACACGGCGGCCAGTGCCGTGGCCCTCGACGTGCTGCGCGGCGTGGCGCAGGCGATTGGTGCACCGCGCGATGCCTTCGACGCAGGGTTTGTGACGCCAATGGCTTTGCTGCGCGGGAACTATTATCCGGCGCGTCCCGAAGGGGCGGGTGCCAAGGATTTCGGCATCGCTACCCATACCGATTATGGTTGCCTGACTTTGTTGGCCACGGACGGATCTCCAGGCCTTGAGGTGCGCACACGTGGCGGCGGCTGGATTCCCATATCAGCAGCGCCGGGCGTTTTTGTCATTAATTTCGGTGAGATGATGGAGGCCTGGACCGATGGAAAAGTCCGCGCAACGCCTCACCGCGTCGTGGGGGGCTCAGCGGAGCGGATATCGGTGCCGCTGTTCTTTAATCCAGCGCATGACACGAATGTCGCCCCGCCCAATTCTGATAAGGTGGTCCTTGCCGGCGATCATCTGGCCGCGCGCTTCGGTGAGACGTATCTTCACATGAAGAAAGGCGGATAAGCCACCACGATCACTGCAGTATTGCCAATGGCTTGGTGCAAGCGGCCTGGGGATTACTTCGCGAAAAGCGTTTCGTCAAATTTGATAGATTCGCCACAGCCGCAGGATTCGGAGACGTTGGGATTGTTGAACTTGAACCCGCTTTCGAGCAGGGAGGTCTCATAATCAATCTGGGTTCCGAAAAGGAACATCTGCGCCATCGGTGCGATCATCACGCGCGCGCCGTCCTGTTCAACCACTTCGTCGTTTGGATCAGGATCATCGACATATTCCATTGTGTATTCCATGCCCGCACAGCCACCCTTTTTCACGCCGATACGCAGGCCTGCATGGCCTTTGGAGGTCATCAGCTTGATGATCTGTGACGCGGCTTTATCGGTGATGGTAACGGCTTGTTTGCCTGGAATACTGAACATTTACGTGCTCCTTTGATGCCAAGATAAGGCGGCGGAGGCGCAATCTCAAGCCCCCGCTGCCGTGTTGTGATCTGTGTCGTACTCAGAGGCCCATGCAGTTCGCGTAATAGGTCACCGTGGCGGGCCAGTCAGAGAAGACACCCACGACGCCCGCGTCCTGTGCCAGCACATCGAGGGCCACCAGATAGTCACTGTCGTCGCGCACGATGTCGCCTACGGATTGGAAATACCAACCGCCGCCTTGGGCCAACGGCCCCGACCGCTCCAGCGTCCATGCGATGAGGTTGATGTCCGCGTCCCACGCCGCTTTTGCATAGGCAGATGCGGCGATGGCGCCATTTTCATCGGTCAGTAGCATATTGAGCGATGCACCGATGTAATTCACACCGCGTGCTTTGAGTGCGGCAAAGTCCTGCACCCATGTTTCAGGTGCCTGCTCGTCAAAGCCGTCTGTCCATTCAACCAGATAGACTGCTTGCGCCCCGAACTCGGGCGTTGTGTCGATCCAGTATTCAATATCGGCAAGGTTAAAGCTTTGGACGAAAACGTCCGATGCGGCGACACCGGCGGCGACATACTCATCCACCAGCTTTTGCGCATAGTCCGTTTGGGAAAAGCCGTTGTGCGGCATCTCGACGGAGGGTGATTTAAGCTCTGGCGTGAATTTCGCGCCCAATGATTTGAACACTGCGATCGACTGTGCATGGGTCATGGACGTCGCTTTGTCAGTGTAGAGCTGTGTGCGCCAATCCGCCACGCCGCCCTGATATTGCTGCGCGGTGGTGGCGGTCTTGTCCGCGCTGTCCATCTTGGGGATGAGGGTTTCGAACTGCGCCAGCGTCAGCTCGGACGTTCGGCATTCAGCGGTTGCATCGACATCGCCCTGCGCAGGGGTGAAGCCGGTCACACAGGTCGCAGCCAGATCGGTGGTGAGGATATTCGTTGTCGTGTGCAAATCGTTTTGCGCATGGCGACAAACCAGCGCATGATCTTTGGTAAAGGTTACATCACACTCAAGGATGCCCGCACCCATGCGTGCGGCGGCGACATTGCTCTCGACTGTATGCTCCGGGAACATCATCGGCGCACCACGGTGCCCGATGGAGAAGTTGGAGCGCGCAGGGGTTTGCGCGCTGCATGACATCAACTTATCTTTGAGCGCGCCCTCGGGCAGCTTATCGATAAGGTAGGCAGGACGTGGGCCATAGGACAGGCCAAGCGTGGCCGCATGCCCGTCGGCAAGCGCTGCACTTGGCATGAGCGCCAAGGCGAGGATGAAAAGTTTGGGGGACATTGTGGTGCTCCGGTCAGTTGGAATTTCCTCTTCCAACTGACGCGGTGCTGTAACGGTTTGACGACACTGATGCGTCGATTGCGTTACAATTTCAGGCTCGGGTTGGGACTGCGCTACATAAAGCCCAGCTCAAGGCGGGCTTCGTCGGACATCATGTCCATGCCCCACGGCGGCTCCCAGACTAGCTCGACATCGACGTGCTTTACACCGGCCAACGGCTCTACGGCGTCGGCGACCCAACCGGGCATTTCACCCGCAACCGGACAACCGGGTGCGGTCAGCGACATCTTGATCGCCACAGCGTTCTCTGCGTTGATGTCGATGGTATAGATCAGGCCCAACTCATAGATGTTCACCGGAATTTCAGGGTCATAGACAGAGCGGCAGGCTTCAACCACTTGCTCGTAGAGCGGGTGATCGGTGCTTGAGGGCGCGATCAGCGGTGTGCCTTCGAGAGGGGGGGTGGAATTGTTCATCTGCGCCTCATTCATAAACTTGACTATTTATATATGGTTTGCTGCGGGCCGCGTAAAGGGAGGCTGGTGCAACTTAGCCTTCGTTGATGTCACGTTTGACGATGCGCGCGCCGCTGGATTGGCTTTTGAACGCGATTTTCAGCACGATCCACGCAATCAGCGACAATCCTGCGAAAAGCGCCAGCAGCGCGGATGTGTTGGTGATGGAGGTAAATGCGACCACCCCCGCCATCACCAACGCCCCGAGTGCAAAGCCCAGAAAAATGGAGGCAGGTGCGATCAACTCGATCAGCGCAAGGGCGAGTGCCGCGCTGATCCAGACCCACCAGATATGCAGGACATTTTCCATCATTTACGACCCTGCAACAGTTTGAATGCATCCCCGAATGCGGCAAGTGCTTCGGTGGGAACGATGACCGTCTGGTTGCCAGCCTTGCTGCCCATGGTGCCCAACGCCTCGACCTGCTTGAGCGCGATCTGGTATTGCGCCGCCTCAAATCCGTTCTCGTTGATGGCTTTTGCGACGACCTGCGTGGCATATGCCTCCGCTTCGGCCAGCACGCGGCGGGCTTTTGCAGTTTGCTCGGACGCATACAACTCCGCATCAGCGGCAAGCTCAACCGCACGTTTCGAGCCTTCGGCCTCCGTTACTTGGGCGCGACGGGCGCGTTCTGCGTTGAGCTGCTGCATCATGGCGGCGCGGGTCGCAGCATCAAGGTTCACATCCAAAATCTCGGCGCGCGTTACCTCGATCCCCCAGTTCTCGACCGATTCCACCACGTTGTTTTTGATTGTCGCAATCAGGGCGGAGCGGTTCGCCTGTACCTCGTCGAGGTCCATCATCCCGATCTCGGCGCGCACAATGCCTGCCACAGTGGTGGCGATGGCGCTGTCCACGTCGCGGATGCGGTAGACAGTTTTTTCAGGCTCGATGATGCGGTAGAAGACGGATGTATCGACCTGCACCAGCACGTTGTCGCGGGTGATCGCGTCCTGTGACGCCGTGGGAAGCTGCCGCTCGAGAATGGAGATCTGATGGGCCACTTTGTCGAAGAAGGGCACAATCAGGTTGATCCCCGGTCCAAGCACGGCACGCAGTCGGCCAAATCGCTCGACCACGTGCTGTTCTGATTGCGGGACGATTTTGACCCCTTTGAAGACAATAACGACCAGCACACCGGCCAGCAGAAGCCAGCCCAAATTATCTTGCAGCAGGCCCAACAGGAGGTCTTCAATATTCAACGCAGTACCCTTCACAGTTATTTGATCCTAATTTGGGGTCTGTGGCGCCTGATTGCAAGATCGCACCGCCTGCGATAGGTCCGCGCATAGCATTCAGCCAGCAGCGCATAAG
>JBATTJ010000107.1:0-19345 GCA_049670485.1 Sulfitobacter sp.
ATCAATCTGCGCCTCGCCTCCTGCCCAGACGAGAACCGCCTTGAATATGAAATTCCCCAGATAGAATACAGTAAAGATCGCGTTGAGCCAAATCAGGGTGGCGACAGGCGCAAAGCCAAGCCCGAGCAAGATCACGCTGGCTATGACATAGATCAGGACCAGCTGAGGCGTGGTCGCAACAGTACGGGCGGACATTTCTGGATCGCGCTCCACAAGTGCAAACACAGCTTCATGGGACTCGTGATCGCGGAACACGCGCTGCAAGGACCAGTCAATATCGAAAGGCTGTGCAAGAACCAGATCGACATCTCCGTATGCTTTTGCAATGTGGATGATCGTTTGGGGAGTCGGCGAAGCGGTGGCGACCCGCAGTCGGCCTTTCGCATCACGTCCAATCGGAATCGTCTGATAGTGCCGCATTTTCGACGCGTCCTGTGCTGCGATGAGATCAGGATCGGCAGGATCGGCGACCAGATCGACGACCGGCATTTTATAATACGTGCCAAGTGCCAGTGTGACATTACGTGTGCTGACCCAGTTACGTGCTGATAGCACCTGTTGGAGCGGCGTGCCCCATTCATCCGAAAGGCGCAATGCCTCGGACAATTGCTCTGCGGTCAACAACCCCAGCGCCACCAAAAGCGAGCCGAAGCCATCATCATAAAGGCTCATTTTCTTAGCCTTTCGCTGCGCGGCTACGGTAAGCTCGGGCGACTCCTCCCAAAACGGCAAGCGTTAGAGCAAGCCAGACCAAACCGAATATCCAGGGCCGTGCGGTACGCCAAAGCTGTGTGGAAGATTGCTGTTCTGACAGACGAAAGGCATCCGGCGCGCGGGTGTTTAGGGTCAATGTCTCCCCAAACTCGCCGATGAGGACGATATCCCCCTGCCCAAAGTTCAAGGGTCGTGCAGCGCTCAGGATTGGTAAGGTATTGGCAGGGCGGAGCCACAAGCCAGTTTGCTCTCCCTTTGTGACAAGCTGTGCAATTGTCGTTCTGGAAATGTCTGTGTCTGAATAAAGCTCCTGTCCCATAGTATCAGTGACCGTCAAGCCTCCGGACAGTTCTGAAACAGGCTTGATGCCTTCCGGTTTTATACGGGAGACGATCACGAAAGGTGCATCGCCACTCAGTTGGGTGGATGAGGCAACATAGGTTATGCCGGCCGTATCTGGGATTGCGGCACCCACCGCGGCAAGCGCCCAATCCATATCGGTTGCGGGATCTGCGACGACAACTTCAGCACCAACCCCGAATGCTTGATAGAGCTCGTCAAAATCGCGCGGCGCGCGATTGTTTGCGACTAACCGCAAACTGGACGTGGGTAGTACCTGAACGGGCAGGGCTGCGGGAACTGTATCACAAGCGCCACCTGATGCATCACGTTGGAATATCACGTCCAACTGATTACTCCGTGCAAGAAGCCGTTCCGGTAGATCGAAGGTAACTGGCACAACTTCTCCCGCGCGCAAGGCGCGTGCGGCCAGTATCTCACCGTTCAACATGATCGTCGCCGAAGGCGTCTGGCCTTTGGGTGATGGTGTCGCAATCAGGTTCAGTGTCGCGCTCGCAGGCCGAAGACCCGGCGCAAAGGCCGCGCGATCAATAACAATACGCACAAGTTGTCGGTCTGTTGTGTAGAATGGCTCAAGCGCCGAAAAGCGGCTCAAAGGTACGTTGCCTTGGCTGGTGATTGGCGCGCGTACGCCGACCAGGCTGGCAAGATCAGTCTGTGCCGTTGCACCGCCACCTTTCAAGGTAAGGCTATCAACCGCCAAACCGTCTGTAGTCCCGTCGATGGCGAAGCTGGTGGTTGACCATACCCCTTCAGCGCCGTGCTTGCCGGCCAGATAGCCCTGTTCCGCACCGAACAGAGTTGCCGTACGCAATAGAAGTGCCGGATCGCTATCGCCGCCCGTAATGTTCAAATCTGCAGGCATGGAGCGCATAACTTTGGCGGCAGTATCAAGCGCCGCAACGTTTAGCAGGGCTTCGATGCCTGATGATGGTGACACGATCAACGTATCGCCGATGGCGCGGTCATCAATGCAAACCTCGTCTTTGGGCGCGCCTTCATAGGCGAGCGTCACTCTGACGCTGCCCTGAGCGTAGTCCTCGACCGTTAACGGCACGGTGACCTGCGATGCGCCGTCTGAAAGGCGGACGACTTTCCTCAAGTTGTCATCAATCAGAATTTTTAGATGCCGCTCCGCCGGGTGTGCGGTGGTCGCATTCAACTCGAGGCTCAGTGTTGCCTCCACCACTGCAGCAGGCACCCCGATGGGAAAGAATATCGTTTGTTGACCCGATAGATGTTCGAAACTGACCTGTTGGCCAAGTTCAGCCAGCGTGATTGCCCGCAGGGTGTTCTGAGCGATTAAGGGGGTGGCGAGCATTGAGGTAGATAACAGGAATACACAGAGAAACTTTTTCACAACACTCACCTTACATGGATCACGATACTCGCACACTGGCCGTTCACAGCTGGAAGCTGGTGAAGGTCAAAGCACCATTGATGGTAAAAACACAGTTCAGGCAAGCGTTTGTTTTAAGTGTGAAGTGGTTGCGTGCGCTGCCGGATCGATCATAAATACGTTCGTGCAAATGCCGTAACGGATACAATGGCTTTGCTTGAGCTCCGAGTAGACATAGTGTGCTAATTACCACATGTAATTTTGGACCAATGCCGGAAAAATTTGTTCCTTGGCGCCTTCAAGTTAAATTTTAGGCTAGTTACGCCCGAATATCATCTGGATTCTAAGAGGTTCGTTTTTCAATGAAAGTCCCGCGATTTCGGAATGACCCTTACATTGCGCGGATGTCCTCTGATGCCGACTTGGCCGGGAATGGGGTTTGTCGGATGATCGCCGCGTGTGGTGATTGCGGGAATCGAGGTATCTGATAAACCTGACAATCGGTCGCTGCGGTCTTGTAGATCATTGGCAACGATGTGAATCACACGGCCATCCGTCTGTACCTGCCCATGCACCACCATCAGACGCGCGGAC
The DNA here is from genome assembly GCA_049670485.1 of Sulfitobacter sp. Classification (GTDB taxonomy): domain Bacteria; phylum Pseudomonadota; class Alphaproteobacteria; order Rhodobacterales; family Rhodobacteraceae; genus Sulfitobacter. The sequence goes on from JBATTJ010000107.1 coordinate 3,008, forward strand.
ATGATGATGGGGCGATACGCCTTAAACATCTTGGGCCAGATGACGAGGTTCGCAACACCGGATTCGTCCTCCAGTGTTATGAAGCAAACGCCCTTTGCACTGCCCGGTTTTTGGCGAACCAACACTAACCCTGCGAGCGATACCTTTTGTCCATGCCGCATAGCTGGCAGGTCCGATGCGGCGCGATACCCCTGCGCGCGCAGGCTTGAGCGGTAAAAGGAGATAGGGTGTGCTTTTAGGGATAAACGCAGGGTTTGGTAATCTGCGACCACATGCTCGGTCTTGGGCATCTTGGGCAGCGTCACTTCTGGCTCATCGCCATATGCTGCGGCTTGTGCATGCTCGAAAATAGGTAAGGCAGGTGCATCTTTGACGGCTTGCGATTGCCACAGGGCCTGCCGCCGGTCGATCCCCATGCTGCGCATTGTATCTGCCGCAGCCAAACTGTGGACCGCTTTTATGTCCAGCGTTGCGCGGGCTTTGATGTCACTGACATCTGTATAAGGTGTGCTGCGGCGCTCCATTACGCGCAGCGCGGCCGCTTCTTGCAAACTATCGACCAGCCGCAAACCCAACCTCAAGGCAAACCCGTTATCGCAAGGCTCCAAGGTGCAGTTCCAGTCGGAATAATTCACATCCACAGACCGAACCTCAACGCCGTGGTCGCGGGCATCGCGCACGATCTGTGCGGGGGCATAGAATCCCATCGGTTGTGAATTGAGCAAGGCACATGCGAAGGTTGCCGGGTAGTGGCATTTCATCCAGCTCGAGACATAGACCAACTTGGCAAAGCTGGCGGCATGACTTTCGGGAAACCCGTATTCGCCGAAGCCCTTGATCTGGTCAAAACAGCGCTGTGCAAACACCGGATCATAACCGCGTCCCACCATGTTTCCAACCATCAGGGATTGCAGCTTTTCGATAGTCCCGCGCGAGCGGAACGTCGCCATGGCTTTACGCAGCTCGTTTGATTGTGCGGGTGTGAACTTGGCAGCATCCATTGCGATCTTCATGGCTTGTTCCTGAAAGATTGGTACCCCAAGGGTGCGGCTTAGGATATTCTCAAGCTCGTCTTGGGGATGATCAGGGCCGGGGCGAGGATACTCCACCTGCTCAAACCCCTGACGCCGTCGCAGATACGGATGCACCATGTCGCCTTGGATTGGACCGGGGCGCACGATGGCAACCTCGATCACCAGATCATAGAATTTACGCGGACGCAGTTTGGGCAGCATCGCCATTTGGGCACGGCTTTCTACTTGAAACACACCCAGACTGTCGCCAAGGCACAGCATGTCATAGGTGGGCCGCTGATCATCTGGCATATCGTCTTCGACAGGAACGGTTGCGAGGTCCAACGGGCGATCATAGTGGGCCTCTATTAGGTCAAAGCATTTCGCGATACACGTCAGCATTCCCAGCGCGAGGATATCGACCTTAAAGATGCCCAATGCATCGATATCGTCTTTATCCCATTCGATGAAACTACGCTCTGGCATCGCTCCATTCCCAATCGGCACGATCTCGGTCAAGGGGCGTTCGGTCAGGATAAAGCCGCCGACATGTTGCGATAAATGACGCGGCATTCCGATCATCTGTTTTGCCAATGTCAGGACCATGCGCAGATACGGATCAGACAGGTCCAGACCGGCCTCCTTGGTGCGATCATCGTCCATCTGGCCCTCAAAACTGCCCCAAATGGTGCCTGCAAGCTTGCTTGTCACATCTTCAGACAAACCCATCGCTTTTCCGACTTCACGAATGGCCGATCTTGGGCGGTAGTGGATTACCGTCGCGCAAAGGCCTGCACGGTGGCGCCCATATTTTGCGTACATATACTGGATAACTTCTTCGCGCCGCTCGTGTTCGAAATCGACGTCAATGTCGGGCGGCTCTTCGCGTTCCTCGCTGAGAAACCGCTCAAACAGAACGTTTGTGGTATTTGGATCAACCGAGGTAATGCCAAGGCAAAAACACACGGCAGAGTTGGCCGCAGACCCGCGCCCCTGACACAAAATGGGCGGTGCGGCCTCTTCGCGCGCAAAACGCACGATGTCATGTATCGTAAGGAAATAGCGTGCGATGTTCTTAGATGTGATTAAGGCGAATTCTTTGCAGATGATTTTTTTGACATGCTCCGGCACCCCGTCTGGATATCGCATGTTGGCCCCTGCCCACGTGAGACGTTCGAGCGCCTCTTGCGCTGTTGTGCCTTCGGGGATGATTTCATGGGGGTATTCATATTTCAAATCGGTCATTTTGAATGTGATCTGGTCTGCCAAATTACGCGTGGCAGCGATGGCGTGGGGCCAGTTTGCAAATAGGCGACACATCTCGGCTGGGGATTTCAGATGCCGTTCTGCGTTCGCCTCAAGTAAGAACCCAGCCTTGGGCACAATGACACCCTCGCGGATCGCAACCATAATATCCTGTAACGGGCGCCGCTCAGGTGCATGATATAACACGTCGTTGGTCGCAAAGATCGACAGGCCGTTCTGTTGCGCCAAAGCATCCAGCCTGTTGATCCGCGCACGATCATCCCCGCGATAGAGGAACGTCGCACCGATATAGCGTATGTCGGGCAGCGATTTGGTCAGGCGCGGCAAACCCGCCGCAAAGACATTGAGGTTTTCGGGAGGCATCACGATCAGATGCAGGCCTTTCGCGTGGCCCGACAGCATTTCTAGCGTCAGATGGGTCTCCCCCTTTTCCTGCCATGCACCATCCGCAGTTTGCATTTTACCTTTTGACAGCAGTGTAGACAGGGAGGCATAGGCGTCACGATCCTGAGGATACGCAAGCAATTGTGTGCCGCACAATAAAACAAGTCTGGTCCCGATAAGGGGGGTGATGCAGGCCTTTGCGCTTTCCGTGTATATCCGCACAACCCCGGCCAATGTGTTGCGGTCGGCAATGCCGATACGATCATACCCAAGTATGTTGGCCGTAGCTGTCAGATCGCAAGCATCCGAGGCTGCGCGCAGAAACGAAAAACAACTGGCTAGGCCAAATTCTACATAGGGGCTGGGCGGATGCCAAGCGAACCCGTTGTCATCGTGCAATGTGCGGCGCTTATGTCCCTCCTGCAGCGGCATCAGGCGAAAAACCCGTGCACGAACCATCGCGGGTCATCCCCACGCCCATCGTGCAATAAACCCTCACGATAGAGCCAGAACCGGCGCCCATCCTGCACCTCTATCTTATAGTAATCGCGCAGCCGCGTGCCGGGCTTGTCGAGCCACCATTCAGGCGCAATCCGCTCGGGGCCTGCGTGGCGTATCGTTTTATACAGCACGCGCCGCCAGCGAAATTGTGACGGCGGACCTTCGGGCACAGCATAGATTACACTCACTTCTTCGGCGGGTATCAGAATACGAATAGGGCGCTCACGGGGCAGTACTGGCGGGGCGGATGCGGTGCCTTGCAAGGCAGGGATACGGCCCTCAATACGTTCGGGTTTATGCGTTTGTGTCCAATGGGACCATGTAATCTTGTCACGTCCCAATCGCGCGGTAAGACGGTCAAGCAACCCCGCGACATCAGCTTGTGTATCGCGTTTGCCATCAAGGCGATCCTGCACAAGCAAGACAGGCTCCACCCTTGCAGCCTCAAGCGTCAACAAATCAAACCCGAAACCAGGATCAATGCTGTCCAGTTTGCCATCAAACAACCGTAAGATATGAGCTGAATCGCGGCTTGCCTTGGCAAGAGAGAGTGTGACCGTCCTGCATTCGCTATCAATGCGGTAGATTGTTAGATGTATCTGGCGCGCGCCCTGCTCTGCTTGAGCAAGCGTGACGCAAAGATCATCAACCAGACCTTTTAGGTGCGGAATGGGATCAATCACGGGCTCTGGCAAGCGCGCTCGCGCCATGAAGGTGATGTGGTCCGGCGGTGCATTCAGTGGGTCAGAAGATTGTCCCAGAGCACGGTCCAATAAAATAAGCGGGTTGCGGTCCGCAGCCATATTCGCAAACCGGCGCATCAAGGAAACACGCGGCACATCTGCAAGTGCACCGATGGTTTTTAGTCCAAGCCGTGTCAGCAAGCGGCTTGTATCTGGATCAATACGCAATGCCTGCACAGGCAGGGCGGCAAGATGGCTACTTACACTGGTAGTATCGCAAATCGTATATTGTGAACCGTACCGCGCCAATGCTTGTGCCGCACCGCGTGTTGGAGCAAGGGCTATTTTTGCTGTTAGTCCCTGCAATGCAAACCGCTGGACAATATCGCGCAACATGTGGGCCTCACCACCAAAAAGATGCGCAGCACCTGTGATGTCCAGAAATAGCCCATCTGATCCATCTTGTGCTGTCCACGGACACCAACGCCGTGACCAATGAACCAACCGCTGCACCAACTTTTGGTCGCCATCTAAATCAGCAGGCTCGACATGCAGATCGGGATGGATTGCCTGTGCATCGACGACACGGTCATTAACCTTTACACCCCGATCCTGGGCGGTTGGGTTCATGCAATGTATAACCGGCCCATGGGTGCCATGGCGGGACAGAACGACAGGTATGTCATCCCTTGGAACGCTCCGGTATTGGCTGATTATCCGTATCCACCGCTCCAGCGTCAGTGCGGGGAACCAGATCGAGACGATCTGTGCCTCTGCGCGTATATTGGTCATACGATGCCACCCATCGCCCCGGTGTTTGGCTGCGGGCACGGAACAAATCGACATCCCATTGTGGATTTCCGGGAGAGCGGCTGTCGTAAGGATTGAGTTGTGACGGGAGGGACGTGATGCGCCACCTCTCGCGTGATGCACTCAAGACACCGGGGTCGCCGCTGCGCAGTAAAAATACCGGCACACCGGATGTATCGGCTCGCATGGCAAGACGCTTGGTCGCGGTGAAATCCAGAACCGCAGGTGCGCCGTGAATTTCGCCTACGACCGCCGCTAACCCTGTACAGGCGGCCCCTTCCTCCATCGCCCAAAGCACATCGCGGGGTTGGCTGACGTGAACCTGCAAGATCGGCTGGGTGATGCCAAAAGCTGCCAGGCTGGCGATATAAAGGCGCCCGTTCTGGTGGCGCGATGTGTAATCCTGAACCCAAAGGATTGGACCGCCGGTGCTTGACAGCGAAGCAAGCAGGAAACCTGTAGCAGACGGGTCGGTGGGTACTGGTATCAACATGTCCGTCAAAGACGGCAAGACACGCGGATGTTTTCCCTTTTGAGGTAACACCACAGGGCGCTTCGGCAAGTGAAGCACTTGCCCATATGAAGAATCGGTTTCCATGCACGATCCATATTGTTCATGTTTTGTTCTATTTTTCCAGATACCAATTTACATATCGAAATACAAACCCGAGATTTCGAAATGACTGACTTTTAGGGCCGATCTGTTTTGCTCTTCGCAAGAAAACGCGAACTACTGCCGCCCTTCGAAGGTTTGAACCGTCACGCCGGATGCCTCTAGGGCTGTGCGCACGGAGCCAGCGATTTGAACTGCGGTGGGTGTATCGCCATGCAAACATATCGTGTCGATGGCAACGGGGATGTGCTTACCGCTTTGCGTGATGATTGCGCCTGCCTTGACCATGTCGACCATGCGCGCACCGGCAATCTCGGGGTCGTGGATGACGGCGCCGTCGATGCTGCGGTCAACCAATGTGGCATCATCATTATATGCACGATCAGCAAAGATTTCGCCGGCCCATGCGCAGCCAAGCTCCTGAACCGCTTGTTGATGTGCGGTTGCGGCAAGGATCATCACGATGAGGTTGGGATCAACCGATAGCGCCGCATCATAGAGATCGCGGGCCAGCACCGGATCTTCGGAGGCCATATTGGACAATGCGCCGTGCAGTTTGATGTGCCTGACCTTTGCGCCAACACTGCGCGCCATGCCGACACTGGCTGCGACCTGATATCGGATCTGGTTCTGTAGTGTCGCGCGCGGCACCGACATGCGGTTGCGGCCAAAACCCGCCAAATCCATGAATCCGGGGTGTGCTCCGATGCCGACACCGTTTTCGCGGGCAAGTGACATGCTTGCGGCCATGACATCGGCATCGCCCGCATGTCCGCCACACGCGATATTGGCGGAAGTCACTGTGCGCAAAAGTGCGGCATCATCGCCCATTCGCCACGGGCCAAAGCTCTCTCCCATATCGGCATTGAGATCTACGCGCATATTCATTCCCCGTATTCAAAAGGATCTGTAGTGGCCGAGATTGCACCACTGATGAGTTGGAAGGACAGCAAATCATGCATGTCATGCGGATCACGCACCAGTGGATACATCCGCGAACCGAGTGTTTTGCGCGCGGCTTGGGCTTGTAGCTCAAGCGCGCGGGCCTCTTCGAGCGGCACAATCTCGAAGGCGATCTGCGCACCAGCGGGCGCTTGGGCCACCTTCATCATGTCACAGGGCAGCACGGTACCGATGCGAGGGTATCCGCCGGTCGTCTGACACTCACACATCAGTACAAATGGCGCGCCGTCACCTGCAACCTGTATGTCGCCGGGCACGATGACGTCGGACAGGATGCTCAGCTGGTCACGGGCCATGAACGGTGCTGCGTCGTGATCCATGCGTACACCCATGCGGTTCGCGCGTGTATCACGGCGAAACGGTATTTCGGTAAAACGGGTAAGGGTTTCTGCGTCAAACATATCTGATTGCATCGAGGTGACGATCCGGATCTTCCCCCCGCTAAAACGGTCATCAGCGGGAAGCGCCATACCAACGCGCTTTGCTTGATCATGCCCTAGTGGCAGTGTCATTCCTGCCTCAAGCGCTGACCCGAGGCCTGCGCTCAGATGTGTGGCGCGCGCGCCGATCATCTCGAGGCTTTGGATGCCCCCACCTACATGCAGATATCCATAGGTACCGGCGAGCGTTCCCCCGATCTTGAGCTTGGCTCCGGCGGGGAGTAGATGGCTGGCATTCCAGACGAGCGGAGCGCCATCCATTGTCGCCGTCATCGGTGCACCGATCAGTGCGATGCGCAAATCGCGGGTCGCGGTAAAAGTGCCGCCCATTCCAGCCATTTCGATAACAGCCAGTTCAGGCGACTGTCCCAACAACGCGGCCCCTTCGAACAACGCGGCAGTATCAGCGGCGCCGCCCATCGTCAGCCCTTGTGCGAGATAACCGCGCCTGCCTTGGTCTTGTACAGTAAGGCCGGGTCCACACGATAAAATTTCCAAAACATCTCTCATGTCAGGACCTTGCGCTGCGCGCCGCCATCGCCGCTTTGATCGGACCGCACGATACGCGCGTATTCATCCGCACTCACCGCAGGAAAGCAAAGCTCGTCCCCCGGTGCCAGAGCAATCGGCGTATCGCCCTCAGGGCGGAAGGTGCGAAAAGCGGTTTGCCCCACATGCCGCCAACCGGTTGGGGAGGCGTTGGTAAAGATAATCAATTGCCGGATCGCCACAACAAGTGCACCTGCGGGAACTGATTTGGTCAATGCCTGTTGGCGCGGGATGTTCCAATGCGGCGGTAGTTCTCCGGTGTAGGGTTGGCCGGGTGCAAAGCCAATGGTCAGGACCCGTACCCGCGCAGTGGACAGCTCCTTGATGGCCTGCTCGGGGCTGACACCGGCGGCAGTGGCGGCTTCCTCCAGCTGAGGCGCCTGATCGGTGCCGTAAAGCGTTGGAATTTCCCAAAGGGTTCTGTTCGCGGGCAAAGGCGCAGCAAGCCAGTTTTGCGTGGCCAGTAATTCCGCTAGTTTCTCACTTAATTCTTTGGGCGCTGTATGCACCAGATCGGCACTGACAAAGGTAGAGACAAGCGATGTCGATGTCTCATGTACCTCTGACCAGTTTTTTGCTTCAACAGCGGCACGAAAAGCGATTGCGGCCCGGTTGGCAGCTTCGCTCATATCGCCGCCGAATTGCACCAATAAACCGGCAAGCCCGACGCGGCGGATGCGTGGATAGTCGTCCATTATGAAGCACCTGAAATAGAGCGTAGCAGGTGTTGATATTGCGTGTGTTTTGCATTCACCATATGGCAAACAAACCAGAGCAGGCCGCGATATGCAATGGTCCAGATATCAGGATGCCGCATCTTCGAGCACCAGATCGCTGGCCTTTTCACCGATCATGATTGCAGGTGCGTTCGTGTTGCCGGAGACGATTTCGGGCATGATGGAACAATCGGCAACGCGCAGGCCTGCAATTCCGTGCACGCGCAGCCTTGCATCCACAACAGCAGTCGCCCCATCGCCCATTTTGCAGGTGCCGGTGGGATGATAAATGGACGCGGTATTGTTGCGCGCCCAATCCAGTGTGGCGTCATAATCGTCGATATCAAGTGAGGGATCAGGTCGGTGTTCGCGCGAGATTTTAGATGTCAGCGGGGCGTGCCGCGCAATGCGTCTTGCGATGTTCACCCCTTCTACAACTGTTTGGCAATCGGTTTGAGTCGACAGATAGTTCGGAATGATCTTTGGGTAAGCCCGCGCGTGCGCGGAGGCCAATCTGATCTCGCCCTTGCTCTCGGGGCGCAGCTGACAGACCGACATGGTAAACGCGGAAAACTTGTCGGCGCCCTTGCCGGGGTTTTCCGCGGATAACGGTTGTACGTGAAACTGAATGTCGGGCGTCTCAATCTCAGGACGCGTTTTGAGAAAACCGGTGGCGAGGCTGGCAGCCATGGTCATCGGGCCGGACCGGAACATAAGATATTTCAGCCCGATTTTCGCCTGTCCCATTATGCTGGAGACTTCATCGTTGAGCGTGGGCTCGTGTGTTTTATAGACAAGCCGCGCTTGAAGATGATCCTGCATATTCTTGCCGACACCGTCCAATTCATGGAGCACCTCAATCCCGTGTTCCTGCAACTGTGCGGCCTCACCGATCCCTGACAACATCAAGAGTTGGGGAGAGTTGATTGCCCCCCCCGACAAGATGATTTCACGGCCTGCTTTGAGCGTTTTCAAGGTGCCGGTGCGGTCGGTGTATTGCACGCCGGTCGCTCGCTTTCCCTCAAGCAGGATTTTATCGACTTGAGCGTGCGTGATGATCTGCAGGTTTGGACGCGTACGGGCAGGGTTGAGATAGGCCACGGCAGCCGAACACCGCCGCCCGTTGCGGGATGTCAGCTGAAAAAACCCAACGCCTTCCTGATCGGCACCATTATAGTCGGGGTTAAACTTGTATCCCGCCGCCTGTGCCGCCGCCACCCATGCATCTGTGATGGGCCGCTGTATGCGCATGTTCGAGACGGACAGCGGCCCCTGATCGCCATGGTATTCATCCGCCCCACGCTCGTTTCTTTCGGCCCGTTTGAACAAGGGCAGTACATCATCCCAACCCCAGCCGACATTCCCCATTTGCCGCCAGCGATCATAGTCTTGCGGCTGGCCGCGCACATAGAGCAACCCGTTGAGCGATGATGACCCACCCAGAACTTTACCGCGTGGCCAGTCGAGCGAGCGGCCATTCAGACCCGGATCAGGCTCTGTTTTGTAGCACCAGTCGACAGAGGGGTTATGGATGGTTTTGAAGTATCCGACGGGGATGTGAATCCACGGGTTCCAGTCGCGCCCGCCTGCCTCGAGCAGGATCACCTTGTGCTTTGGATTAGCGCTTAGACGATTGGCAAGAACGCAACCGGCGGAGCCTGCGCCCACAACGATGAAATCTGCGTCCATGTGGTCCCCCTGACCGAGCTTAAATAAAATTCTATACAGACAGATTAAATCAAGCTAGTCTTTTTTGAAACAAAAAGTCTCAATAATTGAGAAAAGTGAAACCGGGAGGAATAAGAATGAGTGTACAAGACAAGCTAAAAGGGATTTCACGGCGCGACCTTTTCCGTGTGGCGGGCCGGTACGGCATGAGCTCGACCTTGCTTGCGGCGGGAGGTTTCGGCGGCGCGATGAGCCTTGCCAATCTGGCGTCAGCAGCTGAATCCACCTACGAGCGCCGCTTTTCCAAGCCCGCGAAATTTAATCTGAAATTCGGCGCAGCAGGTTTCAACGCCCGCAACCTGCTGATTGAGCGTGCAGGCGCATTGGAGTTTGCCCGCGATCTCGAATCCCGTACTGATGGCGAAATCCGGATCGAATTTATCGGCGATAACCAGATTTGTGGTCAAACCTCATGCGTCGAGAAGGCCCAACAAGGCATCATCGACATCTATTCTGCGTCCACCCAGAACTCGGCCGGTGGCGCGCCATATCTCAACGTGCTCGACTACGCGTACCAGTTCCGCAACCGCGCGGATCAGTACCACTTCCTCTACTCCCCTGAATCCCAAACCATTCTGCGTGACCCGTTGGAAAAGCGTCACGGGCTCAAGTTTCTGTTCTCCCACGCAGAGCTGCGGGGTATTCAGCTGGGTTTGGGTTGGGAAGACCGCCCCACAGTGACCAAGCTTGAAGAGTTGTTTGGCACCAAGAACCGCGTCACAGGTACGCAATTAGGCCGCATCGCGATGCAGGCGCTCAACCTCAATCCGGTGCCGGTGGCGTGGGAAGAAACACTTGATGGTCTCAAGCAGGGCCTGATTGACGGTGCCGAAACTTGGGCATCGGCGGTGGCTTACGCGAACATGTCGCCTGTCGTGTCACAGTCGGTTGATCTCAAGTTCTTCTGCGGGACCGAGCATACGTCGATGACCACATCTACCTTCGATAGTCTGGGCGGTGAATTGCAGGATGCGGTCATGGAATCGTCTTACTGGGCGCAGGTCCACGTGCAGGGCGCCAATGAAGCGGCGCTGGTCAAAACGGTTGGCCACTCCGATCCACAGCTTCCCGGTACGATTTTTGCACAAAACAATGTGCGCAATGCGTTTCTTGCAGATGACCAGATCAAGATGGCCGAAGAGATGTGCTCCCCCGAGTTTCAACCACAGTTGTGGGAGCAATGGCGTGATCGGCTCAATGGGTGGTCCGGTGGACAAGATACTTATCAGGCGATCTATGATGTCGCTCGCCAGATTCCAGTTGATACGCTGCCCGAAAACGTCGAGCCGCGCCGCTGGTGGAAGGGTTAAGACCCCGTCTTGGGTTAATGAAAAAGAGCCGGTCCCGTTGCAGGGCCGGCTTGCGCGTTTGAGGTCTGCTTTCAGGATCGACCCAAACACCCCTCATGAATCTAATAACCGGGAGAGTTCAGATGAGCATCTGGGCAGAAGCGATAGGTGTTTTCACCGCATTCACATCATTCGACCCTTGGGAGATGCGCCAGGCATTTACGACCAATGGCGCATGGATTTCGTTCACTCTGATCACGATTCTGGGGGCATACGGCGTGCTGGCACTTTACCGTGCGGTGCCGTGGATCGAGCGTAATCTTGAGCGCGGGATTATCGTCTATTCCTATCTTATTATAGCAGGGATCATCTTTTCCGGTGTGGTGCAGCGGTTTGTTTTGTCGGGTCAGCCGCCGTGGTCTACGACCCTGCCGCCTATGCTATTTATGATCATGGCGTGGTTCGGGTGCAGTTATAATGTAAAACTACGCACCCATCTGGCATTTAGTGAATTCCGCACAAAGATGGCGCCGCGTCTTCAACTTGCTTGTCTGAGCCTTGATGCGCTGTTGTGGTTCGGGTTTTGCGTAATTTGCGTCACGACAATTTCGCGGGTGACGGCCAACTCGGCGGACAACTTCCAGATCGTGTTGGGCACAGACAACGTGATGCAGTGGTGGTTCATCATCACGATCCCCATAGCGTTCATTATGATGGCCGCGCGGGTTCTGGCGAATCTTCTTGAGGACATCGCAAACTATCGCAGTGGTGCACCACTCATTACTCAAGCCGTTATCGGGGGGGACGCATGATGACCGATGCAAGCTGGATCACTGCGATCTCGATGGGTGTGACGTTTCTGTTTTTGCTCGGTGTGCCTGTTCTGCTGATCATCGCCTATTGGGTGATCGGCTGTAGCTTTGTGATGGGCCTCACGCTGGACAATATGGGATCCGAGTTGCTCAATGTATTCAACAAGGGATTTGCCCTGTTGGCGATGCCACTGTTTATTCTGACGGGAGATCTGATCAACCAATCAGGCATTGCACGGCGATTATCGGATTTCGCCTACTCCTGTCTGGGCTGGCTCAGGGGCGGTTTGGCGATGGCTGCGATTGGTGCGTGCGGTTTGTTTGCGGCGATCTCCGGATCAAACTCCGCTACGACCGCGACCATCGGATCCATGCTGCATCCTGAGATGGTCAAAGGCGGCTATGACGAGCGGTTCTCGGCGGCGACTGCTGCGGCGGGAGGCACTGTGGGGATCATTATTCCACCGTCGAGTATCTTTATCGTCTACGGATTTTTGATGAACCTGCCGATATCCGAGTTGTTTGTCGCGGGCATCATTCCCGGCGCGTTGATGGTCTTTGCGATGCAATTCGCGTGCTGGATCATTTGCCGCATGAACGGTTGGGGTCACCTGATTCCGCTTGAATTGAACCGTATTCTGAAAACCGCGCTGGGCGCGTGGCTGGGCTTTTTTGCCATCGGTCTGGTGCTTTGGGGCATCTACACAGGCAAATTCTCCCCGACTGAGGCCGCAGGTGTGACGGTCGGCTTTTGTATCATTGTTGGTCTCATCTGCTATCCGCTGAACAAAATGATCGGTGCCGCAACTGATAAGCCGGTGACGGAGAAGTCCTATAGCGAGATGATTGTTGTGCAAGGGTTTACCGTAACGCAACTGCCCTCGATTGTTGTGCGGTCTGCACAGATCACCGGTATTCTGGCCCCGCTCATCGCGATCTCTGTGGTGATGCAACAGATCATGTCACTGCTTGGTGCGCAGGAAACCATCGGTGGGTTTGTGACCAGCATGGGCGGCTATTATCCTGTTCTATTCACTTCCATGGTGATTGTGTTTGTCGCGGGCATGGTGTTGGAAAGCCTTCCGGTCACGATCATCCTTGCCCCAATTCTGGCGCCAATTGCGGCAAGTGTGGGTGTGGATCCGGTGCACTTCGCGGTTATTTTTCTGGTGGGGGCGTCTATCGGCTTTGTGACGCCGCCTTACGGTCTGAACCTCTATGTGGCCAGCGGCGTGACGGGTGTGCCTTATTTCCGCTTGCTGAAATACACGGTGCCGTATCTGGTTGCGCTGATAAGTATCTGGATTATCGTGTCGCTAACCCCGCCACTGGCGCTGATGCTGCTGCCGGACAGATAAGGACGGCCCCGACCTATGCCTGATGATGCCAGCACAACAGAGAAAACAATCCCGACGAACCTGAGATTGCTGTTGTTGCTGGAGGAATTGGCACGGGCCGGGGTGCCCATCACGCCTACCGCGGCAAACGAAGCATTGAACCTGCCCAAACCTACGATCCACCGCTTGTTTCACACGCTGGAGGAGGAGGGGTTTTTGCAGCGCGATATCGATGGGCGTTCCTATGCGCCGGGTGCGCGGTTACGGCGGTTTGCAGGCTCGATCCTGTCCACTTCTCGCATCCGTATGGTCCGCCAAACTGTGCTCAACACACTGGCCGAGGATGTGGGTGAGACCTGTAACATCGCCATGCCAGAGCGCCACGCCATGGTATATCTCGACCGGGTTGAGACCAAATGGCCTCTGCGCATTCAACTGCCTGTTGGTACCGAGGTGCCATTTCACTGTACTGCGAGTGGAAAAATGTACCTCAGCACGTTGAAACCACGGCTTTTTGCAAAATATCTCCAGATTGTGACGCTGCACGCTCATACGGAGCACACGCTCACCGATGTCGCGGCCCTCACGGATGAGGTGGAAGCCATTCGCGCACGCGGCTATTCCACCGACAACGAGGAATTTATGGAAGGGATGGTAGCGGTGGCTGTCCCACTACTCGACAATCAGGGGCGTTTGATGTCGACGTTATCTGTGCATGCACCGATGCAGCGTGTCAGCCTTGAGGCGCTTAAGGCTCATCTGCCCCGATTGCAGTCGGCAGCAAACGAGCTATCCGAATTGGTGCTGCAGTGACGGCTTAAGCCAATCTGGCTCGAACTCGATCTTGCTCACACTGGCAAGCCGTTTGATCCGGTCCAGCTCTGCCTCGAATGCGGCAATCCGCGCTTTTCCCCACGCAACGCCTTTCTCAGGCCAGACCGCGCGAATGCGCAATGTGTCATCGGCCCGAAAGGCCTTCATATCCACCCGCCCCACGATGCGTTCCCCTTGCAAAAGCGGAAAGACATAATAGCCGTACACGCGCTTGGCCTCGGGCACGAAAACTTCGATCCGGTAGTCAAACCCGAACAGAAACTTTGCCCGCTTGCGGTCGCGCAGGGCCGGATCAAACGGGCTCAATACGCGCAGTCGGTTCGTCGCGGCCTGCGTAGTGGCGGCATTGGTTGAAAGATCTGGCCGTGCAAAGGTTTGCTTTACCGTGCCATCCGCGCCAGTGATTTCGACCTCTTCGATAAGGCCTGACTTCAGCGCATCGCTACACCATATCTTGGCTTCTTTGGACGTCACATGCGCCCAGAACGCGGCTATTTCTCCAGACGTCGCAAACCCCAAACGGTCAAGCGCACCAGCGCAGCACCAATCTATGGTCTGTGCCTCTGTCGGCGCGGTGTTTGCCGCCCAGACCTGCGCCTCTAAGGCGCGCTCCGTTAGGTCGTAACGCTTTTTGAACCCCTCACGCCCCACAACGTGCAACGCGCCGGTGCGCCATAGATATTCAAGCGCTGTCTTTGACGGATGCCAGTCCCACCACCCGCCGGAACCGCGCGCCTCTTCCTGCCCTACGTCGGATGATCCTGACGGACCGTGCGCGCTGATATGGTCGAGTACATTCTGCAACTGCTGCTCGAACCCGTCGCGCCGCCAGCTGCGCCACTGCTTGCGTAGCTTTGCCGCATCGCGCGTCCGCCGCATGTGCCACTGTGGATAATACGCCATCGGAACCACAGCCGCGTCATGTGTCCAATGCTCGAACAGACCTTTGTGTTGCTCGTAGAGATGCTTGAGGTCTTCCGTGCGATATCGCGATCTGCGCGCAAACAGGATCAGATCATGCGCCCGCGCCACCGTGTTGATACTGTCGAGTTGCACAAAGCCCAACTGTTCGATCAACTGGAGAAGTTCTTCACCGCGTGCCGGACCTTGAGGCGCGTCGAGCAGCGCGTGCCTGTCCAGAAAGATGCGCCTTGCTGCGGTGTTGGTCAGGCGCGGCAAGCTCATCCGCGAACGCGGCGTCGCAACGTATCCCCGAGCGATAGAGCAGGTTTCATTGTGATGACTTTTGCCATGTTCGGGTCGGGGTCCGGCCCAGAGGCATCAAGGATGATTTTGGCAGCCTCAATCCCGATTTCACGACGGCAAGCATCAGTAGTGGCCAATTGGCGTGGCAATCCGGCCAAAAGCTCAATGTTGTTGAACCCTGCCAGACCAACCTGACCCGGCACATCAATGCCCGCGTCCAGCAGATGCAAAAGTCCGCCCGCCCCGATCATGTCGTTGGAGTAATACAGAAAATCCAGATCAGGGGACCGGGCCAATATATCGCGCGTCATTTCGCGACCTTTCAGCAGGTCGGAGCCACCGGAGTAAAACGCGCGATCCTCAATCTCGATGCCTTCTTTAGTCAACGCTTCGGTAAAGCCCTCAAACCGTTTGCGTGCACGGTGATCGAGCGGCATTTTTGTGCCCAGAAACCCGATACGCTCATATCCTTCGCGCAGGATCGCACGCGCCATGTCGCGCCCCGCCTGCCGGTGCGAAATGCCTACCATTGAGTCGACGGGATTGCCGTCAACATCCATGATCTGGACCACTGGAATGCCTGCATTGAGCAACATCGCCCGCGTTGCCTCCGAATGCTCCAAACCGGCGATGATGACCCCTGAGGGCCGCCATGACAGCATTTCATACAGGACCTGTTCTTCTTTTTCAGGGCGGTAGTCAGTCACGCCAACGACCGGCTGCAAAGGGCTGTCGTCAAACGCGCTGTTGATCCCGTTGAGGACTTCTGGGAAGACCATATTGCTCAGCGAAGGGATGATCACCGCCACTAAGTTAACACGCTGAGAGGCAAGCGATCCGGCGATCTGGTTTGGCACGTACCCTAATTCCTTCGCCGCGATCAAAACCCGCTCCCGCGTGGTCGCCGAAACATCACCGCTTTTGCGCAAAACGCGGCTGACGGTCATCTCGGACACACCACACGCCTCCGAGACGTCACGGAGCGTAAGAGGACGTTTGGAGGTCTGTGACAAAGCGGTATTCCTGCTGTTCTTTTCGATCAATGCAAAGGTAATAGGTCAGGCGTAAACAGGCAATCGGGGAATATCACTCTCCTAAGCGACCCTCTGGATCAGGCATCTGTTTTGAAGTATCCCTCCCGAGAAGGCCCCGTGGCTCAACTGGATAGAGCAGCCCCCTCCTAAGGGGCAGGTT
>JBATTJ010000108.1:0-8945 GCA_049670485.1 Sulfitobacter sp.
GATTGTGGCGGGGCCTATTGGCCCGCCAACATCCAAGCGGCGGCTTTTTCTGCGATCATAATTGTTGGCGAGTTTGTGTTGCCACTGGTAATTTCCGGCATAACAGAAGCGTCAACGACGCGCAGACCCGCGACACCTTTCATCCGCAGGTGCGAATCCAGAACAGCAGTCGGATCGTTGTCGCGACCCATCTTTACGGTGCCTACTGGATGGAAAATCGTGCTGGCAATGTCGCCTGCCAAGTTGGCCAGTTCTTCATCTGTCTGGTATTGAATGCCGGGTTTGTATTCCTCGGGGGCATACCCCTTCATTGCGGGACGTGCCATGATGTCGCGCACTTGGCGTAGGCTGTCTGCCGCTACTTTGCGGTCTTCATCAGTATGCAGATAGTTCGGCGAAATATCCGGTGCATCTCGGAAATCAGAGGAGGCGATCCGCACATGGCCGCGGCTGGTCGGGTTCAGGTTGCACACGCTAACGGTCATCGCCGGAAAGTCATGCAAATCATCGCCAAAGGCCTCAAGGCTCAAAGGCTGCACATGGTATTGCAGATTTGCATGTGCACGGCTGGGATCAGAGCGGGTGAAGGCGCCCAGCTGGCTTGGCGACATGCTCATCGGACCGGACCGCTTTAGGACGTATTCCAAACCAATCTTGGCCTTGCCAAACAGCGAATTGGCCAGGGTGTTCAGGGTTTTGGTGCCGTTGACTTTGTAGACGGCGCGTATTTGAAGGTGATCTTGCAGGTTCTCACCCACATGGGGTGCGTCGCGCACAACTGCGATGCCATGTTTTTTCAATAGCGCAGCAGGTCCAATACCGGAATGCTGCAAAATCTGCGGCGAATTCACGGCACCCGCCGATAGCACGACCTCTTTTGTCACAGTGACCGTGACCGGCTGGCCCGCGCGATGAACGATTGCACCGGTACAGCGCAATTGGCCGCTTGCGTAATTGTCAAAAGTCAGCTTTTCAACCTGCGCTTCGGTCCAGATAGTCAGGTTCGGCCGGGATTTGACAGGGCGCAGAAATGCCTTGGACGTATTCCAGCGCCAACCTGAACGCTGGTTCACATCGAAATAGCCAACACCCGCATTGTCACCCGAGTTGAAATCCTCGGTCTTTTCAATACCGGCCTCGGTGGCGGCATCGGAAAAACTGTCCAGCACATCCCAGCGCAGACGCTGCTTTTCAATGCGCCATTCACCGCCATGACCGTGCATGTCGGAAAACCGGCTGTTATCGCCCGTTGCAGGGTCGGCACCGTCGTCGAGCTTGTAATGGTCTTCATGTGATTTGAAGTCAGCCAGCGAGTTTTCCCAGTTCCAAGCAGTGTCACCCGACAGCTTGGCCCAATTGTCATAGTCACGCGCCTGACCCCGCATATAGATCATGCCATTGATTGACGAACAACCGCCGAGTGTTTTGCCGCGCGGATACAGCAGACTGCGTCCGTTGAGGCCCTTGGCGGGTTGGGTCTTGTACATCCAGTCTGTGCGCGGATTGCCGATGCAATACAGATAACCGACAGGGATATGAATCCAGTGATAGGTGTCAGGCTTTCCAGCCTCCAGCAGCAGCACTCGGTTTTTCGGGTCCGCACTTAACCGGTTTGCCATCAGGCATCCAGCCGATCCACCGCCAATCACGATATAGTCAAATTTGTCCGCACCATCAGCCATTTGAACCGTCCCCGTTTGCCTTAGCGGTATCTAATTCACTACCTTTGTCGTGCCCGCACTCGAAAAACTAATGACAAATACAACAGAGCTATATTAGAATTTTTTATATGGACAGATATTCAAATATTAACAATCTAGTAGCGTTTGTGACGGTCGCACGGGAGGGCAGCGTTTCGCGTGCGGCAGAGGTTTTGAACTTGACCCAGCCTGCCATAAGCCATCAGATCAAACGCCTCAGCGAAGAAATGGACCTTACCCTTTTCTCAAGGACACCGACCGGGCTGAGGATCACACATGACGGCGAAGCAATGCTGAGTAAGGCAGAAAATGTCCTGGATGCCATGGCCGAATTTTACCGCAGCGCCAGCAGGCGCGTGGGGCGGATCAGTGGCAAGCTTACCATCGGCACCATTGTTGATCCGGAATTCATTCGATTGGGACGGCTATTGGCGCATCTCCGCACCGAGCACCCCGATATCGAAACCGAACTTGTGCATGGGGTCAGCGGAGACATCCTGAACTCGCTCAGGCGGGGGCGCATCGACGCGGGCTTTTATCTGTGCGGCCCTGACGATCTTGACCAGATCGGATTTGGAAGCGAAGAACCTGTATATGCCGTCAAACTGGCCGATTTTACGTACCGCGTCATCGCGCCCGCGGGCTGGCAAAAGCGGGTGGAGAATGCTGATTGGGAATCGTTGGCGGCACTTCCATGGATTGGCACCCCTGAGACATCCGTACACCACCGGCTTTTGGCAACAGTTTTCGAGACCCAAAATTGTCGTCCGAACGTGGTGGCCCTTGTTGATCAGGAGCCGTCGATGCTGGAGATGGTCAGGGCTGGCATCGGCCTCAGCCTATGTCGCGATTCTGTCGCGCTGCATCAAAAACAGACCTTCGGCCTTGCTGTCGCTGATAAGGTTTCGGTGCCAGCCTGTTTGTGTTTCATTGCATTAGACCGCCGCAAGGATACCCCGATCCTTTCGGAAACATTTAAGCTGCTAAACCGCTCTTGGTAAATCCCCGGCGTGGTGGAGATGGCAACCTTGGGTCCCTTATAGGTCATCGGAATTGGTGTCTGTTCGCTGATGGCGAGAACTTAGCGTGACTTGATCCTTGGCCGTCGCTCCGATGTTGCAAATTCAACGACGACTGGTTTTCACTCCGCGCTGCGACACCCAACTCTTAGCAGTCTTAACATCAATCGTGCTGCGCTCGCATGCAGCGAAGAGTTGGCACTTCCGGTGTGGGCTCCAAGCTGCCTTTTGCTTTCACAAAAACCCTTGATGGCGCGCCAGCGGCAAAGCCTACCTAAGTTTTTCGGCTATACGACGTCGTCAGCGCTATGTTGATGTGTGGGCTGTAGGGCAAATCACGCCGAGAGTCCACCGTCACCCCCGAAACGCAGAGCTTGGAAGTAAGGGCCGCCTTGTCGGTCGAAAGCGGCCCCTACTTTCCAAACAGGTTCAAGCCATCTGCGCACACTTCGAGCTCGCGGATAGTCTTCGCGATCTGACTCTGTTCAATGCCGCAACCAATAGCAAGTTGCGCGGTTGTGACTTGGTGTCACTGAACGCCATTGACCTACTCAGGAACGACAGAATTCGTGAAAGAGTGTCCGTCGTTCAAAGCAAGACGAACAAGCCTGTCCAGTTTGAACTGGCTTAAAATACGCGAGAAACTGTGACCAACTGGATCAATTCTCCGGAAATGATCGGGTGTCAGTTCTTATTTCCGAGCCGGATTTATGATCTGCCGCACATATCACCAAGCCAGTATGGGCGTTTAGTTCGGGACCTCGGTTGTCTCGATTGGATTGGAGCCAAGCGGCTGCGGCAGCCATTCCATACGACGAAAGAAGGTGGCGGAAATTTATCGCAAGACAGGCAAACTGCGTGCTGTTCAGTTGTCGCTGGCCACACAAAAACTGATAGCGCCGTCAGATATCTGGGGGTCGAGCCCGAAGATGCGCTGAGCATCTCCGAGCGGTTCGACATCTGAGAATTTTGACGAACGGTAGCAGCCGTTCGTCATTTCGAAGCGGTTGTGATCGTTTGATACATCCTAAGGCAACTCTGAGCCCATTTTACTGATTTCCTGTGACGCTGTTGAGGTCCATTTTCAAGACAGCCTAAATATAATTCAGAAAATCCTTCCCTAGCAAACTCAGGCAGGACATGCGGCTCCATCTTATAAATTCCGGCTCATGGACATTTGAGTAAATTCGGACAGCGTTCATCAAGGCAAAGGCAGCCGCTATTTTTTGCGTCCCCTATGCCATGCGATAAATGCGGCCACCGATAGCCCTGCTATAGTCGAGGCCAACGGAACCATCGACGTTACGACAACAACCTCGTGATGCGCGAAGGCTGGTGTGGCGATGATAACCAAAAAAATACCGATACCCTTTTTCATGTGACATCTCCTTCGGCCGCGGCATGGTTTTTGACAAAGGTGCGCACGTCTTGAATGTTTTTGGCGCGCAACGACACATAGACAAGTCCCATATTCGTGCGTTCTGTGACCATAGGGCCGGGATAGGGCAGATAGCTTAGCTCATTCGATCCAAAAGACGGGGAGGCTGTGCCAACCTGCCATTCGGTTGTCATCGTCACATCGACCAGTTTTAAGGTGGGCCCGCCGTCAGGATCGGGCTTCTCCAAGGGCACCCCTGCGAGGCGCAAATAGGCCATTTTGTCCTTGGCATCTATGAATCCGTCGATGAACTGGGTGGTTAGCACCTTTAGCTCTTCGGCACGGTCTGCGTCGGGCATGTGACTGTGCAGATGTTCGCCGTCGTTGGAATGATTGTGGCCGATATGGCCGATGTGACCGTTCACAATATCATGTGGCATTGGACCACCGCTTTCCTTCGAATTCGCCGTGCGGAATAGTCACTGGTTTATCCATGTGCCGCTTGTGGGCGCCCATTTTGCCAGACGACACCAACGAGCCCAACACGTCGACAATCACCCGTGTACCCATCAATGCGGTAATTTCGGATTGATCATAGGGAGGTGCGACTTCGACTAGTTCCATGCCGCAGATGCCTTCGGCGGCCACTTTGGAGACCAAGGCCAAGGCTTCGCGGGGCAGAAACCCGCCCGGTTCTGGCCAACCGGTGCCAGGCACGAAACCGCAGTCAATGCTGTCGATGTCAAAAGATAGGTAGACCATATCGACCCCGTCCCAAGCCATTTCCAGAGCCATTTCAACGGTCTTGTCGATTCCCATCTTTTCCATATCGCCCATGGTGATGATGTTTGTTTCACGCTCGCGCGCGACCTTTACGGCATCACGGGGGACTTGCCAGCCACCAATTCCGATCTGCACGAGGTTCTTGGCAGGCACGTTATCCATATTCGTGGCATGGAACCAAGGCGTCGTGTGCATCCGTTCATCCAGATCTTTTTCCTGAATATCGGCGTGGCGGTCAAAGTGGATGATACCGATCTTTTTGGACGTACACTCCGCGATTCCGCGCACGCAGGGGAATCCGATGGAGTGATCCCCGCCGATCATGATGGGCAATGATCCGGAAGAGGCCACATGGCTGACGCCGCGGGTGATTTGATCAAATGTCTTTTCGATATTGGCGGGGATAGTGAACACATCGCCTGCGTCACACAGCGTCATCTGTTCGCGCAAATCCACAGCCATTTCATAGTTATACGGCGTATAAAGCGCCGAGATTTTGCGCAACCCTTGCGGACCAAAGCGCGTGCCTGCGCGGTAGGTCGTGCCACCATCGAAGGGAATGCCAAGCACGGTGGCGTCATAATCGCCCACCTCGGTGACATCTTCGGCATAGGGCGCTTTGAGGAAGGTGTTGATGCCTGCATAGTGGGGCAGCTCCCCGCGTGCAAAAGTTGGGATGGATTTGTCCTCGATGCTGTCAGCACCGGTCAAACCCATACGCAAAGCCCAGCGTTTTTCCTCGTCCCAGCCGGTTTCTGGCAGGCCCTCTTCGGCTTGCATGGCTTTCCAGCCGCGTAGTTTGCTCAGGTCCGGATGGTGAAAGCGCATGCACTCCCCCATCTGGTCGCGCGGATGGTGAGAACGTGTCCGATCAATGGGGCTGTAAAACATGGGTATTTTCCTTAAGTTGTTGAAACGGAATGCCGCCATCGCGGGCGTCAAAGTCGTAAATGATCGTTGCGCCGTAGGCGTCTGGATCGTGAGGGTCCCAGCGGGGCTTATCGAAAACCAACACGCGGTCCCCCAATTTGAAGGCTTCGTCGAGGTCATGGGTGACCATAAAGACTGTCATGCCCGTCTCTGTCCGCAGCTCTGTTAGGAAGTCATGCATTGCCAGGCGCGTGCCGGGGTCCAAAGCGCCAAAGGGTTCATCAAGCAGCAACACCCGTGGGCGTGCGACCAAGGCCTGGCCAATCGCGAGGCGTTGTTGCATGCCCCCCGAAAGCGTAGCGGGATATTGATCGGCCACATGATCCAGCCCGCACCGTACCAAAACCTCATCGGCGCGTGCCAAGGCGGCCGTGCGTTTTGCCCCAAAGAAACGCCCCCAGCCCGTGCGAAAACTTTCGCCCGCGACGATGTTTTCACGCACGCTCATATGGGAAAAGACGGAATAGCGCTGAAAGACCACGCCGCGATCAAGGCCGGGTTCTGTGGCTGGTGGTGCGCCGTCGATTTGGATTGTGCCGCGTGTGGGGCGTTCCTGAGCCAACAGCAGGCGCAAGAACGTCGACTTGCCACAACCTGATGCCCCCACAACAGAGATAAATTCACCTTCGTCGACACTGAGGTTCACCCGTTCGATAATTGGGCGGTGCCCATAGGTCTGAAAGAGGTCTCTGACGGTTACAAAGCTCATAACCCGTCCTGCGCCCAAGGATAAAAGCGCCGCGATGCGGCCCGCAGTGCCCAGTCCATCAAGAAGGCCAAAATGGTGATCCAGATTACGTAGGTTAGGATCACGTCCATCGCGAGGAAACGGCGCACCAGAAAGATGCGATAGCCAAGGCCGAGATCTGAGGCGATGGCCTCTGCGGCGATCAAGAACAACCACGCAGGACCCAGTGACAGGCGAACCGATTGGATCAAGCGGGGCATGACCTGTGGCAGCGCCACACGGATCGCAACGACCCAGCTCGACGCGCCCAATGTCTGTGCCTTGACCAAAAGCTCTTGCGGGATTTCAATCACCCGCTGGCTCAGGTCGCGGATCAAGAAAGGCAACGTTCCGACCACAATCAGTACCACCTTGGACTGCTCACCAAGCCCGAACACGATAAACAGGATGGGCAACAGTGCCAGCGGCGGGATCATCGATAAAACGGCCACAAACTGCGCCAGAAAGCTGCGCACAAGCGGTACAAGCCCGATCAGCAAACCCAAAACCAGCCCTACACCAGCAGAAAACGAAATGCCAAAAAGCAGTCGTTTCAAGCTTGCCCAGGTGTCATGCCAAAACAAGATGCGCCCGGTGCGGCGGTCCCCTTCACTGAGCAGGCGAACCACGGTGTCCCATATTTTTGCGGGCGCGGGCAGCAGTTTGTCCTGCGGGTTGGCAGCCAGCCGGATGTCGGATGCAATCGCATAGATTACAAGGACGGTCACGAACGGCACCAACGCCAAAAAGACAGCCAATGGGCGCGAGGGCTTGCGGTTTATTACGCGCATATCAATCGCCCGTCGCCACAGATGCAGCAGCGGGCATGGTCCTTAAAGCGCGCCATCGGCTGCCATTTGCATGAAGGTCGTATCATATCGGAAGGTCACATTGCCTTTGTCGCCTCTGATGCTGCCATCGGGATACTCAACGCCAATGAAGTCCGCAGATGGCGCGCCTTCGCCCAAGATGCCCTTGTCGAACAAAAAGTTCGCTACAGCGACCATTGTTTCAGGCAGGTCAGGGCTGGACGTGAAGGCGACTGCGTCTGCGGGATCAAAGAACATTTCCGTTGAGGCAAGCTGTGCCTGATATCCGGCAAGGTTCGTCCCAGAGGCTTCGGCCATGGCTGTCAGGACCTCTTGGTCACCCTCGGCCATCAATGTCATGACTTCGTACCAAGCCCCGACAAGTGCTTTGCCAAATTCGGGATTGGCAGCCAGCGTGTCGGTGTTCACGACCATCAGATCAATGATTTCACCGGGAATATCAGAGCTGTCGAACAGTTTTGTCGCATTCGGCGCATTCAGGATTTCAGACACCAGCGGGTTCCATGTGACCACCGCCTTAACATCGTCAGTGGCGAAGGCTGCAATCATGTCGGCGTCAGATGTGTTGATAACACCGTCCAAGTCGGCCTCGGACAAACCAACTGAATCCAACCCGCGTGCCAAAAGATAATGCGACACCGACAGCTCAACCAGATTGACGGACATATCCGCGAGAGAGGTCAAGTCGCCGTCTCCCTTCAAGATGATGGCATCATTGCCGTTGGAATAATCGCCGACGATCAGGGCTGTTGTATCCACACCTCCGCCAGCGGGAATGGAAAGCGTGTCCATGTTCGTGGCCGACACACCGTCAAACGCACCAGCGGTGTATTGATTGATCGACTCCACGTAATCGTTGATCTGAACGATCTCGACATCGATCCCGTATTTGTCCGCCCATTTGTCCATGATGCCGCTGTCTTCAAGATATCCCCATGGCATCCAGCCCACATAGATCGACCATGCGACTTTGAATTCAGTCCGTTCTTGGGCAAGTACGGCGGTGCTCATGCTCGATGACATAAACAGGGCCAGAGCTGTCAGTTTGGTAAAAGTTTTCATTTTCGGTCTCCATCAACGATTCAAAATGGAATGACCCAAAGGGCGGCAATAGAGGGCGCGGGTCAAACCTGCGCAGTAGCCTCCCGGGATTTTGCCCCGCCGTGTACCGATCCGCCTGCGGGCGAACGGCGACAACTCTTGGACCTGACCCCCAACGTCGGGCGGAACCCTAGTTGTCCTGCCTCTTCACCTAGCCAGAATGGTCGCCCACTAGCCAACACCCGAATGCAGTAAAATAGCCTCACCAATCGTTTGCGCCTAAAGTTCAGGCAGAAACTTGAAGGCGCGATCAATTATGCAGCTTTTGAAAAGCAGACGTCGGCCGCGCGGATGGTAAGGTCCGCTTCGTCCGCACTTCCGTCATCGGTGTATCCTGCGGCGAATAACTGGAGAGAGCCCTTCTCGTTGGTTTTTTTTGCAAGTGCAGCGAATGTCTGCATCGCGATTTTCCCAATGCCAAGGTAAATTCAAGCGCTACCGATACATGCCGAAGCTAGCAGATGTAAAATCAACAAA
>JBATTJ010000109.1:0-37344 GCA_049670485.1 Sulfitobacter sp.
GCTTGCTGGTGAGTAAAGCGGAGCGCGCCACACGGATTGATTCGGGCCTTGGTGCTGAAGGTGCTCTGCTCGCACTGGCGGCAACGGCGCGTCACGCCATGGCCGGTCCGCACAAATGCGTACCGGATTTGATTGTCGGTCATGGTGTTCTTGGCCGCCTTCTGGCGCGGTTGACCGGTGCGGCGGGTGCTCCGGCGCCAACCGTTTGGGACACCAACGCGGCACGCCGCACCGGTGCAGTTGGCTATGACGTCATCCATCCCGATGACGATCCGCGCAAAGACTACACCAGCATTTATGACGCGTCCGGTAGCGACGGCATTCTGGGCCAGCTTATTGGCCGGATTGCACGCGGCGGCGAGATTGTTCTGGCAGGGTTCTATCCTGCAGCGATCAGCTTTGCCTTTCCGCCCGCGTTTATGAAAGAGGCGCGGTTCCGTATCGCTGCCGAATGGACACGCGACGACCTGACAGCAACACGCGCACTCGTCGAATCAGGCGCGCTGAGTCTTGCAGGATTAATCACACATACCTCACCGGCAGATAAGGCGGCGGATGCGTACAATACTGCATTCACCGACGCCGACTGCCTGAAAATGATACTCGACTGGAAGGGCCACGCATGACTCTCGATATTCCCAATCTCAAAGACGGCGGCAGCATTTCAGATTTTGATCAGCGCCTGCGCGATGAAGCGAACGAAGATTTCGCAGACATTGTGCATGACGAACCAACGTCAAAAACCCAGATCATCGCGATCTATGGTAAAGGCGGCATTGGCAAATCGTTCACCCTCGCCAACCTCAGCCACATGATGGCAGAGCAGGGCAAGCGCGTTCTGCTGATCGGGTGTGACCCCAAGTCTGACACGACATCGCTGTTGTTCGGCGGTAAGGCCTGCCCGACCATCATCGAGACTTCGACCCGCAAGAAGCTTGCCGGTGAAGAGGTCAAGATCGGTGACGTCTGTTTCAAGCGTGGCGGTGTTTTCGCGATGGAGCTGGGCGGACCGGAAGTTGGTCGCGGTTGCGGTGGACGCGGGATTATTCACGGTTTCGAACTGCTCGAAAAGCTGGGCTTTCACGATTGGGACTTTGATTATGTCCTGCTCGACTTCCTTGGTGATGTGGTATGTGGCGGTTTCGGCCTGCCCATCGCGCGGGACATGGCGCAAAAGGTTATCCTTGTCGCCTCCAATGATTTGCAGTCGCTTTATGTGGCCAACAATGTTTGCTCGGCGGTGGAATATTTCCGCAAACTGGGTGGCAACGTCGGTGTTGCGGGCCTTGTGATCAACAAGGACGACGGATCAGGCGAAGCGGCGGCATTTGCCAAAGCGGTTGATATTCCGGTTCTGGCATCGATCCCGCAGGATGATGACTTGCGCAAGAAATCCGCAAACTACCAGATTGTTGGCACATTCGAGAGCCAATGGGGTCCGTTGTTTGCCGCATTGGGTGATGAGGTTGCCGTGGCACCCCCCGTTCGGCCGAACCCGCTTGATCAGGACGGCCTGCTTGATCTGTTCGACGCTTCGCAAACCGGCGGTGACGTCGTGCTGGAGCCTGCGACAGATACGGACATGCGCGGCAAGAACGCCAAGCCGGTTGAAAGCCTCGAGGTCATCTACGATGCCGTATAAAGACGACATCTTTCGCGAACTGGAAGTGGCGCTGTCCAAGGCGACGCCCGAACAGGTTGCAAAACTGCTGAGTGATCTTGCGACGGGGCGTTATGCCCAGACGGCGCAGACGCGTGCAGGGACGAATGATGATCGCTCGAATGTGACCGATATGGTCCGCAAGGATGCACCCACAACGCCGCGTACACCGCATGGCGTTGAGCGGCGCACACGGTATTCTTCATGAGTGAACAGATCAAACACACTACTCTGGATGGCAATGAAGCTGCCGCAACAGATGTGCCACTGACCCAGGACGGTCTCGGCTGCTCATCAGGGTCCGAGATGGAAAAAGCGGCGCGTATGGCCGGCAATTCCGAAATGCTCGACCAGTTTGCAAAAGATTACCCGACCGGCCCCCACGACCAGCCCCAAAGCATGTGTCCGGCATTCGGCTCTTTGCGGGTTGGATTGCGGATGAAGCGGGTGACGACGATCCTGTCCGGCTCTGCATGCTGTGTGTATGGCCTGACGTTTGTGAGCCACTTTTATGGCGCGCGCCGGTCGGTTGGTTATGTACCTTTCAACTCGGAATCGCTGGTAACGGGTAAACTCTTCGAGGATATCCGCGAGGCGGTCCATGAGGCGGCAGATCCCGAGAAGACCGACGCGATTGTCGTGACGAACCTGTGTGTGCCAACGGCCTCCGGTGTGCCACTGCGGTTGTTGCCGCGCGAAATTAACGGCGTGCGGATCGTGGGCATCGATGTGCCCGGATTTGGCATCCCGACCCACGCCGAAGCCAAAGATGTGCTGGCGGGTGCGATGCTGAAATATGCCCGCGAAGAGATCAAGGCTGGCCCCGTGCCAATGCCTGCCTCCGGTAAATCCGACCGCCCGACGGTTACATTGCTGGGTGAAATGTTCCCTGCCGATCCGATGATGATCGGTCAGATGCTGGCCCCGCTTGGTCTTGCAGTTGGTCCTGTGGTTCCGTGCCGCGAATGGCGCGAGCTTTATGGCGCGCTTGATTGTGGTGCCGTTGCCGCGATCCATCCGTTTTATACATCGGCCGTGCGCGAGTTTCAGGCGGCGGGCCGTCCGGTTCTGGGATCGGCTCCTGTTGGTCTTGAAGGCACAGCGAGCTGGCTGCAAGGCATCGGTGATATCTTTGGCCTGTCCGCCGAGAAGGTGGCCGAGGCGCAAAATATGTTCCTGCCCGCGATCAAGGCAGCCCTTGCTGCGACGCCGATCAACGGGACGATCACGCTGTCGGGCTACGAAGGCTCCGAATTGCTGGTCGCGCGTCTGTTGATCGAAAGCGGTGCGAACGTGCCTTATGTCGGGACCGCTTGTGCGAAGTCCGAATGGTC
Organism: Sulfitobacter sp.; assembly: GCA_049670485.1. Classification (GTDB taxonomy): domain Bacteria; phylum Pseudomonadota; class Alphaproteobacteria; order Rhodobacterales; family Rhodobacteraceae; genus Sulfitobacter. Next base: position 2,995 of record JBATTJ010000109.1, read on the forward strand.
GGCGGCGGATGCAGCATGGCTTGAGGCCAAAGGCGTCAAAGTGAAATTCCGCGCATCGCTCGAAGATGATTGTGCGGCGATGGAAGCGGTGCAGCCCGATTTGGCCATCGGCACGACGCCGGTTGTTCAAAAGGGTAAAGAACTGGGTATTCCGAGCCTTTACTTCACCAACCTGATTTCTGCGCGCCCCCTGATGGGTGTGGCCGGTGCAGGCTCGTTGCAGGAAGTCGTCAATGCGGCGATGGGCAACAAAGAGCGCATGGGCAAGATGAAAGAATTCTTTGAGGGTGTGGGCAGTGGTGACACGGCCGGCGTCTGGGAGAAATCTCCGAACCTCAAGCCCGAGTTCCGTGCGCTCAATGCCAAAAAGATGGAACGGGCGGCCAAAGCCAAGCAAGCGGAGCAGATGATCTGATGCGCATGTTTGGTTCATATCGCGCCCATGGGGGCCAGCCCCCAAACCCCCGGAGTATTTCCAGCCAGAAAAAATATCGGGGGTCTGTCTGATGCTTGTTCAGGATCATGACCGCGCGGGCGGATATTGGGGTGCGGTATATGCATTTTGCGCCATCAAGGGTTTGCAATGCGTGATCGACGGGCCGGTTGGATGTGAAAACCTGCCTGTGACTTCCGTGCTGCACTATACCGATGCGCTGCCACCCCATGAGTTGCCGATTGTGGTAACCGGCCTTGGTGAAGGCGAAATGGGATCGGGTACTGAAGAAGCGATGAAGCGTGCTTGGGGTACGCTTGACCCTGCGCTTCCTGCGGTTGTTGTGACCGGTTCTATTGCCGAGATGATCGGTGGTGGTGTGACCCCTGCGGGCACCAACATCCAACGGTTTTTGCCGCGTACGATTGATGAGGATCAGTGGGAATCGGCAGACCGCGCGATGACCTGGATCTTTACCGAGTTTGGCATGACCAAAGGCCGTATGCCCAAAGAGACAAAGCGCGAAGAAGGCTCTGCGCCGCGTGTCAATATCCTTGGGCCGATGTATGGCACGTTCAACATGCCTTCCGATCTTGCCGAGATCCGGCGTCTGGTCGAGGGGATTGGTGCGGACGTCAACATGGTGATGCCACTTGGCGCGCATGTGAGCGAGATGCGTGCATTGGTGAATGCGGATGTAAACATCTGCATGTACCGTGAGTTTGGCCGTGGCCTGTGTGAAGTGCTGGCCAAACCATATCTGCAAGCGCCGATGGGCATTGAGTCCACCACGAAATTCCTGCGCAAACTGGGTGAGATGCTGGGCCTCGATCCCGAGCCGTTTATTGAGCAGGAAAAACATTCCACGATCAAACCGGTCTGGGATCTATGGCGCTCTGTTACACAGGATTTCTTTGCAACGGCGTCCTTCGGGATTGTTGCCAATGAGACCTATACACGCGGCATCCGCAGCTTCCTTGAGGATGATTTGGGTCTGCCTTGTGCGTTTGCGGTGGCCCGCACGCGCGGCAAGAAAACCGACAACGACGACGTGCGCCGGATGATCCACACCAAGCGGCCCCTCATCGTGATGGGGAGCATCAACGAAAAGATGTACCTCGCCGAGATGAAGTCGGGCTTTGGTCCGGCGCCAACATTCATTCCCGCCAGCTTTCCCGGCGCTGCGATCCGCCGCGCCACGGGGACGCCTTTTATGGGCTACGCTGGCGCCACTTATTTGTTGCAAGAGGTCTGTAATGGCCTGTTCGACGCGCTGTTTCATATCCTGCCTTTGGGCAGCGAGATGGACGAGACGCCTGCAACACCCACTCCTTTGCGCCGCGACTTCCCATGGGATGCAGACGCACAGGCCCGCCTCGATGAAATCGTGGCGACCCATCCGATCCTGACCCGCATTTCTGCGGCCAAAACCCTGCGCGACGAAGCTGAAAAGCGCGCGCTGGACAGTGGCGCAGAACGGGTGGTTCTGGAAACGGTGGTTAGTCTTCAACCCAGTTCGGGAGGAACAAAATGACTGACTTTACCAATGATACAAGCCTGCCACGCAAGCGTAGTATGACCGCCAGCCAGCGCGAATATTACGTGTATTTCGCGGTAATTTTTGTAGCCACGCTGCCTTTGGCGGTCCTGACCTGGACCCTTACGGCCGCACGGCAAATGGCTCTGCCAACGCGCGGGCCTGTGAAAGCTGCGTGGAGCCAAGCGCAGATTATCACACCCCGGATCTTCTCCGCGTAAGCGGGCCGATCCACACCAGTTTTTGCTTCTGAGGGACCAGGGCATATCGAAATTCGTCATTCCGCTGGAATGGTGGATTGAACAGGGGATGACCTCCTGTTGTGACCCGGCCGCGGGGGAAGCGCGGCGTTGGACCTATTTTTTCGAGGAGAAAAAACATGGCTGATAAAAATGACCTGTCCTTCACAGGTTTGACAGACGAGCAAGCTCAAGAGCTTCACTCCGTCTACATGAGCGGCTTCATGATCTTTACGATCGTGGCATCCGTTGCTCACTTGCTGACTTACTTCAAACTGCCTTGGTTCGCCTGGTAATTGAGAGGAATATACTAACATGGCACAGTTTTACAAAATCTGGCTGATCTTCGACCCCCGTCGCGTTTTCGTGGCGCAGGGCGTGTTCCTCTTTTTGCTCGCAGCGATGATTCACCTCGTCCTGCTCAGCAACCCAGAGACCAACTGGTTCAACCGCGCCTTCGGTGCGGCAGAAGCCGGCGAATAAGCTCAGCTGCACGAACACGCTGTGGGCGACGCGGGTACGCCTCCGCCGCCCACGGCAAACCGTACAATTTCAACGCGCAAGTCTGCCTCTTTGACGGGTGGGGGCGCTAAAGGAGACAGAAGATGGCAATGCTCAGCTTCGAAAGAAAATACCGTGTCCGAGGTGGGACACTGGTGGGCGGAGATCTGTTCGACTTTTGGGTGGGCCCATTTTATGTCGGCTTTTTTGGCGTCACGACATTTTTCTTCGCCGCCCTTGGGACGATCTTAATTTTTTACGGCGCATCGCTTGGCGATACGTGGAACCCGTGGCTCATCTCGATCGAGCCGCCTGAACTTGAAATCGGTCTTGGTGTTGCACCGCTGGCCGAAGGCGGGTTGTGGCAGGTGATCACGATCTGCGCGACTTTTGCCTTCATCAGCTGGATGATGCGCGAAGTCGAGATTTGCCGCAAACTCGGGATGGGATATCACGTGCCCTTCGCGTTCGGTGTGGCGATCCTTGCTTATGTCACGCTGGTGATCATTCGCCCGATCTTGATGGGCGCTTGGGGTCACGGATTTCCTTACGGGATCTGGAGCCACCTCGATTGGGTCAACAACGTCGGCTACGCCTATGGCAACTTCCACTATAACCCGGCGCATATGGTTGCGATCACGTTCTTCTTTACGACGTGTCTGGCCCTTGCTCTGCACGGCTCGCTGGTTTTGTCCGCGGTTAACCCCGGTAAGGGAAAGACCATCGGCACACCGGACCACGAAGATACCTACTTCCGCGATCTGATCGGTTATTCGATCGGGCCCTTGGGTATTCACCGTCTGGGTCTGCTGCTGGCACTCAACGCCGGTTTGTGGAGCGCCATCTGTATCGTCATCTCCGGCACGATCTGGTTCGACCAGTGGAGCGCATGGTGGGACTGGTATGCATTGTTGCCCTGGTGGGCGGATCTTTAAGGAGGACATGAGACATGGCTGAATATCAAAACATCTTCACCCAGGTTCAGGTCCAAGGACCGCCTGAAATGGGAGTGGACCCCGACGGGGCCCTCTTCCGGGAACGCACCAAGGGGGCCAGCTTTAACAAGCTTGCAGGTCTGTTTGGCAACGCACAGCTTGGCCCGATCTATCTGGGTACGTTCGGGGTTATCTCGCTGGTAACCGGCTTTGCCTGGTTCTTCATGGTGGGTCTTTCGTTCTGGGATCAGGTTGATTACAGCCCCGCGCTTTTCATGCGTGAGCTGTTCTGGCTGGCACTCGAGCCACCCTCTGCCGACTATGGCCTCAGCATTCCGCCGATGGCCGAAGGCGGGTACTTCCTGCTGGCGTCCTTCTTCCTGCTGATCTCCGTGATCTGCTGGTGGGTCCGCACCTACCTGCGGGCCGAAGAGCTGGGCATGGGCAAGCACGTGAGCTGGGCGTTTGCCTCCGCGATCTGGTTGTTCCTTGTGTTGGGTCTGTTCCGGCCGATCCTGATGGGGTCATGGTCTGAAATGGTGCCCTACGGTATTTTCCCGCACCTTGACTGGACCAACCTGTTCTCGCTGACCTACGGCAACCTGTTCTACAACCCGTTCCACGCCCTCAGCATTGTGTTCCTTTACGGATCCGCCCTGCTGTTTGCGATGCACGGTGCGACGATCCTCGCAGTGAGCCGTTTTGGCGGCGAGCGTGAGATCGAACAGATTGTAGACCGTGGGACTGCATCCGAACGTGCCGCACTCTTCTGGCGCTGGACGATGGGTTTCAACGCGACGATGGAAGGTATCCACCGTTGGGCCTGGTGGTTCGCTGTTCTGACCACTTTGACGGGTGGTATCGGGATCCTGTTGACCGGCACCGTTGTCGACAACTGGTTCATCTGGGCACAAAACCATGGCTACGCGCCGCTTAACTAAGGAGCATCAAGACATGAGTGACAATAACGCTGACTACCTGCGTACGGGCGATCGTAGTTTCCGCCTTCGGGCCGACGTCTTTATGCTGATGATGAAGGGGGCGGGATATGCCGCGATCTTCTGTATCGTCATTGGGGTATTTCTGGCCGTAACCATCTGGGTCGGGAAGGCATTGCCCCCCGAATCCAAGGAAGCGCCGGACCCATCACTGTCCTATGTGCTGCCTGCGGATCCAACCGCGCACGCATAACGAACATGGCATAGGGCGCGCGCATTCTGCGGGCCCCATGCCACACCGGATCGGATAGCTCTGTCCCTAGGGTTATCTGGTACTGTCGGAGGCCTCGACCCTCTGACGCCTCCTGTTGGCTACGGGAGACAGGGGGTGACCCGCCTTGGCCGGCGCACGTCACTCCCTGTTCCCGGGCCAACAGGCACTCCACCCTCCCTGTTCGAGAGCCACTTTGCCCGACAAAAGGAGACCGCCATGCGCCGTCCCACGCCAAATTCCCCGACCCCCCATCTGGACCGTGTGTCCGTGCCGTCGGATATGCGATCCCTCACCGATGCGGAACTGGGCCATCTTGCCGATGAAGTGCGTCAGGAAGTCATCGGATCGGTCGCCACCACGGGCGGGCATCTTGGCTCATCGCTGGGTGTGGTTGAGCTGACTGTTGCGCTTCACGCGGTGTTCGACACGCCACGGGATAAACTGATTTGGGACGTGGGCCACCAATGCTATCCGCATAAAGTGCTCACCGGCCGCCGCGACAAGATGCACACGCTTCGTCAGGAGGGCGGGCTTTCAGGTTTTACAAAGCGCTCGGAAAGTGAATTTGACCCGTTCGGTGCGGCACATTCTTCGACCTCTATTTCTGCTGCTTTGGGATTTACCATTGCCCGCGATATGGGAGAGGCGACGGGCGACGCGATCGCAGTGATCGGCGACGGTTCGATCAGTGCCGGCATGGCTTATGAGGCGATGAACAATGCAGGCGCCATGGGCCGCCGTATGTTCGTGATCCTCAACGACAACGAGATGAGTATCGCCCCACCTGTGGGCGCGATGTCAAAATATATGTCCGGCCTTTATGCCTCGCCGCTTGGCGGGCTCAAGGAAATGGCCGAAGGGATGGAGGCCGCGTTGCCCGGCCCGCTGCGTGATCATGCACGGCGCGCCCGCCAGTTGGTCACCGGTGCGGTGGCCGAGCAAAGCACCTTGTTCGAGAACCTCGGGTTTCAGTATATTGGGCCGGTTAACGGCCATGACCTGCCTCAACTTTTGAGCGTTTTGCGCGCAGCGCGAACACGTGCGACGGGGCCGGTCCTGATCCACGTGTGCACAACAAAGGGTAAAGGGTACGCCCCTGCCGAAGCTGCCAGCGACAGTTATCACGGTGTGGGCAAGTTTGACCCCGCCACGGGCGTGCAGGCCAAATCAAAACCGAACGCACCGTCCTATACCAATGTATTTGGCGAGGCGTTGGTTAAAGAGGCCAGCAACGACCCCAAGATCGTTGCAATCACGGCGGCAATGCCCGGTGGTACCGGCCTTGATATTTTTGCCAAGACCCACCCCAATCGCATGTTCGATGTGGGTATTGCAGAGCAGCATGGCGTGACCTTTGCTGCGGGGCTTGCCGCTGGTGGGTTGAAACCCTTTGTGGCGATTTATTCAAGCTTTCTACAGCGCGGCTATGACCAGATCGTGCATGACGTGGCTTTGCAAAATCTGCCTGTGCGCTTTGCCATCGACCGTGCGGGTCTTGTGGGTGCCGACGGGGCGACCCATGCGGGCGCGTTCGACATCGGCTACCTCGTCGCACTGCCCAATATGGTTGTAATGGCGGCTTCCGACGAGGCCGAGCTTGTGCATATGGTCGCAACGGCTGCTGCCTATGATGACGGTCCTATCGCGTTTCGCTATCCGCGCGGAGAGGGGGAGGGCGTGGCCCTGCCCGAGGTTGGTGTGCCGCTTGAAATTGGTAAGGGCATCGTTCTGCGCCAAGGGTTTGACGTGGCGATCCTGTCGTTTGGTGCCCATCTGGGTGAAAGCCAACGCGCGGCGGATCTCATCGAATCCCAAGGTCTGACCGTGACGGTTGCCGATGCACGATTTGCCAAACCGCTGGACAAAGCGTTGATTGACCGGCTGGCGCGTAAGCACCGTGTGTTGATCACCGTGGAGCAGGGTGCGGCGGGCGGTTTTGGCGCCATGGTCCTGCATCATCTGGCGAACGAAGGCTGGCTTGATCAAGACCTCGCTGTGCGCACAATGACCTTGCCTGACCGGTTTATTGATCAGGCCGCACCCGATGCGATGTATGCAGATGCTGGCCTGACTGCCGGCGATATTGCAGCAGCAGCATTGCAGGCGGCACAGGTTCAACGGGTCAAAGTCACGGATACCTAATGTGCAAGCGTCCCGCCGCGGATCACCGTGGCGGGGGTGGTTTGCCGTGCTTTGTCGTGCGACCTTGTTTGGGAACCTTTCTAAGGAGACCCGAAATGATCAAATACATCTATCCTGACGGCACGCATTGTTACCGCGCGCTGCACACTGTGCATGCGGTTTATACCAATGAGGCGGGTAAACTGGTCTCGCGTGCTGAGAAAAGCGACCAATCAGGGCTGTATGAATTTGAAATAAAGGGATTTGAGGTTCTGCAGCCGGGTGTGGTTTACAGCTAGTTCAGGCGTCTGCCCCGAAGATCAGCGCGCTGTGCTGCTCCATATATATCCGGAGCCATGGAGTGAAGATCTCCGGCGTGGCGGCGATCTCGGCGCGCAGATCGCTTAGCGTGATCCAGCGGGCGTCCATCACTTCGTCAGGGTTGAGCATGAGGGGCAGGTCGCGCGTTGCATCGACCACGAAGACTTCAACCAGCTCATGCTCGATCAATCCGCTGCCGACATCAGCGCGGTATTCAACCTGACCGCGATGCGTTGCCTGCACGTCCGTGATGCCCAGCTCTTCTTGCAGGCGGCGGATGGTGCAGACGGCGTCCGGCTCCTCCCATTCGGGATGAGTACAGCAGGTGTTGGCCCATAGACCTGGCGTGTGGTATTTTCCAAGCGCGCGGCGCTGGATCAGCATCGCGTCGCCCGCCATGACAAAGACCGATACCGCCTTGTGCCGCAAGCCGCGCAAATGCGCGTCAAGCTTTTCGACGGGTTGCAGCGTTCCGTCGACCCAAGCGGGGATCATGATATCGGTCATTATCTCTCCGTCGCGCATGCGCTCAGACCTTTGTCTCTGCGACAAGACCGGTCAGGTGTGCAAGGTTTTTAACGCCAATTTTGAGGTGCGCCAAGGGCCGTGCCTTAACCAGCTTTTTGTTCATATAGGCCTCGAACGTCAGCTTTTGCACATCGACATCGTGACACAGCGAGACAAAGCGTTCGCGGCGCATGTCGGATTGGTAATATGCATTCTGCATGGCGCCCAGAACGCGGAAGACCTGACCATGCTCACCCATGAACATCTTGCGGCTAAGCTTTAGATCGGATGCCATGCCGGTACGCAAGCGGCGCGCAGTCGCAAGGGCAGCAGACGTGCCGCAGGCCATAGCATAATAGATCCCCTCGCCAGAGGAGGGGGCCACAACGCCTGCCGCATCACCGGCAAGCAGCACATCGTTGCCATTGTCCCAACGATCCAGTGGTTTGAGCGGGATAGGTGCACCTTCGCGGCGGATGGTTTTGCAATCTGTGAGGCCCGCACTTGCGCGCAGGTCGGCAGTGGCCTTTTTGAGGTCTACGCCGTCGATGCATGTGCCCATGCCGACGCTGGCAGAGGTGCCGTGCGGAAAGACCCACCCATAGAAATCCGGGCTGATCTTGCCGTCATAGATGACATCGCAGCGCTTGGGGTTGTAGGTCTCGGTGGTCTCGGACGGCGCTTCGATGATCTCGTGATAGGCGATCACATAGGGGATTTTGTCGCCGCCGGGCACTTCTGCCTTGGCCACGTTGGAGCGCGCGCCATCGGCACCGATCACCATGCGGCAGGTCATCGCGCGCGTCTCGCCACTTTCTTTGTGACGGTAGTGGACATGGGTGCCGTCCGTGTCGCGGGTGATTTTGACATATGTGCCTGTGACGCGCATGGCACCGGCATCTGCCGCCCTCACGCGCAGGAATTCATCGAAATGTTCACGGTCAACCATACCGACATAGCCGTTCTCGATCGGGATATCGACGTGGCGACCCGAAGGGGAGATCATGCGTGCAGTCTGGATTTTAGCGACAATCTGGCTGTCGGGGATGTCGTAATCCTCGATCATGCGCGGGGGCACTGCACCGCCGCAGGGTTTGATCCGGCCATCGCGATCAAGCAAGGCCACGCTATAGCCGCGTTTTGCCAGATCGGCGGCTGCTGTGGCACCGCAAGGCCCGCCACCCACGACGACGACGTCGAATTTCGGCTCTGACATACTCATATCCAACATTGGCTATTCTCCGGGTACGAGCGCGGGCGTGGCCTGCGCGGTGGTGCGGTCGAGGATGCGCAGGGCCATCAGGGCCGCGGCGACAAACAGGCACGCTTCAAAAATAAAGACAGCGCCAAAGGCGGCACCGTCGGGCATGGTCGTACGTAAAATATCAACTGCGGCGGCACCGGTGAGTCCGCCGAACCCTGCGGCGATGGCTTGTGCGGCGCCCCAAAGGCCCATGCGGGTGCCTTCGCGCCGCTCACGCCCGTCGGAGGCAAGCGCCATCATCGACCCGATGGCTGCGACCGCAAACATTCCGTTGAAAAAACCAAGGCCGGTCACAAGGACCGTAAGCGGGGCAAATGCAGCCCCCGTGCCGTTGAGCGCAATCAGGCCAAGCAGAGCCGCCGATCCAAGGCAGCCGCCCGTAACCCACGTGCGCAGGCCGCCAATTTTGAGACCGGTTGCCATAATGCCCACGGTTAACATACCGAGGAAGACGCCGCCGTTTTGTGCGCCGCTTAGCTGTGTAGATTGGCCGGGGGTGAAGTTGAAAACAAGGCCTGCATAAGGTTCGAGGATCAACTCCTGCATGAAGTATGCGTTCATCGACAGGAAAACGAAGAGAGTGAAATTGCGCGCGCGCGGCTCTGCCCAAATCTCGCGCAGGCCTTCCATGAAGGGGGTTGCAGGCTCTTGTGCGGTGGCGATCAAACCACGCTCGATCCTGCCGGTGGCGATGATGGTGAGCAGGAGTGCCACCGTCACCACGACAGCCACGACTGTCATGAGGCGGGCGGGTGTGTAGGGATCAAGGAAGCTGCCGGAGAGGCCTGCAGTGAGGGCGATGCCAAAGATCATCATCAGCCATGTGATTGTGGCGGCTGCAGCGCGGCGGTGGGGCGCGGTCGTCGTGGCAAGCAAGGCCAGTAGCGATGTGCCCGATGCGCCGACGCCAAGGCCGATGCAGCTGTAGGCCACAAGCGACAAGCCAAGTGCGAGTGCATAGCTGGTTGTGAACAGCGTTACGGCATAAGCGGCAAGCAGTCCGCCAAGTGCCAGCATGGCCATGCCGCTGATGATCCACGCGGTCCGGTTGCCCCCTTTGTCCGAGATAAAGCCCCAACGCGGGCGGGTCAGCTGTATGCCGTAGTGTAGGCCGACCAAAGCACCGGGCAGCACGGCGGGCAGGGCAAATTCCACCACCATCAGGCGGTTGAGCGTCGAGGTGGTCAGTACGACAATCGCGCCAAGGGCCATCTGCACCAAGCCCAAGCGTACGATCTGGAACCATGTCAAATGCATCTTACAGCCCCCGTATCGCGAAGGCAGCGACCATCATGCCGCTGATATAGAAGAGGATACCCATGCCTTGATACCATGGCGTTTTGCCTTCAGGGTCGCGCAAAAGCACGCGCATCGCGACAAGTTGCACCACCAGCATCACGGTCACGGCCACGGCATGCAGCGGTTTGTCCCACCACGCCAACAGTGCGACCACAAGGGCCTGTGGCACGGCCATGATCACGCAGGCGACGCGTGCAGCGCGGTCCGGCCCAAGGGTAACAGGCAAAGAGCGCAGGCCCATCTGACGGTCGCCTTCAATCGCTTTGAAATCATTGAGAGTCATAATGCCATGGGCACCAAGGCCGTAGAGGACCGCGATGATCAGCACTTGTGATGAGGGCGTGCCAGCCACAAGAACAGCCGCGCCGGTGACCCAAGGCAGCGTTTCATAGGCCAGTCCACACAGGCCCGGTCCCCACCAGCCAGAGCGTTTTGCGCGCACCGGTTCGGCCGAGTAAGCCCATGCGGCGGCAACGCCCAGAATGGTTGCGCCAAACCCCCAAGGGCCCAATTGGTATCCTACAACCAAGGACACGACCGTCATGGCAAGGGCGATCCACAAGCCCCAGCGGCCCGGAATACGGCCCGAGGGGATCGGGCGGTGCGGTTCGTTTATCGCGTCAACTTCGCGGTCGCACCAGTCATTGGCGGCCTGGGACATGCCGCACACAATCGGACCGGCAAGAATCACACCAAGCAACACCATGCCCCATTGCCCTGAAGGCGAGACGCCGGAGGACACCGCACCACACAGGTACGCCCACATAGGGGGGAACCATGTGACAGGCTTGATCAGCTGCAACGCTGCTGCAGGCTCTGGCAGGCGGCGCAGGGGAAGAGAGGTGGCTATGCTCATACTGTCAATTTAGTCTGACACACCCGCACAGAGCAAGTGTAAACTTTGATTGACACACTGCAGGTCTGCGGCACGGTCCGCCGATGCCACTTCTGTGTCTTGGCAGAACTTTGGATATATGCCAACTATATGTTCTAAGGCCTTTACCTTGTGCACGTATGGCCTAGGTTAAGAGTGCAAAGATAAGGAGAAATACTATGAAACTATTCGCAGCTACAGCGTTGGGCGTTGCTTTGATGAGCGCACCTGTATTCGCAGACGGTCACGCAACAGGTGATGCAGAAGCCGGTGAGCAGGTTTTTAACAAGTGCAAAGCCTGCCACATGATTCAAGATGCCGATGGCAATGACATCGTAAAAGGTGGCCGCACTGGTCCAAACCTTTACGGTATATTTGGCCGCGCAGCCGCATCGACAGATTTCCGCTATGGTGATTCTATCATCGAAGCGGGCGAAGCTGGTCTGGTCTGGAACGAAGAAGAATTCGTAAAATACGTAGCAGATCCAAAAGAGTATTTGGAAACCTACCTCGACAAGAGCCGCGCACGCTCCAAGATGGCGTTTAAATTGCGCGACGAAGAAGATGCAGCGAACGTCTGGGCCTACCTTGTATCAGTCGGTCCCGAAGTCGAAGCGGAAGAAGCACCAGCCACAGACGGCTAAGCTTTCTTACGTTAGAAATAGAAATGGCGGTCCCGTTCGGGGCCGCCATTTTTCATTTAAGCTTTGATCATTCTACCTAAGTGCAAAGGCGCTCAGCCGAACTGGGACCGGTTTTGGGTCTGCGCCCATGCGTCTTGCGCGCGTTCCAGTGCATCGTCCATTCCCGTCGGGATGATGTCGGGACCAAGGGCGAGCACATCTTCATACGCTGTCTCTAGAATGGCACCGCTCACCATGATGGCGGTTTTTGGTACGCTGATGCGCAGGGCTATGATCAACTGTGCCAGTGGCACAATCGCATGCTCCCCCGCAGCCGAAAGACCGATGAGAACAGGATTTGTTTGCGTGGCAAGCTGGATAATCTCGTCATGATCAAGGCCGCGTTTGAGGGCGATGTCCCAGCCTTCCTTGCGAAACAGATCGGCCGCCATCGAGACACCAAGCAGGTGAGTCTCGCCCGGTACGCCACAAAAGAAGGCCTCCGGTTGGGCGCGCGGTAAATCTTCGGGCAGGAACGAGGCGTTGAGACCGCGCATGACTGCATAAATGTGGCCGGTTGCCACAGTGACGCCGGTAAAGCTGATCTCGTCTTTCTCCCACCATTCACCCAGTATCTTGGCCGCTTCGGCGAGATAGGCGAGGTAGACGGTTTCAACGGACGCGCCTTTGTCGCGCACCCGCTCGATGAACCGGATGCCAACATCGACGTCTGGCTCTAACAGCGCACGCGCCAGCTCTTCGATTGTCGAATCAGTAGGGAAGGCGATGCTGCTTGTTGTGACGGACGGGTGATCGGACAACCGTCTGATCACCTCGCGTGCAAGCGACGCAAATGCATCCTCAGGCAGCTTTTTCTTTAGCGTTCCGATCTCTGCGATGGCTTTTTTGTACAAGTCATCGTGAAACATGGATTGATCGCGATTACGATCTGTCATTAAATTCCCCCCAGTGTGGTTGGCTAATACCACAGCGCAGAGGATAGCCTGCATACCGTTGTATTCAAGAGATTCCGGTGAGTGTGCACTAAAATGCACATTCCTTCCGTCTGTAAGCATCAGATGTCGAAGAAGATCGTCTCATGTACGCCCTGTAGATGAACGTCAAAACGGTAGATGCCGTTGCTTTCTGTCTTGGCCAGGAGTGTGGCGATCCGATCTCGATCTGGAATCGTGCTCAGGATCGGGTCAGTTGCGTTGGCCTCTGCCTCATCGCCAAAGTAGAGGCGGGTTTGCAGCCCGATGTTGATGCCGCGCGCCACAATCCAGACGGTGATGTGCGGGGCCTGCATGCGACCATCGGTGAACGGCACAGGACCGGGTTTCACTGTGTCAAAGGTAAATTCGCCGGTCGTAAGATCACAAGCGGCGCGGCCCCATCCGGTGAAGTTGGGGTCGGGTGTGCCGCGATCCTCATTCGCGGAGGGGTAGAGACCTGCGGCGTCTGCCTGCCAAATTTCGACCATCGTATCGCGCAGGGCCGTACCGGTGCCGTCGAACACGGTGCCTTTGAGGGTGATTTGGGTGCCCTGCACAGGACCGGTTTTCATCGACGCACCAAGATCGCCAGCATACATCACGATGCCGGTGAAGTTAGGGGTGCAGCCGATATGCACATATGGACCGGCGGTCTGGCTGGGGCTTTCGCGGTGTTCTGTCATGATCAAAGCCCTTCCATGCGGTTCTCGAAATGCGTCTGGTGCCGCCCGCGCAGGACCATATCGAACCTGTAGGCGCGGCTGTCCATTGGGACGGCGCGGTCCATATCGAGCATGCCCGTGAGGGCCGCGACCGCTTGCGGGTTTTTGAGGATGCCGACGATGGGACATAGTTTGATATGTGGATCGCCCTCGAAATACATCTGGGTGATTAACCGCTGTGCGAATCCGTGTCCGAAGATCGAGAAATGGATATGCGCAGGGCGCCAGTCATTTTTGCCGTTAGGCCACGGATAGGGGCCGGGCTGGATCGTGGTGAAGCTATAGCTGCCGTCATGCGCCGTGATCGTGCGCCCGCAGCCGCCAAAGTTGGGATCGAGCGGGGCCAGATAACTTTCGTTTTTGTGACGGTAGCGGCCACCTGCGTTCGCCTGCCAAAATTCCAGCAGCGCACCGGAAACGCCGTGGCCGTTTTCATCCATGACGTGACCATGGACGATGATGCGGGGGCCAATAGCACTTTGCCCTTCGGCGGCGTGATTGTAGATGAGGTCATTGTCCAACGCGCCAATGATGTTGTGCCCGAACACGGGCGATGTCTCCTCGCTCAGCGTGGTGGGGAAGGACAGCAGGGGCATTCGCGGGCTGCGCGCAATGCTCGACTTATAGGGCGGGGTAAGTGCGTTGGGCTGCCAGTCGCGGTCGCGCGGGCGAAAGCCAGTGGGTCTACTCACAGTTCCACACCCATCTCGGCGTAGGTTTCTTTGGCCAGTTTGATGGCATGGTTGGCTTTTGGCACGCCGGCATAAACTGCCACATGCAGCAGCGCTTGAAGCACGTCTTGTGGGCTGGCGCCTGTGTTGGCAGTCGCGCGGATATGCATCGGGATTTCGTCAAAATTGCCGGTTGCCGCTAACAGGGCAAGGGTCAGCATCGATCGTTCCCGCGTGGGGATGGTGTTGTCGGACCAAAGCGTGCCCCACGCCCCTTCGGTGATCATGGTCTGAAACGGCGCGTCGAAGGCCGATGTTTTGGCCTCGGCGCGGTCGACATGCGCATCACCAAGGACCGCACGGCGGGTCGCTTTCCCTTTTTCAAGACGGTCGGACATGGGTGTGCTCCTTGAGGTTCGGGATCAGCGGTATGGATAGCAGAGGATAGGTATCATGTGCCGGCATCAGTAAGGCAATCCGACGTAGTTTTCTGCCATCGCCTGTTGGGCGGCTTTGTTGGTGCGCAGAAACTCGATCTCGGCGACCTGCATTTTCAGATCAAACGCTGACTGGTCTGGATAAGTGTGCATGAGCGAAGAGAACCACCAGCTGAACCGCTCCACTTTCCAGACCCGCGCAAGCGCTTTTTGCGAATATTGGTCAATGCCATCAGTGCTGCGCTTCTCATAAAATTGGCGCAGGCCGGTATAGAGATAGTGCACGTCCGATGCGGCGGTGTTGAGGCCTTTGGCACCGGTCGGCGGGACGATATGCGCGGCATCACCGCACAGAAATAACCGGCCCCAGCGCATAGGCTCCGTCACGAACGAGCGTAGGGGCGCGATGGATTTCTCGATGCTTGGGCCTGTGACCAGATTTGCAGCGTGATCGGCGGGTATGCGGCGCTTGAGCTCTTGCCAGAAGGCGTCATCAGTCCAGTCGTCGGGTTTATCGCTGAGCGCGCATTGGATGTAATACCGGCTCAGGTTTTCGTTGCGCATGGAGCAAAGGGCAAAGCCGCGCGGGGAGTTGGCATAGATCAGCTCGTGATTGACGGGCGGGGTTTCTGACAGGATGCCGAGCCAGCCGAACGGATAGATTTTCTCGTACTCTTTACGCACATCCAGCGGAATGGCCTGACGGCTGATCCCATGGAACCCGTCGCATCCCGCAATGAATTCACAGTCGATCCGCTGTGTTTGGCCATCGACGGTGTAGGTCACATGGGGCGTGTCGGTTTCTACGTCGTGTAGCTTGACGCTCTCGACATTATAGACGATTTCGCCGCCCGCTGCTTCGCGTGCGTCGTACAGGTCGCGGGTAACCTCTGTTTGGCCATAAACCATCACGGGCGTGCGGGTATGCTCAGTGAAATCCACGCGAAAAATCTCGGAACCATAAGAGATCAGCGTGCCGTTATGGGCGATTCCTTCGGCGTTCAGGCGTTTGGCGCATCCAGCTTGCTCCAGCAGATCGACAAGGCCTTGTTCCAATACTCCGGCGCGCACGCGGCCCAGCACATACTCCTTGGTTTTACGTTCCAACACGATGCTGTCGATGCCGCGCGTGTGCAAAAGCTGCGCCAGCAGAAGGCCCGCGGGGCCACCACCGATGATCGCGACCTGAGTTTTCATGCCAACCTCCAAACCTTGCATCAAGATGTCGCATATTTATTGCAGCATGAGAAACGGTGAATAATCCTAAGGCCATACAGGATGGGCGCAAAGCGACATGAGGCGGGGCGCGCAGAAAATGTATCGCGACCTTACCGTAGACCCAACAAGCTATCGACACCGGACGAGGTGAGTGCAACAGTTCGACATCATGGGATCGAGGCCGGTTGCGCGACCGCCACCACGGGGGCATTCCATCCGTAAGCCTGAGCGGCGGAAGAGATTGAATATCAAGCGGCTCAAGACAGTTTTCAAGGGAGGAACACATATGAAGATGACGAAAACAATGACGCGGTTGCTGGGATGTGCGGCGACGGCTGTGATGCTGGCCACAGGTGCGCAGGCGCAAGAAGTGACGCTGAAACTGCACCAGTTCCTGCCGGCGCAAGCGAATGTGCCAAAACTTATTCTGGATGTCTGGGCCGATAAGGTTGAGGCCGCTTCTGAGGGCCGGATCAAGATTGACCGCTTTCCATCAATGCAGCTCGGCGGGTCCCCTCCAGGATTGCTGGATCAGGCGATTGACGGTGTGGCGGATGTGGTCTGGACCGTCGTCGGGTATACGCCCGGCCGATTCCCGTCGACAGAGGTGTTCGAGCTTCCCTTTATGGTCGAGGATGCGCGCGCCGCGTCTTGCGCGTATTGGAAGATGTTTGACGAGCATATGAAAGACGACGAATTCAAAAGCGTCAAAATCCTCGGCACATGGGTCCACGGACCCGGCATCCTGCACACCGCAGATCCGGTCGAGACGCCTGCTGACCTTCAAGGCATGAAAATTCGCGGCGGCTCGCGCCTTGTGAATGAATTGCTGACGCTTACCGGTGCCACACCTGTCGGCATGCCTGTTCCAGCCATTCCCGAGGGTCTTTCCAAAGGGGTGATCGACGGCACGACGATCCCGTGGGAAGTGACCGCAGCGTTGAAAATTCCCGAACTGGTCGAGAACCACACAGGGTTTGAAGGCCCGGCGCTTTATACGCTGACCTTTGTGCTGGCGATGAACCAAGGCATCTATGACGGGTTGCCGGATGATCTGAAAACCGTGGTCGATGAGAATTCCGGCCTCGATTTCTCCATCTTTGCGGGTGGCGTTATGTCGGATGCGGATGGCCCTGCGCGTGATCTGGCGGTGGAGGCCGGTAATACGATCATCACTATCTCGGACACAGCCGAGTGGCAGGAAATCACCAACCCGATCTATGAAACATGGGTGGCGGAGATGCAGGACAAAGACATCGACGGTCAGGGTCTGATTGATCAGGCCAAATCATTGATGGGTGGCGAATGCAAAGGCGTTAACGCGAAGTTTTAAGCGAAACGAGCCGCCGTGGTCCTTTGTCGGATACGGCGGCTTTTGCTTGGGTTAGGGGCCTGTTGTGCACAGATATGTGGAGAGATTGGCGAGGCTTTTCGCGCTTTTGGGCGGAATCGTCCTGTCGGCTCTGATCATCATGGTTTGTCTGTCGATTGTGGGCCGCTCGCTGAACTCGATCCTAAACGGCGACATGATGCAGGAGGCGATGCCCGCATTTGCAGACGCACTTCTGGCCATGGGCGTCGGTCCGATCAATGGTGACTTCGAGCTGGTCGAGGCGGGCATGGCCTTTGCCATTTTTGCGTTTCTGCCGCTGTGCCATTTGCGTGGTGGACATGCCTCTGTCGATATATTCACGCAATCGCTGTCCCCACGCCTCAACCAGTTTTTGGGGCTGGTGATCGAGGTTATTTTTGCCGCTGTGCTGGTGGTAATCGCGAACCAGCTGCTTTTGGGCACGCTGAGTAAGCAAGCCTCAGGCCAGACAAGTTTTCTGCTGCAATTTCCGGTCTGGTGGGCCTATGCGGCCAGTGTGACGGGCGCTATCGTTGCGGCGTTTGTTGCGGTCTATACTGCCAGCATGAGGGCCTTGGAGCTTGTGACGGGTAAGCATATTTTACCCGCCGCTACGGGGGCAGACCATTGAGTGATATTGCGATTGGCATTCTGTCGTTTCCGGCACTGTTGGTCCTTATTTTCCTGCGCGTGCCCATTGGCCTTGCGATGTTTCTTGCGGGTCTGGTGGGGATGATGATCGTGACGGGTGATGCGGGCCTGCCGTTTGCACGGTTGCGTGCAGAGACCTATTCCACCTTTTCGAATTACTCCCTTTCGATTGTGCCAATGTTCCTGTTGATGGGTCATTTCGCGACCCTTGGCGGGATGAGTCAGGCATTGTTTCAGGCCGCGTCCAGCTTTCTGGGGCACCGCAAAGGCGGAGTTGCAATGGCTTCGGTCGGGGCATGCGCGGGGTTCGGCGCGATCTGTGGCTCCTCGCTTGCCACTGCTGCCACGATGAGCAGGGTCGCACTGCCGGAGTTGCGCCGCTATGGATATGCGGGCGGGTTTTCAACGGCGACACTGGCGGCTGGGGGCACCCTCGGCATCCTCATCCCGCCCTCTGTTGTGTTGGTGATCTATGCCATTCTGACAGAGCAGAACATCGCCAAGCTGTTCCTTGCGGCGTTCATTCCGGGCGTTTTGGCCGCTGTGGGATATATGATCGCGATTTCGATTTATGTGCGGGTGAACCCCGGTTCTGCGGGCACGCGGCCCCGCGCACCTTATTCAGAACGGCTTCGGGCGCTTGTTGCCGTATGGCCTGTGTTGGTGGTTTTCAGCGCGGTGGTTGGCGGTATCTACCTTGGTTGGTTCACCCCGACGGAGGGGGCAGCGGTGGGCGCGTTCGGCACCGGCTTCATCGCGTGGGTATCGGGCGGCCTGAACCGCAGCTCACTGGCCGAGAGTTTTTATGTCACGGCAAGCACGTCGGCGATGATCTTTTTCATTGTTCTGGGGGCCGCCTTTTATAACGGGTTTCTCGCCCTCACCCAGCTCCCGCAGGAGGCGGCAGCGTGGGTCGGCGGGAGCGGCTATAGCCCGTGGGTCATTCTGATTGTGATCTTGGTTTTCTATATATTGCTGGGCTGTTTGATGGACAGTCTGTCGATGATCCTGCTGACCATCCCGATCTTCTGGCCCATCGTGCAAGAACTTGATTTCGCGTTTGTCAGCATGGTCGATCTGCAATCGGCGCGGCTGTCAGATCTGGTGGCGAGTGGTGCGGACCTGCCTGCCATGTTGCTCGCCGATGCGCAGAGTATGCTGGGGAGTGGCCAAGAGCTCACCCGTGAGATTACCCGCGAGTTGGGGTTGCGGGGCGTGTCCGAAGTGGTGTTGACCCGTATCAACATTGAGCGCACGGCGATCTGGTTCGGTATTCTGGTCCTCATCGTCGTGGAAGTCGGGCTGATCACCCCGCCTGTTGGGATGAACCTTTTTGTGATCAATGCCATGGACCGCAAAACGCCGATGGTCGAGACGTATAAGGCGATTCTGTATTTTGTTGCGTCCGATATTGTACGGGTGGTGATTTTGGTCGCGTTTCCGGTGATCACGCTGATCCTGATCCCGTGGTAGGGTTGCGGTAGTTTGACCAAGGTTTGGGCCGCGCAGAGCGGTGCGGACAAAAATGTGATCGACCCCGTGCGTAAAGGTCGCGGATGATCCTTGCAGAGGGCGCGCAACTAGGTCATCTTTCGCGCATAACGTCGTCGGGAGAACCAGCATCGCTGGTGCCGAAGGAGCAACCGCCCCGGAAACTCTCAGGCAAATGGACCGACGCGTTTTCGAAGACTCTGGAGAGCGGCGCATAGAAGCGTCCACCGAAGGGATAGCAATCTCAGGTGCAAGGACAGAGGGGGCATCACGCGCAAAGGCTTTGGCCGATGTGTTTATGTGGTGCCGCAGGATCAAAATCCGCGCGCCTTGAGATAGGGAGTTGCCGATGTCCGATCTGCTGCACACGCCACTACATAATTTGCATGTCGCGTTGGGGGCCAAGATGGTCCCGTTCGCAGGCTATGCCATGCCGGTGCAATACCCGCTGGGCGTGATGAAAGAACACCAGCATACCCGCGAAAAAGCGGGGCTGTTCGATGTGAGCCATATGGGTCAGGTCATCGTGAAGGGACCTGATTTTGACGCGGCAGCGACGGCGCTTGAGACGCTTGTTCCGGTGGATATTCTGGGTCTGGCGCAGGATCGGCAGCGTTATGGCTTTTTCACCAACGCGGCGGGCGGCATCATGGATGATCTGATGCTGGTCAATCGCGGGGATCATATTTTTGTCGTGGTGAATGCCGCGTGTAAGGCGGCAGATGTCGCGCATATGACCGAGACGCTATCGGGGGTGGATGTTACTGAAGTCACCGACCGCGCTTTGTTGGCCTTGCAAGGGCCGGCGTCTGAAGGCGTGCTTGCCGCGCTTGATTCCAAAGCCGCGCAGATGCGGTTTATGGACGTCGCCACGCTGTCGCTCAAAGGGGTGGAGTGCTGGGTTTCGCGCTCCGGATATTCCGGCGAGGACGGGTACGAGATTTCGGTTCCCGCAGATCAGGCGGAGGCATTGGCTAAGGCGTTGCTGGCCCATCCGGATGTTGAGCCTGTGGGCCTTGGCGCGCGCGACAGCCTGCGGTTGGAAGCGGGGCTTTGCCTTTACGGTCATGATATCGACACCGATACGACCCCGTCCGAGGGTGCGTTGAACTGGGCCATTCAAAAAGTGCGCCGCTCGGGCGGCGCGCGTGAGGGCGGCTTTCCCGGTGCAGAGGTTATCTTGCGTCAGGTGGCGCAAGGGCCTGCGCAAAAGCGTGTGGGCCTGCTGCCCGAAGGACGTGCGCCCATGCGGGAGGGGATTGTCCTGTTTGCCGATGCGGAGGCCTCACAGCCCATCGGCCATATCACATCGGGCGGCTTTGGCCCGACTGTCGGCGGACCGGTTGCCATGGGCTATGTGAAATCGGATTTCGCCACGCCGGGCACCACCATCTTTGGGGAGTTGCGGGGCAAACGTCTGCCGATGACTGTTACAAAACTTCCCTTCATTCCTGCCAATTTCAAACGATAAACCTACGGAGACGACAGATGAAATATACCGAAGAGCATGAATGGCTGCGCGCCGAGAATGATGTTGTCGTGGTCGGCATCACCGAGCACGCGACCGAACAACTGGGCGATATCGTTTTTGTCGAACTGCCAGAGATTGGCACAGTTGTGGCCAAAGACGACGAAGTTGTCGTGATCGAAAGCGTCAAGGCGGCGTCTGATATCCTTGCCCCGATTGACGGCGAAATCGTCGAGGTTAACGCCGCCTTGGGCGACAATCCTGCGCTGGCCAACGATGATGCGACCGGAGAGGGATGGTTTTTCAAGATCAAGCCGTCCGACCCATCACAGATGGACAGCATGATGGATGCCGACGCCTATAAAGCCTTTATTGCCTGACCCTTGGGAGACACGCCATGACCTTTACGCCCACAGACTACCTGCCTTACGATTTTGCCAACCGCCGCCATATCGGACCTTCGGTACCGGAAATGGCGGACATGCTGAAGGTTGTGGGCGCAAAGGATCTTGACGCCCTCATCGATGATACGCTGCCCGCCAAGATCAGACAGGCAGAGCCGCTTGATTTCGGCAAGCCGTTGTCGGAGCAGGAATTGCTGCGCCATATGAAGGTCGTTGCGGGCAAGAACAAGGTGCTGACCTCGCTTATCGGGCAGGGGTATCATGGCACTGTGACACCCCCCGCGATCCAGCGAAACATTTTTGAGAACCCCGCGTGGTACACCGCCTATACGCCCTATCAGCCCGAGATTTCCCAAGGGCGGCTTGAGGCTTTGCTAAACTTCCAGACGATGGTGTCTGACCTGACCGGCCTTGATATTGCAAACGCGTCTCTGTTGGATGAGGCGACAGCCTGCGCCGAGGCGATGACCATGGCCAAGCGTGTGGCCAAGACAAAAGTGATGGGGTTTTTCATCGACGAAAACTGCCATCCGCAGAACATTAATGTGATGAAAACCCGCGCCGCTCCGTTGGGGATCGAGGTAATCGTCGGCAACCCTGATGATCTGGATGCGACTGCCGTATTCGGCGCGATATTCCAATTTCCGGGCACCTACGGACACCTGCGCGACTTCACCCCCGAGATTTCGGCCCTGCATGGGGAAAAGGCGATTGGCATCATTGCCGCTGATCCGCTGTCGCTTACCCTGCTCAAAGAGCCGGGCGCGATGGGCGCTGATATCGCTGTTGGATCAACCCAAAGGTTCGGCGTGCCAGTTGGTTATGGTGGCCCACACGCGGCCTATATGGCAACGCGGCAAAACTATGCCCGCTCCATGCCCGGGCGCATTGTCGGGGTGTCGATCGACAGCCACGGTAACCGCGCTTACCGTCTGTCGCTGCAAACCCGCGAGCAGCACATCCGCCGTGAGAAGGCCAATTCGAACGTCTGTACTGCGCAGGCTTTGCTGGCTGTTATGGCCAGTTTTTATGCAGTGTTTCACGGTCCCGAAGGGCTCAAGGCGATTGCCCAGCGGATACACCGCAAAACCGCGCGTCTGGCCGAGGGGTTGAAAACTGCAGGGTTCGATGTACGCCCTGCTTCCTTCTTCGATACGATCACGGTCGAGGTGGGGCCGCTGCAATCTGCAGTTATGAAATCTGCGGTCGACGAGGGGATCAACCTGCGCGCCGTCGGTACAACCAAGGTTGGCATTACATTGGACGAGCGGTCACGCTCTGCGACCATTGAGGCGGTCTGGCGGGCCTTCGGGATTGCGCGCGAGGACAAGGATTATACCCCGCATTACCACATGCCCGAGAAGCTGATCCGCACCTCGGATTTCCTCACGCATCCGGTGTTTCACATGAACCGCGCGGAGACGGAAATGATGCGCTACATGCGTCGGCTGGCGGACCGTGATCTGGCGCTCGACCGCGCAATGATCCCGCTTGGTTCCTGCACGATGAAGCTCAACTCTGCCGCCGAGATGATGCCGGTGAGCTGGGACGAATTTGCGCTGCTGCATCCGTTCGCACCTGTTGATCAGGCGGCGGGATACACCCAAATGATTGACGATCTGTCGGCCAAGCTGTGCGATGTAACGGGCTATGACGCGATCTCGATGCAGCCAAATTCAGGCGCGCAGGGCGAATATGCCGGGTTGTTGACCATTGCCGCGTACCACCGCGAAAAAGGGCAGGGCCATCGCAACATCTGCCTTATACCGATGTCTGCGCATGGTACCAACCCCGCGTCGGCGCAGATGGTCGGCTGGAAAGTTGTGGCTGTGCAATCTGCGGCCAATGGCGATATCGACCTTGATGATTTCAACGCGAAGGTGGCAGAGCATGCCGATAACCTCGCCGCTTGCATGATCACCTATCCGTCCACCCATGGCGTGTTTGAGGAGACGGTGATCGACGTCTGTGACACCGTTCATGCGAACGGCGGGCAGGTGTATATTGATGGCGCGAACATGAACGCGATGGTCGGATTGTCGCGGCCCGGCGATCTGGGCGGTGATGTCAGCCACCTCAACCTACACAAGACATTTTGTATTCCGCATGGTGGCGGTGGTCCCGGTATGGGACCAATCGGCGTCAAAGACCATCTGGTTAAACACCTGCCTGGTGATCCGGTCAGCGGTGAAGGGGCAGTATCAGCCGCGCCTTTCGGCTCCCCCTCGCTTTTGCCGATCTCATGGGCTTATTGCCTGATGATGGGCGGCGACGGCCTGACCCAAGCGACGCGTGTGGCGATCCTGAACGCGAACTACATTGCAAAGCGGCTCGAAGGGTCGTTCGAGGTTTTGTACAGAGGTCCGACAGGGCGCATTGCGCATGAATGCATCATCGACACGCGCCCCTTTGCCGACAGCGCGCATGTCACGGTCGACGATATCGCCAAGCGGTTGATGGATTGCGGATTTCACGCGCCCACCATGAGCTGGCCTGTGGCGGGTACTTTGATGATCGAGCCGACAGAGTCGGAGACCAAAGCCGAGCTTGACCGGTTTTGTGATGCGATGATTGCGATCCGTGCCGAGATTTCGGAAATTGAAAAGGGTACGATTGATGCGGACAACAACCCGCTGAAGAACGCGCCGCACACGATGGAAGACCTCGTAAAGGATTGGGACCGACCCTATTCGCGCGAGCAAGGATGCTTCCCGCCCGGTGCGTTTCGTGTTGATAAATATTGGCCGCCGGTCAACCGCGTGGACAATGTCTGGGGCGACCGGAACCTGAGTTGTACCTGCCCGCCAATGGATGATTATCTGGAGGCAGCGGAGTAGGCGTCAGCGGGCTTTTTTCCTACGCCCTAAGACGTGAGGGGAGCGGTGATGGCCGCTTCCAGCGCGTCCAGTTGCGGTTTGGGATATCGGGTAAGCAAGGCGCAAACGCTCTCACGGCAGAGCGCACCGCGCCAATCGTCGGGAAAGACGTAGTCCGGTAGAGACGGTGTTTTGAGAACGATGCGCCGCCAGCTGTGGACCACCAAAACCCGCAGTGCAGCGATTTCAAGCCCGTCCAGATCAGGGGTCGGGTCGAGGTGGTCTTTGAGGGTTTCAAGCGTCTTTGCCAGCGCGGCGGCCATCGCGACAGTGGCATCATCGCAAACTTTATCTGTCATCCACACCGGCAATCGGGTGTCTGGGCTTAGCGCGCTTGAATATACCTCCGGCGCAAGCGGAACTTCAGGGGTGAGCAGAACATGCGAGGACAGCCAGACGCCTGAAATGTCCTCGGCCTCTAGCGGTTGCGCGGGGTTGCACATGACCAGCCACGCATGCGCGGCGGGGGCATCGACCGCATAAATCTGCGGGGAGGCGGCAACACTTTGTGCTCGGCCCCACGGGGTGAGGAAGTAAACGCTGGTCCGGCCTGTGCGTTCGCTGTCGATCCAACCGTCTTTTCGCAGCCTGTGCAGGGCGACGCGCATGGCCTCGGGCTTGATCCCGATTTGCGCACTCAGCGCACGCAGCACCGCACCACTGATCCGCGATCCTGCATCCTGCGCCAGTTCTCCGAACACTGTCACAAGCAGCGACCACACCCGCGGTGTGCGGTCATCAGTCAGGTGTTTGACAATCTGTTGAAACGGGGTCGGTTGCATAGATCGGTCTTAGTCTGCGCCTGTTTATTTTCCAAGCCTAGGTTTGATAGGCGTTCATCGTCAAAAGCTCGTACTCCGCGACCGGATCGTCATTCTGGTTGGTCAGGGTGACATGCCAACGAACCTCCCCGTAGGTATCATTTCGATGCGTTTTTTGTTTAACGGTGAGACGCACTTCGATGCTGTCGCCGGCCTCAACAGGCTTCATAAAGCGCAGGTTGTCCAATCCGGTGTTTGCCAGCACGGGCCCCTCGTTTGGCTCCACAAACAGACCGGCGGCAAAGCCGAGCAGTAAGTACCCGTGAGCTACGCGACCGGGGAAGAACGGGTTTCGCTTGGCGGCGGCATCGTCCATGTGGGCATAGAAGGTGTCGCCGGTGAACTGTGCGAAATGCTCGATATCAGCCAGTGTAACCTCACGCGGATCGGTATGGATCGTCTCGCCGATCTGCAGGACTTCAAATGTGCGGGTGAACGGATGCGCAGGTGCGGGTTTCTCGGCGGCGCCCGCTACCCATGTGCCACCGATGGCGGTCAGGATATCGGGACTGCCTTGAATGGCGGTGCGCTGCATATAGTGCATCACGCCGCGCACACCGCCCAACTCTTCCCCGCCGCCTGCACGACCGGGACCGCCGTGCACCATATGCGGCAGCGGGGAGCCGTGGCCGGTGGATTCTCCCATGCTGTCGCGGTTGTTGAAATAGAGGCGGCCGTGAAACGCAGCAGCGCCCAAGGCAACCTGTCGCGCGATATCCGAGTCACGGGTGATAACGGACGCAACAAGGGATCCTTCTCCACGATTGGCCAAGGAGATGGCGTGATCTAGGTCGCGGTAACCCATCACCGTCGACACAGGCCCGAATGCTTCGGTGTCATGCACCCGCTGTGCGGTGTCGGGCGCGGCGCAATGATAAAGCATCGGCGGCAGAAACGCGCCTTTGGCGGGATCAGCATCCTTCACCTGGAAAGTGTCGGGGTCGCCAAACACACGCTCTGCCTCGCGCCCTATGATCTCCGCTATTTTCAGCACATCGCGTTTTTGGTTGCTCGAGACAAGCGCACCCATTGTCGTGCCCTCGGCCTGTGGATCACCAATAACGGTATTGGCAAGCTGGGTGCGCAATGTTTCGATTACTGCGTCAATCTGAGATTCAGGCGCAAAAATCCGGCGGATTGCGGTACATTTTTGTCCCGCTTTGGTGGTCATTTCGCGGTGCACCTCTTTGACAAACAGATCAAATTCCGGCGTGCCAGCCGTTGCATCCGGCCCGAGGATCGAGGCGTTCAGGCTGTCTTGCTCTGCGACAAAGCGGATCGAGTTTTTCAGAATGTGCGGGTTCGAGCGTAGCTTGAATGCGGTGTCTGCGGAGCCGGTAAAGCTGACGACATCCTGACAGGTCAGACGGTCCAGCATGTCACCCAATCCACCTGCAACCAACTGCAGCGCACCTACCGGCAGGAGGCCACTGTCGAGGATGATCCGCACGGCAAGCTCGGTCACGTAACAGGTTGCAGTCGCCGGTTTCACAATTGCGGGCATACCGGCCAGCAGCGTCGGTGCCAGTTTTTCCAGCATGCCCCAGACCGGAAAGTTAAAAGCATTGATATGCACGGCGACACCCTGCATCGAGGTTGCGATATGCTGGCCCATAAACGTGCCGTTTCGCGACAACTGCTCAACTTCGCCATCAAGGTATATGGTCGTGTCCGGCATCTCCCGTCGCCCTTTGGAGGCGTAGACGGACAGGGTGCCAATGCCGCCATCAATGTCGATCCGGTGGTCGGATAGGGTCGCGCCCGTGGCATAGGACAGATCGTACAGCGCCTTCTTGTGCTGGCTCAGAAGGGCGGCCAATGCCTTGAGCAGGCGCGCGCGGTCATGGAATGTGAGGGCGCGTAGGGCAGGGCCGCCAAGGTTGCGCGCGTGGTCCAACATGGCCTGCACGTCCAGGGTGTCATTGCCTGCGTGACCCAGAACCTCACCTGTAACTGCGTTTTCGATGCTGCGCGCGTTCGCGTCCGGCGTGATCCAATGACCGGCAGCGAAACTCTTGACCGCGATGAGGCTCATGATGCTCCCTTTCGGTTTCACGCACGCAGCGCAGGGCCCTGCAGGCCTCATAATCCAGAGTATAATTAATTGACCAACCGGTCGGTTGATGCAAGATTCTTTTCAGAACGACCAATAATACCCGCACTTTCCAAGGCTACGATAATGACACCAGATGACCGTGCTGCAAAAGCAATTGCTGCCCTTTGGGCCGAGGATCATGCCGCGCAATGGCTTGGCATTACTGTGAATTCAGTGCGTGAGGTGTATGCGTCCCTGAGCCTGATAGTTTGCGAGCATCATTGCAACGGTCACGGGATTTGTCATGGGGGTATTACATTTGCGCTGGCCGATACCGCATTTGCCTATGCCTCCAACAGCCGAAATCAGGCGGCGGTCGCACAGCACAATACAATCAATTTTGTGGCGCCAGCGCATGTGGGCGATCATTTGACGGCAACAGCGTCGGAGATATCGCTGACGGGGCGCAGCGGCATTTACGATGTGCAGGTCACCAATCAACACGGCGTGACCACCGCGTGGATGCGGGGCATGTCGCGGTCGATCAAGGGTCAGTTGTTTACCGAATAAGAATGAAGGATGGAGATCCACAGATGAAAGATTTGAGCCCGAAAATTTCGGACTTGGACCCGATCGAGCGTGCAAGCCGTGACGAGATCGAGGCGCTTCAGCTGGAGCGGATGAAATGGTCCCTGCGCCATGCCTATGACAATGTGCCGATGTACAAGCGCCGTTTTGACGAGGCAGGCGTGCATCCCGATGACCTCAAAGACCTCAGGGATCTGGCCAAGTTTCCTTTCACCCATAAAGACGATCTGCGCGACAACTACCCTTTTGGGCTGTCCGCTGTTCCGCGCGAAAAGCTGGCGCGCGTGCACGCGTCATCCGGCACGACCGGAAAGCCGACCGTTGTCGTTTATACCAAAAATGACATCGCCGTCTGGGCCGATACGCTGGCCCGTAGTCTGCGCGCGTCGGGCGTGCGGGCGGGTGATATGGTGCATAATGCCTATGGCTACGGGCTGTTCACTGGCGGTTTGGGTGCTCATCACGGCATCGAAAAACTGGGTGCGTGCGTGGTACCGATGGGCGGCGGGCAGACCGAGCGGCAGGTGGACCTGATCACCGACTTTCAGCCAACTGCCATAATGGTGACCCCGTCCTACATGCTCAACATTCTTGAGGGGTTTCAAAATGCAGGCATTGATCCGCGCAGCTCATCGCTGCAAGTCGGGATTTTTGGTGCAGAGCCATGGACAAACGCCATGCGGGCGCAGGTTGAAGACGCCTTTGATATGCATGCCGTTGATATCTATGGCCTGAGCGAGATTATGGGCCCCGGTGTGGCCAATGAATGTGTCGAGACGAAAGATGGCCTGCACATCTGGGAGGACCATTATTATCCCGAAATCATCAATCCTGCGACGGGGGAGGTCATGCAGGAGGGCGAAGAAGGGGAGCTGGTTTTCACCACGCTGACCAAAGAAGGCATGCCGATGATCCGCTACCGCACGCGCGACCTCACGCGGCTGCTGCCCGGTACCGCCCGCAGCATGCGCCGGATGGAAAAGATCACCGGCCGGTCCGATGACATGATTATCCTGCGCGGTGTGAACGTTTTTCCCACCCAGATTGAGGAGCAGGTTTTGGCCACAGATGGCTTGGCGCCCTATTTCCAGATTGAGCTGCATAAGTCAGGCCATATGGATGCGATGCGCGTTTTCGTCGAGGCGAAAGCGAACGCGGCAGATGAGGCGTCCCGTACCAAAATCGCGGGTATGTTGACGAAACGCATCAAGGATATGGTGGGCATTTCGACCCAAGTGATCGTGGGAGAGCCCGGCACAGTGGCGCGCAGTCAGGGCAAGGCCGTGCGTGTGGTGGACAACCGGACCAAGGGCTGATCGTGGCCCGCCCCCTCGCAAAAGATCATCACGTAAAACGCAATCATATCCTGAAAACAGCTGCGCGCATGTTTGCGGAAGTCGGGGTTGCGCGCGCGTCGATGGCGCAGGTCGCGGAAGAATGTGGTGTCTCGAAGGCTACTATCTATCACTACTATAGCAGCAAAGATGCGCTGCTGTTTGATATTCTGGACAGTTATTTACGCGCTTTGCGGGACCGCCTGCGGCTGCTGCCCCTCGACGGGTTAACCCCGAATGAGCAGTTGCTGATGATCGTGAGCGAGACGCTGTATGCCTATCAAGGGATGGACGAGGAGCATAAAATCCAGACCGAAGGCATCCCGCTTTTGAGTGTGGATCAACAGGTGATCCTCAAGGGATACCAACGTGATATGGTCAACCAGATGGGCCGTATCATGGCGGCGATCGCACCGGATATTTTTGAAGGGAACCCCCGCAAACTGCGCGCGACGGTGATGTCCGTCTTTGGCATGTTGAACTGGTTTTATATGTGGAATTCCGGTGCCGACGACGATGTGCGCGCCGAATATGCCGTCCTTGTCACACGCCTGACCCTGAACGGTATCAACGGGCTTTAGGCGGGGGGCTTGAGGCCTGCATCGCTTAGCGTCTCAGATGCTTGTGCCACCCACTGCGTGTGCAGCTCCGCATTGCTCAGCTTGCGCAATCCCATGGCATTCAACGCCTCGGCGCGTGATGTGGCATCCACCCCAAAACTCTCGCTGACCCGGGGCCACCAATAGGCAACGCTGTGGTTGATGCGATCAGTATCGCCCGCAGTGATAAGCTTTTGCACCCCCTCGAGCGCAAGTTCGGTATGGCGACGCTCAACCGGTGCAATTGCGCGGATGGCGTCAGCAAACGGCTGATAGGAACAGCGCAGGAATTCGGTCAGTTGCACACCAACGGCCAGTCCCATCAGCAGGTTCATCACCACCGCATCGGTCCATCCGTCGAGCGGATAATTCAACACCGACAGGCGCATGTCATGGGCGCTACGCTGGGTGCCGGGGGGCGTATCACGAGGTAGGCGGTCCGTCCACGGATGATGCGTGGCATACCTGTCCGTGTTGGCCCCGAACTCCCCCATCAGGCGCAGCACCCTATCGGCGCTATCGGTTTTTTCCAGCACGATCCGCGCGGCGGCGATCCGCTCTTTGATGCCCGGCCCTTCATTGATCACATCCGCAAACCCCGCCGCACCGGCAAGCTCGCTGTCTACAAACCGCGCCATAATTTTCATGATTTCGGCGCGGTAGCGTGTCGGGACGTTGGCCGGGTTCGTGAGTCTGCCGCCTTGGGCTAGATAGTCGGTGACGGTCATGTCAGAGGTCATGGGCGTGTATCCTATTGGTCGTAGTCGACGACGACGAGGTCGCTTACGGGAAAGGACTGGCACGACAGCACGTACCCTTGGGCCACTTCATAATCCTCAAGCGCGTGGTTCGCGATCATCTCGACTTCCCCCTCCAGCACTTTGCATTTGCAGGTCGAACACACACCGGCCTTGCAGGCATAGGGCGCATCAAGCGCGTTTTCGAGGGCCGCATCAAGGATCGACTGGTCCTTGTCCATCGAAAAACTACGCGCAGACCCGTCCATGGTGATCGTCGCCTGAGTGGATTTCTCCTGCGAGCCGCTTTGCTCTTGTGGTGCTTTGCGGATAATCCGCCCCTGATGGGCGCTGGCAAATAATTCGAACTTGATCTGCTCTTCACTCAACCCGTGGTCCCGCAACGATGCGGCAATCGCCAACATCATCGGTTCCGGACCGCAGATGAACGCCGTGTCGATGCTCTGGATGTCGATCCAGTGTTCAAACAGCGCCTTGCACTTGTCGTTATCAATCCGGCCCGTGAACAGGTCAATATCCTGTGCATCACTCTCCAGAATATGGATCAGGGTCAGCCGCTGCATGAACCTATTTTTCAGGTCTTCCAGCTCTTCGCGGAACATGATCATATTCACACCGCGGTTCGCATAGACCAGCGTGAAAGTGCTGTAAGCCTCGCGCGCCAGCACGGTCTTGAGGATCGACAATACGGGGGTCACACCCGAGCCGCCCGCAAACCCCAGATAATTTTTGCCTGTCTCAGGCGTGATCGGCGTGTGAAAGCTGCCCATTGGCTCCATCGCCTCAAGGATCATACCGGGGCTAAGGGTGTCGTTGGCCCATGTAGAGAATGCACCGCCGTCGACCTTTTTGATGCCGACCTGTAGCACAGCGTCATCTTTGCCCGAGCAGATGGAATATGATCTGCGCACTTCGGTACCGTCAAAATCCTGCCGAAAGGTGAGGTACTGTCCCTGAATGAAGTCGAAATCACCGTCCAAGGGTTGGAGGCTGACGACAACCGCATCGCGGATCGTCTTTTGGACGTCTGTGACAGTCAGCTGATGAAAACGGGCCATCCCAATCCCCCTAGATACACTTGAAGTAATCGAAAGGTTCAAGGCAGTCAGCACAGCGCCACTGTGCCTTGCACGGGGTAGAGCCGAATTGACTGATCCGCACAACATTGACGGATTTGCAGCGCGGGCAGCTTTCCGGACCGCCGGCGCTGCGCGGGGGCGCGATGCCGTATTCCAACAGCTTTTTGCGCCCAGCGTCCGACAGCCAGTTAGTTGTCCATGGCGGGCTGATCTGCGTCTTGATCCGGATGTGCTCAAGCCCGCGATCACGCAGGGCGGTTTCAATATCCAGTGCGATGATGGAGGTGGCAGGACACCCGGAGTAGGTTGGCGTCACTGCTATTTCGATGGTATCGTCGTCCCATCGCACGCTGCGCACGATGCCCAGATCGACTACTGATATCACCGGAATTTCTGGATCAGGCACCGCATCAAGCCAACTCCATATGGTATCAGTCGTGGGTCGCATTCTA
This sequence comes from Sulfitobacter sp., assembly GCA_049670485.1. Classification (GTDB taxonomy): domain Bacteria; phylum Pseudomonadota; class Alphaproteobacteria; order Rhodobacterales; family Rhodobacteraceae; genus Sulfitobacter. The sequence goes on from JBATTJ010000109.1 coordinate 34,811, forward strand.
CCAGCTCGCGCCGGGATAGGCGCGCTGCAACCACTGCATCTGCGTTAGGATATGGCCAAGGTGTTCACTGTGTTGGAACCCTGATTTGCCACCTTTATGGGCGAATGTGCTGTCAGGTATGTTCAGCGTCGCTTCGGCCAAAACCTCACTGACATGCGTATCAAACACAGCACGCAGGCTGACGGGATCGGGGGCAATGCCGGCCTCAACCATGGCCAGATCAACGGCATCGGGTGTGAACATTTCACCAACATAGGGCCACAGAAGGTTCAGCGCGTTTTGCATCCGCTGGTGGCTTTCGGCAGCGCCATCGCCCAAAGCGATCACCGTGCCGGCCGACCGCTCGACATGGTATTTCACTTCCTTGACTGCCTTGGCCGCAATCTCTGCTACCCGTTCCTCCGAGGAGGTTTTAAGCCCTTCGAGCATCACAAGATGCCACGCGTCGAACAGGAACTGCCGCATCATGGTTTGGCCAAAATCACCATTCGGCTGTTCAGTCAGCAGCAGGTTCCGGAAATCCCACGCATCGCGCAACATCGCAAGGTCATCTGCGGTGCGGCCTTTGGCTTCAATCTCTGCTGCTAGGCCAAGCCACATTTGCGTCTGGCCAATCAGATCAAGCGCTGTGTTCGCGAGGGCAATGTCTTCTTCCAGCACCGGCGCGTGGCCACACCATTCACTGACCCTGTGCCCGAGGATGAGCGTGTTGTCCCCCAACCGGCACAGGAATTCGAAATAGGCAGCGCCGTGTGTCATTACATTGCCCCAACGTCGTCAGGGATGTCGAAGAACGTCGGGTGGCGGTAAACTTTGGATTCAGACGGCTCGTAAAGCGGGCCTTTTTCGGAGGGGGAGGAGGCGGCGATATGGCGCGCCTCGACGACCCAAATGCTCACGCCCTCATTGCGACGCGTATAGACATCGCGTGCATTTTTGATTGCCATTCCCTCATCAGGTGCATGCAGGCTGCCGACATGGCGGTGGCTCATCCCGTGTTGGCCACGGATAAAAACCTCCCACAAAGGCCACTCATTCCGCTTGGGTTTTGCGGGATCGCGGGACGTTTCGGGATAAAGGTTGCCAGGAGAGCTCATTCCGCTGCCACCTTTCTCATCTTGCGTTTTTCCGCGTGGGCCATCATGCCGTCGCGCACCCATTTGCCGTCATTCCACGCCTTGTTGCGCGCAGCGAGGCGTTCCGTGTTGCACGGACCATTGCCCTTGAGGACCTCATAAAACTCGGCCCAATCCGGCTCGGTAAAGTCATAGCCGCCTTTGTCCGCGTTCCATTTGAGGTTTTCGTCAGGCACGGTCAGGCCAAGGTATTCGGCTTGCGGTACAGTCTCATCCACAAACTTTTGGCGCAGCTCGTCATTTGTGTTCATTTTGATTTTCCACGCCATGGACTGGACTGAATGCGTGCTGTCTTTGTCGGACGGGCCGAACATCATCAGCGACGGGAACCACAGGCGATTGAGGGCGTCCTGAGCCATTTTCTTTTGCGCATCTGTGCCCGAGGCCATCTTCATCATGATGTCGTAGCCTTGGCGTTGGTGAAAGGATTCCTCCTTGCAGATGCGAACCATAGCACGCGCGTAAGGACCATAAGACGTGCGCTGCAAGGGCACTTGGTTCATGATCGCCGCACCGTCGACGAGCCATCCCACAGCGCCCATATCAGCCCAAGTCAGCGTTGGGTAATTGAAGATCGACGAATATTTCATGCGCCCGTCGAGCAGCATCTCGGTCAACTCGTCGCGGCTCACCCCCAATGTCTCCGCCCCGCAATAAAGGTACAGGCCATGCCCCGCCTCATCCTGCACTTTTGCAAGCAGGATCGCCTTACGCTCAAGGGTTGGCGCGCGGGTGATCCAGTTTCCCTCCGGCAATTGGCCGACAATCTCGGAGTGCGCGTGCTGGCCCATTTGGCGGATCAGCGTTTTGCGATACCCTGCGGGCATCCAGTCTTTGGGCTCGATTTTTTCACCCGCATCAATGCGCGCCTGAAAGGCAATGGCCTCAGGACTGTCATCGGCGTTTTCGGATGTTACCATTTGTGCATACATCTGAAGTCTCCTCTTCGAATTCTCTAGATACGTTCGATGATCATGGCGGCCCCTTGACCGACACCAACGCACATGGTGCACAGGGCATAGCGCCCGCCGGTGCGTTTGAGCTGATGTGCCGCCGTCAAGACCAGCCGCGCACCCGACATGCCAAGCGGATGACCCATCGCAATCGCGCCGCCATAGGGGTTCACGCGCGGATCATCGTCCGCCACGCCAAGCGCCCGCAGGGTTGCGATGCCTTGGGCGGCAAACGCTTCGTTCAGCTCGATCACATCCATCTGCGCGATGGTGAGGCCTGCGCGGTCCAATACCTTCTTGCTTGCCGGCACGGGGCCGATGCCCATCACTCGAGGGGCCACGCCTGCCGACGACATGCCGATGATGCGCGCCATCGGCGTCAGCCCGTGTTTCTCCGCCGCCGACCGTGACGCGATCAGCAAGGCTGCCGCGCCGTCATTCACAC
>JBATTJ010000110.1:0-58763 GCA_049670485.1 Sulfitobacter sp.
CATTCTTGGAGATGGAGAGATTGTGGCTGCGAATGAAGCGATCTTTACCGGTTTTGCAAAGTTAGTGCGCGGCTGAAGTCAGCGTCGGTCTGAGGGGTGGTTAATACCGTCGCGCCATACGATCGGTTCGTGGTCTACTGGGTGCGTAGCGTCTATACAGCCCAGATTTACGCCACTCATCAACGGGTTAGATCGTGTTTGATGATGGGTGTATATCCCACATATATTGCAAAAATAATGCTGCGCAGTATGTGTACCAAAGCTATATACGCGGAGATTTTCAGCTCCTTTGGTAACCTTCAGCGTTGCCGACGTAACGCCTATGTTAGCCGCTTGTCTTCGTTTGCAAAAAGAGCAATTGCAGCGCGCAGCGTCAGTGTATCCGTTTGGGGCGTCCCCAGTGAGTTTAATTGCCCCACAATGGCAGGCTGCTGTAATCTTTATGGTCATCAGCGTTTCACCTTTGGCAATGAGCTTGGTACAGCGTAGCGCGCTTGGGGGTGGGGCGGATGCCCGTCGGTTTTGCGCCAGAACGCAGGCCCGCCAAGCCTCAGCCAAACCGGCAAGGTCAGGACCAATCCGGCAATAAACCCGCCTGCATGCGCCCAATATGCGACGCCGCCGGTCCCGGGGGTCGCACCAAGCCCGCCGATGAACTGCATCGCGAACCACAGCATGAGCATGATCCACGCTGGAATGGGAAAGATGCGGAAGATGATGATCAAAAACACAAATATATCGACGCGGGCCTTGGGGAACAGCAGAAGGTAGCCGCCCATGACACCCGCAATCGCACCCGAGGCACCGACAGTAGGAACATAGGATGCCGGATCGGCTACGACATGCGCAAGGCCTGACAGCATGCCGGCAACAAGGTAGAATGCGAGAAAGGGCATATGTCCGAATTCATCTTCGACGTTATCCCCGAAAATCCATAAAAACAGCATGTTGCCCGCCAGATGTAGCCAACCTCCGTGCAAGAATTGTGAGGTGAGCAGGGCGCTGTATCCGTCTCCCTCCATCACACGGCGTGGCAGCAGCGCCCAGTCATAATAAAACTGCGCCAACGCACGTTCATCCCCCGACATCGGCAGCATGCTAAGGAACACACCGATGTTGGCAGCGATCAACGCATAGGTGACATAGGGCACACGCCCCGACGGGTTATGATCACGGATTGGGAACATGGCGGAAACGTCTGACATTGACGCACAAGGGTCAAGGGCGGATGAGGCGAACCTCGCATCTCGATTTAAAGATTTAGGATTTTAGTGGTGCATTCGTTCTGCGGAGGCTGACCGCTCGCAGCGGTCTCCCCCACTGTGAAAGTTTCATGACAACTCACGTTTTTGGGTGGCTTGGGTGTGAGTTTGCAGGCATATAGCCTGTAACCAGTTCAATTTTCGAGCCGAATGCATTTTTAAGGTAAATTATGGTCCAGAATACTTCCGATATTGATCCCTTTGATCAGGCGATCCTCGCAACGCTGGCAGAGGACGGGCGGATCAGCATCACCGATCTGGCAAAACGGATTGGCCTGTCTAAATCACCGACCCAAGCGCGGCTGCGCAAGCTTGAAGAGAACGGCATCATTCTGGGCTACCGTGCGGTGCTCAACCCGATCCGGCTGGGCCTCAATCATGTGGCGTTTGTCGAGGTGCGCCTGACTGACACGCGCGAGGCGGCACTTGCGGCATTCAACGCTGCCGTCGCGCGTGTTCCACAGATCGAGCAGGCTCATATGATCGCGGGCAGCTTTGACTATCTGCTCAAGGTGCGCACCCGTGACATGACCAGCTACCGCACCTTTCTGGGTGATGCGATCTCGACCCTGCCGCATGTGGCGTCCACATCGACGTATGTCGCGATGGAGGCCGTGAAAGAAGCGATGCTATCAGAAGGGGCTTGACCCGGACGTCCCGAGCACCATCCTTTCTTTCATGAGAATACTATTTGTAATTGCTCTGATCGCCGCACCTACCTTTGCCATGGCTCAGGATTGCCCCGCAGGGGTTGATGTAACAGGCGAGTTGGATCAGCTGATCACGCAGGCCCAAGAGGCCGGAACAGTTCAGCAAGGGCGCGCCGCGTCTGACGGAATGTGGAAAGTATGGCTGCGGGCCCCCGATGAAAAAGCGCAAGCCATGCTTGACCGCGGTATGGCCGCGCGGGGCAGTTTTGATTTCGAAGGCGCAAAGCGCGCATTTACCGAACTGATCGTTTATTGTCCCGACTACGCAGAGGGCTGGAACCAGCGCGCATTCATCGACTTTATGCGGGAAGAGTATGACAGCGCGCTCAGCGATCTTGACCGCACACTTGTCCTGCAACCGCGCCACGTTGCGGCGCAATCGGGCAGGGGTTTAACCCTCATGAACATGGGCCGCACCGCCGAGGCCCGCAAGCAAATGCTCGAAGCCGTGGCAAATAATCCGTGGCTGAGCGAGGCTGCACTGCTATCCAAGGGTGCGCCGCTAGGACTGGTCGGCGACGACATTTGATATGTTTACACCACGCTTGGTGTTTGTATGTTGCACAGATTGCGGGCGTGGTGGAATGGTAGACACACCAGACTTAAAATCTGTTGGGCGTATGCCCGTGGGGGTTCGAGTCCCCCCGCCCGCACCATTTTTCTATTTAGTAGGGCCCTAGGTTGTTGCAATACTCAGTCCCGCTTGCCCGCAAACCGTTCCGACCATTCCTCACGCTGCTCATCAGTGATTTTAGCGAATAGAACTTCCGGCACTTCGAACACGTGTCCGGCTGGTAGTTGCGCTATGGCGGTGGGCACGTCCTCAGGCCAGCCTGCGTCCGCGACCTTCATACCGGCCAGCATCTTTTGCGCTGCATCAGGAATGAACGGTGCGGCCAGCGTGGCATAAAGCGGGATCAGATTGAGGGCGAGGCGCACCTGTGCTGCGGCCTTGTCGGGATCGGTTTTGAAAGTTGTCCACGGAGCTTGCGCTTGCAGGTATTCATTACCCGCGGCCCAGATCGCACGCAGTTCGGCGGCGGATTTGCGGACTTCCATTTTCTCCATCTGCTCGGCATAGCGCGCGACGCGTTCTGTCAGATCGGCGATAAGTGCGTGCTCTGCCTCCCCGTATTCACCGGCCTCTGGTACGGCTTCACCGAACTTGGCGCGACAGAATTTGGTAATACGGCTCACAAAGTTGCCAAGTACGTCTGCCAGATCCTTATTGGTCGCCGTCTGGAAGTTTTCCCATGTAAATTCCGCATCGGACGTTTCGGGCGCATGGGACAACAACCACCAGCGCCAATAATCCGCAGGCAGTAGCTCAAGTGCCTGATCCATGAACACACCGCGTCCGCGCGAGGTGGAGAACTGGCCACCATCGTAGTTGAGGTAGTTGAAGGACTTGATGTAATCGACCAGCTTCCATGGCTCGTTCGAGCCCATAATCGTGGCCGGAAAGCTAAGGGTGTGGAAGGGTACGTTATCCTTGCCCATAAACTGCGTATAGCGCACATCATCCGCGCCCTTGTCGGTGCGCCACCAGCGCTCCCAATCGGTACCTTTGCCCGCATCGACCCATTCCTGCGCGCAGGCAATGTATTCAATGGGCGCGTCAAACCAGACATAGAATACCTTGCCCTCCATACCGGGCCACGGCGCATCGCCGCGTTTGACGGGCACGCCCCATTTGAGATCGCGGGTGATGCCACGGTCCTGCAAGCCGTCGCCGTCGTGCAGCCATTTTTTGGCGATGGAGGTGGTCAGGACTGGCCAGTCGGTTTTGGACGTGATCCATGCATCAAGGCGGTCTTTCATCTTGGATTGCTTGAGAAACAGATGTCTTGTCGCGCGCATTTCCAGATCGGTTGCACCCGATACGGTGGAGCGCGGGTTGATCAGGTCTTCCGGGTCGAGTTGCTTGGTGCAGTTGTCACATTGGTCCCCGCGCGCATCCTCGAATCCGCAGCCGGGGCAGGTCCCCTCGACATAGCGGTCAGGCAGGAAGCGGCCATCGGTCTCGGAATAAATCTGTGATTGCTCTACCTCGTCGATGAGGCCCGCATCTGCCAGCGCACCGGCGAAATGCTGGGTCAGCTTCTTGTTCTGCTCCGACGACGAGCGGCCAAAGTGGTCAAAGCTCAAGCCAAAGCCTTCCGCGATATCGCGCTGAACCGCATACATTTCGGCGCAATATTCTTCCACGGGTTTGCCCGCTTTTGCTGCGGCAAGTTCAGCTGGCGTTCCATGTTCGTCGGTGGCGCATAGAAACAGAACCTCCTGACCCCGGCTGCGCAAATAGCGCGCATATAAATCCGCAGGCAGCTGGCTGCCCACCAGATTGCCAAGGTGCTTGATCCCGTTGATGTAGGGAATTGCCGAAGTGATGAGGTGACGGGTCATGCGGTACGCCTTTTGTCTGTTAGGCGTGCTTTAGCAGGGGCGGGCCAAGCCTGCTAGGGGCGCAGGGCAGTTGGTTCATACTTTTGGAGCTTTGTCGCGGCTGCGTCCTGTGAGCCGGCCAATAATGAAACTGGTGCGCAGTGCGTTGACATAGCGTGTCCGCTGGCCCGCAGTGCGCCCCGCGCGCATACGAATGACGCCGAATACAATAAGAGCTGCATGACCGACAGCAAGCATGATGAACATCGCCTCGGGCCCATAACTCTCGATCAAAACGGCAGCACCGTAGGGGGCTGCGATTGCACCCATGGCAAACCAGAACATGAGCGCGGCAGACAGTTCGACCCGTTCGTCCGAGCTTGCGAAGTCATGGGCGTGAGCGGCAGCGACAGAATATATCGGAAACGTTGTGAGGCCAAACAGACCGGAAGAGAAGAGCACGCCGTAAACGCCCCAGCTTGCCGTGGACATGGTGACGGCGCAGCTGCCGATGGCTGCGACCGACAACCAGATGAGTACTTTGCGTCTGTCGTATTTATCTGCGATCCAGCCCACAGGGATTTGCGCCAGTGCGCCGCCGATCACAAATGCCGCAAGGAACCACGCGATTTGTCCCGCGCTTAGTCCTACCTCCTGCCCATATATGGGGCCAATCATGCGAAACGATGCACTCGACAACGCTGCGACAATGACACCGGCCACGGCCAGCGGGGAGCGGGTGTACGCCAGTCGCGGGCGCAGGCGGGGTGATTTCGGGGTCTCCGGCTGGCTGGCTTGCGTGAGAGTGATGGGCAAAAGCGCGGCACAGCACAAGATCGCCAGAACATTGTAGGAAACGTAATCCGCAGGGGCCAGAATGCCGATCATGCCCTGCGCGGCAAGGCTGCCGGTCATATCGACCATGCGGTATGTGCCCATGGCTCTGCCGCGCGTCTCGTTGGTGACTTTTGCCTGCAACCACGCCTCGACCACCGTGTAGCATCCCGCGATGCACAGGCCTGACGCGACCCGCATCAGCGCCCACGCATAGGGGTTGATCACCATCATATGCGCGATGAGGCCAATACTACCTGCGGCGGTAAAGGCCGCAAAGGCGCGCGCGTGGCCGATGGTGCCCAACATGCGCGGCGCGCACCAACAGCCGATGAAAAAGCCAATGAAATGCGCAGACCCTAGCATCCCGATTTCCTGACGGGTGAAGCCAAGCGCTGTGCCAGACAGCACATCAAGCGGCCCGACACCGCCGGAGGACAGTTGCAGCAAGACCACCGATAAAAACAGCGCTGCAAAGGAGATGATCATTCGCATGACCCTATTGGTGCGCCTCTTTGCCCTCATATGAAAAGCAAAAACCGACAATTCGTGTCGCAAGCTTGTGTAAAGTTTGCCGGTGAGGCGCAATCGCGCTTGCGGCGGGGGGCGGGCGCGGTACCTTGCGCTCAAACCGCCATAGGAGACCGCGATGAAAATGACCACACTGGGCCGCACCGGTATCGAGGTATCAAAATTCTGCCTTGGGTCGATGACATGGGGCACGCAGAACACCGCCGCCGAGGGGCATGCGCAAATCGACCGTGCGCGCGATGCGGGCATCAATTTTATCGACACTGCTGAAATGTATCCCGTCAATCCCATCGCAGAGGAAACAATTGGCCGCACCGAGGAAATCATCGGTGAATGGGTCGCCAAAGGTGGGCCGCGCGGCAAGGTCGTGCTTGCGACCAAACACTCGGGCGAGGGGATGGCATATGTTCGTGGCGGCGCGCAGATCAGCTCTGACACCATCGCGCAAACGCTCGATGCCTCGCTTAAACGGCTACAGACTGATTATGTGGACCTCTATCAGTTTCATTGGCCCAATCGCGGCAGCTATATGTTTCGCAAAAACTGGACCTATGACCCCACGGGCCAAAGCCGCGCGGAAACCCTGCAAAATATCGAAGATTGTTTGGGTGCGCTGCAAATCGAAGTCGACAAAGGCCGCATCCGGTCGTTCGGCATGAGCAATGAAAGCGCGTGGGGCTTGACGCAATGGGCGAATGGTGCGGAGCGGACCGGCGGGCCGCGCGTCGCGACCGTGCAAAACGAATACTCCCTCATGTGCCGTCTGGCTGATACCGACGTGGCCGAGGCATGCCACAACGAGGATATCGGCATGCTGTCCTTCTCGCCGTTGGCGACCGGATTGCTGACCGGTAAATATCAGGGCGGTGCAGTGCCTGATGGCTCGCGGCTGTCGCTCAGCCCCGAACTGGGGGGCCGTAAAACGCCGCGCGCATTCGAGGCGGTTGATGCCTATCTGGCCGTGGCAAAAAAGCACGGCCTTGATCCGGTGCATCTGGCCATGGCATTCGTGCGTGACCGTCCGTTTATGGCAAGTGTGATTTTTGGCGCGACCAGTATCGCGCAGTTGGACCGCATACTTGCCGGTGCCGATATTGAGCTGTCGGATGAGGTGATGACCGATATCGACACAGCGCACCGCGCCCACCCGATGCCCTATTAAGGTCTGAAGCGACATCTGTGTGACGTATTCGGGGATGGAAAATTGCCGCCCCCTCGCGCAGAGTTGCGTGGATAAACCAAGGAGACGATGATGCCACTTGCCATGAACCGTGAGGTGTTCATCACCTGCGCCGTAACCGGATCGGGCGCGACTCAGGATCGTAGCCATCATGTGCCGCGCAGCCCCAAGCAGATCGCGGACAGTGCGATCCTTGCTGCAAAGGCGGGTGCTGCAGTCGTGCACTGCCATGTGCGCGACCCCGAAACAGGCGCCCCCAGCCGCGATGTGGCCATGTTTCGCGAAGTGACCGAACGCATCCGTGACAGTGATGTGGATGTGGTATTGAACCTTACGGCGGGCATGGGTGGGGACATAGTATTTGGCGACGTGGAAAACCCGATGGACCTGAATAAAGAAGCGACCGATATGGCCGGCGCGACAGAGCGGATGGCCCATATCACCGAATGTTTGCCGGAGATTTGCACGCTTGATTGCGGCACGATGAACTTTGCCGAAGCTGACTATGTGATGACCAATACGCCCGGCATGCTGGTCGCGATGGGGCAGATGATGACCGATCTGGGCGTGAAGCCCGAGATTGAAGCCTTTGACACCGGCCATCTTTGGTACGCCAAGGAGCTGGTCAATCAGGGTATCATTGAGGCACCCGCACTGGTGCAACTTTGCATGGGTGTCAAATGGGGTGCGCCCGATGACCTCAACACGCTCATGGCGATGGTCAATAATGTGCCCCATGACTGGACGTTCTCTGCCTTCGGTCTCGGCCGCAACCAGATGGCTTATGTCGCGGCATCCGTGCTGGCAGGGGGGAATGTGCGCGTCGGGCTTGAGGATAACCTGTGGCTGGACAAAGGGGTGCTGGCCGAAAATCATGAGCTGGTGACGCGCGCGCGCGGCATCATCGAGAGGATGGGCGCGAGGGTTATAGGGCCAGAGGCCGTGCGCGAAAAGCTCGGACTGCAAAAACGGATGCCACGGTGATCCGCCGTCTGCTATTGGCAGGCGCGCTGGCGCTGGGCGCGTGTGCGGCGACACCGCCACCGATAAGCAACCTGCCCAGCTACCGTGACCAAGACGCATTGATCGGGGTGACTTCACGCTTTACCGCCAGTCGGTTTGGCGGTGTATGGTATGTGCGCGCAGGCTTTGACCCTGCGCTGGGCCAAACAGCATTTCGGATCACACGCACGTCCAAAGGGATTGTGATGCGGTTGGGTGCGTCAGTTTGTGATGCCGCAAGTGTATGCAGCGAGGTGTCCGAGGATTTGCCGATCAAGCGTATCGGGCAGGGCCGTTTTTCGGTGGTGATGCCAAGTGGGGAGCGGCGGGAATTCTGGGTGCTGTGGGTGGACGAATCTTTCCGCACAGCCGTATTGGGAAATCCCGATGGCACCTTTGGCTGGATCATCGACCGCAGCAGAACGGGCGGCGCGGACCGGATCAATGCTGCACGCGAAATACTTGATTTCAACGGCTATGACGTGAGCCGTCTCAGGAGGGTAGAATGAACAAAACAGCAGCGATTATCGGCGGTGGTGTGATTGGCGGCGGATGGGCCGCGCGATTTTTACTGAACGGATGGGACGTGCGGATTTTTGACCCCGATCCGGAGGCCGCGCGCAAGATTGATGAGGTCCTGGCAAACGCACGCCGGTCACTGCCCGGTCTGACGGATCTGGCCTTGCCTCTGGCCGGGGTACTGACATTTCACGACACAATCATTGATGCAGTCGCGGGAGCGGACTGGATACAGGAAAGCGTGCCGGAGCGGTTGGAGATCAAGCATGCGACGTTCCGCGCGGTGCAAGAGGCCTGCGCGCCGGACGTGATCATCGGCTCGTCCACCTCCGGTTTCAAGCCGTCGCAATTGCAGGAAGGAGCCCTGCGCCCGACCCAGATCATGGTCGCGCATCCGTTCAATCCGGTCTACCTGCTGCCACTGGTCGAGCTGGTCGCGACGGATGTAGAAGCTGCACTGATCGAGAAAGCAAAGGAACTCTTGACCGGTCTGGGCATGTATCCCCTGCATCTGAAAAAAGAGATCGAGGCGCATGTGGCCGACCGGTTCCTTGAGGCCGTCTGGCGCGAGGCGCTGTGGCTGGTCCAAGACGGCATCGCCACCACCGAAGAGATCGACAATGCCATCCGCTATGGCTTTGGCATCCGCTGGGCACAGATGGGCTTGTTCGAAACCTACCGCGTGGCGGGTGGTGAGGCAGGCATGAAACACTTTATGGCGCAATTCGGTCCCGCGCTGAAATGGCCATGGACCAAGTTGATGGACGTGCCTGAGTTCACCGATGAGCTGGTTGATTTGATTGCAGGGCAGTCCGACGCGCAATCAGGCGCCCATAGTATCCGCGAGTTGGAACGGATCCGCGACAATAATCTGGTCACGATGATGCGCGGGCTTAAGGCGCAGGATTGGGGGGCAGGTGCGTTGCTGAACTTGCAAGAGCACGAAATGCGCAAAGGCACGGTGCACGGTGTTGTAGCCGCTGACCTGCCAAGTGACGCTCTTGTGGAGACGGCGCACCGGACCGTACCGCTCGACTGGACCGACTATAACGGGCACATGACGGAATCGCGGTATCTACAGGCGTTTGCAGATGCCACTGACCGGTTCATGGCCATCATTGGCTGTGATGCGGCCTACATCCGCTCGGGTGGTAGCTACTTCACCGCCGAGACGCATATCCGCCACCTTGATGAGGTGCACGCGGGGGCGACAGTTACCATACGGACGCGTGTGGTCATGGGAGAGGGCAAAAAGATGCACCTGTTCCACGAGATGTCCGAGAGTGACAGGCTATTGGCCACGGGCGAGCATTTCTTGTTGCACGTAGGCCTCGAGAGCAGAAAACCCACGCCACCCGCACCGCATATCGAAGCGGCACTGGCGCGCTTTGCCAAGGGCCACGCGACACTGGACGCACCCGACGGTTTGGGGCGGGCGATCGGTGCCGCACGGTGAAAACTGTACTGATCACCGCAGGTGCATCCGGAATTGGCCGCGCGATGGGTGAAGCGTTCGATGCCGCAGGTTTTGCCGTTTGGGTGACCGATGTGGACGCGGACGCGCTTGCCGTACTTCCCCCAACTTGGACCGCAGCTCAGGCGGACGCGGCGGACGAGCCTGAGATGGCGCAGGTCATTGCCGGAATGCCGAGTGTCGATGTTTTGTGCGCTAATGCGGGCATTGCCGGACCAACTGCGCAGATCGAGGATGTCGCGCTTGAGGATTGGCGCACCTGCGTCAGCGTCAACCTCGAAGGGGCGTTTATCGCAGCCAAACACGTGGCCCCGCGGATGAAGGCTGCGGGTGCGGGCGCTATCATTCTGACCTCATCGACGGCGGGCCTTTATGGCTATCCGAACCGCGCGCCGTATTCTGCGGCGAAATGGGCGCTCATCGGGTTGATGAAAACACTCGCGATGGAGCTGGGCCCGCATGGCATACGGGCCAATGCGATTTGCCCCGGTGCGGTTGAGGGCACACGCATGGAGGGGGTGCTGGCCCGTGAAGCGGCGGCAAAGGGCATGACTCGCGACGCGGTTTATGAAGGCTATGCAAAAGGCACCTCCATGCGGCGGTTCGTGGAGGCGCGCGATATCGCGAACATGGCCGTGTTTCTGGGTTCTGATGCATCCCGGCTTGTCTCGGGGCAGGTGATCGCTGTGGACGGCCATACCGAAAATCCCGATCCAAAATTGTGACATCTACGTGCGGCACGTCTGCAATTACGGCGCCTGATAAATGAATGCTGGCCGCGCCAAGGCTGACCGGCATAGGGTTGTGCGAATTACCTTTGAAGATCGAATTGCCCCTATGACCCCCGAACATTTGCCGCAGCGCGCAGACCGGCGCGGAGGCCAGCAACCTGCGGCGTGGGGCGCATCGTGATCCTGCCTGATCTGTGGATCATCGTCTCCCTGCTTGCTGCGGTGTTCCAAACGGTGCGTTTCATGCTGCAAAAGGTGCTGGCCACCAACACGCTTAGCCCTGCGGGGGCAACGTTCTCGCGGTTCGTCTACTCCGCCCCGTTCATCGCGGTGTTGCTTGCTGTCTACCTCTCTCACACAGACGCTATATTACCCGCGCTCAGCGCTGAATTCTGGGGCTTTGGTTTGCTGGGCGGCACGGCGCAGATCCTTGCGACTGTATGTGTTGTGGCCTTGTTCAAAGAGCGTAACTTTGCTGTCGGGATCACCTTCAAAAAGACCGAAGTCATCCAGACGGTGCTTGTCGGTGTGCTGTTGCTCGGGGAGTTGGTGAGTTGGGGCGGGTTTGCCGCGATCCTGTTGGGGCTGGTCGGATTGCTTCTGTTGTCGGGGGGCAAGGACGCAAAGGGATTTCACTTGTCCGATTTGCGCAACCGCGCAGCAGGGCTTGGCATTGCGTCGGGCATTTTGTTTGCCTTCTCGGCCGTGAGCTACCGCGGTGCGTCGCTAACACTGGCGACGGATGATCCGCTGTTGCGGGCCGGTGTGACGCTAATGGCTGTAGTGGTAATGCAGACGCTGATCATGGCGGTCTGGCTCTACTTGCGGGAACCCAGCGAGATGACCCGCGTTTGGCGTGCGCGCCGTGTGGCGGTTTGGATTGGCTTGACGTCTATGGGCGGCTCGTTGTGCTGGTTCATCGCCTTCACCTTGCAGAACGCAGCCTACGTCAAGGCACTGGGGCAGGTGGAGTTGATCCTGAGCGTCCTCGCATCGACGTTGTTTTTCCGCGAAAAGATCACCGCCCGCGAGGCCACTGGTATGGCCGTTCTGGTGGCCTCGATCCTGCTTTTGATCCTCGTGATATAAGGCGCTATCCGTAGGGGCCGCTGTGTCCGTGTAGGCGGAGAAACAGGCTCTCTTCATCGTTGTTCTTGAAATATGGGACGGATGCGGGCGGTGCGAGGTCGCGGGCGCGGGCTTCGACTTCGGCAAGGACGACTTCGGTGATGAAAGGCATGTCAAAACTGCGTGCTTTGGCAAGTGGGACCCATTGCAAATGCGAAAGCTCGTCGCTGGCCGCTTCGAAATTATCAGGGTCGGAGGCGATGTCCTGCACATCGAGCAGGAAGAACCGTGCATCAAACCGGCGCGGTCGGCCTGGTGGCGTCAGCGCGCGAAACACGAATTGCAGCGGGGCAGCGTGAGGCAAATGGCCGGTTGCTGCAAATGTCTGCCAGTCGAGCGGAACATCGCCCGCCCATGTGCCGCGCTGCCCAAGTACGAGGCCCGTCTCCTCCCAAAGCTCCCGAATGGCGGCGACCGATATGGCATGGGCGAGTGTGGCATCCGCGTCTTCGGCGATACGCGCCGCACATCCGTCGAGCAGTGCTGTGGCCAGTGGAATATCAGCATCGCCTGCATCCACTGCGCCGCCGGGAAAGACAAATTTGTTCGGCATAAACGCAGCTTTTGCACCGCGTTGCCCCATCAGGATACAAGGAAACGTCATCCGGTCGCGGATCACGATTACGGTCGAGGCGTTGCGAATTGCAGTTTTATCAATGCTCATGCGCGCCCCTTGCGTGTCAAAGGCGGAATCAGGCGCCGCGCGCGAATCCGCCCATTTCCTTGGCCCATTGGAAACCGATCAATGCGCCCTTTAGCCTTGGAAGAAGGTAGAGGGACAAACCAACTGTGCCAACAGCAAAGATCGTAAACAGGACAATCGGCTCGGGCCGGAACTTCACGAATACCAGATGCAATGTGGGTGCCATCAAATGCCCGACAAGAAGAATGGTGAGATAGGCAGGGCCATCGTCAGCGCGGTGGTGGTGGAATTCCTGCTCGCACACGGTGCAGTGATCGTGGACCTTGAGATAACCGAACAACAGCGGACCCGCCCCGCAATTGGGGCACTTGCGCCTCCATCCGCGCATCATCGCGGGCATGCGCAACCGTTCCTCGCCTTCGGTTTCATCCGACGCGGGAGTGGCGGATTGGGGGTCAGTGTGTGTCATTGCGATATCCTACAGCCTGTCACCCGCCGTTTGTGCGCCACCAAAGTCAGGAATAAAAGGTGGCGATTTGTCTCAAGACATGCACAAACGACTTTTCGCTTGTTTGGTGCGACGGAAACTGCCGCCGCCTCCGTATTAATCCCAACTGCACGGCAAATGGGCCAGTTGCAGAGGATTGATAGGAGAAGAGTATGTTTAAGGAAACGCTGACAGTTTGCGCAATCGTCGTGGGCCTCTTGGCGACATCCGCACAGGCGCGCGAAGGCGGTCAGGCGCGGATGGAAGCGCGGTTTGCACAGATCGACACCAATGGCGATGGTCAGGTGAGCGGGGCGGAAATGCAAGCGCAGGCCGCTGCACGTTTTGCTGCTGCAGATGCAAACGCGGATGGAGAAATCACGGCGCAGGAAATGGCCACGGCACGCACAGCCGCACGGATGTCGCGCCTTCTTGCGCGGTTTGATACCGACGGTGACGGCGCGCTGAGCGCGCAGGAGCTGGCCTTGGTCGATGCGGAGAAGGCGGACAAGCGCAGCGCGAAACAGATCAAGCGCCTCGATGTGGACAACAGCGGCGGCATCAGCCTAGAGGAGATGGGCGCAGGCCGCGATCCTGCCCGCAGAATTACGCGTTTGGACACGGATGGAAACGGCACGCTGAGCCTTGAGGAGTTTGCAAAAGCCCGCGATCATGGCAAGCGTAAAGCTGCACGCGCCGCTGACTGAACGCTCTGTATACCTGCGACCACCATCCGCATCCGTGAGCGAAACGGGTGCGGGTGTGCGACCGAAGGACCCTTGTGACCCATACCGATGATCATTCCAAAGTCCGCGACGCCGATGCCGCACTGTTGGCGCGCTATGCTGCGGGAGACGGAGCGGCGGCGCGCATTCTATCGACGCGGCTGGCACCGCTGGCATACGGACATGCGTACCGCCTGCTGGGCAGTGCCGCCGAGGCGGAAGACGTCACGCAAGAGGGAATGCTGCGCCTGTGGAAACAGGCATCGACATGGGATGCGGGGCGTGCGCAGGCGTCAACATGGCTCTACCGTGTGGTTGCAAACCTGTGTTCCGACCGGCTGCGCATGCGGCACACGGATACATTGGACGAGGGCAATACACCGGCGGATACAGTGCCGGGGATTGAGGCACAGCTTCAGGAAAGTGCGCGCCACGACGCATTACAGGCGGCCCTTTTGCGACTGCCAACACGGCAGCGCGAGGCGGTGATACTGAGGCATCTCGAGGGGTTGGCGAACCCCGAGATTGCAGAAATAATGGGCGTCGGGGTCGAGGCTGTGGAAAGCCTGACCGCACGCGGTAAACGCGCGCTGACAACCGATTTGGCTAAACAGCGCGATGCACTGGGATACAGCGAATGACACAACGGGACGAATTTGATCTTGAGGCCGCGTTTGACGCGGCGCGCGCAAAGCCGCCACAGATGCCAAACGCCCTCATGGTACGGGTGTTGGCCGATGCGCGCACTGTGCAGCCGCGCCCCTCCCTTTGGCAGCGGTTGAGCGCATCGGTTGGGGGGTCTGCAGGAGTCGGTGGCCTTATTACGGCAACGGTATTTGGTTTCTGGATGGGGTTTGCCCCGCCTGCGGATTTTTTCGATCCGGTGGTCTTGATTGAGGCAGCAACGGCGCAGAGTGATCTGCAAACGGTACAAAGCGCGGGCTGGGATATGGACGGTGCCATTTGGGATGAGGGGACTTGGGATGAAGGATAGCGGAGACATGCGCAAATTGCGCTGGATGCCGATCGTGCTTGGTATATCGCTGGCCATAAACCTGGTTGTGGTGGCTGCCCTCGCAGGGGCAGCATGGCGTCATTCCGGAGAAGACCGCGGAATGGACCGTGGGGACGGGCCGCGCGCATCGCGGGGCGGGATGATTTACATGCAAGCGCTGCCGTCCGAGACACGCAAGCAAATCCGTGAAAATTTGCGTGCCGAGCGCAGGCCCCGCCCCGATGCCACAACTATGATCGCGGCTTTGCGGCAAGTGCCCTTCGATGATGCAACAGCGGCAGATATTCTGGAGACTGAACGCGGCGCGAGCCTGGAACGGCAAGGCAGGGCAGGTGACGTGTGGCTGGCCGAAGTGCGTGCTATGACGGGTCCGCAGCGTGCAGCCTATGCCGACCGTCTGGAAGAATTGAGCAATCAGCGCAAAGCGCGCAGGGACAAGCGGCGCGGCGCGGATCAGTAAAATCTGCGGGCGAAATCAGGCCGCCGGCCGCTTTTCCGGCTGGCTCAGTGTCACGCGATTGCGGCCCTGTACTTTGGCGCGGTAAAGCGCTTTGTCCGCGCGATCAAGCAGGGTATCCACCGTCTCTGCTTCCCGTTGATCGCAATGCATCTGCATGGGTAGCGTCGCCATGGCAAGGCCAAGGCTGATGGTAATATGCACAGGCTCGGACGCGCCGGGGATCACAAAAGGTGTGTCGCCAATCGCTGTACAGATACGATCGGCAATCCGGCGGGCGGTGATCAGGTCGGTTGCAGGCAGCGCCACCAAAAACTCTTCGCCCCCCATTCGGGAAATCATACCGGCGCCGTGAACGGCGGCGCGCAACCGGCGCGACGTCTCCACCAGTACGGCATCGCCCGAGGCATGGCCGTAGGCGTCATTGATCCGCTTGAAATGATCCATATCCGCCAGGAGGACAGCACAAGGCGACTTAACCTTGAGGCTGTGGGTGAGCAGGCGGGACAGATATGGCATCGCATAGCGACGGTTATAAAGGCCGGTAAGCGGATCGTTGACGACTTCGCGCAGGCCGGTGCGCACACTTTGCATCATCTGTGCGACATGCCGTCGGCGGCGCAGCAGCACATCGAGCCGCAAAGCCACCTCTGCCGCATCAAAACCGCCTGTCATTACATCATCTGCGCCTAGATCAAGCGCGGACGTCGCCCGCTCAGGAGCTGGCGTTTTCTGGATCACTAACAAGGCAATATCGCGCGTCAGCGCACTTGCCCGCATCTCCGAGATCAGGCGCAAGCTGTCGTTGGTATGCTCTGCCACTTCAGGCAGGGCGAGGACAACCGCATCGGGGGGGCGTTCGCTGTGCAGGCTGGCCATGGCATTACGCAACAAGGTGACGGCATAGCGGGCGCGCAAATGTGGCTGTAGCTGTCCGAGCCAGCATTTGAGCGGTCCTGCGTCGAGCCCGATCAGGGCGATATTGGCCGCGCGGGTGAACTCACTCGGGGCTTCAGACAGGCCCAGTGCGCAGCTTGTATCATCGCGCATTTGCCATTCCGCAAGCTTGTGCTGGACCCGGATCATATTGCGCACACGGCCCAGCAACAGGGTCTCGTTCACCGGCTTTTCCATTACGTCGAATGCCCCTGCGCGGAGGGTGGCCAGACGGCTTTCCGCGCTCGAGCCACTGCTGATGGCCAAAACCGGCAAATCGGCAGTACGGGTCATGGAGCCCAGCTCCACACATAGTTCAGACGCAGATCCGTCCGGCAGGTTCAGCGCTGTCAGGACCAGATCAGGTGTCTGGGACCGGATAAGCTGAAGTGCCTCTTGCATGGTGCTCGCCTGCATGACCTGATAAAAAGCAGCTGTCAGCTTGACCTTGAGCACGATGCGGTTTGTCGAAATCCCGTCGATGATGAGGATTTTACCCTGCACGTTCGATCCTTTCTATTCACCGCATTAAGTTGGCTTTCAGTAATCTGACCAATTGATTAACAAAGCATTGAGATTTTGATGCAAATGGATGGTGCTATGACCGATACGCGAAAACCTGCCGAGACCACTGCATTGCAGGCTTTGGCATGGCTGGTAGGGGACGAAGAGATGCTTGGAATTTTCCTTGGAACGACAGGCGCTTCAGAGGCGGATTTGCGTGGTGCGGTGGATAATCCCGACTTCCTGGGCTCGGTTCTCGACTTCATCTTGATGGACGACAGGTGGGTGATCGAGTGCTGTGATGCACAGAATATACCCTACACGCGAATCGCGGAAGCGCGCCAAGGATTGCCGGGTGGAGGGCAGGTACATTGGACTTGAGCACACAGCCGATGGTGATACGCGGCATCTGTTTTGACAAAGACGGCACGCTGTTTGATTTCACCGCCACGTGGAGCGTTTGGGCGCAGGCGTTTCTAAGCCGCATGTCGGACGGGGACGCTGCACAGACCGCGCGCTTGAGTGCCGCCATCGGATTTAACCATGAGCGGGGCAGTTTTGCACCGGATAGTTTGGTTATTGCGGGCACCGCTGGGGAGGTCGCTGCCGCCCTTGCGCCGCATCTGCCAACGCTAGACGCAGAAACGCTGCTGCACATGCTCAATGAGGAAGCTGCCCGCGCCCCGCAGCGGGAGGCCGTGCCTTTGATCCCCTTGCTGAAGGGATTGCGCGCGCGCGGACTGGCCCTTGGCGTGGCGACCAATGACGCCGAGATGCCTGCGCGTGCGCACCTTGATGCGGCGGGGGTCACGGACCTGTTTGATTTCATTGCGGGATACGACAGCGGTTTTGGCGGCAAACCTGCGGCAGGGCAACTGTTAGGCTTTGCGCATCATGCCAACCTTGATCCGCAACAGATAGTGATGGTGGGCGACAGCACGCACGACCTGCATGCGGGGCGTGCGGCCGGCATGCGGTGCGTCGGAGTTTTAACTGGGATGGCCACGCGGGACGATCTGGCCCCCCATGCGGAAGTTGTGTTGGGCGATATCGGAGAGCTTCCTGCGTGGCTTGAGACGCAAGCGGTGGTGTGATGCGCTAAAAGCGACAAAATTCGTCGTGAACGGAGACGCCGCATGCGCTGCCATCGGGCCTTCTGGCACCACAGCCGACAAGGAGACTGCCATGACAGACGAGCCCAAACGCAGAACCCGTGGGGGTGGCCGTGCCGGTGCACAAACCCGTCGTGGCACCGCAGTGATCGAGCAGATGCCATGGAACCCGCCCGTCAATATCGATCGCCCGACAGAGCCGCTTTCCCCCGAAGGGGTTGCGGCGGTTCATGATGGTGCGATGCGCATCCTTGAAGAAATCGGTATCGAAATCCTGAACCATGAGGCGCTGGAAATCCTGCGCAAGGCTGGCTGTACCGTGGACGGTGAGAACGTGCGCATGGGGCGCGAAATGGTGATGGAGTATGTCGCCATGGCCCCTTCGGAGTTCACGATTACGCCGCGTAATCCGGACCGCACAATCACGATCGGCGGCAAAAACATCGTCTTTGGCAACGTCTCGTCACCGCCGAGCTATTGGGACATGAGCACAGGTGGCAAGGTCTCCGGCACCCGCGAGAGATGCCGCGACCTGCTCAAGCTGACGCAATACTTCAACTGCATCCACTTTGCGGGTGGCTATCCGGTGGAGCCGGTCGATATCCATGCCTCTGTGCGCCACCTCGACGTTGTTTATGATAAGCTGACGCTCACCGATAAGGCCATGCACGCCTATTCACTGGGCAAAGAGCGGGTCGAGGATGTGATGGAGATGGTGCGTATCTCGGGGGGGTGGACCGATGCGGAGTTCGAGGAAAGCCCGAAGATGTATACCAACATCAACTCCACATCGCCGCTCAAGCATGACATTCCGATGCTGGATGGCTGGATGCGGGTGGCGCGGCGCAATCAGGGGCTGGTGGTGACACCGTTTACACTGGCCGGTGCGATGGCTCCTGTGACCATGTCGGGCGCTGTGGCTCAATCGCTCGCCGAAGCGCTCATTGCTGTTGTTCTGGCCCAAATCATCCGGCCGGGTGCGTCGGTCGCCATCGGGACGTTTACCTCCAACGTGGACATGAAGACCGGCGCGCCCGCGTTCGGAACGCCCGAATATATGCGCGCCACACAAATGACTGGACAGCTGTGCCGCTATTACGGGCTGCCGATGCGCTCCTCCGGGGTTTGTGCGGCCAACGTGCCCGACGGGCAGGCAATGTGGGAGACCTCGAACTCGCTTTGGGCGGCGGTGCAATCGGGGACCAATATGGTCTATCACGCCGCGGGCTGGCTTGAGGGGGGACTGATTGCCAGTCCTGAAAAGTTCATCATGGATTGCGAAGTATTGCAGCAAATCCAGCGGTATATGGATCCTGCAATTTGTGCGACGGGACCGGACGAGATTGCACTCGATGCGATTAAATCGGTTGGCAATCAAGGGCACTTCTTCGGCATCCAGCACACGCAAGACCGCTATACGACCGCATTTTATCAACCGTTCCTGAGCGATTGGACCAACTTCGAGGGTTGGGAGGTTGCGGGCGGCATCTGGACCCAGGAACGCGCGCATCACATGTTCAAAGAGATCGTCGGCAGTTTTGAGGCGCCGCCGATGGATGTGGCAATTCGTGACGAACTGACTGCGTTTGTGGAGCGGCGCAAAGCCGAAGGTGGCGCGCCAACAGATTTTTAACCACGTTGGTGGCTTCATGCCGTGTTTTAGCCGCTTGTTAATGGTTCGCCTTGAATAAGGGAGGCTCACAGCAACAGAGGCTATTATGCATGGGCTGATCAACCGTAGTTTTCAGAATTATATGTGCGACAGCTATGGTCGGGATGCTTGGTTGGACGTTGCCGCGCGCGCAGATGTGTCGCCGCCCGAATTCGAGGCGATGCTGAGCTATGATGCTTCTGTCACCCCTGCGGTTCTGGACGCGATGGCCGCGGTTTTGCGCCGCCCGCGCGCGGAGGTGATGGAAGACATCGGTACCTACCTTGTCTCGCATCCCAATACCGAAGCAGTGCGGCGCCTTTTGCGATTCGGTGGCGTGAATTTTGAGGATTTTCTGCACTCGCTGGATGATCTTCCCGACCGTGCGCGGATGGCGGTATCCGATCTGCATCTCCCTGCGATTGAGGTGCGCAGCCATGACGCCGGTCAGTATAGCCTGCTGTGTAAGGGGCCATTTGCCGGATTTGGCCATCTGATGATGGGCCTTTTGCGGGTGATGGCGGATGATTACGGCGTGCTTGCCCTGCTCGACCTCGAGAGTGGCAAGGATGGTCATGAGACCGTGCAGATCAGGTTGGTTGAGACGGATTATGCCGACGGTCGCGTGTTCGATTTGGGCCTGCGCGCCTCATGAGGTGCACCCTTGATCATGATGTTCTGGACGTGTTGTGCCCCATGCATCTCATTCTGGATGTGCAGGGCATTGTCACACATGCGGGTCCCACGACGCAAAAACTCCGGCCTGATCTGCCGCTGGTGGGCATGCCGTTCCTGACTGCGTTTAAAGTGATGCGTCCACGCGGCATCACGACGTTGGATCAGCTTTGGGAGGCGCGCCACATCAAGCTGCATCTCGAACTGGTTGGCACCCCGCCTGCGCGGCTCAAAGGGGTGATTGTTTCTGACGGGCAATCCTCATCTATTGTGAACCTCTCTTTTGGCATCTCGATCCTTGATGGTGTACGTGACTACGCCCTCACAAATGCGGATTTTGCGGCGACAGACCTTGCCATCGAAATGCTTTATCTGGTGGAGGCGAAATCAGCCGCGATGGAAGCGTCGCGCAAACTCAATCTGCGGCTGCAAGGCGCAAAAGTCGTCGCGGAGGAACAAGCCTTTACCGATACGCTCACAGGTCTCAAAAACCGCCGCGCGCTTGATCAAAAGCTGGAAGAACTGCTGGCCCGTGGCGCTTCCTTTGCCGTGATGCACATTGACCTGGATTACTTCAAAACGGTCAATGATACGCTGGGACATGCGGCAGGCGATCATGTGCTCAAAGTCGTCGCAGAGACCATGACCGAAGAAACGCGCGCATCCGACACTGTCGCGCGGGTAGGGGGTGACGAGTTTACCGTTATTCTTCCTCAAGTCGGTGATCTGGACGTACTCAAACGTGTGGGGCGTCGTATCATCGACCGGATTGAAATGCCGATCGACTTCAACGGCAAGATTTGTGAAATATCGGCCAGTATTGGCACGGTGTGGATCCAGAACAGCGAAACTGCGACACGAGAAACGGTTATGGAAGATGCGGATCTGGCGCTCTATGCGTCCAAGAAGAAAGGGCGTGCGATGCAAACGTTCTATTCGCCGGAGCTGCGAACAAGTGCGAATAAAACTACTGCACCAAGAAAGCACAGTGGAACGGAGCGGTGATGGTTCTGTAAGCGTTAGGTTATTCGCATTTAAAGTAACAACTAATGCTGGGCGCAGATGTGCATGACCAAGCATTAGAGCGTTTGCGATCAGTCTAAGAAAACGCTGGCGGTTCGGTTTAAAAGCGCTGCACGCAATTTTTCGCTTGGACAGGCCGCTATGGCAACAGGCGTGAGCTGAATTGCTTTTACAGATCAGAGGGCATAACTGCCAAAATTATAAGGTGCATTTTTTCAACGTGCTGTCGGGTCTCCGAAGTACTCCCACTTATGACGCCTTGTTTGAGTTGAAATATGTCCGTTCTTGAAATTGCGCTGTGGAGAACTTGACGAAGAGTGGACCGCTGCCTTTCCCCATCGTATCACAGTCCCCATGACTGATCTCTTTGCCACTACTCAGCATGAGTCTCCAGATCACGCGCAGATTGTGTGGAAAGACAATCGCCGCAGCCTGAGAGGGATGCAGTCATGCTCTACTCGGAATTATAATCGTAGGACCGGCTACCATCTGAATGGTCGCACAAAGCCTAAGCAAGATTCTCATAAATCAGGCAAAGAAATTTATGGGAAAATTGCTAATTTCAATGACTGTAGAAACAGCAGATATCCAGCGTATACCAAGCGAAAAGACGAGATTAAATTGGGGTTGCAAGCTTTCGGTGCAAGAGCATTTACGCGGGGTTTGATAATGTATGGTGCAATGCAACTTGCCTGTGTCACAGACCTGCTATGGGTCAAATTACTGTATTCAATTGGCCCTTATAGTCAGCGAACAAGGCGGGTCGCATGAGCATCGCTGCCATCGTAATCGGGCGAAACGAGGGTGCGCGCCTCATTGCGTGTCTCGACGCACTACAAGATGTCAGCGCCCTTATTTATGTGGACAGCGGCTCAACTGATGGATCAGTTGCGGCGGCACAGGCGCATGGCGCACAGATTGTGCGCCTTGATGTATCGCAGCCGTTCACCGCCGCGCGGGCACGCAATGCGGGGTTCGCCGTTGTGCCGGATGGGGCTGAGCTGGTCCAGTTTGTGGACGGTGATTGCGTGGTGCAAATGGGCTGGCTTGAGACGGCAGCAGCCTTTCTGGCCCAGTGTCCGGAAGTGGCGGTCGTCTGTGGCCGTCGGCGTGAGATCGCACCGGAGGCGTCGATTTATAATGGTTTCATTGATGCAGAATGGGACACGCCCATCGGCGCGGCCCTTGCCTGTGGTGGCGATTCTCTGATGCGTGCAAACGCGCTGCGTGAAGTTGGCGGCTTTCGGGATGATCTGATCGCGGGGGAAGAGCCAGAGTTGTGCATCAGATTGCGCCAGGCGGGTTGGGCCATATGGCGGATTGACGCGGAAATGACCGCGCATGACGCCCAGATTACGCGTTTCGGGCAATGGTGGAAGCGGAGCGAGAGGGCGGGTTTTGCTTTTGCAGAAGGTTCCGCGCGGCATGGGGCGGCACCGGAGCGGCATTGGGTCGCGCAGACACGCCGTGCTTTGATTTGGGGATTTGGTGCGCCGGTTCTGATTGTGGCATGTGCATTGGTGGTCGGACCTGTGGCCCTTTGTGGGGCGTTGATATATCCTGCACAGGTCGCACGCCTTGCCTGTCGTGACGGATGGGTCATGTCGCTGTTCACGGTCTTGGGCAAATTTGCCGAAGCACAAGGCGCGCTGCGCTACTATTGGCGCAGGATGACCGGCGGACAGCGAAAGTTAATCGAATACAAATGAGTTAGCGTTGCCGCCATGCATCCTGCACATGGCGGGGCAGGATCGAAAAGCACTTGGCATAGCGCGGGATCATGCGGCGGGGACTTTGCAACGCGCGCCAGAGCCATTCGAGTGCAAGCGCGCGCATGATGCGCGGTGCACGCACTTGATGACCTGACAAAAAATCGAGCCCTGCGCCGATGGATGCGAACCCGACCTCTGGTGCTTTCGTGCGGGCAAAGGCCGCAAAAACTTCCTGTTTCGGGGCGCCCAGCGCGATGAAGCACAGCCGCGCGCCACTGTCGTTGAGCAGATTGCAAATGGTGCGCGCATCAGCGCCAGTGGGATCAAACCCGTAGGGAGGCGCATATGCCAGCACGATATTGATGCCAGCGATACGTGCCTCAAGCGCGGCCTGCGCACCGGCGAGGGCGGCATTCGAACTGCCCATGAGCGCAACGGGCATTTTCATTTCCGCCGCAATCTGCGCAAGCGGGATCACCATGTCGGAGCCGGGCATCAACGCAACTGGCTTTTTCGCCAAATGTGCAAGCCAGACAATGGGCCGTCCGTCCGCGACGACGAAATCCTGCGCCCGGTAGGCTGCCGCGAACTGCGTATCGACGGGCAGCTTGGTCAAGTGATCAAGGTTAAGCGTCGCAATGGCGAATCCTTCGCTGCACGCAAATTTGTTGCGTACTGCGCGAAACAATTGCGCTTGATCGGGTATATTAACCTCAACCAAAGAACGCCCGATGCTGAATTTCATGTCTTTCCTATGGGTCGTTATCCCTCAAAAACTCAGGGCTAGAGCAATAATAAAGTGATTTTATATATTAATATTAATGGTTTGCTTAATAGTAGTTCGGGCGCTGATGGGTGCGTTGTTAAGCTAGCGGGATGACATAGACATGCCTAGGGTGTAATTCTACTGCCCCGACCCCGCACGTCCGCAGGAGCATGATGCCCAATCCAATCGCCTATATGATGTTACTGATCTGGCCGTTCGTCTGCCTTGTGCTGTTTCGCACGCAATCGGTGGAGCGGGCGATCATCTGGTCAATTCTTGGGGGGTATTTGTTGTTGCCGCCTTTGGCGGAATTCAACCTGCCGCTGGTCCCTGCAATGGACAAAGTGTCGATCCCGAATTTGTCTGTCCTTGCTATCTTGGTGTTTGGGACTGTGCACCGGTTTCGTTTGCTGCCGGAAGGGGGGATTGCAAAACTACTCGTTATTCTGCTGATATTCTCGGCGGTGCCGACGGTTTTGACCAACCGTGAGCCGATCCTGTTCCAATTGGGCACATTGCCTGGTCAGTCGGTGCGCGATTTGGGGTCGGTCCTGATTGCGCAGGTTTTGACGCTGGTGCCGTTCGTGGTCGCGCGGCAATTCCTAAGCTCCGAGCGAGGGTTGCAAGAGTTACTGCTGGCGCTCACTGTCGGTGCGATTGCGTATTCGATACCGGCGCTGGTCGAGATCCGGCTGTCACCGCAGATAAACGTCTGGATTTACGGGTTTTTCCAACATGATTTTGAGCAGACGATGCGTGCGGGTGGCTTCAGGCCGATTGTGTTCTTACCCCACAGTTTATGGCTTGCGTTGTTTATCTGCACAGCGGCGATTGCGGCGGCGACATTGGCGCGCACAGCACCACATAATGCCCGCTTTCGCACCATCCTCTGTGTGGTGTATTTGCTGGTGCTGCTGATGTTGTGCAAAAGTGCTGCCTCCATCGCTTATGGCATGATCCTTGTGCCGCTTGCTTATCTTGCGCCGCGTCGTTGGCTGGTGCTGCTTGCGACAGTGTTTGCGCTGGTCGCGGTCACCTATCCAATGCTGCGCAATCTTGATCTGGTGCCGGTCGATGCTATCGTGACCGAGGCCGCAGAGGTGAACCCGCTGCGCGCGGAATCGCTGGCCTTCCGCATCAACAACGAGGAACAACTGCTGGAGCGCGCAGCGCAAAAACCGGCCTTCGGATGGAGCGGCTGGGGCCGTGGACTGGTCCGTGACGGCTATGATGGTGAAATTCTGACCATTCCTGACGGGCGCTGGATTATCGTGTTCGGCACCTTTGGCTGGCTTGGCTATATTGCTGAGTTTGGTCTGCTGGCGCTGCCGCTGATTTTACTTGGTCGACAGATGATCCGCCACAGAGGTGTGGTGATATCGCCCTACATCGGAGGGGTAGCACTCATCCTCGGGATCACGCTCATCGATATGCTGCTCAACGCGACGCTGACGCCGTTCACATGGCTCATGGCGGGGGCAGTCCTTGGATATGTGGAGTGTTTTGACCCTGAAAAGCGCGGCAAATTGGATGAAATTCGGGGAGGGCATCGTGCTACCAAAAAACCCGCTGCGCCTGAACGACGCACCGTTCTCTAGCGATATTTGATGCTGGAATTTTTGTTGCAGGCGATTGGATGCCGGTAGGCCGACCCCGAAAATACCGGGCGAGAGTAGCTTTTGACACAGTGGCGCACATTAACTTATGATTACACTAGGCGACAAATTTCATCAGCCATAGAATACACAAATTATTAAATTACCCATTTGTCTGTAAACACACGTATAAAAGAACTTTAGACTGCATTTATTACACTACTTAAAGTCCCTCGATTTAGCAGGGCAAAGGATGACACAGCATGACCGAGGACGGCCGCAAGGGGATCTCTGCGCGCGATGACATTGCCATCGTCGGCATGGCTGTGAACGTGCCAGGCGCTGAGAATATTAGCCAGTTCTGGAAAAACCTGCGCGGCGGCGTGTCCTCAATCCGCACGCTGAGTGAGGAAGAACTGCTTGCTGCTGGCGAGAGCGCACAAAAAATCGCTCATAAAAACTATGTACGCGCGGCGGCTGACCTCGCCGGATATGAGACATTTGATGCAGGATTTTTCGGCTTTTCACCAAAAGATGCAGCTATCATAGACCCTCAGCACCGGAAGTTCCTTGAGGTGGCTTGGGAAGCGATGGAGCAGTCGGGCCATCTGCCGGAGAACAGCGCCGGACCAATCGGGGTTTACGCGGGCTGTGGTATGGGCAGCTATTTCTATTTCAACATCTGCTCGAACCCAGATCTGGTTGACGATGTGGGCATGTTCTTGTTGCGCCATACTGGCAACGACAAGGATTTTCTGTCCACAAGGGTGAGCCATCTTTTCGACCTGACCGGCCCGTCGATCAACCTGCAGACTGCCTGTTCGACTTCATTGGTGGCGATCCACTACGCTGCTGCTGCGCTGCGCGCGGGGGAGGTTGATATGGCCCTTGCGGGGGGTGTGACCATCGAGCTGCCGCAGGGGCGCGGGTATATGTTCAAAGAAAACGAAATCCTTTCCCCTGATGGTGCGTGCCATGCGTTTGATCACCGCGCGCAAGGAACGGTGTTTGGCTCGGGCGCGGGCTGTGTGGCCCTGCGCAGGTTTGAGGATGCGGTGGCGGACGGCGATCACATCTGGGCCGTGCTCAAAGGCTCTGCTCTCAACAACGATGGCGCGGCCAAGGCTGGATATCTTGCCCCGTCGGTCGAGGGGCAGGCTGCGGCCATCGGCAAAGCACTCGACGTCTCGGGCGTGTCTGCAGACCAGATCGAGATGGTTGAGTGTCACGGCACCGGCACCTATCTGGGCGACCCGATTGAGGTAGCGGCACTCACCGAGGCCTACCGCGCCCGCACAGATAAGGTCGATTTCGCTCGCATTGGATCGGTCAAGACGAACATTGGCCACCTTGATACCGCTGGCGGTGTGGCGGGATTGGTCAAAGCGGCACTTTCACTACATCACGGTGAATTGCCGCCGTCACTCGGGTATGAGGCGCCGAACCCTGCCATCGCATTTGATGGCAGCCCGTTTTCCGTTAACAGTGCGCTGCGCCCGTGGCCGCGCAGCACTGTGCCGCGCCATGCGGCGGTCAATGCGCTGGGTGTGGGCGGCACAAATGCACATGCGATCCTTGTCGAAGCGCCCGTCGCCGCGCCCTCGGAGCAGAGCGATTTCCCCTTTCAGGTGCTGTGTATCTCCGGTCGCTCGAAGGCGGCACTTGACGCGAACACCGCCGCATTGGTCGATCACCTTGAGCGCCATACCGATCAAGACCTTGCCGATGTGGCGCATACGCTCAAAAACCGGCGGCGTGGCTTTGTGCATCGCCGCGTTGTCGTCGCACAAAGCCCGACGGAGGCTGCGACGCTTCTTGCGGCCAATGATATACGCCGCGTGCACACCCACACCCGCCTCTGTGACGCGCCGGAGGTGGTGTTCATGTTCCCCGGCGGGGGCGCGCAATATGCTGATATGGCTCGCGACTTGTATGAGACCGAGCCGCTTTTTGCGGAAGCCATGGATCGCGGTCTGGACCACCTCGAACCGCAGTTTGAATTTGACGTGCGTGACGTCTGGTTGTCAGACAGATCGGACAGGGAAGCAGCCCAACAGCTCAAACGTCCCTCGGTCCAGTTGCCGCTCATTGCCATCACTGAATATGCGCTGGCGCAACTCTGGATGGGGTGGGGCGTGCGGCCTACCGCGTTGATTGGTCACTCCATGGGTGAAAACGTCGCCGCCTGCATCGCGGGTGTGATGGCGTTCGAGACGCTGATTGATCTGGTGCTGCTGCGTGGGCAATTGTTCGAGACGGTGCCAGCAGGTGGCATGCTGAGCGTGAACCTGTCGCTGGACGCGGTTCGCCCTTTCCTGTCGGATGATCTGGATATCGCAAGCGTCAACGGCCCCGAGCTCACCGCGATTTCGGGCCCTGACCACGCGCTCGAATTGCTGGCTGCCGCGCTGGATGACGCGGATATCGAGTGCCAGCGCATTGCGATTGATATTGCCGCTCACAGCCGCATGCTGGACCCTATTTTGGCGAAATATCGTAGCTTTTTAGCGGGTCTGGATTTGCAGCCGCCGCAGATCGCGTTTTTTTCCAATCGCACCGGGGTTTTGATCACGCCTGATCAGGCAGTCGATCCTGATTATTGGGTGGATCAGTTGCGAAATACCGTGCATTTCGCAGATTGCATCGACACGCTGGCACAGCAGGAGGGTCGCGTTTTCCTCGAAGTTGGGCCGGGCAAGGCACTGTCGTCACTGGCGCAGATGTGTGCGCAGGTGAAGCCCACCCAAGTGCTTAGTTCCCTGCGTCACCCTGAGGAGCTGATCGCGGACGATATGTATTTCATGGGCCAGATCGGGCGGCTTTGGGCTTGCGGAGTCGAGGCCGACTGGGATCAAATTTGGGGAGATGCGCGGCGCAACCATGTGCTGCTGCCAACCTATCAGTTCCAGCGTAGCCCGTATTTTATCGCGCCCGGCAAGGCAGCGGTCGCCGCTGAAGTGCCTGCATTGGCGCGGCTTGATGATATGACGGACTGGGGTGCTGTGCCCTATTGGCGGGCGCGTTATGCGGAAGTCGATGCCAGCCTTGACGCCGCACTAGAGGATGCGAAGGCGCATGAATGGCTGGTGTTCGAGGACGACTGCGGTGTTGCTGCCCAGGTGATTGCCCGCCTGCGATCCGCTGGTGCAGCGGTCACGGCCGTGTCTGTTGGCGACAGCTTTGCTGCGCGTGGAGAGGACCGGTATACTTTGTCGCCCGAACAGGGGCGCGAGGGGTATGACGCGCTGTTTGCCAAGCTTGCGGAGGGCGGGCGGACACCAAACCGTATCGCGCATTTCTGGGGTGTGACACGCGCGGAAACGCACCGCCCCGGTAGCAGTTTTTATGACCGGATCATGGAGCAAGGGTTCTATAGCCTGTTATGGCTGGGCCAAACGCTGGCCGAGCGTGAGAATGCGCCACAGACCCATCTGAGCGTTTTTACTACTGGGGCCGCGCGGGTCAGCACAGAAGCATTGCCCTATCCTGAAAAGGCGATGATCAGTGGCCCCGCAGGCGTTATGCCGCATGAGATTACTAGCCTGAGTGTCGCGACAGTCGATGTGGTGCTACCCAAACCAGCCGTAGCCAAGAGCCTCTTTTCCACGGCAAGTGCACCTCCCGGAGATATCACCGACGCGCTGTTGGAGGAGCTGTTGGCGACACCCGCAAATGAGGTAGTCGCGCTGCGTGCGGACCGCCGGTACGTGCGCGGATTCCGTAGCAAGCCGCTCCCAAAGGCCGATGCCACCGCCATAAAACGTGGGGGTACTTATCTCATCACCGGCGGATTTGGCGGGATTGTCCAGACGGTCGCCGCCGATTTGCTGGCCACTCACGACGCACATATCGTTCTGCTCAGCCGTAGCGAAATGCCTGAGCGGGCATCATGGGCGCGGATACTTGAGACGAAACCCGCAGGCGATGCCACCGCGCACCGCATCCGCGCGCTGCAGGATCTGGAACAGTTGGGAGGCCGCGTCGAGGTGGCAGTTGCCGATGTCACCAACGTGGCACAGATGCGCAAAGTGATCGACAATCTGCTTGCAGAGGGCGCCATCGACGGGGTGTTTCACGCGGCAGGGACGCTCGATGATGCACCGATGCTAGGAAAAACCCAAAGCCAGGTTGATGCTGTGCTCGCACCCAAAGTGTCGGGGTTGCGCGTGCTGGATCAACTGCTGCCAGACGGCAGCGTCGATTTGTTGGTCCTGTTCTCTTCGACATCCACCGCCACACGAAGCGCAGGGCAGGTGGATTACGTGGCCGCGAATGACTACCTCAACGCTTTTGCGGCTGCGCGCACAGGCGGTAAAACGCGCGTAGTTGCAGTAAATTGGGGTGTGTGGTCGGATGTGGGCATGGCGGCCAAGGCGGTTGGCCATGACAAGGTAGAGGCGCTTGCGCCCCGCGCGCTTGATCTGCCGATGCTGGGTAGCGTGACATTTCGCGACGCAGATACGGAATTCACGGCGACGCTAAACCCACAGCAGGACTGGGTGCTGGATCAGCACCGCATGGCCGACGGCAGTGCGGTTCTACCCGGCAGCGGCATGATCGAGGCTTTGGCCCAAGCGGGCCACGAAGCAGGTCTTGCGATGCCATTCACTTTGCGTGATCTATACTTCCTACGGCCCTTTACAGCTGCCGAAAATACTGCGCGCCAGATGCGAATTTCACTCGCCCCGCAGGAGGCCGGATTTACTGCAGCGTTGCGTGGCGATTGCAGTTTGAACGGACGTGGCGGTTGGCAAACCCATGCGGAGGCGGCTTTGGACAGCCAAGCAATCGCTGCCTATCCGATTGACCTAAAGTCACTTTCTGACCGCCTCGGCGATGTGGAGGAGGATGGTGGTGCGCATATGCCAACGCCGCAAGAGGCCCATCTGCGCTTTGGTCCCCAGTGGCATGTTTTGCGGGCGCGTCAGATGCGTGGAACCGAAGGCTTGGCGCATCTGACGCTTGATGCGCCGTTGGAGGCAGGGCAGCTTTTGCACCCCGGCTTGATGGATCTGGCGACAGGGTGGGCCATCGGCCTTGTACCGGAATATGACGCATCAAACCTTTGGGTGCCGGTGTCTTACGGAGAAATCACGCTCCATGCGCCGCTGCCGCGCGACATCTACAGCTGGGTGCGGTTGGTGAGCAGTACTGCGGATGATGCGCGGTTTGATGTCGTGATCTGTGACGCGGCTGGTGTGGTGCTTGTGGTTGTACATGATTTTGCCATGACCCGTTTGCAGGGCGGATTTGCTGCGCAATCCGCAACGTTGCGCGATGCCGATGTGATGTTTGACGTGGACGCAAATGCGCCGCAACGCGGGCAGACCGACGCTGAAATGCGGCTTGCCCATCTGGTCTCTGAGGGTATTGCAGCCGCGCAGGGGCCGGAGGCGTTGATCCGCGCACTGGCGTTGAACGTCCCGCAAATCTATGTCTCGTCGCTGCCGTTGCAGGGATTGATCGACCAAGCGGACCAGCCGCCGCGCGAGATGCCAAAACAACAAAGCTTCGAGCGCAGCGATGTCGAAGGATTTGTTGAGCCCGACGGGCCGGTGCAAGAGGCGCTTGCGGCCATGTGGTCCACACTTCTTGGTGTCTCGCCAGTGGGTGCTGACGACAGTTTCTTTGATCTGGGGGGCCATTCGCTCATCGCCGTGCGCTTTTTCGCAGAATTAAAGCGTGAATATGGCGTCGATTTCCCGATCTCCGTCCTGTTCGAGGCCCCGAACATCGCGCAACTTGCCGCGCGTGTCACAGCGCAGACTGGTGAAATTGCGGTGAGGGATGCAGGTTCTGTTGCACCCGTGGCACCCCGCTTCGAGTATCTGGTACCGCTCAACGGTGTCGCCCCCGCGCGTGCCGAGCCGTTGTTTGTGGTGGCGGGCATGTTTGGCAACGTGCTCAACCTGCGCCATTTGGCGCTGCAGTTCGCCCCGTCGCGCGCCGTCTACGGGTTGCAGGCGCGCGGCCTGATTGGCGACAGCGCGCCGCATGAGACGGTACAGGAAGCTGCGGCTGACTACATCGAAGAACTCAGGCTGCTACAACCTCAGGGGCCGTATCTGTTGTCGGGGTTTTCGGGTGGGGGCATCACCGCCTATGAGATGGCGCAACAACTCGAGATGGCAGGGGAGGAAGTTGCCGTTTTGGCACTTTTGGACACACCGCTGCCTGTGCGGCCATCACTGGGACAGACGGACAAAGCATTGATCAAGCTGGCCGAGTTGCGGGTCAAAGGACCGCGGTATCTGGCTGAGTGGGCGAAAAACCGGTTGGCGTGGGAGCGTGCAAAGCGGGCGGGCCATGTAGAAGAAAGCGGCGATGCGCAGTTCAACAATGCAAAGATCGAAGCCGCGTTTTTGCGTGCGGTCGGGCGCTACGACACGCCTGATTGGGATGGAGCGATCACGTTGCTACGCCCCAAACTGGATCAGCGTTTTCAGGTCAGTGGTGGAAAATGGGTCAGTGATGCGCGTGAATACGTGCTGCATGATAATGATTGGACCCGTTTTGCGCCGCAGTTGCAGGTGATCGAGGTGCCTGGCGATCATGACAGTATGGTGCTGTCGCCCAACGTCGTCGTGATGGCCGCAGAGTTACGTGAAGTGATCGCAGACGCGCTCAGAGAGGCAGCGGTGCCGCGTGCCGCAGCGGCGGAATGAGTGCGATGAAATCCCCTCAAACTGCCGCCCGGCCTGCAGTGTTGTGCATCATTCTCAACTACCGCACGCCGAAGATGACCTTGCGCGCAGCGGAAGCCGCGTTGGGCGATTTGCACGACCTTGGAGGTGAATTGGTCATCATCGACAATGCATCCGGCGACGGCTCGTTCGAGATGATTGCACGCGAAGTGGCGGCGCGGGGCTGGGGTGAGGGGGGGCTCGTTCGGGTCATCGCCTCGCCGGTCAATGGCGGTTTTGGCGCGGGGAACAACATCGGCCTGCGTATGATGCTCAGCGACGGGCGCAGGCCGGATTACTTTTATCTGCTGAATTCCGATGCCTTTCCCAATGCGGGCAGCACGCCCGCCCTTGTTGCCCATCTGGAGGCCCACCCGGACGCAGGTTTCGCCTGTAGCAAAGTGCGCGGGGAGGACAACTACGCGCACACAACAGCCTTCCGGTTTCACAGCATCGCGGGTGAGTTCGTCGATGCGGCGCGCCTCAAAGTGGTGGAGCGGATGCTGCCGGATACTGCTGTGCCGATGCCGCGCCCTGTGCAAACCATGCAGGTTGATTGGTGTGCGGGTGCGTCAATGCTGATTCGGCGTACGATGTTGGACAGGATCGGCCTGTTTGACGAAGATTTCTTTCTCTACTTCGAGGAAACGGACCTGTGCCTGCGCGCGCATCGCGCAGGCTGGTCGTGCTGGTATGTAGTTGAAAGTCAGGTTGTACATATCGGATCGGTATCCACCGGCATCAAGACAAAGCGGCGGATGCCATCCTATTGGTATGATTCACGTCGGCATTATTTCATCAAAAACCATGGTCGTGTTCATGCCGCTGTCGCACTTCTGGCGCATCTTTCAGGGGGCGCGCTGCACCGTTTACGAATGGGGGTCGCGGGGCGACGGCCACAGGATCCCACGTGGTTTTTGCGCGATATGATGGTACATGCGGCCACCCCGTACCGGCAACCAACAGAGGACCGGACATGAGCGAAGCATCGGCCCACGCGCCCTTTTCTTGCGTCATCATCGGGGAGCAATCCCTGACGATCGCCTGTGCCAATATGATATTGGCAAGGGGGCATATCATTACCGCTGTGGTCAGTGCGGATGCAGAGGTGCGAGGTTGGGCGGATATAAACGGGATCACAACCCTCACCCAGATCAAGGAGTTGACCGATGTGGGCTTACCTGCATTTGACTGGCTGCTAAGTATCGCCAATCTGCGCATCATTCCGCGCGGCATGCTGGAACTGCCAAAGGCGGGTGCTATCAATTTCCACGATGGTCCGCTGCCGCGCTACGCAGGCCTGAATACACCTGCGTGGGCAGTGATCAATCGCGAGAAAAGCTACGGTGTCAGCTGGCATCTGATTGAGGGCGGCGTGGATGAAGGCAATCTACTGGCGCAGGAAGTGGTCGATATTGCGCACGACGAGACTGCGTTCAGCCTCAATTCCAAGTGCTATGCTGCGGGCGTAGAGAGTTTCGCGCGGGTGATGGGACAACTGGAGGCGGACGATACGGAAGGACGCGCGCAGGATTTGAGCCAGCGCAGTTATTTCGCGCGTGACGCACGTCCTGCGGTGCTGGGCCTGATCGATTTCTGCCAGACCACGGATGAGGTTCTGGCACTGCTGCGGGGTCTTGATTTTGGCGGCTATTGGAACCCGCTGGGGATGGCAAAGATCGCAAGTGGCAGCGCGGTTTTTGTTGTGCGTACCGGCGAGAAGGTCATGGGAAGTGGGCCTGCAGGCACCGTTCTGGAACACGTAGACGACCGTATTGTGATCGCGACAGCGGATGGTGCGGTATCGTTGGGCGGGATTGAAGTGGTCGGACACACGGCGGGATTGCCCGCTGTTGGCACGGTGCTGGATCAGGCTGATGTAGATCTGAATGCTGAACAGGACCGGATCATCGCAGATGAAGAACATTGGCGTACGCGTCTTGCGACAATGGACGCGGTGCCCGTACCGCTGGCGCGCGGTGAGGCGACTGGCCAGTGGGCAGAGCGCCGGATTGCCCGACCGGACAGTGCGGATGGACTTGCCGCAGTGGTGCAAGCCGTGGCACTTGGTGCGGGGCAGGAAACGGGTGATGTCGGATACGCGATAAGACCTGCAGCGGTCGGTTTCGCCTGTGATTGGGTGCCTTTGCGCGTCAATGAGCCATTTGAGCCACAGCTTGTGTGGATTGCAGCGACGGGTGGCTTTTCAACCGATCTCATACTGCGCGATCCTGCGATTGGGGCGGTTGTGCCACCGGTGATGATAGGATCAAAACCTGTCGCAGGTGCCATCCTGTGCATCGAGATCACCGAAAGTGAAGTCGTGCTGCGTGGTGATACCGGATTGCTGACTGACGCCGCCATGAACCTGATCGCGGGGCGCGCCGCGCATGCTCTTGCGGGCGCAGAAGGGATGCCTGCGAAAGAACGCACGCTGCTGCTGGAGACGTGGAACGCGACTGTAACGGACTACGATGCGCAGCCCATCCACCATTCTTTCGAGGCGCAAGTGGCGCGGACACCGGATGCAATCGCACTTGTGTTCGAGGACCAGACGTTCAGCTATAAGGCACTCAATGCGGCCGCCAACCGTCTGGCACACCGGTTGATCAAGCAAGGTGTTCGCGCCAACACGCCTGTGGGTCTCGCGGCCCGTCGCGGGCCTGATCTGCTGATCGGTGCGCTGGGTATTCTCAAGGCAGGTGGTGGCTATGTCCCCCTTGATCCCGCGTATCCGGCTGACCGGATCGCACATTACATCGCGGACAGTGGCGCGACGTTGATCGTGACACAACG
Source organism: Sulfitobacter sp. (assembly GCA_049670485.1). Lineage (GTDB taxonomy): Bacteria > Pseudomonadota > Alphaproteobacteria > Rhodobacterales > Rhodobacteraceae > Sulfitobacter. Next base: position 34,537 of record JBATTJ010000110.1, read on the forward strand.
CGCGTTGGTTGCGGACCTGCCCACCGGTGAGGCGACCGTTGTTCTGCTGGATTCAGATGGCGCAGCCGCTAGGTTGCCCGAAACCAACCCAGACACTAATCCTGACGGTGGTGCGGCGGCGGATACGCTCGCATACTTGATCTATACCTCAGGCTCGACCGGTACGCCAAAGGGCGTGCGTGTAGGGCACGGCAATGTGGCAAACTTCTTTGCCGGTATGGACAGCCGGATCGAGCATGAGGCGGGCGACGCATGGCTCGCGGTGACCAGCCTATCGTTCGACATATCCGTGCTCGAGCTGTTCTGGACACTTGCACGTGGTTTCAAGCTAGTGCTCGCGGGAGATGACAGCCGGACAGAGTTGTCGAAAGGCCCCATCGCTGTCTCCGACCAAAAGATAGATTTTAACCTGTTCTATTGGGGCAATGACGACGGGATTGGACCCGAGAAATATCGCCTGCTTCTGGAAGGGGCGAAGTTTGCCGATGCCAACGGGTTCAATGCTGTCTGGACGCCTGAGCGGCATTTCCACGCCTTCGGTGGTCCTTATCCGAACCCTTCGGTCACTGGTGCTGCAGTGGCGGCAGTGACCCAAAACCTGAGCGTGCGGGCTGGATCATGCGTTGCACCGCTCCACCACCCCGCGCGGATCGCGGAGGAATGGGCGGTCATCGACAATCTGACCAATGGCCGCGTTGGGCTGGCGATTGCAAGCGGCTGGCAGCCGGATGATTTTATCCTGCGCCCCGAAAATACGCCCCCCGACAACAAGCCCGCGATGTATGTGGCGATTGAGCAGCTGCGCCGCCTGTGGCGTGGCGAAGCGGTGGCGTTTCCGACCAAAGACGGCACGCCACACAGCGTCATTACGCAACCACGGCCGGTGTCAAAAGAACTGCCCGTTTGGGTCACGACGGCGGGTAATCCGGACACGTGGAAAGAAGCGGGGGAGATTGGCGCGAACGTGTTGACACACCTTTTGGGTCAGTCCGTGGAAGAGGTCGCAGAGAAAATCGGGATTTATCACACCGCTTTGCGCGCTGCGGGCCATGATCCCAACGCCTTCACCGTGACGGTGATGTTGCACACCTATCTGACAGACAGCCGCGCAAATGCCGAGGAAGTTGCGCGCGGGCCAATGAAAGACTACCTGCGCTCTGCCGCCGGTCTGATCAAGCAATACGCATGGGCATTTCCGGCCTTCAAGAAGCCCAAAGGAGCCACCAGCCCGTTTCAGGTTGATCTTGAAACGCTGGACACCGATGAGATGGACGCGATCCTTGAATTTGCCTTTCAGCGGTATTTCAATGACAGCGGGATGTTCGGCACAGTCGAGGATGGCATTGCGCGCGCCGAGCAGCTCAAGCGGATCGGCGTGGACGAGATTGCATGCCTGATTGATTATGGCATCGCGGTGGATGATGTGATGGCGGGGCTGGTTCCTCTGGCGGAAGTGCTGTCGCGCTCGAACGCGGGTATGGCGCTTGAGCCGGATGATTTCTCGCTCGTGGCACAGATGATGCGGCATGACATAAGCCACATGCAATGCACTCCCTCGATGGCGCAAATGATGGTGATGAACGACGAGACGCGGCAGGCGTTGTCTGGTTTGCGTGAGTTGATGGTGGGCGGTGAGGCCTTGTCAGGTGCGTTGAGCGCTGATTTGCTTACGTCTTGTGGCGGGCGTGTGCAAAATATGTATGGACCAACGGAAACGACGATCTGGTCCACGACACAAATTGTTACGCATCCGCAAACCACCGCTGACATCGGCACGCCCATCACGAACACGCAGGTTTATGTATTGGATACAGCAGTTCAACCCTGTCCGGTCGGTGTCGCAGGGGAGCTGTATATTGGCGGAGAGGGCGTGACGCAGGGCTATCACGACCGTGTGGAGATGACCGCCGCGCGGTTCGTAGACAATCCGTTTGGCGCAGGAAAGCTTTACCGTACCGGTGATCTGGTCGCGTGGCATAGCACTGGCACGCTCGGGTTTATGGGCCGGTTGGACGATCAGGTCAAAATCCGCGGCCACCGGATCGAGCTGGGCGAGATCGAGAGCGTTTTGGCCGCGCAAGCGGGGATCAGTCAGGCCGTTGTGATTGCCCGCGAGGCGGCAGGAGGCGCACAACTGGTAGGGTATGTAACGGGGAGCGGTATCGACGAGGCCGCATTGCGCCGTGCGGTCAGCCGCGCCTTGCCTGATATCATGGTCCCTGCGCATATCGTCGAGATCGCAATAATGCCGTTGACGCCAAATAAGAAAATCGACCGCAAAGCCTTACCCGCGCTTCAGCCCAAATCGACGGCTCCTCCGACCGGGGTCTCACCCGTAAGTGGAACGCACTCAACTATCGCTCGGGTCTGGTCCGCAATCCTCGGGGTGGAATATATCCGCGGGTCTGATAACTTCTTCGCGCTGGGTGGTCATTCCTTGCTTGCTGTTCAGGCACACCGCGACATCAAGGTCGCGTTGGGTTTGGATAAATTGGGGATAACAGATATCTTTCGTTTCCCCACCCTTGATGGACTGGCGGCACATGTGGATCGGATGTCGGGCACGGCACAGCCAGACGTGAGACCGGCGGAGGAACCCTCATCACTTGCGAAATCCGATACAATGTCGAAGCGCCGCGCGATGCGAGCGAGGCGGGGCATAACCGATCTGTGACGCCGGATCCGGCTCTCGTTGTGGCATTGACGCAGTCGGTGCTGCCAAGTGGGCTGTCGGTTGTGGCGCGCGATCCCCGTGTGGTGCCCGACGATACCAACCCTGTTGAGAGTGCCGCGCTGCGCGGTGCAATCCCGCGTCGTCTGGTGGAGTTTCAGGTAGGCCGTGCTGCTGCGCGCGCAGCAATGATCGGGCTTGGTGCATCGCCACGTTCAGTGCTGATGGGGCCGGACCGCGTACCGGTATGGCCCAAAGGATTGACCGGCAGCATCTCGCATACGGCCAGTGCATGCGTGGCCGTCGTCGGAGTGCGCAGGCAATGGGCGGGCATTGGTGTGGATCTGGAGGAAGCAACACCGTTGGAGCCGCTTTTGGTGGGTGAGGTCTGTACCACGTCAGAGCAACGCTGGCTTGGCCAACAACCCCAAGCGGAGCGCGGCCTGATGTCAAAGCTCGTTTTTTCTGCTAAAGAGGCAGCCTATAAAGCGCAATATACGCTGAGTGGGCAGTTGTTCGGTTTTGAGGCGCTGGAGCTGCAAGTAGATCGTGCGCGCAGCACATTCGAGGCGCGGTTTATGATCGCCCAAGGTCCGTTTGAGGCAGGCGCGATTCTGCAAGGGCGGTATGCGCACGCCGCCGGTTTGATTGTCACTGCGGTGGCGATTGCACAGACAGGTGCATTAGGGATTGAAGGTAAGATAGAGGAGCCGCCGCGATGGTAACACGCAGAAGTCTGGTGCGGATGGGTGCGGCGGGACTTGCCGGTATCGGTGCATTTGTGATGGGCACTGCAGGCTGGCGCCTGCGTGAGTTGCGGGCGGCACAAGATCAATACGTCGGCCCGCTCCCCGCGCCTGACGGGCCGCTGTCAGTGTATCATTTGGGCCATTCGCTGGTTGGTCGCGATATGCCCGCGATGTTGGCGCAATTGGCACCGCAAGGGCACAGCTACGCCAGCCAACTCGGATGGGGGACACCGCTCAAGGCGCATTGGGAACCTGACGTAGCGGTGCAGGGGTTCGATGAGGAGAACGCGCATCCCGCTTTCAAACCTGCACGCGCGACGTTGGAGGGCGGCGGATATGATGCCGTTGTCCTGACAGAGATGGTCGAACTGATGGATGCGATCCGCTACCATGACAGTGCGGAATACCTTGGGAAGTGGGCCGGACTTGCGCGTAACGCGCGGCCTGATGTGCGGCTTTATCTTTATGAGACTTGGCATAACACTGATGATCCGGTGGGGTGGCTGGCACGCATCGACGGTGATTTCGAAGCCCTCTGGCTCAACCGCGTCGCCCTGCCTGCGGCTGCGAAAACTGGCATGCCAGTTTATGTAATCCCCGGTGGTCAGGTGCTTGCTGCGTTTGTGCGCGCGGTGGAGAGTGGGGGCGGCGTTGGAAACGTGTCCAGCCGCGATGCATTATTCGCCCGTATGCCGGATGGCGACCCCGATACCATCCACCTTGGTGATCTGGGCGCGTACCTTATCGCGCTCACCCATTTCGCGACCCTCTATCATCAAAGTCCGGTGGGCTTGCCGCGTGCACTTTTGCGGGCAGACGGAACAAGGGCCTCCGCACCTGATGAAAAAGTCGGCGCATTGATGCAGCAAACGGTTTGGGACGTGGTGCGCGCCACACCTTATAGCGGGGTCACGATATGAGCGATCTGGCAAGCACGGTCTTTTCGATCATCATGGTGGGCCACAGCCTGTTCGGGGCGGACGGGCCGGATATGCTCGACGCGGCCCTCAGTGCGACCAGCGACAATGTGCAGGTGCAGGCGCAGATTATCAATGGTGCGCCGCTCAAGTATAACTGGGAACACTCCGACGAGGCCGAGGGGATCGATGCGCGCAGGGTATTGCCGCGTGGCGGTACCACCGATCTGATCGTGACGGAGGCCATTCCGCTGGCCAATCACCTGCAATGGAGTGAGACGGACGTCTATGCTCAAGCCTTCGCAGGTTTGGCGCTGAGCGGGAATGCGGATGCGCGAGTATTTGTGCAGGAGACCTGGCACAGTCTCAAAAGCGGGACAGGCGTGCAGATAGAATATGATGACGGCGCCGCGATCCCTTGGCGTGAGCGGCTGGCGCAGGACTTGCCCGCATGGGAGGGGATGGTCACACTTTTGCGTGCAGGGCAGCCGGATGCAGACGACCGTGTGCGCCTCATCCCCGCGGGTCAGGCGTTGGCCCGTCTTGATGATGCGATTGCCGCCGGTGACGTACCGGGTCTCAGCAGAATATCGGAGATATTCGAGGATGACATTCACCTCAACTTACACGGCCACTACTTTGTTTCGATGGTACAATACGCGGTTCTGACTGGCGCCTCACCGGAAGGGTTGCCACACCGCATCAAGGATCGCTATGGCGCAGATATAAACGACATTGATGCGGAAATGGCACGCGCGATGCAGCGTGTCGCACGTGAAGCGGTTGAGGGATATACCGTGAGCGCACTCATAAGCGCAGGTCCAATCAAGCAGGCCCAAGCGTCCACTGCACCCCGCGCGCCGCCTGTTGTTGCGGTGCCAGTGACAAAAGCAGTAGCGCCTGTGATACCGGAGGGGGCAATCGCTGTGGGCCTCTCTCCGGTCACGGATTGGGCGGCGCAAATCCCGTTTCTGGACCTGATGAAAACAGCGCGCCCGTGGCTTGGCCATTTGCCCGGACAGTTTGGCGGCATCGAATATGAGATGCTTGTCGCGCAGGGGTTTATCGACGGTGACGGTTGGCCGACGGCTGTGCCGCGCGAGGCAGGTTCCGTAGGGACCATGATCCTGACTGATTTGCCCGAAGCTGCGGCAAGTACACTTGAGGGGCGGTATGTCCTGCGCTTTGAGGGCACTGGCATTGTTGAGGCGGCAGGGCGCGCGACCAACCTGCGCTATGGGCGTGGGGAGGTGCGGTTTGATTACACCCCGGGACCGGGGAGTGTCGAAATTCGCATCCAGCGCAGCAGCGCCTCTGATCCTGTGCGCAACATCGCGGTCGTGCGCAAAGACCGTCTTTCGCAATGGGAGCAGGGGGTGCTTTTCAATCCTGACTGGACTGACCGCATGGCGCATTTTGATACGCTGCGGTTCATGGACTGGATGGAGACAAACGATTCCACGCAATCGCTTTGGGAGAACCGGCCCAAAGCATCCAACGCAAGCTGGGCGCAGAAAGGTGTGCCGTTGGAGATCATGCTGGCGCTGGCCAATCGTCATGGCAAAAATGTCTGGTTCAATATGCCCCATCTGGCCGATGACGCCTACGTGCGCGCCTTCGCGAAAACTGTTCATGAAAGCATTGACCCCGCGCTGACCGTATATGTTGAATATTCCAATGAGGTTTGGAATTTCCAGTTCGAGCAGACGCGGTGGGCCGATGCACAGGCGCAATTGCGGTGGGGCCAGGTGGATGTCAGCACGCAATTCTACGCGCTCAGAGCCGCCGAGATTGCACGCATATGGTCGGATGAATTCGCGGACGATGCAGAGCGTCTGGTCAACGTCATTTCATCGCAGACCGGCTGGCTGGGGTTAGAGGAGAATATTCTGAACGCCCCGCTTGTGATGGCCGAGGGCGCGCAGGCTCCGGCACACGCGTTCGATGCTTATGCAGTCACCGGTTACTTTGGGGGTGTTTTGGGTCTAGAGGCGCGCAATGACGATGTGATTGCTTGGCTTGATGAAAGCCTTGCCCGCGCCACCGATGCCGCGCGCGATTTGACAGGGCCGGAGCGGCAGGCGGCGATTGAGGCGACCAAATACGATTATGCCACGCAACTGGCTGCACAGGACCTTTTGGATGGTTCGGTGAGTGGAAATATGTCGGATACGGTGCACGATCTGCGCGCCCGCGTATTTCCCTATCACGCGCAGGTGGCGCGGGATGCGGGGCTTGAGATGATCATGTATGAGGGCGGCACACATATCGTGGGCATCGGGCCCCAAGTGGACAATGCGCGGTTGCAATCCTTCTTTGAACATCTCAACTACACTCCCGAAATGGGCGCGCTCTATACCGAGTTACTGGCCGCTTGGGAGGCGTCAGGCGGGCGGCTGTTCAATGCCTATGCTGACGTTTATGTGCCTACGAAATGGGGCAGTTGGGGTCTGCTGCGCCACCTTGGTGATGACAATCCACGTTGGGATGCGCTGGTGGCAGATCGGTGAGCGTCGCATGCTCCATCCTGATCCCCGCCCACAACGAAGTGGGATATATCGAGCCGTGTTTGAAAGCGCTTTTGGCCAGTGATAAGGGTGATGCTGCGGTGGAGGTGATTGTGATCGCCAACGGTTGTATAGATGGTACAGTGGATGTTGCGCGTGAATTTACAGCGGAGTTTGCCGATAAAGGCTGGCATTTACTGGTGTTGGACGTACCGCAGGGCGGCAAGACGGGTGCGCTGAATGCGGGCGAGGCCGCGGCACGTTTTGGAGCGCGTATATATGTTGATGCGGACGTGGTCATCTCGCCCCCGCTGATCGCAGAACTGGCCGTCGTGCTGGACACTGCAAAGCCGCGCTATGCCAGTGGCGTGCCGGTCGTGCATACGCAAGACAGCCGGTTTTCGCGTATCTATGCGCGGTTCTGGGCGCAGTTGCCATTCAACACGAAGGGCGTGCCGGGGTATGGTGTATTTGCCGTCAACGACGCAGGGCGCGCGCGATGGGCAGAGTTTCCCGATGTCATATCCGATGATACTTTTGTGCGGCTCAGCTTTGCGCCGACGGAGCGGGTGCGCGTAGAGGCCCGGTATACATGGCCAATGATTGACGGCTTTGGACCGCTGGTGCGCGTGCGCAGGCGGCAAGATACCGGCGTGGCAGAGGTGAAAACCCGATTTCCGCACCTGTGGCAAAACCATGATCCGGTTAATTACGACGCGAAACCGCTTTGGCGATCTGCATTGCACGATCCGTTGGGATTTGCGGCTTATGGGCTGCTCGCTTTGGCTGTGCGATTGCCGCATAAATCGCGTGAGCGATGGGCGCGGGGGCGTTAGTCGGCGAAATACGCGGCCAGTTTTTCCGCTTCCTGTTCCACGTCGTGGCGCGCAAAGACGCGCGTGCGGCCGGCCTTGCCCATCTTGGTCAGGGTGGCGGTAGGCATATCGGCAAGTGATCTCATCGCTTCTGCCAGCGCTATTGCGTCCCCTGCGGGTACCAGCCATCCAGTTTTATCAGGCACGACAAGCTCCGGTATGCCCGCGATATAAGTTGAGATAACGGGCCGCCCTGCTGCCATCGCCTCCATGATCACCATCGGCAACCCTTCTGCAAAACTTGGCATTAGGAGTGCCTGCGCAGCGTTCAACTCGGATAAAATACCCGCCTCATCGGCCCAACCGGTCAGACTGACATGTGTGCCGAGATCAAGTGCGTGGATGCGCGCTTCTATCACTGGTCGGAGTTCGCCATCGCCAATGAGGGTGAGATGCGCGTTTGCATGGGTTTTGATCAGCTCTGCCATCGCATCAAGTGCCAAAAGCTGCCCCTTTTGCTCAACCAGGCGTCCAATGGCGACAAAGCGCGGGCCACCGTCCGGTACGGGCAGTGCGGCGGGGAAATGATCCGGCTCGATCCCGCAATGCACGACCTTGATTTTTTCCCAATCCCTGGGCGCTGCCCAACGGCTTAACTGACTGCGGCCATAGCTGGTGATTGCGACCGCGAACTTTGATCGGGCAACTTTGATGCCGAGGGAAAGGGCCACCGGTGCATCGAACTCTTCTGGGCCGTGCACGGTAAAGCTGTAGGCAGGTCCGCCCAAAGCGGCAGCAAGCATTGCCACCGTGGTCGCGTTTGTGCCGAAATGTGCATGCGCGTGGTCAACGTTTGCCGCGTGGCAGGTTTGTGCGACATAAGCAGCTTCAACCAGATAAACGAGATGCTTGATAGCGCCCACATCCGCGCGGCGACCGCAGGTAACAGCAAGGTTTAGGGCGGCAAAGAACTGCGCGGGACGTATAATCGCCGCCCGTATAGTTGCACCAATCAATGCCGCCGCACCTGCAGGCAAAACATAATGGGTGGCGCCAGCTTCTTCCAGATCCTGAGCGTCGATCAAAGGCGTATCGCCGGGCCGCATTGCCATGCGCGTGACCGTATGGCCCAACCCTTCAAGCGCGCAGATTTCGCGCCGGATAAAGCTGTGCGAGGGCTGCGGATAGCTGTTGAGAATATAGGCGATGTGCACGGTTTGCGTCCTCGATGTCTCATATGGCTCCGACCTGTCCTTGGCACTGGTGCAATGATGGGTCGGGCGCTAGGCTCAATATAGCATGGGCAGAGGAGACGCGTGAGCGAAATGGACGGTCTTTTGCAGCAATTGCGCGGCGGGCGGCTCATGGCGCGGGTGTTTCGCAGTACGTCGTGGATATTGCTGGGCTATGGCGGCAGTCAGGCGTTGCGGTTGGCCTCCAACCTCATCCTTACCCGGATATTATTTCCCGAGGCATTCGGCCTCATGGCGCTGATTGGTTTGGTAACAGTCGGGTTGATGCTGTTCTCCGATGTTGGCATCGCGCCTTCCATTGCGCAAAGCAAACGAGGCGATGACCCTGATTTCCTTGATACCGCGTGGACCATTCAGGCGATACGCGGTGCAATCCTGTTTGCGGTAGCGGCGGCATTGGCGGTGCCGTTTGCGGCCTTTTATGACGCGCCTGAATTGGTCACCTACTTGCCGATTGCCGCACTGTCGTTGTTGATTGCCGGGTTTCATCCCACGCGGATCGAGACCGCGCACAGGCACCTGCTGATCGGGCGTTTGACGATGCTCGATCTGGCGTCACAGGTCTTTGGTATTGTGGTGATGATCGCGCTCGCTTGGTGGCTGCAATCGGTTGTGGCGCTGGTGCTGGGGCATGTGATTTCCGAGCTGTCCAAGCTTGTGATCACCTCCCTGTTTCTGCCGGGTGCCACGAACCGCTTCCGGTGGGAGAAGGCGGCAGTGCACGAATTGATCACCTTCGGGAAGTGGATTTTCCTGAGCACGGCATGCTGGTTTTTTGTCTCCCAAGGGGACCGTGCGGTCCTTGGTAAGTTTCTGAGCCTCGAGAGCCTTGGGATATATAACATCGGGTTCTTTCTGGCCGGCTTTGGGTTGCAGTTGGGGTCTGCGGTGACGGCACGGGTCATGATTCCCGTGTACCGTGATGCGCGGCATGAGCGCGCAAAGATCGCAAAGCTGCGCGCGGCACTCACTACTGGCACGCTTATGATTTTGCTGGGCATGGCGTTGTTTGGACCCGCATTGGTGGGGCTGCTTTATGATCCGCGCTACGCGCAAAGCGGGGCGATTGTAACACTGCTTGCCGTGGCTTTGGTGCCGCAGGTTATTGGCATCAGCTATGATCAGGTCGCGCTTGCCGCTGGAGATTCGCGGCGGTACTTCTTTCTTTCCGCCTGCCGCGCTGTGCTTCAGATCGTGTTCCTTGTGCTGGGCGTGATGTATTTTGGTTTGGTCGGAGCCATTGTGGGTATCGCAAGTGCGCATGTGTTGACCCATCCTGTCGTTGTTTGGCTCGCCAAACGGCACGAGGCATGGGATGCGCGCCACGACATTGCTTTTGCAGTTGTGGGCGGGGCGTTGGGGGCTTTGGCGATCTGGCTTAACGGCGATGCGATTGCGGCGCTTTATTCCCTGACGTGATCTAGCTGTGTCGCGCGTGGTCTGCGGTCTGTTCTGCCTGCCGTTGCGTCCGGCGCTTCTCCTGAGCTTTGCGACGCCGCTTGCTTTGGTAGTCGGAGGGCAGTTCGGGGATGGAGACGACAGGCTTCAGGCCTGTTTCGCGGTCCATCTGTTGTGCAGACCGGATGACCGGATGGCGCAGTTCGAGCAGAAATGCGATTGCCAAAGCAAGCCCCGCTGCCGCCATTGCACCCATCAGGGCACTTTTGGCCTTGCTCCTTGTGATGGGGAAGTCGGGGATTTGCGCCTCTTCGAGCATGATCAACCGCTCGCCCTGCGCAGCAAGCTCGAGGTTCAGACTGACTTGGGCCTCATTGCGCCGCGTCGTGATCCCTTCAAGCTGGGTGCGCAGTTGTGTCATACGACGCTCGAAACTGGCCAAACCCTGTTGGATTTCGGGTGTCGCTTGCATCGTTTCGCGCAAGGTCACGCGCCGTTGATCCATCAAACTGCGCTGCTGTTGCAGGGTTTGCAACTCTGCATCAATCTCGCGGGTCTGGCGCTCCACTGTTGTTGTACGGCCGGTCCGATCAATCTGGGTCAACGCCAGCTGGGTTGTTATAATCTCGCGGTCAATGTCTAGGATCGCCTCGTTCAGCTGGGCGATTTCGGACAGCAGAAATTCGTTCCCGCCTTCGATGTCGAGGTTATTTTGCGCACGGTAGAGTGTGAGTTCCGCCTCGAGTGTTGCAATATCGCGCTGCACAACCTGCGCCTGCTGCTCAAAAAATGCGAGTGTCTGGGCCGTCTGTTCGCGGCGCTGCGTCTCCATCAACGTCCGCATGCGATCGGCAAATTCTGCCGTTATGTCCCGCGCCAGCAGGGGATCCTCCATCTGTGCGGTGATCGTCACCACAGAGATCGCGCCATCATCGGCAAATCCCTCGCGCGCAGCGGCCATGCCGGTCATCGTCACGGATTCGCGCAAAAGCTGGATTTTTTCACTGGGTCTGAGGGCACTCAAGTCAGCGTAAAGGTTATATTTTTCGATCACCTCCTGCAGACTGCTGCGGGCCATGATCTGTTGCTCGATCAGTTGTAAGCGGCGGGCAAAGGAGCCGTCCACGGTGGAGCGGGCCATCTCGTTATTTATGGTCGGTTGCTCGACCTGAATGACCTCGGCCGACTGGTATTGATGTACAAGGCTGTTGGCCCAGAAATACGATGCGAGGCATCCCGCAGTAATGACCAAGACAATAATCACCATCCGCCGCCGGATCATGTCCACGAAATCGTGCCATGTGTAGATGGGACCCATACCTGCCTCGATAAACGCTGTATTGGAGGTAAATTAGCCACCAATTCAGGCGATTATATGGCGTCTGGAGGCAGGTTCAAAGGGTCAGTTCCGCGCGGGACTAGAAGCGTGCGATGCTGGAGTTGCGTGCACGGTTCAGGATCACACCGAGGAGGGGTGCCTGATCCTGAAGTATCCGTTCACACTCCGCCAGATGTTTGGCGGTTGTGCGCGTGCCGTCCGACACCAACAGCACCCCGTCAAGCTGTGGCAGGAATGCGGATGTATCGTCATATGACAGCATGGGCGGCAGATCATACAGTACCATATCCGGGCGCAAAGCGGCCCGCATTCTGGCAAGGCTGATGGCTGTTGCGGGGTCTTGCATGATCTCGGATGCGGCATGGGTCGACACGGCACTCAAGCCCATCGCAAGGGTATCATTGGCGCGTACCATATAGGCGCCTGTCACAAGGTCACCGGCCAGAAAATCGCTCAGATCATTAGGCGGGCCAGCGTCCATGTCGAAGGCCTGCGCGATGCCGGGTAAGCGCAGGTTGAAATCCATCAACACGGTGCGGGATGCAGGCACCCGCGATAGGCTGGCAGCCAGATTGGCAGCAGTGAACGTCGTACCACATCCGTGGGTGGGCGAGACGATCCCGATGTTGGTCCAGCCATGTTGTTTGCTGGTTTGGCGAAGGCGCGTGCGCAGCAGATCGAATGCACGCGAGACGTCCGATACCGCGCCGATTGCCATGATATCCTGATCGGGGCCGGGCGCCTGCTCGCTCAGAAGCTCCCACAGATCGGCAGTGATGCCGCGGGGCGAGGATAAATTCGAAGATTTTGAAATCTCGGGATAGAGCGTGTGATCGAAGACGTCGGGCATCGGATGCTCCGGTCCGGCTGTAAATCTCCGAGGGCGGGTAAAGCTCGCATCGGTAGGGACCATGAGGTCGCTCTCATGATCCAAATATTCGGCGTTTACAGATGTATAACCGTCCTTCATTGCATCGCGCTTTTCACGTTGTGACATTGCGGGATTATACCGCAGACGTTGCAGGTTTCATAGGCAGGCACGGCCCCTAGCATCCTGTGCGGCGCAGCATGACGTCAAAAGTTCGGATGATGATCCCGATATCACCCCTCAAGGACAATGATGTGTGGTACGCGCCATCGACTTCGTTGCGAAAGGCAAAGCCGTTTTCGTTGCGCGCGGACACCTGCCAGAGGCCTGTAATACCGGGACGCAAAGCAAAATAGTGGGCAGGCTCACCGTACATGGAAAGCTGTTCCGGCATCATCGGGCGCGGGCCAATCAGGCTCATCTCACCTGTGAGCACGTTCCAAAGCTGTGGCAACTCATCGAGCGATGTTGCACGCAAGAATTTGCCGACCGGCGTGACGCGCGGATCAGCGGCAAGCTTTTGTTTGATGTCCCATTCGCGGCGCATATCGGGATTCTGTGCCAGATATGTTTCAAGCACGTTATCCGCATCGCGCACCATTGTCCGCAATTTGAGGATCGAAAAGCGGCTGCCGCCTTTACCGAGCCGGATTTGGCGATAAAATGGACTGCCACCCTCAAGCCACAGCGCGATCGCGCATATGACAAGGATGGGCAGGATAAAAGGCAGGCCCAGAACGATAAGTGCGGTTTCAAATACCCGCTTGGCGCCGTTTTGATAGCCGTCGTTGATGTGTGTCGGTCGCGCGTCAGCGTAATTGTCCACAATATAGCGAAGCCCACCAGAGTGGGCAGTCTGATCGACGGGTGTTTCAAATCGCGCAGCCGTATCAAGATTGGCAGGAACAAGGCGCGCAAGCCTTTGGGCCTGAAGGCCCGTGTAAAAACTGTTCATGTCCAAAGTCCCCCCCCAGGGTAATTTGGTAGTAAAAAAATACGTAGGCGCATGCGCTGTGCCTGCGTGATCACTTAAAAAATCGTTTCGGTTATTTCCCGGGCGCGAAAAAAGCCTGGAACCGGTAGCTGAGTCGTCACGTTTGCTGTTCACAAAAATACGCTTGAAATATGCCGGAAAAATACGGCCCTGCGCGTCTTTGCTGTGATGTCGCGAAAAATTTTGCCACATCAGTGACATAGTAATAACAGACATCTGCCAGATTTGGGAGAGAAATTTCAGAAACAGTGTGTTTCATTTTGATTAACCAACAAATCGCATACCCAAAAGGCAGCGAAAAACAGATTCAAAAAGTAAAAAGGTATGTGGCAGCCCGTAGGGGAGTCGAACCCCTCTTTTCAGGTTGAAAACCTGACGTCCTAACCGATAGACGAACGGGCCACACTGTGTGCGTTTCTTTAGGCAATCAGATTGTATCGTGCAAGTCGAAATTTAGGAGTTTATGCGTTTTTCCGTGCTCAGGTCGGTGCTGCATCCTCAAGGCGCAGCTGTACTGTTTGTCGGCCCTGCCATGTGTTGACGTCCAAACGCCCTGCAAGGTGGAAATGCGCTCCGCCATGGGCCTCCAACGCGGGGCCAAGGGGTGAATCGTAGGCACCAAAGCAGATCGCGTCGAGGCGCGAGCCGTGCCCGTCCCCGAAGCTCAGCTTGAGGTGCGACTCTCCGACGCGGCGGGCAGAGAAGATGCGCATATCTGCAAAAACATATCTTGGCGCAGGGGCGCCAGCGCCAAACGGACCCGCCGATTCGACCGCTTCGGTCAGCTCGACACTGGCGGCGGCGGGCATCAGCATCCCGTCGAGGCGCAGATCGGACGGGCCGCGCAGATGTGCGCCCTGTTTCTCCAGCAATGCAGTGAGTTGTGCCATCGCCTCCTCAAGCTTGTCTTCGGCGACCGTAAGACCGGCGGCCATCTTGTGCCCGCCGCCTTTCAATAAAACGCCCTCCATCGAGAGTTTTTGGATGCAGGCCCCAAGATCAATGCCGGACACGGACCGCCCCGATCCCTTGCCGATGCCACCTTCCAGACCGATCACGACAGCAGGGCGACCGGTTGCTTCTTTGAGCCGTGCCGCGACAATGCCCACCACACCGGGGTGCCAGCCGTCACCTGCAGCCCAGACCAGCGCACCGTCCGTGCCGCGCTCCTCCGCTTGGGCAAGGGCACTTGCCCGCACCGCGTTCTCGACCTCGCGCCGCTCTGTATTCAGCAGATCAAGCTTTTCAGACAGTGCCGCTGCCTCGTGTGGATCATCCGTAGCCAACAGGCGTGCGCCCAGATCGGCCTTGCCCACACGCCCCCCTGCATTGATGCGCGGCCCAAGCATAAAGCCCAGATGGTAGGCGGCGGGGGCTGTATCCATACGTGCCACGTCCGACAGCGCTAAGATGCCTACACGATCGCGGCGTCCCATAACCTTGAGCCCTTGGCGCACGAATGCGCGGTTCACTCCGATAAGGGGGGCCACATCCGCCACGGTGGCGAGGGCCACCAGATCAAGCATCGCCATCAGGTCCGGACTTTTGGCACCTGCCTCCCGCAACTGGCGACCTGCTTCAACCAGCATCAGGAACACGACTGCTGCGGCGCATAGATGGGTAAGGGCACCGTCTTCGTCTTGCCGGTTTGGGTTCACGACGGCCAAACAATCGGGCAACGTCTCTCCGCCCAAGTGGTGATCGAGCACGATGACATCCGCACCTTGCGCCGCCGCAATCGGGCCGTGAGAGAGCGTGCCGCAATCGACACAAATGATCAGATCGTGGGCGCGGGCCAGATCGGCCATCGCCTCGTCGTTGGGGCCGTATCCTTCGTCGATCCTGTCCGGCACATAGAGCGTCGCGCGGCAGCCCATGTCACGCAGCCACACCAGCAATAGCGCCGCAGAACTGCCGCCATCAACGTCATAATCTGCAAACACCGCAATTTTCTGACGGGATTTGACGGCTGCCAAAAACCGC
The DNA here is from genome assembly GCA_049670485.1 of Sulfitobacter sp. GTDB lineage: Bacteria > Pseudomonadota > Alphaproteobacteria > Rhodobacterales > Rhodobacteraceae > Sulfitobacter. The sequence continues at coordinate 50,031 of JBATTJ010000110.1, forward strand.
GTGGTAGCCTTTTCCATGTCCCTCAGGCTGCGCGGGTCGGGCAGCAAATCACGCAAGGATGGCGTGAGGAAGGTTGCGGCCTCTGCGGCATCAACGCCACGCCGCGCCAACACCTGACACACGGCCATCGGCAGTTGCGTTTGTTGGTGCAGCGCTTCAGAAGCACGCACGGCCTCTCCTGCGGGGCCGATCCAGCGTCTACCGGTGAGCGAGCGTTCGACGCCCAGAAAGGCGGGCGCCGTGGTCAAACTTCTTCGATCCGTAGGGCGACCGGATCGCCGGATACGACAGAGGTATTTCCAAACGCGGCAAGCGCGTGATCAATATCCGCGCGGGTGGTTTTATGGGTCACGATCAGTACCGGTGCGCAATCATCCACATGGCCGTACTGGCGCATCCGGTCGATAGACACGCCAGCCTCGCCGAGAACGGCCGCTACTTTTGCCAGCGCGCCGGGTTTGTCCTTGAGCGCCATGCGTAGATAATAGGCGGCGGGCCGTTGGCTGAGCGCGGGGGTGGCAGCTTTGAGGGTATGAGCGGGTTGACCGAATGTTGTGCCGCGATACCCGCGCGCGATGTCACAGATGTCGGACAAGACAGCGCTGGCTGTTGGGCCTGCACCGGCACCGGCACCACGCAGCACGATCTGGCCCACGGCATCGCCTTCGAGCACGAGCATATTGGTCCCGCCCTGTAGCTGACCCAAGGGGGATGTTTCTGGCACGAGGCAGGGCTGCATGCGTTGCTCCAGCCCGCGGCCGGTCATTTGCGCAACGCCCAACAGCTTGATCTTGTAGCCCATATCGGCGGCGGCGGTGATGTCCTCGATCGAGACCCGCTCGATCCCCTCCAGCTCTATGCCCGCAAAGTTTACTTGCGTGCCAAAGGCCAGCGACGACAAGATGGCCAGCTTGTGTGCTGCATCAACGCCGCCCACATCAAGCTGCGGATCAGCTTCCAGATAACCCAGACCGTCTGCTTCGGCAAAGACGTCAGCATAGGGCAGGCCTGCATCCTCCATTCGGGTGAGGATATAATTACACGAGCCGTTCATGACGCCCATCACGCGGTTAATCTCGTTACCGGCAAGGCCTTCGCCCAGCGCCTTGATCACAGGGATACCACCGGCCACAGCCGCCTCGTATTTTAGCGCGCAGCCGTTGCTTTCAGCTGCTTCGGCAAGGCTTTGACCGTGCATGGCAAGCATGGCTTTGTTGGCGGTTACCACGTCTTTTCCAAGGGCAAGGGCAGCTTTGGTTGCCTCAAGGGCAGGGCCTTCGTCGCCGCCCATCAACTCCACAAACACATCGACATCGTCGCGTTTGGCAAGGGCCACAGGATCGTCTTCCCACGCATAGGAAGACAGGTTTACGCCCCTGTCTTTTTGTTTGCTGCGCGCAGAGACGGCGCTGATCACCAGTGTGCGGCCTGTGCGGGCTTCAAGCAGGGCAACCTGTTTGCGCAAGATCTGTACCACGCCCACGCCAACCGTTCCCAAACCCGCAATTCCGAGGCGAAGTGGCTGTGACATGGGGGCATCCTTTAGGTGAGTGACTATTCGCGCCGATGTAGCCCGTTCGGCCCTCCCACGCAACGCATCGCGCGCCTTATCGCAAACCTTGTTCGAGGCGCTGACGCTCGGCCCCGCTCAGAACCGATCCGCGCAACTGCTCGGCCCGCGCATTGAGTGCATTCACACGCGCATCGATCTGCGCAGTCGCTTGCTCTGGGGCGACCGTCGTCGCATTTGCCGCCGCGCGAATAGGACCAAGGGGGACAAGGGCGGGCACCTGCGACGCGACCAACTCGGGCGTGAGCGTGCGCTCAAGCTCGGGGAACTGTGTGCAGGCCGCAAAAAACGGCAATCCAGCAAGAAGAATGAAGGCGCGTATCATGTGCTAATATGTGCACCATGGCCGACCCTTGTTGCAAGGGGGATGGTGTGACGCAGCAGAGCAGGAGAGGCTTTACTTTTTGAACAACTGTTCAGATATTGAACACATGGCACGCACGGCAGGATCACATTCGGACGTTACCGGACCGCGGGTGCGTGCCGCCGCACAAGAGCTTTTTGCCCGTGGCGGTTATGCGGCAGTATCGATGCGCGCCATCGCGGCACAGGTCGGTGTGCAGGTCGGTGCGCTTTATAATTACACGCCCGATAAACAGACGCTGCTTTTTGATTTGATGGAAGGGCACATGCGCGATCTGTTGGAGGCGTTCGAGGATGATGCAGCCTTTGCACCTGACGCGCGCCTGATGGCGTTTGTCGCATTTCACATCGAGTTCCATCACGCGCGGCCCGATGCGGTGTTCATCGCCTATATGGAGTTGCGCAATCTCGAGCCAGCGAATTTCGCTCGTATCGAAGCGATGCGGCGGCAATATGAGGACGGGTTGGAGCGCATATTGCACGACGGTGTCGCAGCAAAGGTGTTCAGAGTGGCGGACACCAAAATCACGACCCTTGCGATCATCGCCATGCTGACGGGGGTCAACACATGGTTTCACGATGGGGGGCGGCTGTCGCTCAAAGAGATCACCGCACACTATAGCGATATGGTGCAGCGTGCGGTGACCTGAAGTTTAGTGCGCAGGTTTGATAAATGTACCGTTATTAAGGTCCTGCATCGCCTGCATCAGTTCTGCACGGGTGTTCATGACAATAGGTCCGTGCCACGCCACAGGCTCGTCTATCGGAGCGCCGGATATCAGCAAAAAGCGGATGCCATCGGGGCCGGCCTGCACCGTGACCTCGTCGCCCGTGCCAAAACGGACCAGCGTGCGATCACCGGACATGTCGCGGATATTAAGTTCTTCGCCGCGTACCTCTTTTTCCAGCAACACGCCTGAAGGACGCGAAGCATCCACAAACGCACCAGCACCCTGAAAGATATATGCAAATGCGCGCCGGTACGTATCGATCTTAAACGTTTTTCGCACACCTGCGGGTACGGTTACGTCAAGGTATTGCGGGTCGGCGGCGATGCCGTCGACGGGGCCACGCTTGCCCCAAAACTCACCCGTGATCACGCGCACCGTTGTGCCATCATCATCGGTCACATCGGGGATCGCGTCCGATGTGACATCCTGATAGCGCGGCGCGGTCATCTTCTGCGCCGCCGGCAGGTTGCCCCAAAGCTGAAAACCGTGCATTTGGCCGCGCGCATTTCCGGCGGGCATTTCCTGATGCAAGATACCGCTGCCTGCAGTCATCCACTGTACGTCACCGGCGCCCAAAGTGCCCGTGTTTCCGAGACTATCGGAATGCGCAACGGTGCCCTCGAGCACGTATGTGATCGTCTCGATGCCGCGGTGCGGATGCCATGGAAACCCTTTTTCAAAGTCCGCAGGGTGGTCGTTGCGAAAATCATCAAATAACAGAAACGGATCAAGCTCGCTTGGGTCTGCAAAGCCGAACGCGCGGTGCAATTTGACACCGGCGCCTTCCATTGTCGGTTGGGCGCTGCGGGTCTCGAGTGTGGGTCTGAGGGACATATCAAGCCTCCTTTTGCTTGAGCTAGAAATATGAAGTCGCAGCGGCACGGGCAAGGGAAGAGGCCGCACGGGATATGTGCAAATTTGCCGAATATGCTGCATGGCTGTTTTGGACTGGACCGAAACGCCGCAAACCGCGAGGGTTTAGTATAGGATTTGGGAGGGTGCACATGAAGGTTGGGTTTGTCGGGCTCGGTAATGTTGGTGGAAAGCTGGCGGGTAGTTTGGTGCGAAATGGCGTGGACCTGCGGGTGCATGATCTGGACGCCGGGTTGGTCGCACGACTATGCGCGGGCGGCGCGCAGGACGGCGAAAGTCCGGCGCAGTTGATGCGTGCATGTGATGTGGTGATCACCTGCCTGCCCAGTCCCGCAGCAAGTGCGGCAGTTGTTGAGCAGATGCTGCCGGAGGTCACTGTGGGCAAGATATGGATGGAAATGTCGACCACCGATGCCCGCGAGATCAAGCGGCTTGCCGAGCTTGTGCACAGTGCGGGCGGGGCGGCGGTTGATTGCCCCGTCTCGGGCGGGTGCCACCGTGCCGATACTGGCAATATCAGCATCTATGCGGGCTGCGACCGGGCCACGTTCGAGCGGGTGCTGCCGGTGCTGACGCATATGGGACGCCGGATTCTGCATGTGGGGGATTTGGGAAACGCCAGTGTTCTCAAGGTGATGACAAACTACCTTGCCACTGCCAATCTGCTGACGCTTTGTGAGGCGCTGACGGTTATGAAGGCCCAGGGTATGGATTTGGGCATGACCTATGAGGCGATTGCCATGTCCTCCGGCACCAGCTTTGTGCACGAAACTGAAAGCCAGCTGATCCTGTCGGGATCACGGGATGTGAATTTCACCATGGACTTGATTCAGAAGGATATTGGATTGTTTCAGCAGCTTGCTGATGATGCCAATGTTCCGCTTGAGATATCACCGCTGATCATCGAAATGATGACAGACGGGCAAGCGCGATATGGCGTGCGCGCGCAAAGCGACCGGATGATCGAGCGGTTGGAGGAGGCCACAGGGCTGCAGATACGCGCCGACGGATTTCCGGATGAATTGGTTGATGACGAGCCGGAGGAACGCGGCTACGAGGTGCGGCCGAAACGCATAAACTGAAATTACGCGCTCCGGCCCTCAACAGCAGCCGAATTTCTGTTTTGCTTGCCCGTCCGTTGCTGGGCCGCTAGGGGTTTTCGAAACAGGAGCACGCTGATGACCTCATTCGATGACATGCCGAAAATAGATCCCGACGAAGTGCTTGTAACGGTCCACGCGTCCTCGGGCCGGCGATTTTTAGGCATTCTGTCCTTGGGCATTTTGGGGGTGATGTTGATCTATATTGCGGTGGCGCAGTCGCCCGCGATCGAATGGCGGGTGTTCTTGCTGGTCCTTGGTGTCGCGTCCTTGCTGATGGTGGACAAGATGCGCCGCTCCACTGCGTCCCGGCTCGAGCTGACGGAGACGGAACTGCGCGACAGCGATGGCACGGTGATCGCATTGGTGGCTGATATAGAAGGGATGGATCGCGGTTTTTTTGCGTTCAAACCCTCCAACGGCTTTCTGCTGCGCACTTCAGAGAAAGCTCCCAATTCATGGCGGCCCGGCATGTGGTGGCGGGTCGGTCACCGGATCGGGGTCGGGGGCATGGCCGTAGCCCACCAGACAAAGATGATGTCAGAGATCATTGCAGTCATCATGGTCAAACGGGAAATGGACATTAAACGATAGACCCAAAAAAAACCGACCGGATGAACAGGTCGGTTTTTTCTATTCATTGGACAGACAGAATTAACTGCTGAATTCAGGCTCGAGATCTTGGAACAACACCTGCGGCGCATAGCGGGGACGGGTGAAGATAAAATTCTCGATCTCACGTCGTCCCAGACCCGTAGCAAAGGGTGGGTCATAGGTTGTGTAGGTCTCGACGATGATCATCCGCTCGTTGTTGACCATTGTGGGCAGAATTTCGGACCAATCCCGAACGTCGGTATCATTGAGACTTCTGAAATTTCCCCGTACTTCCGACCAGTCGACGCGCATTTCGTCATCATCGGCCTGATAGTTCACGACAGTAAATCGTAGATTGCTGTTTTGCGGATCGCGCGTCAGCTCGTCGAAAATAGCGTGTGCGCCATCCAGATAATCATTGTCGATCGGCAGCGTCTCACGGGAGATCATATCGCTCAGTGTATAAGCTGCTTTCTGGTGGGTCGCATAGAGGCGGAAGGTGTCGAAAATGACAAACATTGACAATACGACAAAGAAAATGAGTGGGATCATGAAGGCGGCTTCAATGGTGGCGGAGCCTTCCTCATCGCGTGCGAACCCGCCTTTGGGCGTGGCTGATTTGTTGGGCGCTAGCATTATCTTGGCTCCTGTACGAAGGCGGTCACGGAAGTGAGGCGTGCAAAACCACGTGAATCTTTCGGAAGTCTCTCACCCAGTCCAATATTGGCGAAGACCGGTTTGAAAGCATAGCAGGCACGCAAAAGCATCACGTCATGTTCGCGTCCCAAGGACCAACCGCGCTGTGGCACCACAGGAAAGCTTGTATCGTAGCAGTCATTGCTGGGCGCCATACCACGGAACGTGCGTGGATTTGTCGGTACCATTTCCAGTTTGAGGTTCGCGTTACAGTCTTCGATGCCGCCAGTATTGACACAAATCGCATCCTTGATGCTGGCATGGGTGAATTGCTGATTTGTATTCAGGCGAATTTCACGCACCGTTACTTCGACACCGCGGTCCAATTGCAACTGACGGATCGAATGTATGCTGAGTTCGATGCCGAAGAAGAAGACATAGAGGAACAGCGGCAGCAAGACCATGAATTCCAGTGTGATCGCGGCGCCGCTCTGGCTTTTGCGAAACCTTCTTAGGTGGCTTTTGACGCGGGCGATCATTGTGTGAGCCTCAGTTGGTTGATCTGCCGTGCAATTGCGCGGAATGCTTCTTTGATTTCGACACCTTCAACCCGGAAGAAGTGGCTCGGGGAGGAGGCGCAATCCCGCATGACGCTCGCACCATGGTCTTCAACCTCGAAGCCGATGGACCAGATCACGATGTTCTTCTCTTTTGCGGCGTCACAGACGCTGCTTAGAAGGGTGTCGCCGTAGTTAGGCGTGTACTTCAGGAAGCGCCATTGGAAGTGGCGGTCTTGACGCACGTTGCGATTCAGCCACCAGAACACGTTGAACTGGGCCCAGTGGTTGGCGTGGTTCTGGTTTGCATAAACCTGATCTGTCACGCGGTAAGAAAAGTGGTTTTGCCCGTCTGTCATCAGAATAACGGTCTTGAGCGTCTCGCGGTCGTCAAATGCTGCGGGACGCGCCGCAAAGGCTGGATCTGCATCACCACTGCTTACCATTCTGCGGTTGATCACGTTGTAGTCAGGATCAAGTAGACCTGTAGCCCATTTCATCCCTGCAAAGATGGATGTGGAACCGCGCGGCTGAAGCTGGCTGATCTGATTTTTGAGCGCGACAGTATTCTGGCTGAATGTGACGATGTCCTCGTGCGCCCCGATGGGACAGACCGGATTTGACACGTCATTGAAGCCCGAGTTTGACCACTGGATGTGTTGAACCTGATCATACCATTTGTCCCGACGCAGGGCCGTGGTATCAAAATCGCTCTCGGTAAATTCCATACAATGGCTGAACGGGTTATTCCGGGCGACTGCAAAATTGCCTAACAGGGTTTCGCCGGCGCTGACATGCTCCGAATATGGAACCATGGAAATCGACACGAGGTCTTCTGTGCTCTCGTTGATGACGGCATCGACAAATGTGTCGGCTGCGTCGCGCAGGTTGGCCATCTTGTCGCCTTCACCCATTGAGCCTGAAATATCGAGGACCAGAGAGATCTCGACGTTGTTCACGCGCTCTTCAGCGGCGGCGGCACTGCGCAAAGGCAGTGAATCGATACCAATGAGGTTCATAAAGTTTGTAGGTGTAATTGCGTCGGCGTTGACCGAGACAGTCCTGAAATTCAGGCCCTCTTCAACGGTTACCGCATTTGCGCGCATTGGCAGGTTAGATTTCTCAAAATAATCGCGAACGATTGTTGCAGGGTCAGTCGTCTGATCCAGATCCGCAGCAGCCAAAACGGCACGGTCAGCGGTTTGCTGTATGCGCACACGCTCCATCTCGTTACGTTGAAGGTCGTAGGAAATACCACCGATCAGGACCAGCGCCATCAAAAGGCCAACGCCAAGGATCGTCATGGACCCTTCTTCACCCTGCGCAAAGCGTTTCAGTGTGGGTGTTGTGCTGTGCGAGCCAAACGAAGGAATTCGCGTAGTCGAGAATAATTTTGACATCATCTATACCTTTTTTGCCGAACCCCGAAATTACAGGTGGGGAAGGGCTATTTCAGGCATTGGTATGACAGATGAAAATGGCTGAAATGCGGCGGAAATCCGCATAAAAGTCATATTTTAAAGGGTTTTTAAGTATAATACGTATAGATATTAACGAGTGTTTCTTGTGCGGCGACAATGGCAAGAATCACAGTCCAATCGTTAAGGAAGAGTTAACCGCTTATGTCGAGGTGAGTCGGGGTTAGTTAAATTTCACTCTATTTGGCTCCGTCTCAGCAGTCGCATGTGTGTGCTCAGCTATTGATAAACAACGTGGCGCCAGTAACAGTGGCCAAATCTTTGGGCGCCACTTCGAACACTGTCTCGGGCGCACCAGCTGCAGCCCAGACGCAGGCGTATTGCATCAGTGCGTCGTCCATAAACACCGGCATCGCACAAAGATGACCAATGGGAGCGACACCGCCGATGGCAAAACCTGTCTGCGTGCGGATGCGTTTGGGATCTGCGCGCAGTAACGCCTCTCCGGTAAGTTCTGCGGCGCGGGTGAGGTCAAGATCATGTGCGCCGCTGACCATAACCAGCACAAGCGTGCCGCTGTCTGCTCCCTCAAAGATCAGCGATTTGACGATTTGCGCTACATTGCACTCCAAGGCTTGCGCGGCTGCGGCCGCAGTGTGTGCGCTGTCCGGTAGAACTGTAATCGTAATATCAAGCCCTGCATCAACTGCGGCTTGCTTCACTCTGTTCACGCTTTTTCCGATGGTATCCTCCTGAGGCTTTCTACCCTGCAAAAGGTCGAATGTCGCCCATGGGGTCAAGAGTGCGAAAATCTTTCGAACCTTGTTTTTATTTCGGTTAAAAAAGTGGCACTTTGTGGATCGGGGGCATAGGGTACGCACAGGTGCGGGA
>JBATTJ010000111.1:0-1560 GCA_049670485.1 Sulfitobacter sp.
CTAATGGCGTCATCTCTTCTGCTTCTTCTGGCACTACAAATTGACGGGTTGCCGTAACTAATTCTTCTAAGTTTTCGATACGAGCTTGGGCTTTTTCGCCTTTTTCTTGCTCGTACATCGCACGCAAACCCGAATTGCGGATCACATCATCCGTTTGCTGGAATAAGGGTAAGTCTCGCGTATCATCTTCCAGTGCATTCACCAACTCGATGAAACGACGTAATGAATTCGCAGCACGACCTGCCAGCACTTGCTCTTCAAGCAGCGATACACTGGCTTGCCACATAGTGACACTGCGTTCACGCGCAGCTAAACGAATGGTTTCTAAAGTACGATCGCCCAAGCCACGCGTAGGCGTATTCACCACACGCTCAAAAGAGGCATCATCATTTCGGTTGGCCATCAAGCGCAGATACGCCAATGAATCTTTCACTTCCTGACGTTCGAAGAAACGCATACCACCATAAATTCGGTACGGTAAACCCGCTTGAATAAGGGCTTCTTCCAATACACGAGATTGTGCATTGCTACGGTATAAAAAAGCCGTATCGTTCAGCGAACCGCCTTTTTCATTACTCCATTCTTTGATTTTACCCACCGCAAAACGGGCTTCATCCAATTCATTAAAAGCAGAATACAGCGAGATCAACTCGCCTTCTTCACCATCCGTCCATACCTTCTTGCCCATACGCTCATTGTTATTGGCAATTAATTCGTTGGCAGCATTTAGAATATTGCCGGTAGAACGGTAATTTTGTTCAAGGAAAATGGACGATGCATTGGTAAAATCACGCAAGAAGCGTTGAATGTTTTCAACCTGAGCCCCGCGCCAGCCATAGATAGACTGATCATCATCACCGACAATCATCACATTACAATCTACACCCGCCATTAAGCGCAGCCATGCAAATTGGATATTATTGGTATCTTGAAACTCATCAACCAAGATATGCTTGAAACGCGCTTGGTAATGCTCACGAATATGTTTGTTGTCACGAACCAATTCAAAAGCGCGTAACAACAATTCAGCAAAATCGACTAACCCAGCGCGATCACACGCCTCTTGATAGGCGGTATAAATACGCAACCATGTTTTTTCAACCGGATCGTTAAAAGCATCAATATTGGCAGGGCGCAAACCTTCGTCTTTCTTACCGTTGATATACCACGCAGCTTGACGTGCCGGCCAATGCTTTTCATCAAGGTTTTGCGCTTTAATCAAACGGCGTAACAGACGCATTTGATCATCAGAATCAAGAATATTGAAATCATCTGGTAAGCGCGCATCAAGATAATGTGCACGTAGCATGCGATGGCATAAACCGTGGAATGTACCATTCCACATGCCCGCCGATGAGCCCTGCATCAATTCATTAATTCGACCACGCATTTCAGCAGCCGCTTTATTAGTAAACGTCACAGACATAATGGAATACGACGACGCTTGTTCTATCTGCATTAACCACGCAATACGATGGACTAGCACTCGGGTTTTACCACTACCCGCTCCTGCTAGTACAAGGTGGTTTCCTAACGGCGCTGCCACCGCCTCTCTTTGTT
>JBATTJ010000112.1:0-14089 GCA_049670485.1 Sulfitobacter sp.
CCGATGCGCTCTCGGCGCACTATCGCGTGGCGTTGGGCGCTCAGGGTGTCACCGCGCAAATGCTGGACGCGGCGGATCTCACCCTCGGCGGTCTGTGCGCAGCCTACACCTCACAAAAAGGAACTCCCGCATGAGCCGGACCATCATCGCCATTCTGCGCGGCATACACCCGCATGAGGCCGTCGATATATGCGGCGCGCTGATTGAGGAGGGGATCACCCGCATCGAAGTGCCGCTCAACTCGCCAGAACCGCTCGCCTCAATCAAACTGATGGCAGAGCACTTTAGCGCGGATGCGGTGATCGGCGCGGGAACCGTGCTGAGCGTTCAAAGCGTGGCCGATGTTCAAGCTGCGGGCGGGCGGATGATCATATCGCCCAACGCTGATGCCGAGGTCATCGCTGCGACCAAGGCCGCCGACATGCTATCATACCCCGGTGTGATGACCCCGACCGAATGTTTCGCCGCACTCAAAGCAGGTGCAGACGGGCTCAAGATTTTCCCGTCTTCCCTGTTGGGGCCTGGCGGGCTCACAGCGATCAAGGCTGTGCTGCCGCCACAAGTCGAGACGTATGCCGTTGGGGGTGTTGGACCTGCGAATTTTGCTGATTGGTTTGCCGTCGGTGTGACCGGCTTTGGTATTGGATCGGGCCTGTACAAACCCGGCGAAAGTACCAGTGATGTTAGAAAAAAGGGCCGTGAAATTGTCGCCGCCTATGACAAGGCCATGGCCAAGTGAGCGCGGATATCTTTGATGCGCGGCCCTGCGCGCTGGGAGAGGGGCCTTTGTGGCACCCTCTGCGCAAGCAGCTGTTCTGGTTTGATATTCTGGGACGCAAGCTTTTGTCGCAGCAAGATGGTAACCCCCTCGAATGGGAATTCGAGGAGCATGTGTCTGCCGCAGGCTGGATCGACGAGGATACCCTATTGATTGCCTCGCAAACGGGGCTGTGGCGGTTTGAACTTCAAACGGGCACGCGGTCATTGGTCGTGGCGCTGGAGGCGGATCAGCTGCTGACCCGTTCCAATGACGGGCGTGCAGACCCTTGGGGCGGGTTTTGGATCGGGACGATGGGCCTCAACGCAGAGCGTGAGGCCGGCAGCATCTACCGCTACTATAATGGTGAGCTGCGACAGCTATTCGCGGGCCTCACCATCACCAATTCGATTTCATTCTCCCCCGACCGCAGGCTGGCCTATTTTACGGATACTGTCGTGCGCAGGATCATGAAGGTTGAACTTGCACCCGACACCGGCTGGCCCGCAGAGGAAGCTCAGGTGCTAGTCGATTTGAGCAAAGCGGAGCTGAACCCTGATGGATCGGTTGTCGATGCCATGGGGTATCTTTGGAATGCGCAGTGGGGGGCTGGGCGCATCGCGCGCTATGCACCTGACGGATCATTGCATAGTGTTCACGAAATTCCTGCATCACAGGTGACATGCCCGTCGTTTGGCGGGGATGGTCTGCGCAATCTGTTTGTGACATCTGCAGCAATCGGTCTTGGTTCTGTCGATGCTCATGACGGCAAGACATTCCGCCTTCCGGTGGACGTTCAGGGACAGGCGGAACACCGCGTTATTTTGTGAGGCTCGATGAAACGAACGCTTGGAACGTGCTACTACCCTGAACAATGGCCCGAGGATATCTGGGCCGAAGACGCGCAGCGCATGGTTGCCACCGGTCTCACGTGGGTGCGGATCGGAGAGTTTTCATGGAGCAAGCTTGAGCCTGCGCCAGAGCAATATGAGTGGTCATGGCTCGACCGTGCGATTGATACGCTGGGGCGAGCGGGGCTGAAGGTTGTGCTTGGGACGCCGACGGCGACGCCGCCGCGCTGGATGCTCAAACGATACCCCGACATGCTGGCAATTGATGTGGAAGGGCGCCCGCGTAAGTTCGGATCGCGCCGCCACTATTGCTTTAGTCACGAGGGCTACAAACAAGACTGCACGCGGATCACGGATCTGATGGCCGCGCGTTATGGTGGCAATCCGCATGTGGCCGCATGGCAGACCGACAATGAATATGGATGCCACGACACCACCATGTCCTACAGTGCCGCTGCCGCTGCGGCCTTTCGCATCTGGCTCGAGGCGCGCTATGACACCGTCGACGCGCTGAATGCTGCGTGGGGCAACACATTCTGGTCCATGGCCTACGACAACTTTGAGGATATTGACCCGCCCAACCTCACTGTGACTGAACCGAACCCCGCGCATGCACTGGCCTTTCGGCGATTCAGCTCGGATCAGGTCGTTGTATTCAATCGGCTGCAAACGGACGCGATCCGGGCGCATAGTGACGCTCCGATTTCGCATAATTACATGGGCCGGATTACGGATTTTGATCATTTTATGGTCGGTGCCGACCTCGATTTCGCCACATGGGACAGCTATCCACTGGGGTTTCTCGAGGACCGCGTAGGGGCAGATGCGGTCCGGCAACAGGCATACGCGCGGCAAGGTGATCCTGATTTCCAAGCGCTGCACCACGATCTTTATCGCGCGGTCGGGCGCGGGCGATGGTGGGTGATGGAGCAACAACCGGGCCCTGTAAACTGGGCACCGCACAACCCCATCCCGCTGCCCGGTATGGTGCGGCTGTGGACATGGGAGGCCTTCGCGCACGGGGCGGAGGCGGTTTGTTATTTCCGCTGGCGGCAGTCGCCATTCGCCCAGGAACAGATGCACGCAGGATTGCTGCGCCCCGATCATGCGGATGCTGCCGTGATGGAAGAGGTGCGCGCGGTCACGGCTGAATTGACCGATGCTCCCGATGTCATGCCCGCGCAATCGCGTGTGGCGCTGGTGTTTGATTATGATGCAGATTTCGCATGGGCGGTGCAGCCGCACGGTTCAGACCTGAGCTATTTTGGCCTGATCCTCCATGTCTACCGTGCGTTGCGGCGGTTGGGCCTGTCGGTGGATATTCTACCTGTGACGGCCCGAGATTTCGCAGGCTATGATTTGATCATGGTACCGGGTTTGATGGTTTTGGATGCGGATCTTGCGCAAACGCTGGGCAAGAGCCGCGCGCAGGTCATCTATGGTCCGCGCACCGGTGCGCGAAACGGCGAGATGTCGATCCCCGTGCCCTTGCCGCCCGCGATTGCAGGCCTCGATGTGATAGTGGCCGAGGTGGAAAGCCTGCGCGCCGATATCTCTGTCCCGCTCGAGAATGGCGGATGTGTCATTGCCTACCGCGAAGTTCTGGAGGGCGGCGCAGATGTGGTCCTGCGCACCGAACAAGGGGAGCCTGTCGCGATGCGGCACGCGCGCCAGACATACCTCGGTGGCTGGCTCGATGAAATTTCCATGACGCAATTCATCGAAGCGGCCTGCGCAGAAGCGCAGATCGAGACGATGCAGTTGCCCGACGGTGTTCGCACCCGCGCCAATGGGTCGGAGCGTTTCTGGTTCAACTACACGGATCAAACGGTCACATGCCACGGTGTGACCCTGCCGCCTGCGGGCGTTCTGCGGATACAATTGTGATCGAGGTTGCGGGCCATGATCTTGCGGGCGCGACGATTTACTGCATCCACCTGCGAAACGACGGGATACAGGCACGGGTCCTGAGCTTTGGTGCTATTTTGCAAGATTTGCGGATCTCGGGGTATGACCATCCGCTGGTGCTTGGCTATGAGGCGGTCGCACCCTATCTGGTGGACCAGAACTACTTTGGTGCCACAGTGGGCCGCGTTGCAAACCGAATTTGTGACGGCGTGGCGCATATCGACGGAACCACGCATCAGCTCGATCGCAACACGCCCCAAGGTCACCATATTCACGGCGGGAGCAACGGCACCGGTAGCCGGAATTGGACTGTGTTGGATCATTCGGAAACCCATGTGGTGCTACAGGATCATCTGCCCGACGGGCACATGGGGTATCCGGGAAACCTGAGCGTGGAACTGCGGCTTGAGCTGAGCGGAGATCAAACCCTGTCGGTCGAGATCACGGCACGGACAGACAAGCCGACATTGTGCAATTTTGCCCACCACAGCTACTTTAATCTGGGAAAGCATCCGACGATTGCAGGTCACCGCCTTGCGGTGCGCGCGGATGACTATGTGGTGGTAGATGATGCGGGAATTCCGACTGGTGAGGTACGCCCCGTCGCAAAAACCGAATTTGATCTGCGCTCAGGTGTGCTGCTAGATGACGGGTCGCGGTACGATCATAATTTTTGTCTTGCGCGGCGCATGGGTGGTCTACAGCACGTCGCCAGCCTGACCAGCCCCGAAGGCACGCTTCGCATGGATATCGCGACAACCGATACGGGGCTGCAGGTCTATACCGGTCACGGCATCACGCAGACGGACGTGCAACAGAATCATCTGCGCTTTGCCCCTCTGGCTGGCATCGCACTGGAACCGCAATCATGGCCGAATGCGGTCAATCATGCGGATTTTCCCTCCACCTTGTTGCTGCCGGAACAGAGTTATCGCCAAATGTCGCGTTTTTCGTTTCAGGGTAACCCAGCGTAGCCCGCTGATATAACGCCGCGGCGCGTGGTTTGGCACCTGTTGTGTCGCAATTCCGCCTTGCGCTGAAGGCTCCGAAATGCGTAATTGGGAAAGCTTGGTGTTCCGCGAGCGCAGCGATGCGTGGAACCTAACAGGGAATTCAGTAAGGGCAGCCGCCCAAAGCTGGAGCCGCCCCCGCGACTGTAAGCGGTGAGCTGTTGCCCCTCATGCCACTTGCCGATCCTGTTGGGGGAGGTGGGGAAGGCGGGCAAACGGTCACGACCCGCAAGCCAGGAGACCTGCCAAGCGTGGATGAAATACGATATACTGTCGGGTGTGACGGTGAGGAGATATAATATGACGACACTTACACAAGTAGACAGCCAATCCCGCCTTCGCTCTGCGTCGGCCCTGTTTGTTGCTGTCCTTGGTCTGGCCCTGATCACATTGACAGGCCACGTACAGGCTGCTGCATTGCACGATGCGGCGCATGATGTGCGTCACGCGACCGGCTTTCCCTGCCACTAACGGATGCTTTCACGACTTTTGACCAGCGCGTTGTTCGCTGGTGCTGCAGCGGGCTTGATCGCCGGCCTTTTGCAGCTGGTCTTTGTGCAGCCTGTTCTGCTCCATGCGGAGCTATACGAGAGCGGGCAGCTTTTGCATTTCGGAGCCGAGTCGGTCTCGGCGCATCCTGCGTTGCCTGGATTTGATCCAGTTCGTGACGGCCTAAGTCTGATTTTCACTATGCTGACCTACACGGGTTACGCCTTTATCTTGCTGGCACTGATGTCGATTGCCGAAGGGGCGGGTGCCGTTGTGAATGGGCGCAGCGGCTTGATCTGGGGCGTTGCGGGATTTGTGGTTTTTCATCTTGCGCCAGGTGCCTCACTGGCTCCCGAAGTGCCGGGCGTGGCCGCCGCAGATGTCGGCGCGCGCCAGATTTGGTGGTTCGGCACCGTGGCTGCTGCGGGCGTGGCACTTTGGCTGATCGCGTTCAGCCAGAATTGGCTGTATTGGGCGGTTGCCGCTGTACTGCTTGCGGCACCGCATTTGATCGGCGCACCCGAGCCTGACAGCTTTCGTGGTACAGTCCCACCCGAGATTGCGGCCTTGTTTGCGGCGCGCGCACTTGGCGTCGGCATGGTCGCATGGAGCGTTCTGGGCTGTTTTGCCGGCTACTTCTGGCAAAAGGAAGCGGCGCATGAGTAGGGCACTGGGTCTTTTCGCCATCGGCCTCGTCTTTGGCGGTGGGATAGGTTTCGTTGTGGCGGCAGGCAACGGGATTACGTTTGACGGGCACGACCACAGCGATGCCGCCAGCCATGCAGGCATGGATGACGGCGAAGGTCACGACATGGCCCATGACACATTGTTGGAGGTGACAGCCGCCGAGGTGCCGACGCTGGAAGTGACGGTCGCGCCAGATCCGGTGCAGGGATATAACCTCAAACTCGCGGTTAAGCATTTTACCTTCATGCCCACGGCGGCGGGTTTCGAGCATGTGTCTGGCGAAGGGCATGCCCATGTCTATGTGAACGGTGACAAGCTGGGGCGGCTTTACGGGGAATGGATGCACATCGCATCATTGCCGCACGGTGAGGTCGACATTGAGGTCACATTGAACAGCAACAATCACAGCCAATTGGCGGTTGCGGGCAAACCCGTGACAGCCAGCACACGATTGGTTGTTGAATAAGTCGAATAGCAGGACCCGCAGCCGAAAAACCCGAGAGGGAAATGCGCGGGAAATATATGAGAGGAGCGGCAGCGATGACAGTCACCCTACACGTTTGCACCACCTGCCGGTCAGGTGAAGTATTGGAAGAAGACGCGCCGCGCCCCGGCGCGCTGTTGCACGCGGCATTGGCCGAGGCGGGTGCGCCCGACGGGGTCAATATCGTGCCGGTGGAATGCTTGTCCGCATGCTCACAAGGGGCATCCGTTGCCCTATCGGCGCCGGGCAAATGGACGTATGTTTACGGACGTCTGACATCCGAAGACAGCGCTGACATTCTTGCAGGTGCTGCCGCCTACGCCGCAACAAACGACGGGCTTGTGCCCTGGCGCGAACGTCCTGTAATTTTCCGCAAGCAAAGCCTTGCCCGTATCCCGCCCATGGAGGTGCCCGAATGACCGATCTTGCAAAAATTCCTGTTACTGTCATCACCGGTTTTCTTGGCTCCGGCAAGACGACGCTGATCCGCCATCTGATGACCCATTCCAAAGGCCGCCGCCTTGCCGTGTTGGTCAATGAATTCGGCACCGTGGGTGTGGACGGCGATATTCTGAAATCCTGCGCAGACGAGAATTGCCCCGCCGAGAATATCGTCGAGCTTGCCAATGGGTGCATCTGCTGCACCGTGGCCGATGACTTCATCCCGACGATCGAAGCGCTGATGGCCATGCCTGTGCGCCCAGATCACATTCTGGTCGAGACGTCCGGTCTGGCCCTGCCCAAACCATTGCTGAAGGCGTTTGACTGGCCTGCGATCCGGTCCAAGATTACTGTCGACGGTGTGATCGCCCTCGCCGATGCGGAAGCAGTTGCCTCAGGCCGCTTTGCCGCTGATGTTGCCGCCGTCGACGCACAGCGGTTGGCCGATGACAGCATTGACCACGATACACCGTTGTCAGAAGTTTTCGAGGATCAGATCGCGTGCGCCGATATCGTGTTGATGTCCAAGGCCGATCTGGCCGGACCCGAAGGGCTTGCTGCTGCGCGCAAGATCATCGAGGCGGAAAGCCCGCGCAAAATTCCCATTTTGGAAATGAGCGAAGGGGTGATTGATCCGAACGTGATCCTTGGCCTTAATGCGGCAGCCGAAGATGATCTGGCCGCGCGTCCGTCGCACCACGATG
The DNA here is from genome assembly GCA_049670485.1 of Sulfitobacter sp. Taxonomy (GTDB): domain Bacteria; phylum Pseudomonadota; class Alphaproteobacteria; order Rhodobacterales; family Rhodobacteraceae; genus Sulfitobacter. Next base: position 7,332 of record JBATTJ010000112.1, read on the forward strand.
GTGCCGATGATCACGAGCATGACGATTTCGAAACGGTGATCATCCCGATGCCCGAGATTGAGGATGTGGATGCCCTTGTCGCGGCGATTGAGCGGCTTGCGAATGAGCAGCATATCTTGCGTGTGAAGGGGTATGTCGCCGTTAAGGGCAAGCCGATGCGCCTGTTGGTGCAGGCGGTGGGTGCGCGGGTGCGCCAGCAGTTTGACCGCCCGTGGGGCAGTGCGCCGCGCCACGGTCATCTGGTCGTCATCGCCGAGCATGACCACATCAACGCAGAGAAAATACGCGAAGCATTGGGGGCCTGAATACATGCATGTCGTGTTCCGCGAAAGTCATGGGTTGGAGGATACGGAGGCGCCGTTCGATCCCGGCCAGACGCCTGCGGACCTGGTCGTGCTGTCGTTCTCGGACAGTGACCTTGGCGCCTTTGCTGCGGGCTGGCATCGCGGCGGCGGACCGGCTGGCGATTTGCCAACACTGCGCCTGTGCAACCTTGTTGCGTTGCGCCACCCCGCGTCGGTCGACAATTATGTCGAGGCAACACTGACCGGTGCAAAAGGTGTTCTGATCCGGCTCATTGGCGGCGAGAACTATTGGTCCTATGGTGTGATGCAGGTGCAGGATTTCGCCCGCCGTAACAACATCGCGTTGGCCATCCTGCCCGCTGATGGGCGGGAGGATCCGGCGCTCGATGCCCATTCCACGCTGCCGGTCAGTACATTGCGGCGCTTGTCGCATTTGTGCGACATCGGCGGCCCTGTCGCGGCGCAGGCCGCATTGGCGCAACTGGCACTGGCGGCGGGGTTTTATGCAGGTCCCGTAATTGGCGCCAAAACCGTGCCGCAATGCGGCTACTACGACCCTGATCTGGGCGTGATCCCGTTTGCGGATGCGGTTGGTGATGTGGTCGCGGTGACCTTCTATCGCAGCTACCTCATGGCCGCGGATACCGCCCCTGTCGACAGCGTGATTACTGCTCTGCGCGCACGCGGGCTCAATGCCATCGGGTTGTTTGTCCCCTCGCTCAAGGCCGAGAGTGCGCGCGATTTCTTGAGTGATACCTTGGCGCAGATCGCACCTGTGGCCATCGTCAACGCTACCGCGTTCTCTGGGCGCGGCGCGGACGGGGTCACACCCCTTGATGCGCCCGGCTGTCCAGTATTCCAGATCGCGTTGTCCACGGCGCGGCGCAAGGAATGGGCCGATAGCGAGCGTGGATTGTCGCCTGCGGATCTGGCGATGCATGTCGTGCTGCCCGAAGTGGACGGCCGCATCTTTACTGGCGTCGTGAGCTTCAAGGCTCCGGTCAAAAAAGACCCCGACCTGCAATTTTCCCGCTTTGCCCACCGCGCGGATGCCCAACGGATCCAGGCGGTCGCCAACCGTGTGCTCGCGTGGCACAAGCTGGCAAGCACGCCTGCACAGGATCGCAAACTGGCCATTGTTCTGTCGACCTATCCGGGCCGTACGGACCAGATTGCCCATGCGGTTGGCCTCGACGCACTTGCCTCGCTTGAGGATATACTGCTGACTCTCGGGCACGCAGGGTATGCCGTGCGCCCGGAGGTTGGTTTTGGCAAAAGCCTGTCGCATCAAACCATTGCGTGGCCCATAGCCGAATACGCGTCGGCGTTGGAGACATTACCGCAAGATATGCGCGATGATCTGGCATGCGCATGGGGTGCTGTTGAGGATGATCCGCTCTGCCGCGATGGCGCGCTTCATTTTGCGGCTCAGGACTGTGGTGCCGCGCTGGTTGCGTTGCAGCCGGAGCGTGGCGAGATTTCAGCGCGCGATACCGACTACCATGATCTGGCACGGGTGCCGCGCCATTCGTATGTTGCATTCTATCTGTGGCTGCGCGCGCAGGGGCATCACGCGCTGGTGCATATCGGCGCACATGGCACGCTGGAGTGGTTGCCAGGCAAATCCGTGGCCTTGTCGGACACATGCTGGCCCGAGGTTCTGACCGGTGCAATGCCCGTGATTTACCCGTTTATCGTGAATGATCCGGGCGAGGCGGCGCAGGCCAAGCGACGTGTGGGCGCAGTCACGTTGGGTCACTTGCCACCGCCGATGAAAGACAGCGCCGTGCCAAACGGGTTGCAGCAACTTGAGGGGTTGCTGGACGAATACTCCTCTGCGGACGGGCTCGATACCGGACGTCGCGACAGGCTCATCACGATGATCCGCTCGGAGGCGCAGGCCGCAGGGGTCGAGGCGGATCTGGGCCTTGATGCGGATGCCTCGGCGGCGGAGGCAATGACCCGCATCGACCGTTTTGTTTGTGACATCAAGGAAAGCCAATTCGGCGATGGCCTGCATATATTCGGCGCGGGCGAAGGGGAGAGTGACGGCTTGTTGACAGCCCTTGACGGGCGGCGTGTGCCATCTGGCCCTTCCGGCTCTCCATATCGCGGTCGCGCAGACGTCTTGCCCACGGGCCGCAACCTTTACTCGGTCGATCCCCGCTCGGTTCCGTCGCGGGCAGCCTACGCCCAGGGTGTGAAACTGGCGGAAGAGTTGTTGCGCCGCCACCTGCAAGATAAGGGCGACTGGCCAAAGGGGCTTGTTGTCGATCTGTGGGGGTCTGCGACGATGCGGACGGCGGGTGAAGAGATGGCCATGGCACTGCACCTTGCCGGACTTGCACCCCGATGGGACGAGAATTCCGACCGTGTGTCAGGATTTGAAATCGTACCTCTGACGCTTTTGGACCGGCCACGGATCGAGGTGACGCTGCGTGTGTCGGGCCTTTTCCGCGACATCTTTCCGGGCCTCGCGCAGATTTTTGAGGCGGGCGCACAGGCCCTGTCCCAGCGCGACGAAGCTGCGGACATGAACCCCTATCTGGTACAATCGCCGCGCGTTTTCGGCCCCAAACCGGGGCTATACGGCCTCAACGTCGATGCCGCGCTTGACGATTATTCCGAAACGGGCCGTCAGGCGGCGGGCGAGGCGTGGCTGCGTGGATCGGAGTGGGCAATCGACGCGCAGGGTGTGGCACATCATGCCCGTGACGCGCTTGAGGCGCAGCTGCACAAAGCGGACGGTTTTGCCCATGTTCAGGACCTGCTCGAAAGCGATCTGCTGCTTGCCTCCGATTATGCCAGCCATGAAGGTGGTTTTGTGGCGGCAATGGCCCATCTGGGTGCGGCGGAGCCCGCCGTTTATCACATCGACCATACCCGTGCCGGTACGCCCCACGCGCGCACATTGCCCGAAGAGATCGCCCGCGTGGTGCGCGCCCGTGCCGCCAACCCTGACTGGGCGACTGGCATGATGCGGCACGGGTTTCGCGGCGCGGCAGAGGTGGTAGCGACCCTCGACAACTTGGCGGCGTTTGCGCATCTGACCCGCAATGTGCCTGCGCATTTGTTCGATCTTTACTATGACGCCACGCTGGGCCGCGATGATCTGGTCGCGTTTATGGCCGATGAAAACCCCGATGCACTTGATGCGATGCGCGCGCGGTTTGCTGCTCTGCGCGATGCGGGTTTGTGGGTCACGCGGCGCAATTCGATCAACGCTGAACTGACGGCGGCGCAATGACGCTCGCACCCCAGATCAAAGGGTGGTGCCCCGGTGCGCTGACGCCGATGATGTCCGGCGATGGTTTGGTGGTGCGATTGCGCCCGCCACAAAGCCGCCTGACACCGCGTCAGGCCAAGGGCATTGCCGAGCTGAGTATGCAGCACGGCAGCGGCATCCTAGAGGTATCCAACCGCGCCAACCTGCAATTGCGCGGTGTATGCGAGAACCGCTATGAGATGCTCATCGACGGTTTGCGCGTGCTTGGCCTTATTGATCCGAACGCGCAAGTCGAGAACCGCCGCAATATCTTGATCACGCCGTTTTATACCCGTGGTGATGACACAGAAACGCTTGTGGATGCCCTTACCGTTGCCTTGGCGCAGAAAACCGCACCAAATGTGAGTGCCAAATTCGGCTATGCAGTCGATACGGGTGCGCAACCTTGTCTGCAGGGTACACCGGCTGATGTAAGGCTGGAGCGTGCATCAGATGGGCAGTTGATCGTTTGCGCCGCGAACCATCCTTTCGGGAAGGCGGTGCGTGCGGATTGCGCTGTGCAAGCGATGCTTGACCTTGCCCGATGGTCGCTGCCTCACGGCAGCCGGATGTCGCGGATTTTGAGTGCGGATATCCCGTTGCCGGCCGGTTTCGATACTGCCTGTCAGGCGAATGCCGCGCCATCGGGACCGGGTCCGCATCCGGCAGGCATGTTGATCGCACCTGCGTTTGGCCAGATTGATGCAGTACTTCTGACAGCCCTTTCAGATTCAGGCCCCTTGCGGATGACGCCGTGGCGGATGCTGTTGATCGAGTGCGCGAACGTGGTGCCACAGTTCGATGGGCTGATCACCGACCCTGCCGATCCGCTACTGCGTGTTGTCGCCTGTGTTGGCGCACCGGGTTGTGCGCAGGCGCGCGGTGCCACGCGTATCCACGCCCGCAACCTTGCGTCTTTTGTGCCAGCGGGTGCGGTCCTGCATGTGTCGGGCTGTGCCAAAGGATGTGCATTGCCACGTGCTGCGGATGTGACGCTCACCGCGACCCCCGAAGGGTTTGATGTGATCCACAATGGCACCGCCGATGCAGCGCCCTGCGCCCGATCAATCCAGTCGACCGACCTTCCCGATCTTTTGAAAAAGGCGTTTTGATGCCCCATACCTATATCACCGACGGCGCAGAGATTTATCGCCAGTCCTTTGCGACCATCCGCGCCGAGGCCGCATTGGCACGGTTTACGGTAGAGGAAGAGATCGTAGCGGTCCGTATGATCCATGCCGCCGGTATGGTCGGGCTTGAGGAATACATCCGCTTTTCCCCACAGATGGCGGTCAATGCACGCGCCGCATTGGAACAGGGCGCGCCGATTTTATGCGATGCCTATATGGTGTCCGAGGGGATCACGCGAAAACGGCTGCCCCGCGAGAATGAGGTGATCTGCACCCTGCGCGACCCACGGGTGCCGCAGATGGCGGCGGATATGGCCAACACACGCTCTGCGGCCGCATTGGAGCTGTGGCGCGATCACCTTGAAGGGGCGGTTATCGCCATCGGCAATGCGCCCACCGCGCTATTTCATTTGCTCAACATGCTTGCCGATCCCGCGTACCCGCGACCAGCGGCGATTATCGGATGTCCCGTGGGTTTCATCGGTGCAGCGGAATCCAAGGATGCGTTGATGGCCGATCTACCTGTACCTTCAATGGTGGTGACCGGACGGCTTGGCGGTTCTGCCATGACGGTGGCGGCGATCAATGCCCTTGCCAGCAGGGTAGAATAACATGGGAAAAGTAATCTGCGCAGGGCTTGGCCCCGGTGATCCCGATTTGATGAGCGTGCGGTCCGACCGCCTTATCCGTGGGGCGCGGCATCTGGCGTTTTTCCGCAAGAAAGGCCGCGCCGGACAGGCCCGTACAATCGTGCAGGGAATGCTGCGCGCGGATGTGACCGAATACGCGATGGAGTATCCGGTGACGACCGAATTGCACTTCGGCTCTGACGCCTACCGTGATCTGATGGTCGATTTTTATGCCGATTGGGCGGAGCGTCTTGCGGTGTTGGCCCGTGCGCATGATGTGGTCGTATTGTGCGAGGGCGATCCTTTTTTCTATGGCTCGTTCATGCATTTGCATACGCGCTTGCAGGATAACACGGCTGTTGAAGTGGTGCCTGCAATCCCCGGAATGGTCGGCTGCTGGAACGCGCTTGATACGCCGTTTACATGGGGCGATGATGTGATGACCGTACTGATGGGCACCTTGCCGGAAGAAGAGTTGGTTACCCATATGAAGCGTGCAGATGCGCTTGTGGTGATGAAAACAGGACGCAACCTGCCTGCTGTGCGTCGCGCACTGGCCGCAACAGGTAGGCTTGAGGATGCGTGGCTTGTGGAGAAGGGCACGATGCCTGATCAGAGGGTTGCAAAGCTGAGCGATGTGGATGATGCTGACTGCCCGTATTTCGCCATCGTGCTGGTCCACGGACAAGGCCGCAGACCAGAGGCGATGGAATGAGCGGTTGGATCGCCATTGTAGGGCTTGGGCCGGGGCGCGACGATCTGGTGACACCCGAAGTTACAGCCGCATTGGCGCAGGCGACCGACATCATCGGCTATATACCCTACGTTGCACGGGTGGCGCCCCGCGCAGGCCTGACCCTGCACCCGACCGATAACCGGGTCGAGCTGGACCGCGCGCTTCATGCGCTGCAACTTGCGGTAGGTGGCGCACGAGTCGTCGTTGTCTCCTCCGGTGATCCGGGTGTTTTTGCCATGGCATCGGCGGTCTTTGAGGGTCTGGAGAAACATCCAGAGCATGCGGGCGTGGATATCCGTGTCCTGCCCGGCATCACTGCGATGCTCGCGGCAGCGGCGGCGGTGGGCGCGCCACTTGGCCATGATTTTTGCACCATCAATCTGAGTGATAATCTCAAACCTTGGGCGATGGTCGAGCACCGATTGCGCCTTGCTGCACAGGCCGATTTTGCGATGGCCTTCTACAATCCACGCTCAAGATCGCGCCCGCACCAATTTTCCGCCGCGCTCGATATTCTGCGCGAGGAATGTGGGGGCGACCGTTTGATCACCTTCGCCCGCGCGGTCAGTACGCCGGAACAGGCGCTGAACACCGTGACGTTAGAGGACGCCCGCCCAGAAATGGCAGACATGCGTACCGTCGTTCTGGTGGGAAATTCTGCGACACGCCGTGTCGGCACGTATGTCTATACCC
>JBATTJ010000113.1:0-2034 GCA_049670485.1 Sulfitobacter sp.
ATGTGGGCCGATTGCCGAAGGTCTGGTTTTGGGCCTCGGTTCTCCTAAAACCGCCGTTTAACCAACGACTCATTTGCGGCCATTGATTGGTGGAACTATCCAGAAGCGCGTCGATTAAAGACCGGCCCGTGCTGCAATCACTGCAGCCTGGGTGCGGTTGGCAGCGTCAATGACCCCAAGCAATCGCCGGATCATGCCTTTTACCTTATTCTCGTCGCATGAAAAACGGTTGGCAATGTGTTTGTTAGTCGCCCCGTCTGCGAGCATTTTTAAAATTTCCCATTGAGAGCGGTCAAGGCTGGCATCTTTCAATTTGTGCATTTCTGTCGACACACAATTGCAGCACGTGCCACCGATGCAAACAGCATCCGTATTCGCAGCCAAAGTTACCGCATGATACATATCTTCCGTGCCGATATCGAGTGGAACGCCAGATATGTCGCTGCGTATAGCGCGCAAACGTTGAAAAATTGAGCCTTGCTCAGCTGAGCCAATGACCAACCAGCGATCAAACCGCAGTGCTAATTTTTCAACTGCCTCATTAGCTCTAGCCAGTTCGCCTGTGGACGTTTCAACTGCCACAACAATGTCTGGCTTGCAGTCCTCTGACAACTCAGAGAACTCGCAAGCTGTAGAAACAACCCTAACACCATGATGCTGAAGATTATCAGCCACCATATCGCGCAAAAATACGCTGCGGCATACAATTGCCGCGCATGTTGCATCTTCCATGTGATGCATACCCCCTCACCAAATATACTTCTGCGCGACCTGAAGGGTGATTCGTTTATTTATTAGCGTTAACTAACCAATCCCAACCTTTCGTGCAATGCGAACGCGACTTAGGTCCAAAATTGGCACATTTTTGACATCTGGAGCGATAGAGAGCGCGGGAACACATCTTTAGAACACCATGTTAATCGAAATAGCACGTATTGAACAAATTCGTGCTCGCAAAATCTAATGAACCGATAGCCGATCCAATGAGCAGTTTTCATGACTGTGTAGGTGCTTAGTTTTGTCGCCAACGGGCGCCCCATCAAATTGCTAAAATCCAATTGGTGGGATGAATTCGTCTTAATCCAAGGGCGACTAACTTAAATCCAACATTCTGGAGAATATTTATGCGTATGATTAATAAAGCTCTTCTGGCTGCCTCAATTCCTGCGATCGCGATTGCTGCACCTGCACAAGCTCAAGTTGGCGGCGGTAAAATGAACGGCGTTGTTGCACCCGTTTGTGAAGTAAGTGACCTCTTCGCAAGCATCTCATTCCCTTCCATGACAGCAGGGTCTGAGATCAACGATGGCCTTTCGCTACAATGCAACGATGGCGACGGTGCAGAAGTTACTCTTACCAGCTCAGAAGGCGGGATGGAAAGCGACGACAACGAAGATCTGGAAATTGAATACACTGCGACTCTGACCAGTGCCGCACTTGCTGCGCCATTGGTGCTCGACACGACAGGTGCGTTCAACAATGATGTCTCTGCATCTGCAACCATTTCAGGTTCAGAGGCCCTTGCCAATGGCATCTCAGGGAATCTGAATGTCACCCTTAACGAATCTGCCGTGTGGGCAGGTGGCTATGCAGACACCATTACGGTGCAGCTGACCGCATCGTAATAGGCATGCCGCTGGCCGAGTTTCAACTTGGCCAGCGGCATCTTTTGATTAGATAAAACCACAGCATGAAAGGTCAGCCATGCTCTTCCCGAAGATAAAGAAAGTCCTTTTTTTAACAACTTTAGCATTGCCTCTACAGGCAATTTCGCCCGCTGCTCACGCTCAACGAGTAGAGCCAATGCGTTTCGAACTTGAGCCGAGTGGAAACGGCACGCAGACAACGCTTCAGGTAACAAACACTCGCTCGTTTCCGATCACTATCGAAGCTGTACCGAGTGTCCTCACAATCGATGAAAATGGCGATGAAACACTCACTCCTGCTGATGATGATTTCCTGATCTTCCCACCGCAGGTCGTGATCGCGGCTGGTAAAACTCAATCAATTCGCGTTCGCTATATAGGTGAAGGC
>JBATTJ010000114.1:0-6418 GCA_049670485.1 Sulfitobacter sp.
AGTCTTGGCACCTTTGGTCGGTTTGCCCCAAGGGGTAACCGGGTGACGACCACCGGATGTACGACCTTCACCACCACCGTGCGGGTGGTCGATCGGGTTCATCACGACACCGCGCACAGACGGGCGGATGCCCTTGTGACGCATGCGGCCCGCTTTGCCGTAGTTCTGGTTGGAGTTGTCGGGGTTAGACACGGCACCAACGGTGGCCATGCATTCCTGACGCACAAGACGCAATTCACCACTGCTCAGACGGATCTGGGCGTAGCCACCATCACGGCCCACGAACTGGGCGTAAGTACCGGCCGCACGGGCGATCTGGCCGCCTTTGCCTGGCTTCATCTCGATGTTGTGGATGATCGTACCAATGGGCATGCCGGAGAATGGCATCGCATTACCAGGTTTGATGTCAGCCTTTTGGCTGGCCACAACCTGATCACCGACGGCGATCCGTTGGGGCGCGAGGATATAGGCCTGCTCCCCGTCTTCATATTTCACGAGCGCGATAAACGCGGTCCGGTTGGGGTCATATTCAATACGCATGACGGCCGCGGTAACGTCCATCTTGTTGCGCTTGAAATCGACGATACGGTAAAGACGCTTGGCGCCCCCACCCTTGCGACGCATTGTGATCCGTCCGGTGTTGTTCCGTCCGCCGTGCTTGCTAAGTCCCTCAGTGAGGGCCTTGACAGGGCGACCTTTCCAAAGCTCCGAACGGTCGATCAGTACCAGCCCACGCTGGCCTGGCGTCGTCGGTTTATACGACTTGAGTGCCATGTTCTCTGTCTTCCGTTTTGCTATGTCACCGCTCCGGGGAGCGGTATGGTTATAGGCCCCCGTAGGTGCCAGAGTAGTGTGCGCGGATTGAGCCGTGCACAAAGACGAAGCCCCAGACGAATCTGGGGCTATGCCGTTGTCGTCTGTTAGGGGGTGGAGGGGGTGGGGTCAAGGGTGCAGATTTTAAACTAAAGCTACTCATTTGCACTAACCGTGCCAGACAGTTAGAAGAACCCGAGAACTACCCCCAAACGGCAGCACTTACTGCATCGTAATATGTCACTCTCAGTTCCGGTCCGAAATCACCTCTCAGGGCAGCGATAGCATCAACATTTGCACGGATAAGTGAATTACTCTCACTGTCGGGGTCTCCAAACAAACTCACAAAAAGATGGTCAATTTTGCCATAGCCAATCTTGTTTAGGACGTGGGCGTCATTCGTATCGAAGGAATGACCGTATACAAAAAGCGCCTTACCTCCTCTGCCTTTCGTTTTGCAAACAGCATCAAAACTTTTTAAGTTATGATGGAGGTAGGCGCTATGCATAATCTTCGTTTGCTTAGATAAGGTCGTGCCTTCTGCAACGAAAAGAGGAAACGCATTAGTACCTAAAGCTTCGTTGGCCTGATCTACTAGGGCCTTGCCAGTATTTACCCAAGTATACTTTCTCAGTTGATAGCCTGCATCGAAGAGATGAAGTGCACCGTGGAGGTAATGAATATTCTGGCTTGAGTTTGATGCCCCTTCCCCCTGCCACTCGACATAGTCTGCACTGGCGTCGTTGGCGTCTTTTCTAAATCCATCATCGTGCTTCAGAACGACATGATTGAAGTCCAGCTCATCCCCTTCGTGCATGAGCGTCCAGTACAGTAGCAAGTCATAGTTGAAGGTGTATACCTTTCCGCCAATTCCATCCCCAACAAAGTTGGCCAAAAACATGCGGCAAGCCTGAAACTGCTCGTCTGAAACATCGTATGGTCTAGCCGGATGTGTTCCAGCAACCGCTTGAATTAGATCTTTCTTCAATTGCTCAGAGTCAGCAGAAAGCCGCGCTTTCGATTTCAACTTCTTTGGGAGGTAGACGCCTAAGATTGAAGATGCATCCATTAGCGCTCGGATCACTTTTTCAAAATCTTGGGTTTTAAGTGCCGCAAACGTTTTAGTCAATTTACGAGACATCTTCTTCTTTGCCTCTTTGAACAAGGACGAATAAGAAAAAATGTCAGGTTTACACGCAATGCTAAAACCATTTCCTAGGAGGAGATGCTTTTTCCCGTAGTTATCCGAAATTTTCAGCGCTTCCTCAAAACTTACAATCTTCAATGCCATAACTCAAATCCATTAGATGATTAATACGTCATACTACTTGGAAATGAAGTTCGCTCTTTACAATATCTACAATGAAAAAGGGCGTAGCCATCACAGCCACGCCCTTCCAAATTCTCTAACCTCAGCCCCTCGCGGGACTGAACCAGCTTATGCCAGTGCGATGTTTGTCGCGGATTCGCGACCGTCGCGGCCGGCTTCGATGTCGAAAGTAACTTTCTGATCATCGGACAGGCCTGTGAGGCCTGCTTGCTCAACGGCAGAGATGTGTACAAAAACGTCTTTGCTGCCGCCATCGGGAGCGATAAATCCGAAACCTTTAGTTGTGTTGAACCATTTTACTGTACCAGTGGCCATTAGTGTATTCCTTAATATTAACTGCCCGCAGAATGCGGCAGGTCGGCTAAGTCGTTTAAAGATCGTCAGACTGAGCCGTAAGGAGCAGTAATTCCGATAGATAGAGTAACGTCGCACCGCCCTGATGCGCCATTGGCTGCGCAAAAGCAAGCGTTATAAACATGGTGCGACAGTTCGGCACGAAAGCGCGCACGTACGAGACGAACGCAAAAGGCCCCCGCGATACGCAGGGGCCTTGAGGCATTCTTGAACCGGTTGTCTTACAGACCGGTGGAGACGTCGATGGTGTTACCTTCTTCGAGCGTCACATAGGCTTTCTTCACGTCGCGACGTGTGCCCAGCTGCCCGCGGAAGCGCTTTACCTTGCCTTTGGTAATGGACGTATTCACGGCCTTCACCTTGACACCAAAGAGAGCTTCGACAGCTTCCTTGATCATCGGCTTGTTGCTGCTCATCGCTACTTCAAAGACGACGGCGTTCTGCTCGGACGCCATTGTCGCTTTTTCAGTGATCAGCGGCTTGCGGATCACGTCGTAGTGTTCTGGTTTCGCGCTCATTTCAAACGGGCCTCCAGTGCTTCAATCCCCGCTTTGGTGATCACGAGTGTGTCACGCTTGAGGATGTCGTATACGTTTGCGCCCATTGTCGGCAGGATATCCAGACCGTCGATGTTGCGCGCGGCTTGCAGGAAGTTCTCATTCACGGATGCACCGTCAATGATCAACGCCCGCTTCCAACCCAAGGATTTAACCTGTTTGGCCAGTGCGGATGTTTTACCGTCAGACATTGCGTCATCAATGATCACCAGCGCGCCAGCTTTCGCCTTTGCGGACAGTGCCATACGCAGACCCAGTTTGCGGAACTTCTTGGTCAACTCGTGGCCGTGACTACGGGGTGTTGGACCTTTGTAAATACCGCCACCCCGAAAGATCGGTGCCGAGCGTGCGCCGTGGCGTGCGCCACCGGTGCCTTTTTGGCGATAGATCTTTTTGGTGGAATAGCTGACTTCACGACGTGTCTTGACCTTGTGCGTGCCCTGCTGCGCATTGTTACGCTGCCAGCGCACAACGCGGTGTAGGATGTCGGCGCGTGGCTCAAGACCAAACAGGGCCTCGTCCAGATCAACCGAACCAGCACTGCCGCCGTCGAGTTTGATGACATCGAGTTTCATGCGTCACCTTCTTTCTTGTCTGTGTCTTCCGCAGCTTTATCAGCTACCGGATCGGCACTCTCGTTTGCGATTTCGGCTTCTGCGGCTTTCAGCTGCTCTGCTTCTGCGGCGGCCTGCTCTTCTGCAAGGCGTGCTGCTTCTGCTTCGGCTTCCGCTGCTGCGGCTGCTGCTGCTTCTTCGGCTGCTTTCGCGGCTTCACGTGCGGCAGAGGCCAAAGCACCCGGAACGATCGCATTCTCGGGGAACGGCTTTTTCACCGCATCCTTGACTGTGACCCAACCACCTTTGGAGCCTGGAACAGCGCCTTTGACCATGATCAACCCACGCGCGGAGTCAGTTTTGACAACCTCGAGGTTCATCGTTGTCACGCGGGCAGCGCCCATATGACCAGCCATTTTCTTGCCTTTGAAAACCTTACCGGGATCCTGACACTGGCCCGTGGAGCCGTGTGAGCGGTGCGAGATGGAAACACCGTGCGTCGCACGCAGACCGCCAAAGTTGTGACGCTTCATCGCGCCCTGAAAGCCCTTACCGATGGAAGTGCCTGCGACGTCAACATACTGACCGGCAAAGTAGTGATCAGCAATGATCTCTTCGCCAACTGGCAGCATGGCATCCGCGTCGACACGGAATTCGGCAACCTTGCGCTTTGGTTCAACCTTTGCAGCTGCGAAGTGGCCGCGCATCGCTTGGCTTGTCCGCTTTACTTTGGCCGTGCCTGCACCGAGCTGAACAGCAATGTAGCCGTCCCGTTCGATTGTGCGTTGAGCCACAACCTGAAGGTTATCGAGTTGAAGAACGGTCACAGGGATCTGCTTGCCGTCTTCCATGAACAGACGGGTCATGCCCATCTTTTTTGCAATAACGCCTGAGCGCAACATACTATTACCCTCCTACGCTTATGACTGCAGCTTGATCTCGACGTCCACACCAGCGGCGAGGTCGAGCTTCATCAGCGCGTCAACGGTCTGGGGGGTCGGATCAACGATATCCAGCAGACGCTTGTGCGTGCGGATTTCAAACTGGTCACGGGATTTCTTGTCTACGTGTGGACCACGCAAAACGGTGAATTTTTCGATTTTGTTCGGCAGCGGAATTGGGCCGCGAACGGAAGCGCCTGTGCGCTTGGCGGTGTTGACGATTTCCTGAGTGGAGGCATCAAGCACCCGATAATCAAACGCCTTGAGGCGAATGCGGATGTTCTGGCTGGCAGCCATAATGCAAATCCCTTATCTTGGGATGGAAACGGAGAGGAGGACACATGCTCATCATAAGCCCTCATCGCGCTGTCGTAATGTAATCACGGGGCACACCATGGCGCACCCCGTCAATATCGGCGCGTATAGGGGGAGTCGCGATGGCTGGCAAGGGCGGATTTCGGTACAAGTCCCCCTGCGTCATTCGCGCCGATCACAGCATTTTGCCTTCCCCTAGGACAAGCCCCCCACTACAAGATATCCAGAGCAAGTGGATGTTTGCGAATTCTTAGGAATTTTTCCCTCATTTATTCGTTGTTCCCCTCCTGCTTTGATTTATCAGGGCGGGCAATAAGGACAAGAAGCAGGCATATGAATGACACACAAAACGCGCTTCAAAGCGCGCCCGTCCCCACTCCAGCACGCGAATGGGTAAAAATTCTCTCAAATTACCGCGAACCAAGCACCGGGCGTAGCCTGTATGAGCTAGGCATAACGTTAGGACCGTTTGTGGCGCTTTGGGCGCTGGCGTGGTGGTCTCTTTCCTATAGTGCGTGGCTCGCTCTCGGGATTTCACTGATCAATGCGGCATTCTTGCTGAGGCTCTTTGCGATCCAGCATGACTGCGGTCACGCTTCGTTTTTCAAAGATCGCGCGCTGAGCGATTGGGTCGGCCGCGCGCTGGGTGTCGTCACACTCACGCCTTATGACGTCTGGCGCAGATCCCACTCTATCCACCACAGCTCGGCGGGGCATCTGGGGCGACGCGGGATCGGCGATGTGCTGACACTCACCGTAACCGAATATCAAAACCTGTCGCGCCTCGGGCGACTGCGCTACCGGATGTACCGTCACCCGATCGTCTTGTTCGGTCTTGGACCAGGATATCTGTTCTTTTTGCAAAACCGGCTGCCTTTGGGTCTGATGGCGAAAGCGCGCTACTGGATCAGTGCGATGTGCACTAACGCAGCGATCATCGTGGCATTGCTGGTAATCTGGTACTTTGGCGGGCTGATGCCTATCTTGTTGATCTTTGTGCCCTCCACCTTGCTTGCTGCAACTGCAGGCGTTTGGTTGTTTTATGTGCAGCACCAATTCGAGACGACCCATTGGGAAGAAGAAGACGCTTGGGATCTGCACGACGCCGCCCTCAAAGGCAGTTCGCACTATGTACTGCCCTCTCCGCTACAATGGCTGAGTGCAAACATCGGCATCCATCACATCCACCACCTTTACAGCCGTATTCCATTTTATCGGCTTCCCGAAGTGCTCCGCGATCACGCCAGCCTTGGTGACATCAACCGGATGACAATTCGCGAAAGCATCTCGAACGCACGCCTGCACTTATGGGATGAGCAGTCAAAACGGCTCCTGTCATTCTCCGAAGCGAAGGCGATCCGCACAACAGCCTGATAAAACCAAGCTACTGGTACAGATTTCGATGAAGTGAAAAGCCCGCTCCTAGCAGAGCGGGCTTTTTGTATGTTGCAGGGAGATATGGATTGCCTATCGCAAACCTTCTATCCGCACATGTTCAAGTGCATCACCAGAGGCATCCAGCAAGCTGCCCCCTTCCACGACAAAGGCCTCCCT
>JBATTJ010000115.1:0-12078 GCA_049670485.1 Sulfitobacter sp.
GCGTATGCTAATCGTATCCTGCCCCTGCTGCGGCATCACTGCCGAGGAAACCGAATTCCATGCCCATGGCGAGGCGCATATCACGCGTCATGCGGGGCCTGAGGCGTCTGATGACCAGATGGAAACCTATCTGTTCATGCGCAAAAACCCCAAAGGTGTGCATTTTGAGCGATGGCGCCACCAGAACGGCTGTGGCAAGTGGTTCCATATGGCCCGCGACACCATGACGCTGGAGGTTTTCGGCACTTATAGTGCCCAAACCCTCGCCCCGCCTGACGCGTTGCTGGCCGAGATTGACACAAAGCGTCCCGGTTGGCGCGAGGCGTCGTGATGCCTGCCACCCCTAGTTTTAACCTCGTTGCGTGCTGTCTGCCCGCGTTGGAGACCCGATCATGAGCACACGTCTTGCAAAAGGTGGCCGCCTCGTAGACAGATCCGCACCGGTGAAATTCCGCTTTAACGGCAAGCATATGGACGGGTATGCGGGCGATACGCTTGCCTCCGCGCTGCTCGCCAATGACCAGATGCTGGTGGGGCGTTCGTTCAAATATCACCGTCCGCGCGGCATTGTCGCTGCAGGGCCGGAAGAGCCGAATGGCCTTGTAAACCTTGGCCATGAGGGCGGGTTCGAGCCCAACGCCCGCGTCACCACGACCGAGCTGTTTGACGGGTTGCGCGCCGAGAGCCAGAACCACTGGCCCAGCCTTGAATTCGACGTCGGTGCCATCAACAAGCACCTCAGCCGCTTCCTGCCCGCAGGGTTCTATTACAAGATGTTCATCCATCCACGCCCTTTGTGGAAGCACGTCTATGAGCCGATCATCCGCCACTCGGCGGGCCTTGGCCGCGCGCCCAAGACGCGCGATGATGACACGTACGAGCATTTCTATGCGTTCTGTGACGTGCTTGTGGTCGGTGGTGGTGTGGGCGGCCTTGAGGCTGCACGTGCGGCGGCCCTGTCGGGTGTTCGCGTGATGCTGATCGAGCAAAACAGCTATTGGGGTGGCCGCACGCCTGTAGACGGCGGCGAGATTGACGGCATGCCTGCGCAGGACTGGATTGATGCGACGCTGGCAGAGTTGGCAGGCATGGAAAACGTCACTCTGCGGGCCCGCACCATGGGGGCAGGCGTGTACGACCACGGTTATGTGCTAGGGTATGAGCGGCTCACTGATCATGATCCCGACAAGACCGGCCCGCGTCACCGGCTTTGGCGGATTCGTGCGGGCCATATCGTCACCGCGACAGGCGCGATAGAGCGGCCTTTGAGCTTTGCGGGCAATGATGTGCCCGGTGTCATGCTGGCCGCCTCTGTGCGCGATTATGCCGTGAACTTTGGCGTGTCGCCTGGTGATCGCACGGTTGTTGTGACCAATAATGACGATGCCTATCTGACGGCCATTGCGCTCAAACATGCGGGCCTTGATGTGCCTGCGATCCTTGATGCGCGGGTGCTGCCCCAAGACAGCGACTTAATGGCGCAGGCCAAGGCGTTGGGCATCCGCGTCCTGATGGGACACGCGGTGTCGTCCGTCAAAGGGGGCAAGCGCGTGACAGGCGTGGCCGTCTGCTCACAGGCGGGCGAGGGTGCTGTGATCGAAGAGATTGCCTGCGATGCGGTGGCAATGTCGGGCGGTTGGTCGCCGGTCGTCCACCTGTGGTCCCACTGCGGTGGCAAGCTCAAGTGGGACACGGCAAACGTCTGTTTTAGCCCGTGCCCCGATCACGCGCCGACAGGGGCCGACGGGGGACAGTTTGTCTCGACGGCGGGTGCGGCTTCCGGTTTGTTCCAGCTTGATGACCTGCTCAACGATGCGTTTGCTGCGGCTGATGGCGTTTTGCGCTGTCTGGGCAAAAAACTGCCGCGCAGTGCCAAGGCCTCCATCGGTGACCGCCGTGAGGAAGCGCCGATGGCCCCTGTCTGGCTCATGCCGCAAGGTGCCAGTGTGAAACTGCGCGAGAAGGCGTTTCTGGATTATCAGAATGACGTCAAGGTCTCCGACGTACGGTTGGCCGCACAAGAGGGCTTTGTCTCCGTCGAGCATGCAAAACGCTATACCACATTGGGTATGGCAACAGATCAAGGTAAGTTGAGTAATATCAACGGACTTGCGACGCTTGCTAATGCATTGGGTGAAGATATTCCTGCGGTGGGTACAACCACATTCCGCCCGCCATACCATCCGATTTCAATGGCCGCGATCGGCGGTGAGGCGCGCGATGCCGCGTTCCAACCGATCCGTCGCACACCGATGCACGATTGGCATGATACCAATGGCGCGGAGTGGGAGCCGGTTGGTCAATGGCGCAGGCCCTACGCCTACCGCCAAGGTGGCGAGAGCACCCATGACGCTGTGATGCGCGAAGTGACGAATACCCGCGAAAACATGGGGCTTCTGGATGCTTCGACGTTGGGCAAGCTGGTGGTCAAAGGGCCGGACGCGGGCAAGTTCCTTGATATGCTCTACACCAACATGATGAGCACGCTGAAGCCTGGCAAATGTCGCTATGGCCTTATGTGCAACGACAACGGTTTTTTGATCGACGACGGTGTGGTTGCGCGCATCGACGAGGATACATGGCTGTGCCACACCACTACGGGCGGCGCAGAAAGCATTCATGCGCATATGGAAGAGTGGTTGCAGACCGAATGGTGGGACTGGGAAGTCTATGTCGCCAACGTGACAGAGCAATATGCGCAGATCGCAGTTGTTGGTCCCAATGGCCGCAAGGCGCTTGAAAAACTCGGTGGCATGGATGTCTCGAAAGAGGCGTTGGGCTTTATGGAGTGGGCAGACGGCGAGATCGGCGGCTTCAAGGTGCGCGTCTACCGGATCTCCTTCTCCGGTGAGTTGTCATATGAAATCGCGGTCGACGCGGGGCAGGGTCAGGCGTTCTGGGATGCGCTCATGGCGGTGGGTGCCGATCTGGGCGTCATGCCCTACGGGACCGAGTGTTTGCACATCCTGCGCGCTGAAAAAGGCTTCATCATGATCGGTGACGAGACCGATGGTACGGTCATTCCTCAGGACCTTGGCCTGCACTGGGCCTTGTCCAAGAAAAAGGATGACTATCTGGGCAAACGGGCGCATTTGCGCGCCCACATGGCTGATCCGAACCGCTGGAAGCTGGTCGGGCTTGAGACGACCGATGGCTCGACACTACCCGATGGGGCCTATGCGGTCGGTGAAGGCAAGAACGAGAACGGTCAGCGCAATATGATCGGGCGGGTCACCTCCAGCTACCATTCGCCGGTCTTGGGCAAGGGGATCGCGATGGGCCTTGTGCACAACGGTCCCGACCGGATGGGCGAAACGCTCGAATTTCCGGGCACGGATGGCAAGACCTACAGCGCGCGGATCGTAGACCCCGTGTTTTATGATAAAGACGGGGAGAAGCAGAATGTCTGAGCCGGTATCTGCATTGAAAAGTGCCACGTATGCTGCGGGCATTGCGGAAGTGTCCGAAATGGGTGCAGTCGGGATGATCACCCTGCGCGGCGATTTGGGGTCAAAGCCGGTGCAAAAGGCTGCTGTCGCGGCGGCGGGCGTCAATGTCCCCGACATGCGCCACTGCCTTACCGAAGGGCGCGGGGGCATGGCATGGATGTCCCCCGACGAGTTGTTGATTATGTGCGCTTATGAGGATGCGCATGCAAAGCTGGCCGATCTGCAAGATAAACTGAGCAAGGTGCACGCCCTTGCCGTAAACGTATCAGACGCGCGCGCGTTGTTCAAAGTGAGCGGCCCCAATGCCCGTGAGGTGATGTCCAAGCTGGCACCTGTTGATCTGGCGCCTGCGGCCTTTACTCCCGGCATGTTCCGCCGCACGCGCATCGCACAGGTGCCTGCCGCGTTCTGGATGCCCGAGGAGGACGTTTTTCACGTGGTCTGCTTCCGCTCGGTCGCGCAATATGTGTTTGACGTGCTGAGCATCGCGGCACAGCCGGGATCCGAAGTCGGCGCATTCTAGCGCGTTGTTTGCAGCTTTTGCGGGCAACTGCCCTTGACGCGGACCGATTGTGCGCTTCATTTGCAGTAGTTCCTTTCAATATTCAAGGAGGCCCAGAAATGGCTTTTCAACTGCCCGATCTTCCCTATGCCCACGATGCCCTTGCCACCAAAGGCATGAGCGCCGAGACGCTGGAGTACCACCACGACAAGCACCACAATGCCTATGTGGTGAACGGCAACAAAGCGATTGAGGGCACCGAATGGGAGGGTAAATCCCTCGAAGAGATCATCAAAGGCACCTATGATGCGTCCGCCGTTGCACAAAGTGGCATCTTCAACAACATCTCGCAGCTGTGGAACCACAACCAGTTTTGGGAAATGATGGGGCCAGGATCTTCCGCGATGCCCGGTGCGCTTGAAAAAGCGATCACTGAAAGCTTCGGTTCGGTCGACAAGTTCAAGGATGACTTCAAAGCAGCAGGCGCCGGCCAGTTTGGTTCAGGCTGGGCGTGGTTGGTCAAAGACACCGACGGCGCATTGAAAGTCACCAAAACTGAAAACGGCGTTAATCCGGTTTGCTTTGGTCAGACAACGTTGCTGGGCTGCGATGTGTGGGAGCATTCCTACTACATCGACTTCCGCAATGCGCGCCCTGATTATCTGACGAACTTCCTCGACAACCTCGTGAACTGGGAAAATGTTGCGTCACGCATGTGATCGCTGAGACATTCTAGGTCTACCACAAGCCCCGCATGCCTCGCGCTGCGGGGCTTTTGCGTGGGGTGATCCTGTGAATGCCTAGCTGCAATATCTTTGGTCTATGCGGTAAAATGACCTTCAATCTGCGTCAGCGCCGTGCCGGCATCTGGCACCCAAGTTAGAAACGCCAGAAGGCTTTCATCCGCGAAACCGTGCGCGGTGACATGGTTCATCAGTTGGAACAGTGGATCCCAATACCCGTTGGTATTTACAATGTAGATGGGTTTGTCATGCAGTCCCAGCTGGCGCCATGTGAGAACCTCGAATAGTTCGTCCAAGGAACCGGCACCACCGGGCAGCACGACAACCGCATCGCAATTCATGAACATGACCTTTTTGCGTTCATGCATGGTTTCGGTGACGATATAGGTTGTGAGGTCGGTTTTCCCGACCTCCCACGCGACCAGATGGGCAGGGATCACACCAAAGGTATCGCCGCCCGCATCCTGCGCTGCGCGCGCCACTGTGCCCATCAGGCCCACGTCGCCCGCGCCGTATACCAGACGCCAGCCATTGGTCGCGATACCGCTGCCCAGATGTGCAGCGTCGGCGGCAAACTCCGGATCATCACCCGCGCGCGAGCCACAGAAAACACAGACGGATTTGAGGGGGGAATTGACGGTCATCGGTTACTCCTGCATCACTTGGTGCAAATGTCTGTGAATATATGGATGGACTTTTGACCCGTCATAGCGCGTCCGCTACAAAGGCTCAACGCACGCCGACGGGGGCGGTTGGGGGAGATGATGAATATGAGCAAGGTTTTAGCCGGTTTCGGAGGAAACACAGGCGCATTCATCGCGGGTGGTGGCATGGTCGCTGCGCTAATTGTGGGTGCCTATATCGCGTTCGGACGCGAGGGTGCGACACTACAGGTGCAAGAGGCCGTCGTCGTTGCCCCAGCGACAGAGGCGCAAACGTCCCAGCCTGCGCCGGAGGCAGCAACCCCCGAGATACCAGTGGCTCAAACACCCAGCTTTGACGAGGTGCGGCGCGAGGCCGATGGCACGACGATCATCGCAGGGCGCGCAGAACCCGACAGCGAGGTTACGATTGTGGTCGATGGCACGCCGGTCGCCACTGCACAAACGGACAGTACAGGCGGGTTCGCCGCCATCGCAAGCCTGCCATCTACTCAATCGCCACAGGTTATCGGCCTGTCCGCGCGTGCCAACGAGACCGTCACCGCGTCAGTCGACGAGATTATTCTGGCACCGTTCACCGCCGCGCCTGAGTTGACCAGAGCGCCGGACCAGATCGTCACACCCGCACCCGCAGATGCACCAGAAGTGCAAAGCACGTCGGTCGCAGAAGCGCCGAGTGCAGTAGCGCAAGAAGATGCTCCTGTTGATGTTGCCGTTCTCAAGTCCGACGAAGACGGCGTGCGCCTGCTTGCGCCGACCTCTCCGGCACCATTGAGTGCGGTGGCCCTTGATACCATCGGATACTCCGGTGTCGGTGAGGTGCAATTGGCCGGCCGTGCGCAGCCCGAGACGGCGAAAGTGCGTGTCTACCTCGACAACCGTTCCGTCATTAGCTTGCCGGTGGATGCGCAGGGACGCTGGCAGGGTGATCTGCCCGACGTGGACGAGGGCGTTTATACCTTGCGTGTCGACGCGCTCACCCCTGAGGGGGAGGTCAGCAGCCGCGTGGAGACCCCGTTCAAGCGCGAATCTGCGCAGACCCTTGTAGAGGCGAGCGCGGGTGCGGACGGTCCGGTCACGTCGATCACCGTTCAAACCGGCGCGACCCTATGGGCTATCGCGCGCGATCGTTACGGGGATGGCACGCTGTTCGTGCGGGTATTTGCGGCCAATGCCGATGCGATCCGCGATCCCGATCTGATTTATCCCGGTCAGGTTTTCGATTTACCGAACTGAGGTGGTCCTTGCCCTGTATCCGGCCTATGTAGTGGGTCGCACATACAGGATGACCCATGGCCGCCGATAAAACCACCACCGCGCAGAAAGTCAGCGCGCGCACTGCCTCTGACGATCCGGCCACCAGCGAGGAAGACATCGCCGCAGAGCAGGAACGCCAATCTTCCATGCGGGTTCTGCGCAAGGTCACGCCTTATCTGTGGCCCGCCGATATGCCATGGGTTCGCAAACGTGTGGTCTGGGCGCTTGTCGTGCTGGTCTTGTCCAAAGTGATTACCGTCACCACACCGCAGTTCTATCGTGGTGCAGTGGATGCATTGGCCGAAGAGGGCGTGCCAATGCTTGCTCTTGGCGCAATCGGCCTGACCGTCGCTTACGGCATTGCACGCCTGATGGGTGTAGGCTTCCAACAGCTGCGCGATGCGATTTTTGCCCGTGTTGGCCAGCGCGCGCTGCGCATGCTTGCGCTTGAGACGTTCCAGCACATTCACCGTCTTTCCATGCGCTACCACATGACCCGCAAAACGGGCGGTCTGAGCCGCATCATCGAGCGTGGCGTCAAAGGCGTTGATTTCCTGTTGCGGTTTTTGCTGTTCAGCATCGGGCCGCTCATCCTTGAGCTGTTCTTGATCGGCGTTATCCTGACGATCCAGTTCGATGCGACCTATATGCTGGTTGTTGCCGTTACGATCGGCTTTTACGTCTGGTTCACCTTCGCAGTGACCGAATGGCGGGTGAAGCTGCGCCGCCAGATGAACGATCAGGATACGGACGCCAACCAGAAAGCCATCGACAGCCTGCTCAATTACGAGACGGTGAAATACTTCGGCGCGGAAGAGCGTGAGGCGGGCCGCTATGACGCGGCCATGGCGGGGTATGAGGACGCGGCGATCAAGACGAATTACTCGCTTGCGTTTTTGAATTTTGGCCAATCGGTTATCATCACGGCAGGTTTGATCGGTGTGATGGTTATGGCGGCTATCGAGGTGCAAAATGGCACGCTGACCGTCGGCGGGTTCGTTATGATCAACGCCTATATGATCCAGATCACCGTGCCGCTGAACTTTCTCGGGACCGTCTACCGCGAAATCCGTCAAGCCTTGGTAGATATGGGACAGATGTTTGATCTGCTGGAACAACCGGCCGAGATTACCGATAAACCGAATGCACCCGATCTTAAGGTGAGCGGCGGGCAGGTCAAACTCGAGAATGTCCGGTTCAGCTATAATCCGGACCGCGAAATCCTCAAAGGGATCAGCCTCACCGCAGAGCCGGGCGAGATGATTGCAATCGTTGGATCCACCGGATCGGGGAAGTCGACCATCGGGCGGCTGTTGTTCCGGTTCTATGACGTGCAAGGCGGTAGCCTCAAAATTGACGGTCAGGATGTGCGCGATGTGACGCAGCGGTCATTGCACCGGCTCATTGGCGTCGTGCCGCAGGACACGGTGCTGTTCAATGATACCATCGGCTACAACATCGCCTATGGCCGTGACGGTGCCACGCAGGCAGAGGTTGAAGCCGCAGCGCAAGCCGCCCAAATCCACGATTTCATTGCGGGTCTTCCCGAAGGCTACGACACTCCGGTGGGGGAGCGGGGGCTCAAGCTGTCGGGCGGCGAGAAGCAGCGCGTGGGCATTGCGCGCACCTTGCTCAAAGATCCGCCCATCCTCCTGCTTGACGAGGCGACAAGCGCGCTCGACAGTGAGACGGAGCATGAGATACAGGACGCCCTGCGCCAAGCAGGCAGGGGCCGCACGGTTCTGACAATCGCGCACCGGCTCAGCACTGTGGCGGAAGCCGACCGCATCATCGTGTTGGAAAAGGGCGAAGTGGTTGAGCAGGGCACACATGACGCCTTGCTGGCACAAGACGGACGGTATGCCCAACTGTGGCATCGCCAGCAGACCGAAGAATAAGGCGCCCCTGTTAAGGGACGCCTCGGTATTGTGAAGTTCGGTGTTTTGAAATCTTGGACGGTTACTCTACGGCAATCGCTTTGTTCGTGAGCTTGTCCAGCGCACCGGTCATCATTTTGAGATAGGGCGCATCGGCGGGCAGGCCGTGGGTTTCCACAAGGCCTGCAGGCGCATGATAGACGACATGCACAACCCCTTCACCATCTGCATAGGCCAACACGCGCAGCGGCAGGTCGAGCCCCGCGGTCTGTGCGTCGATCATCGCAGGCGTGCCCAGCTTGGGATTACCGAAGATCAGCAGCTCTGTCGGGCGCAGCTCCATATCGACCTTCTTTGCACCGGCGGCGTGATCGACACGGGCAAACACGGTCGCCCCTGCGGCGGTGACGGCGTCTTGCAGACGATCAATTGTAACAGCCACGGTGTGCGGGCTGGTCTTGGTGATTTTTTCGGCCATGGCAGCCGTGCCGGTGGCGGCCCAGCTCAGGGTGAGGGCGGTTGTCAGGCTCAGCAATTTACGCAGCATATCGTGGCATCCTTATTCAATGTATGGCTGAACCATACCATAAGGGACAACGCAGTCTAGACGACCTGCCTGTGCTCACGTTCCGGTGAGGTGGTGTTATTCCGCCGGTGTGACCGCTGTGCGCGGTGTGGGATCAAGGACATCATCGCCCCAGATCAGCTCCCCTGTGCCGGAGCGTTTGGCCTCCCGCTGCAGCGCCCAGTCGCGGGCAGCACGGCTGGCACGGCCCATCGACATCCGTGCAAGCAGGCGGGCGATCCAATGGGCATAGGTGCTGGCCCAGACACGGATTGCCAACAGCGAGGGCGTTACGATCAGCGTCAGAACAGTCGCCACGCCAAGGCCGAACACCACGGCTGTTGCCAGCTGTTTCCACCACAGAGCTGTTGGGCTGTCGATGGTATAGCCCCCCTCGGAGAAGTTGAGCGACAGGCCGAACATCATCGGTGCCAGACCTGCCATCGTGGTGATGGTGGTCAGCAGAACCGGACGGATGCGCGCCTGAGCGGTACGGATGATCGCCTCGATGCGGGGCATATACTGGCTGAATTCCTGATAGGTGTCGATCAGAATGATATTGTTGTTCACCACAATACCGGCCAGTGCCACGATCCCCGTGCCGGTCATGATGATCGAAAACGTCTGGTCCATGACCAGCATCCCGATCAGCACACCGGTGGTTGACAGGACCACCGCAACCAGCACCAGCACCGCGTTGTAAAAGGAATTGAACTGCGCCAGCAGGATGATGAACATCAGGCCAAGTGCGGCGGTAAACGCCGAGCTTAGGAAGGCCTGACTTTCGGCCTGATCTTCCTGATCGCCAGTCCATTCAAAGCTGATGTCATCGGGCAGGTCCGCCGTTTCGATCCATTTACCGATCTCCGCGATCCGCTCGTTCGCGTTCACCGGCACCAGACGCAGGCGCAGCGCATCGTACTCTTCTTGCAGATCAAGCCCGTCACCGAGGGCGGTGCGGTCGGTTATCTTGAAACCCGCCCCTTCGGTATTGGTGAAATCGGCATCTGCACCGGCAGGGCGCAATGTCGCGACAGTCTGGTCTTGTTGGACATCACCGCCATCGGGGGAGGCCACGGATTTGACCGCTTTCATCAGACCGGGCGTCACATCCGCTTTCACATCCATGAACCTTGTTTGGTCAATGCGGCTGATCTCGGCCAGTTTTGGAACGGGGGTGCGGGTGATGAAGTTCGACAGCGGAATAAGCCCGTCCGGCGTGCGTACTTTCAACGTATCGAGGGTGGTCAACGTGCGGTCCTGCTCGGGCAGGCGGACGCGGATCTCGATCTCCTCGTCGGAGGTATCGACCCGCATCGTATCAAGGAGCAGACCGCGTGTGACAAGCTGCACCATGGCACCCACGCTCAGCACGTCAGCACCGTATTGGCCGGCTTTTTCCACATCCACGTCAATCTGCCAGTCGATGCCGGGCAGGGGGCGTGTGTCCTCCACCAGAATAAGGCCCGGTACGGTATCGAAATGCGCGCGCGCCATAGCGGTCGCCTCGACCAGTTGGTCAAAACGGTCACCTTTAAAACGCAAATGCACTGGCTTGCCTGAGGCAGGGCCACGATCAAGTGACAGCACTTCGATGCGGATGCCGGGAATTTGGGTGAGTTGTTCGGTCAACTCCGCGATGACGATGTCGCCATCAAGCTCGGGCTGTAGTGCACGGTCCTCCCATGGAATTGTTTCGAACTGGACCTGTCCGATGAGGTCCTTGGGGGCCTGCGAACCGCCTGTATTACTGTCGAGCCCGCCTTCACCGGCGAAGGCAAATGCGGTTGCGATGCCGGGGTGATCCAGCACGACTTGTTCGGCCTGACGCAGCAAATCATCTTTTTCATTGAGCGACAGGTTCCCGCGCGCCAGCACATAGACGATGGCCTGCTCAGGCTCGGATTCGACAAAGAATTCCACACCTTTGGAGTTGTTGGTGAAGAAGATGAGCGTCGTACCGACAAAGACAAATACGACACCGCACATGACCAATGGCATCACCGGATTGCCGGTAATCATCTCGATCACCCGCCCGAATGCGGAGCGTTTGTAGCCCGCGTTGATCCGGTCAGGCTCTGAGCGGAACAGCCGCGCCGCAAGCCAGCGGCCCCATTTGCCAAGGCGTGTGAGAACTGCAAATACCGTGAGTAAAAACAGCATGAAACCGCCAAGCGCCACAAGCAGAACAGCGGCCGCAATAAGCACGATGCCGAACACCGCAGCGAATGTAGGGATCACCGAGCTGAGCAGGTCCAGACCGTCCATCGCGGCAAACCGTGCACCGATCCATCCGAACAGCGTGCCGGAGGCCAGCAGGGACAGCGCGGGGAAAATCATCACGAAAGCTGCCGGAAACAGCAAGATATGCAGATACCACGGCAGGGTCGCGATCCGCTCCATATTCGCGGCCATCCATTGCTCCAACCGGCCCGTCACGCCGCCCATAACCGGCAGATAGACAAGTGCCACCACAAGCGAGGCGGACAAAACGAAAATCAGCGTGACAGGTAACATGCCCATGAACTCGCCCGGCACACCGGGCCAGAACAGCATTGGCAGAAATGCACAAAGCGTCGTCGCGGTTGAGGAGATGACCGGCCAGAACATCCGCTTGGCGGATTCGACATACGCCTCCATCGGGCCTTTGCCCTTCTGCTGCTGTTGGTCTGCATACTCCACGACCACAATCGCACTGTCCACCAGCATCCCGACCGCAAGGATCAGGCCGAACATCACGATATTGGAGATCGAGATGCCCATGAGCGCCAGAAATGCAAAACACAGCAGAAACGAAGTGGGGATCGCAAAACCGACCAGCAGGGCGGCACGAATGCCGAGGGCTGCCAGCACCACGATCATCACAAGCGCGATGGCCGTGAACACTGATCCCAACAACTGCTGCACCATACTGTCGACAACGCGGCTTTGGTCGTTGGATGTGCCGACTTGGACAGCGGTTTGCAGCTCTTCGGGCCATTGCGCGCTGCGCTCTGCCACCACTTGTTTGACCAGTGTGGCCG
>JBATTJ010000116.1:0-30069 GCA_049670485.1 Sulfitobacter sp.
AGCCATAGGTGTCAACGTCTTCCGAACTGCCACGAACCGTTCCGCCAATTGCCGCAGCTTTTACAAAGTAGTTGCTACCAGTATAGGCGATCGACGTGGCGAATGCAGGATCTTCGCTGTCGCCGGCTGCTTCTTCGATGGCTGCGGCAAAACGGAACCCGTCCGCAAAATCAACGGAATAGCGTGCCTGAACCAGACGCTGGAACGGAATACCTGCCGGGCCCTGGAAGTCGAGCGTGCTGGGATAGCTTTCGATCGGCATGAACGTGGTCCAGTCTTGACCAAGACGGAAATTGCCGATGTCGACATATGCTTTACGAATACGGAACTGGCCGTTGGCGCCGCCCTGGAAGAAGTCACCTTCAAGAACACCGGTGACGCCCTCGAACTTGCCTTTGATCCCGATGCGCGACTGGATGCCCTGACCCGAGAAGTTGCGTGCGTCCAAGCCTGCAGGTGTCAACGCACCAAGACCAAAAATCGTGTTGCCAAGATCGGCATCCAAGTCGGCAATCAGGTCGGCTTTGATGTAGCCGTAAAGCTGCAGCTCTACGCCCGCCACGCCAAAGCTGAGCTTGGGTGTCGATTGTGACTGTGCACTTTCCAGCTGCGCAATCCGCGCTTCGAGTTCTGCATGGGTGCTCTGCGCTACTGCAGGCATTGCGGCACCAACAGCCAACAGCGTTCCTGCTGCTGCGCGTGCTACGTTCATTTTATTCATTTCTACTCTCCATTGGTTTAAGCCAACTCCTCCCCCAAGAGGAATTACACACCGATTTCACTGACACAAAACTGCAATCAAGTTCTAATCACGTTTACTTGACAGGTTGTGTACTCATTTGATGAGCACAACCTATGATAGATTTCAAAGTGATTCGTATTAAATGCAGAGGTCGATTTATGCACCGGTCTCAGCTCCGTTCAGACAGCGCAGAACGGGGGCTTCTGACTTCTATCAAGGTCAGAAAGCTTGTTTTCGCGAACGTGCTCCACTATCGAGTTTTCCAAGCACAGATCAGGGAGCCCGCTCATGTCTACTACCCCCCGTTTCGATAAATCCAAACTGCCCAGCCGCCATGTAACCGAAGGACCCGCACGCGCGCCGCACCGGTCGTACTACTACGCGATGGGCATGACGGAAGAAGAGATTCACCAGCCCTTGGTCGGCGTGGCGACTTGCTGGAACGAAGCGGCGCCATGCAACATCGCACTCAATCGTCAGGCGCAATCTGTGAAAGTCGGTGTCGCAGCGGAGCAAGGGACGCCGCGTGAGTTTACTACGATCACCGTGACTGACGGGATCGCGATGGGTCATGAGGGCATGCGCTCTTCGCTCGCATCCCGCGAGGCAATTGCGGATACGGTAGAGCTGACCATGCGCGGCCACTGTTATGATGCCATCGTGGGTCTTGCTGGCTGTGACAAATCCTTGCCCGGCATGATGATGGCGATGATCCGGCTCAACGTGCCATCGGTGTTTATGTACGGCGGCTCTATCCTGCCGGGCCGCACGCCAGAGGGCGCGGACGTCCCCAAGGAATTTGCAAATCGTGATCTGACGGTTCAGGACATGTTCGAAGCTGTTGGCAACTGGCAAGGCGGGACGTTGTCCGAAGCAGCACTCGACGTGCTGGAACGCGTCGCGTGCCCGTCTGCCGGTGCATGCGGGGGACAATTCACCGCCAACACGATGGCCTGCGTATCGGAGGCCATCGGCCTTGCACTCCCCAACTCTTCCGGCGCGCCCGCCCCTTACAAAAGCCGCGATGAATACGCCATCGCGTCGGGCAAGGCGGTCATGAACCTGATTGAAAAGAACATTCGCGCGCGCGATATCTGCACCCGTAAGGCGTTCGAGAACGCAGCGCGCATCGTTGCGTGTACGGGCGGATCAACTAACGCAGGCTTGCACTTGCCAGCCATGGCGCATGAAGCAGGCATCGAGTTTTACCTTGATGATGTCTGTGAAATTTTCCGCGATACGCCGCACTTTGTCGATATGAAACCCGGTGGCGCCTATGTGGCAAAGGACCTGTATGAAGCGGGTGGTGTGCCTGTGGTGATGCGCGAACTGCGCAAAGCAGGGTTGATCCATGAGGATTGCATGACCGTGACCGGCTACTCAATGGGCGAAGAGCTGGACAAAGTCGAGCGCGACGCAGACGGAAAAGTCATCCATGCTGTGACCAACCCAATCAGCAAAACCGGTGGTGTTGTGGGTCTTAAAGGCAATCTTGCTCCAGAAGGGGCCATCGTGAAAATCGCCGGTATGAGCGAGGATGATATCGTATTTACCGGTCCAGCGCTGGTGTTCGAATGCGAACAGGCTGCGTTTGAGGCCGTTCAAAACCGCACCTATTCCGAAGGCGATGTGTTCGTCATCCGCAACGAAGGGCCGCGTGGTGGACCGGGCATGCGCGAAATGCTGGCCACGACGGCGGCCCTGTCGGGCCAAGGTATGGGCAAGAAAGTTGCCCTTATTACCGACGGCCGTTTCTCGGGTGCGACGCGCGGCTTTTGTGTCGGCCACGTTGGACCAGAGGCCGCTATGGGCGGGCCAATCGGTTTGCTCAAAAACGGAGATCTGATTACGCTGAATGCTCTGACAGGCTCCATCTCAGTCGATCTGAGCGACGAGGAATTGGCCCAACGTAAATCTGAATGGACCGGCGCGCGTGAAACGCTCTACGGCGCCGGCGCGCTTTGGAAGTACGCGCAGTTGGTCGGGCCGACATATCTGGGCGCGGTCACGCATCCGGGTGCCAAGAAAGAACGGCATGACTACATGGATCTGTAAACCTCTCGCGGCGCTCGGCCTATTGGTTTTGCTGGGCGCCTGCGATGAGGCGAGTACACGTACCGGGCTGTTGGCCAGCCTGACCCCACCGTCGGATACTGCGCTGCCTGCGGTTCCGCTTACTCGGGCGTTGATGATGCGGGGGGGTGTTACCTTGGTTCCCCCGCGTGGCTACTGCATCGACCCCGAGAATCTGAGCCAGAGCTTTGCAATCATGGCGCGATGTGACTCGCTTGGCGCGGCTACCGGCGGCGCTGGTGCACCTGTAGGTTTTCTCACAGTGAGCTTTACGCGCAACACTTCTGACGCTGTATTGCCCACGGCGCAGGACGTGGCGACAGCATCCGGCCTTGGCACCCCAAGCGATACACGGTCGGGCGATTCGAGTGTCGTGTTCAAAACAACCGGTCCGACACCCGCCGATGATCTGTCTCCAACCCACTGGCGCGGGATTTCCCAGATTGGTGGTTTCACCATGGGTGCGGCCCTGTTCGGCCCTGAGGGGTTGCGCGCAATCTCTGCCGAGGGGGCGGATGTTCTTGGCGAATTGATCCGCAAAACCACCGCAACGCAGACGCCAAGCTGATGCACAGCACGCTTGCACCAAGCGGTGTAAGCGTGGCATCCTACCTATAAAAGACGCGCATTCAGTCGAACAATACGGGTTGTGCGATAAAGACGAATAATGAGCAGCAGGGCAGATACATGGCCGGAATTGGCGGAAATCTTTTTGATGCGGCGTTTTACAGCCGGACAATCGCAAAATGGGCGCGCAATGCGCGGATGGCGCGATCTGCTGATCTGATCCCACTACGCCGCCAAAGGCTGCGTGCACGTCAGTTGAAGGCCCATCTCGACCAACTCATTCACATTGCTGATGAACGGCTGGCGCTTCCTCTTGAGGGATCGACCAGTTTTCCAAAACCGCACAATGCCGATTGGGCATGGCGGCCTGAACTGTGGCGTGGACCCTTGCCGGTGCCGGGCATCTCGGGCGTTCAGACCCGTGCGATGTTGGGGAATGAAATCACGCTCTTTCATGATTGCGCGTTTTCCGAGCTGACGCTGCGCCAATTGCGTAATCTGCGCGAGGCTGATCTTGCCCCTTACGGGCTACGCATGGATGTGTTCCAGTTTGACGGCTCGTTTCTGTCGCTGGTCATTGATTTACCCGCTGATGCCATTGTGGACCTTAAACGCACGCATCTCATCCGCCTTGACGTTATTGTTGAGCTGGAAAAGAAGATCGAGATTTTTGCCCGCCTCAACGTCAAGAATGGCCCCAACACCGAACAGATCGTGCGCGAGTTGGATGTCGATCAGAATCAGACAGTTGTTGAATTTGATATGGCCTATTCCAACCTGAACGAGCGGCGGGTCGATGGCGCATGGATTGACCTGATTTTTGAAGGCCCAGAAATGAATCAAGTCGTCCTTCGGGATCTGACACTCTCACGCCGCCCTCGCGCCCAGATCTAGGAAAGCGGAAATTTATGACCACGCTCGTACTGACAAAGACTAAAATGCGCCAAGGGATTTGGGAGGGCGTGCTGATCGGTGCTCCCGCAGGCGGACAGCCGAACCTGTCCGTGACCCATCAGGGCACGCCAGTCGCCGATGTAACGGTCACAGCGCTGCAAGAGGGCAAAGGACACGCCGTCCGTATCCCGATCCCCGCAGAAGCCATTGCAGATGGTATGCAAACCGTGCTTGTCACGGATCCCGAAACCGATGCGCAACTCCAAGCGATCACGCTGATGGCTGGTGAAGCTTTAGGCGATGACCTGCGTGTGGAGGTTGATTTGCTGCGGGCCGAGCTTGATATGCTCAAGCGGGCGTTTCGCCGCCACTGCCTTGAGACGACCTGATACATTCAGATATCTGACACGAAAAAGGCCGCCCGTTATTCGGGGCGGCCTTTTTGTTTCTATGGTGCGGTATTATTCTTGTGGGCCCAGCGCCGAAAGTCCTTTGAGAATGTCGATGGCATAGGCCAGCTGGTAGTCCTCTTCGCGCAACTCCGCAGCTTTCTCCGCTTTCTCCCGGTCGGCTTCGATCTGTTCGATCTCTTCCTCGCTCAGGCTATCGTTATTCAGGCTACCGCGCAGGTCCGCCTCAGAACGGGACCGAAGCAACGGTGTTGCGTCCTCATCCTCGTTCTCGACACGGCGTGGCGGCTGCGCGACAACGATGTCGGGCGATACGCCAAGCGATTGGATCGAGCGGCCTGATGGCGTGTAGTAGCGCGCCGTTGTCAACCGCATCGCCCCTTCGGAGCGCAGAGGCATCACAGTCTGAACTGACCCTTTACCAAAGCTTTTTGTGCCGATTACGATCGCGCGTCGGTGATCTTGCAATGCGCCCGCAACAATCTCGGAGGCTGATGCAGAGCCACCGTTGATCAGAACGACGATCGGTTTGCCTTCTGCAAGATCACCGACGTTAGCATTGAACCGGTCCCCGTCAGAGGCTTCGCGCCCCCGCGTGCTCACGATTTCACCTTCGTTGAGGAAGGCATCAGACACTTTGATCGCTTGAGTCAGCAAGCCGCCAGGATTGTTGCGCAGATCAATGACGAAACCGTTGATATTATCAATACCACCCGCAGTCTCGACCTTTTCGGCCAATTGCTCTGCCATCTTGGGATAGGTTTGGTCGTTGAACGTGCTCAGCCGGAGTACAACGCTGTCGCCTTCCGTGCGTGAACGTACGACTGTTAACTCAATGGTGTCACGGATGATGGAGACGTCAAATGGCTCCGACTCACCTTCGCGCACGACAGTGATAACAATCTCGGAGCCAACAGGCCCGCGCATCAGATCGACCGCTTCATCCAGCACCAAACCTAGCAGGCTTTCGCCGTTCACATGGGTAATAAAATCGCCAGCTTCCATACCAGCCAGATCAGCGGGCGTGCCATCAATCGGCGAGACGACTTTTACAAAGCCTTCTTCCTGCGTGACTTCGATGCCGAGACCGCCAAATTCACCACGCGTTTGTTCGCGCATCTTTTCAGCGTCTTTGGGCGACAAATAGCTGGAGTGCGGATCAAGCGATGTGAGCATCCCGTCGATTGCAGCCTCGATCAACTCGCTCGAGTCGACCTCTTCAACGTACTGCGCGCGGATACGTTCGAAAATATCACCAAACAGATCAAGCTGCTCATAGACATTGTTGGTTTTTGCCGCTTCCTGCGCCAACAGAGGCGCCGCGATCTGGGTCGTCGCGATAATACCAGCGACCGTGCCACCGGCTGCGGCCATCAAAAACTTCTTCATCTGACTATCCATCCTTGTCGGTCCTGAACCAGGAAACGGGGTCCTGGGGGACATTATCTTGTCTTACTTCTATATAGAGCGTTTCTGAACGCGCAGCGCCAGTACCTTCACCAACTGTTGACAATTCACCGCTCACCTCGACCCCGCCCATCAAACCAACGGGTGTGCCCGCGGCAATCACCTGACCGATGTCGCCATATACAGTCTCAAGACCCGCGATCACAAATAGCGTGTCGCTGCGCGGCTCAAGAATAATGACATTGCCAAAGTCCAATAATGGCCCCTGGTACCGTATGGTAGCTGCGGTTGGCGATATGACAATGGCACGCGGCCGCGTTGCAAGCAGCAGGCCCGGCCGCACAACACCTGCAGCATCAGGCTCGTTCATGCCGCGCAGAACAATGCTTTGCACCGGAAGCGGCAGCGCACCAATCTGTCCTTCAATGTCCGAGGGGATCTCTACGCTGGTGTCCTCTTCCGCGACAATCTCTGACAGACCAGAGGCGAAACCATCGAGTGTTTCAGTGGAAGCAATCAGAATTGCGGTCGAAACCGGATCTTCGGAAAAGCGTTTGGGCAGATCAACACGGTCGGCCATCGCCTGATTGAGCGAGCGGCGCGCTTCCTGCACGGCGGTCAGACTGGTCCGTAACCGCGCTTCTGCGTCTTCCTGCAGCACGCGCAAATTTTTTACATCTTCAAGGTCGCGGCGCAGCTGATCGGCGCGCTGGTTTAGTGCAGGCGTCAACTCCGTCAGCAACAAACCCGCGCGTGCTGTACCTGTCGGACCATCGGGGTGCAAAAACACGGTCGGATTGGCCGTTCCGATGTTTTGCAGCACCGCAAGAAGCTGACCCACCTCATTGTCCCGCGCCAAAAGCCGCGCACTCAGCTGTGTCTCGAGGATCGAAGCCTGCCGCAGGCCTGTGCGCATCGCGGACAACCCCGTCTCGAAGGCCTGTATCGTCTCGGTCAACGCGCGCACACGGTCCCGCGCGCCTTTGGCCTCGTCAAGCTTTTCGGATGCTTGCTCCAACAGGGCAATCGCCTCGCGCGCCTGCACCGACGCATCCCCTTGCGCAGATAAGGGCGATGCAAGCATCAGTATAAAAAAGGCAGCGCGCAGTTTCATGTGAGCAAGCTCTCTCCGGTCATCTCTTCAGGTTGATCCAGCCCCATCAGCGCAAGGATTGTCGGCGCAAGATCAGCCAAACGTCCATCCCGCAAACCCGCACCCTCAGGCCCGCCGACTACGATCACCGGCACCGGGTTGAGCGTATGTGCGGTATGCGGTCCACCCGCCACCGGATCAATCATCATTTCGCAGTTGCCATGGTCCGCCGTTACAATCATCGCACCGCCCATCTGACCCAACGCCTCAATCACCTGACCCAATCCCGCGTCCACAGCCTCGCAGGCCGCGATCGCAGCATCAAGGTCACCAGTGTGACCCACCATGTCCGGATTGGCATAGTTCACGACGATCAAATCATACCGCGCCTTGATGGCTTCAACGAGATGCTCGGTCACCTGCGCAGACGACATTTCGGGTTGCAGATCATAAGTCGCAACCTTGGGCGATAGGGGCATAAAGCGATCTTCGCCCGTCTCGGGAGCCTCGGCACCACCGTTCAGGAAGAAGGTCACATGGGGATATTTTTCCGTCTCCGCGATGCGAAACTGGCGCAAACCCTTGCCCGCCACCCATGCGCCTAGCGTATTCATAATCTCCGGCTTGGGGTACATCGTGGTCATATAGGCGGCGTGCGCGTCCGAGTATTTTGACATGCCCATGACCGCAGCCCAGTCGATCCGCGTGCCACGGTCAAACCCGTCAAATTCGGGTGCAGCAAGGGCTGCCATTATCTCACGGGCACGATCCGCGCGGAAGTTGAGGCAGAAGAAACCGTCGCCCGCTGCCACACCCCTATAATCTCCGATCACACAAGGGCGAATGAATTCGTCGACGATATCGTTATTATAAGATGCCTGTACCGCGTCTTTCGCTGTCTTGGCAGCAGCGCCTTGGCCGTTTGCAATCGCATCATAGGCTTGCGAGACCCGCTCCCACCGGTTGTCACGATCCATCGCGTAATAGCGCCCTGTCAGAGTGACGATACGTGCCGTATCGGGCAGGGATTGAACGAGGCGATCAAGTTCGGCCAACGCCGATTGCGGCGCTACATCGCGCCCGTCTGTTAGCGCATGGATCGCTACCGGCACACCCGCATCGCAAAGTGCGTGAACAGCCGCGATCATATGGGACGTGTGCCCGTGCACACCGCCCTGACTGACCAGACCCAACAAATGCGCGGTCCCACCGGATGCTTTCATGACGGCAATGAAGTCTTCCATCGGACCGTGAGTGGCAAAGCTGCCCTCTTCTACCGCGAGGTCAATCTGCCCCAGATCCATCGCGACAACACGGCCCGCGCCGATGTTGGTATGGCCCACTTCGGAATTGCCCATCTGCCCGCGCGGCAACCCCACATCAGGACCAAACGTGGTGAGGGTCGCGGAAGGCTCATGGGCCATCAACCGGTCAAAGTTTGGCGTTGCAGCCAGATGCGGCGCATTCCCTTCAGGACCGGTGGCAATACCCCAGCCATCAAGGATACACAACACAACTGGTTTTGGCGCGGACATGGGCAGGGCTGCTTTCTATAGGATAAGACAATTGCCTTTTAGCCAGACAGGCCCGCAACGTGAACCACTTTATCCACTAGCCTCCGATCAACAGCGGTTTTTGACCGGCAAGCCTGCCTCTTGCCCGCGCGGCCTGCATTGGTCATAACGGCGCAAATGGTTTTCCCATGCTCGAAGGGCCGGATATGACAGCTAATGCACCAGAAACCCGCATCGTCGATACCCACCGCGTGGCCTGTGATGGTGGCGGTGGCGCGTTAGGTCATCCGCGCGTTTGGTTGCAAATCCCGGCTGACAAAGGCTGGGTCGAATGCGGCTATTGTGATTGCAAGTTCATCCACAAGGATTTCGAGGGCAAAGTCTGAGCTATCCCCTCTGGTGAGCGCGCCGCTGCCGTGGCAAAAGAAAGCTCACCGTAGCGCAGGGAGCACATCATGGCATTTGGCAAAGGTCACCACCTTCATCTGATCGACGGCTCCGCGTTTATCTTTCGTGCGTACCACGCACTGCCCCCGCTCACGCGCAAATCGGACGGCCTGCCCATCGGGGCGGTGTCAGGCTTTTGCAACATGCTGCAACGCTATGTCGAAGGAAATGCAGGCGGTGATGTCACACACGTCGCAGTGATCTTTGACAAGGGTAGCCACACCTTCCGCAATGATATGTACGATCAGTACAAAGCCAACCGCGAGGCGATGCCTGAAGACCTGCGCCCGCAAATCCCGCTGACGCGTGAGGCAACAGTCGCTTTCAACATCGCCTGCGAAGAAAAAGAAGGTTTCGAGGCCGACGACATCATTGCCACGCTGGCGGTACAGGCCCGTGAGGCGGGCGGGCGCTGTACCATCATCAGTTCGGACAAAGACATGATGCAACTGGTCGGTGGCGGGGTCGAGATGTTCGACGCTATGAAAAACAACCAGATCGACCGCGACGGCGTGCATGCAAAGTTTGGCGTGTATCCTGAACGTGTCGTCGATGTGCAGGCGCTGGCTGGCGATTCTGTGGATAACGTACCTGGCGCGCCCGGCATCGGGATCAAAACCGCCGCATTGCTCATAAATGAATATGGCGATCTGGATGCCCTTCTTGAACGTGCGGGCGAGATTAAACAGCCCAAGCGCCGCCAAACCCTGATTGATCATGCCGACCAGATCCGTCTGTCGCGACGGCTGGTGCTTTTGGATGACAAAACACCGCTGGATTTCACGCTGGATGATCTGGAGGTCCGCGAACCTGATCCTGAAAAACTACTAAAATTTCTGTCAGAAATGGAATTTCGCACGCTCACCAAGCGTATCGCCGATACTCTCAAGGTTGAAGCACCGACAATCCCCGATGCGCAGCCAAGTGCGGATGCGCCACAAATCGAAACCGTCCCGTTTGACAAGGCGACCTATACAAAGGTGGGCGACAAAGAGGCTCTGCAAACCTGGCTCGATAAGATCTATGCCCGCGGCTATGTGGCCGTGGATACAGAGACGACCGGCCTCAATGATATGACTGCCGATCTGGTCGGTATATCGCTGTGTGTCGAGGCAGGCGAGGCTTGCTATATTCCGCTTATTCATAAGGCGAACCGCGGCGATGACCTGTTTGGTTCAGATGATCTGGCAGACGGGCAGATGGCGACGGAAGACGCCCTCGAAATGCTTAAGCCGATGCTGTGTGATCCGACGATTCTGAAAATAGGCCAGAACATGAAATACGATGCCAAGATATTCGCACAGCTTGGTATTGCCGTGACACCGTTCGATGACACGATGCTAATGTCCTACGCGATGCATGCTGGCTTGCATGGCCACGGCATGGATACACTGTCCGAGCGCTATCTCAACCACACGCCGATCCCGATCAAGCCGCTCCTCGGCTCTGGTAAATCCGCGATTACATTCGACAAAGTACCGATGGATGAGGCCGTGCCTTATGCCGCTGAGGATGCTGATATCACCCTACGTTTATGGCAGCAGTTCAAGCCCGCGTTGCACCGCGCCCAAACAACCCGCGTGTATGAGACGATGGAGCGGCCATTGGTCCCTGTCCTCATGCAGATGGAGCGGCACGGCGTTAAGGTCGACCGCGACACACTCAGCAGGATGTCCAATGCGTTTGCGCAAAAAATGGCGGCCCTGGAGGATGAAATCTACGGGCTTGCAGGTCGTAAGTTCAACGTAGGCTCGCCCAAGCAATTAGGTGAAATCCTGTTCGACGAGATGGCACTTGAAGGCGGGAAAAAGGGAAAAACGGGTGCATATGCCACTGGTGTTGATGTGCTCGAAGACCTTGCGACCGAGCATGAATTACCCGCGCGGGTGCTCGACTGGCGGCAGCTCTCCAAGTTGAAGTCGACCTATACCGATGCGCTCCAAACCCACATCAATTCTGATACAGGCCGTGTGCACACCTCCTATTCGATCACGGGCGCGTCTACCGGCAGGCTTTCCTCCACCGATCCAAATCTGCAAAACATCCCGATCCGAACCGAGGAAGGACGCCGTATCCGTGAGGCCTTCGTGGCAGAAGAAGGGCGCACTCTGGTCGCACTTGATTATTCCCAGATCGAGCTTCGGTTGCTGGCACATATCGCTGACCTACCTGCGCTCAAACAGGCCTTTGCAGACGGCCTCGATATCCACGCCATGACTGCGAGCGAAATGTTCAATGTGCCGATGGAGGAGATGACACCCGATATTCGCCGTCAGGCCAAAGCGATCAACTTTGGTGTGATCTATGGCATTTCCGGTTTCGGCCTTGCGCGCAACCTGCGCATTCCACGCGCCGAGGCGCAGGGGTTTATCGACCGTTATTTTGAACGGTTCCCCGGTATCCGAACCTATATGGACGACACAAAGGCCTTCGCGAAAGAGCATGGGTTTGTGCAAACTTTGTTTGGCCGCAAAATCCACACGCCCGAGATTGCCTCAAAAGGACCGCGTGCCGGATTTGCCGCCCGTGCAGCAATTAACGCGCCTATCCAAGGCACCGCTGCCGATGTGATCCGGCGCGCCATGATCCGCATGCCCGCCGCGATAGAGGGTATGCCCGCCAAGATGCTGTTGCAGGTCCATGACGAGCTTTTGTTCGAAGTCGAGCAGGGTGCAGAAGAGGCTCTGATAAAGGCGGCGCGCGATGTGATGGAAAACGCCGCTGATCCGGTGGTGAAATTGGATGTGAAGCTCAGCGTGGATGCGGGCACTGGCAGTAATTGGGCGCAGGCCCACTAGCGGGTCATCGTGACATGACACCAATCCTATATTCCTTTCGCCGATGCCCCTATGCGATGCGCGCGCGATTAGCGATTCTGGCAGCCGATCTTGAGGTTGAACTGCGCGAAGTCGTATTGCGGGACAAACCGGCAGCTTTTATTGCCGTCTCCCCCACTGCGACGGTGCCCTGCTTGGTGACAGATACCTGCGTTATCGACGAAAGCCTCGACATTATGATCTGGGCGCTGGAGCAGTCAGATCCGCACCTTTGGCTCGAAATGCCACAAACGGGTTATGACTGGATCGCCCGATGCGACGGCCCATTCAAACACGCCCTAGATCGCAGCAAATATGCGAACCGATACCCAGACGAAAGCGCGATAGAGCACCACACAAAGGCGGCTGCGTTTCTCGAAGATCTTGATGCGGCTTTATCGCCATGGGTGTTCGAGCAGCCTACACTTGCTGATTATGCGATGATGCCATCTGTGCGGCAATTCGCGTTTATCGACAAAGCATGGTTCGATGCACAGCCATGGCCAGATCTGCAAAACTGGCTCGACAAGCTGCTGAAGTCCGAGGATTTTGCAGCGGTTATGAACAAATATCCGCAGTGGCATCCGGACAGCCCAACTGTCTGTTTTCCCGACAAGCTAAAATAAGCGCTTTATCAGAGGCTGCTCAGAGCAATTTCATCCAATCAAGCGTGGCAGAGGTCGATTTCACCGGAGTGTACTCTCCACTGACCCAGCCCGTGTATCCGCCGTCGCGCATGCGCGCAAAAAGGGTCTTGAAGTCCACCTCGCCACTTCCCGGTGCGCCGCGTGAAGGCGTATCGCCAATCTGCACATGGGCGATGATATCGCGGTATTGCTCAAATGTGGCCACTGCATCGCCGTGGATCATCTGGGCGTGATAGCTGTCGAA
This sequence comes from Sulfitobacter sp., assembly GCA_049670485.1. GTDB lineage: Bacteria > Pseudomonadota > Alphaproteobacteria > Rhodobacterales > Rhodobacteraceae > Sulfitobacter. The sequence goes on from JBATTJ010000116.1 coordinate 12,855, forward strand.
TTGCAACTTGAGATTGGGCGCATCAACAGCTGCAATAATCTCGGCAGCCAACGCGAAATTGTTTAGGAAGTATCCGGGAAACGATTGTTCGCAAAGTGGCTCTATCGTAAGGGTTAGTCCCTCATAAGCTTCTTTGACTGCCAATTTTAGATTTGCGATCATCGTGGCCTTGGCTGTGGCACCCTCTGCCGCACCCGCCATCACGTGCAACATTTGTACGCGTAATTCGCGCGCATAACGGATTGACCGGCGGATATCATACGCGAACCGCGCCTCATTACCCGTCACCGCGGCAAAACCCTGAACCCCACCGGTATAATTTGGCGGTGGGGCGTTGATCAGCACCATCTCCAACCCGCCGCGAAGCAAGGCGCGCTGCGTCTCTTTTGCAGCTATATCATAGGGAGAAAGCACTTCGACGCCAGTGAACCCAGCAGCTGCAGCCGCCTCGAAGCGGTCCAGATAAGGAAGTTCAGGCCAAAGATGGCTTAGGTTCGCCGCCACTTTCATCACAAAGCCTTACAGCGCAGCAAACTCTGCGCTCGCAACTTGATCATTTTCTGGCATTGCATGGTTAACCCTAAGCCTCTGTCGGCAATTCATCAGACGGTATGATGCCAAAAAACGTACCGCCCGACCAGACACCAAACCACCCATTGTGATGAACGCCCAAATCAACAAGCCGGTAAAAGCTTTTGCGGTCGATCAATGCTTCGAGGTTACGGCGCACACGGACATAGGGCGACGGCTCTCCGGTCTGTTCATCGCGCACAAATCGCAGCGGCGCATCTTGGGAGGCGACAGTGATGTCGCCGAGGTTGGTGGTAAAGCTAAGCCTTTGCTCTGGCCCCTCACCCGATGCCTCAAAATCAACGGCGACGAATGGCGCATCCTGCACGCGGATACCCACCTTTTCCACAGGTGTGACAAGAAAATAGGTGTCATCCTCACGGATCAGAATCGATGCAAACAATTTCACCAATCCGGGCCTGCCGATTGGCGTCCCTTCATAAAACCACGTGCCGTCCCGCCGGATTTCCATATCGATATCGCCACAGAACGGCGGATTCCACTGCTCAACAGGCGGCAATCCGCGTGTTTTGGATGCCTTTACAGACGCAGCAAGGCCTTCCGCCGACGGGGTCACAGTTTTTTGTCCGCTCATAGCTTTTGCCATTCCCTCTAATCGAGATACACTTACATTATAACAATATAACCTGCACAGCGGAGAAGTCATGACCCAAGCGGACACACAAGCGGCGACCGACATGGTTGAACAGATCGAAGCCTTGGGAGAAAAGCTGGGGCAGGCGCGCAAATCCATCACAGCGCGTTTTATCGGTCAGGAGCGCGTTGTCGAGCTTACACTGACGGCGTTGCTGTGCGGCGGTCATGGTTTGTTGGTCGGATTGCCCGGCCTGGGAAAGACGCGTCTGGTCGAGACACTGAGCACGGTAATGGGCATGGATGGCAAGCGTGTGCAGTTCACGCCTGACCTGATGCCCGCCGACATCCTTGGCTCCGAAGTGCTTGAGACTGACGCAAAGGGCACGCGCAGTTTTCGCTTCATCGAGGGGCCGGTGTTTTGTCAGTTGCTGATGGCGGATGAGATCAACCGCGCCAGCCCACGAACACAATCTGCGCTGTTGCAAGCGATGCAGGAAAAAACAGTCACTGTTGCAGGGCAAAACCGGCCTTTGGGCAGTCCATTCCACGTTTTGGCCACGCAGAACCCCATTGAACAGGAAGGCACTTATCCGCTGCCCGAAGCGCAGCTTGACCGTTTTCTGGTGCAGATCGACATTGAATACCCTGACCGTGCGACGGAGCGTGACATCCTGATCGCCACCACAGGCGAAGCTGAGGCGCAATCCGTCGAAGTGTTCACATCGGGTGAGTTGCTTGATGCCCAACGTCTGTTGCGGCGGATGCCTGTCGGCGAATCGGTGGTTGAAATGATCCTTGATCTGGTCCGCGCCTTTCGTCCCGACGAAGACGGCGTAAGTGCGCGTGTGAAAGAAACCGTTGCATGGGGGCCGGGCCCGCGCGCAGCACAAGCGTTAATGCTGGCCGTGCGGGCGCGGGCTTTGTTGCAGGGGCGATTGGCGCCCTCTGCAGAAGATGTGATTGATATGGCGCGTCCCGTGCTGACCCACCGCATGGCGCTCAACTTTGCAGCGCGTGCACGCGGCGACAGTTTGACCGCCCTCATTGACGAAACGGCGCATGCGCTGGCCACACCCAAAGCCGCCGTTGCATGAACCATCCCCTGAACCTGCGCGCAACATCCGAGGCTGAAGCCGCCGCGCTACCCGCCCTGCTGTCGCGGGCAGAGCATTTGGCAGGTGCCGTGCTGCTGGGTGCGCATGGCCGTAGGCGCGCAGGATCAGGGGATGATTTTTGGCAATACCGCCCAGCCCAAATCGGCGACAGTCGCCGTGCGATCGACCACCGCCGCTCCGCCATGGGCGATACAGAATTTGTTCGCGAGCGTGAGTGGCAAATTGCGCAATCTGTGATGCTTTGGGTGGATCAGGGCGCGTCGATGCGGTTCGCCTCCTCTGACGCAGTTCCGCAAAAGATCGAGCGCGCACGCGTGCTGGCCCTTGCCATCGCGATTCTGCTCAACCGTGGGGGGGAGCGCGTGGGCCTAACAGGCACCGAATTGCCGCCACGGGCGGGCCGCCCGCAAATCCTGTCACTCGCTGCACTTTTTTGTCGCGATGATGCCACGGATTACGCCCCGCCCGAGCATCGCGCGATGATCCCACACGCCCGCGCGGTTTTCATCTCTGATTTCATGGGTGACATCGACGGCGTGCGCACCGCGCTGACCAAAGCGGCCGATCGGGGCGTGCGGGGTGTATTATGCCATGTTCTGGACCCGTCGGAGGAAGCGTTCCCATTCACCGGACGCACCATATTTGAGAGTATCGGCGGTACGTTGAGCCATGAGACGCTCAAGGCGAACGACCTGCGCGACCGCTACCTTGCGCGTCTGGCAGAGCGTAAAGCAGAACTGCAATCGCTGTGCGCGCTGACCGGTTGGCACTACGGCGTGCATCATACGGACAGTACGGCACAAGTCGGTTTGTTATGGCTTTATGGTGCGCTTGATGCGCGGGCGGTTGCCGCATGATGGTTCTGGGTGGCATCGGGTTTACAGCACCTTGGCTGTTGTTGGCATTAGGTGCGCTGCCGATCCTGTGGCTCTTGCTCCGCGCGGTACCTCCCGCGCCGATCAAACGGCGGTTTCCGGGTGTGGCGCTGCTGTTGGGCCTCAAAGATGACGAGACGGTCTCTGACCGGACCCCGTGGTGGCTTTTGTTGCTGCGCATGTTGGCGGTTGCAGCCATCATTGTCGGTCTTGCTGGTCCCGTGCTGAACCCCGAGACAGAGCAGGCGGATGGCAACGGACCGCTGCTATTTGTTCTGGATGGGTCTTGGGCCGGTGCCACCCGCTGGGCTCAGCAGCAAGAGGTAATCGAGGCGCAACTCACCCGTGCGGGCCGTCTGGGCCGTCCCGTCGGTTTTCTCACCCTGACCCGCCCGGAAGCACCCGTGTTTCAGTCCGCAAATGTCTGGCGCAGCAGACTTGCCAGCTTCACACCCGCCCCTTGGCAACCAAGTGAGGCGATGCTTGGGAATGCCCAAGTCGCCCTGAGTGAAGCGGGCGCATTCGATACATTGTGGTTCAGCGATACACTTGCCTATTCGGGGCGCGACGCGTTGCTGGCGCTTTTGCAATCGCGCGGAGATGTCGAGGCCTATCAGACTGCAACCAATATCCTCGCCATTCTACCGCCTGCTTATGAAGACGGCGCAGTGCAATTGCGCGTTCTGCGTGCAAGTGCTGGTGAGGAACGTGAAGTGATCATTCAAGCACAGGGCCGCGATCCGGCAGGAAACGCACGTGTTCTTGCGACAGTTCCTGCCATCTTTGCTGAAGGGGCCACAGAAGCGCAGACCGCGCTTGTACTGCCATCCGAGTTGCGCGCACGCGTCACCCGTTTTGATATCGCGGGACAACGCTCTGCGGGAGCAAGTACGCTGAGCGATGACGGGCTTCGCCGTCGTGAGGTTGCCCTCATCTCTGCGCGCGAAAGCCGTGAAGAGTTGGAGCTGCTCTCGCCGCTACATTATATCGAGCAGGCATTGGCCCCCACCGCGGACCTGATCAATGGCAGCCTGAGCGATATGCTACCCGCCAACCCAGACGTGATCGTACTGGCCGATGTGGCGACATTGTCTGAGGCTGAGGCAACGCCGCTCACCGCATGGATTGAGGGCGGTGGCATGCTTGTGCGGTTCGCGGGCCCGCGCATCGCAGCCAGCGATATCTCCCGTGTGGATGAAGATCCGCTGATGCCGGTAAGGTTGCGCGCAGGCGGGCGAAGTGTCGGTGGCGCCATGAGTTGGGGAGAGCCGAAGGCTCTCTCACCCTTCTCCGCGACTTCCCCGTTTTTTGGCTTGGGTATTCCTGATGATGTCAGCGTAAGCGCGCAGGTTGTCGCACAGCCTGACCCTACTCTGGCCGAGCGCGTAATTGCCTCGCTCAGTGATGGCACACCCTTGGTAACCCGCAAAAATGTTGGCCAGGGGCAGATCGTGCTGTTTCATGTCACTGCAACAGCTGAATGGTCTACCCTTCCGCTATCTGGTCTGTTCGTAGAAATGCTGGAGCGGCTTGCGGTTTCTTCATCGGCGGCAAGCACGACAATAGATGCAATGGAAGGCACCACATGGATACCGCGCCGCGTGTTGGATGGTTTTGGCACGCTATCCGATGCGGGGACCCTGCCCGGCGTGGAGGGCACAGAACTTGTGCAGGCGGCGACCGGTCCTGCGCTACCGCCCGGTCTCTATACCTCCGGTGATCGTACATTCGCACGAAACGTCATGACCGATGATGCAGCGCTATTGCCCGCCACATGGCCCTCTGATGTGCCTGTGCGCGGCCTTGCCGTTGCACCCGAACAACCGGTCGCCGGCTGGCTTTTAAGCTTTGCGATATTGCTGCTGCTTGCCGATGTTGTGGTGTCGCTGGCACTATCCGGTCGCCTGCTGGGGCGCAGCAACGCGGCCATCGGGATACTTGGCGCGCTTCTATTGCTCGGCGCGCCCGCTGATGCCCAGACCGCCACCGAGGAAGAGTTTGCGCTCAGCGCTACATCGGAGCTGGTGCTTGGGCATGTCATAACTGGCGATCCGCAAGTGGACGAAATCGCGCTCGCGGGGCTTACCGGCCTCAGCGATACCTTGTTTTTCCGCACCTCGGTGGAGCCTGCGAACCCGCTTAGCGTGAACCTCGAGACCGATGAACTTGCGTTCTTTCCGTTCCTGTACTGGCCGGTCACACAGCGACAACCTACTCCGTCTACGGAGGCCTATGCGAGGCTCAACGACTATCTACGCTCCGGCGGGATGATCCTTTTTGATACGCGCGACGCCGATACCGCCCGCTTTGGCGCGTCCAGCCCGAATGGGCGCAAACTGCAAGAGTTGGCAACACCGCTGGATATTCCCGCGTTAGAGCCGCTTCCGGGCGATCATGTGATCACACGCACCTTCTATTTGCTGCAGGATTTTCCCGGTCGCCACAATAGCCGCGATGTCTGGGTTGAGGCCGCTGATCCTGATGCAGCACAGATCGAAGGGATGCCATTCCGCAATCTCAACGACGGGGTCACACCCGTGGTGATCGGAGGTAATGATTGGGCATCTGCATGGGCTGTCAATTCAGGTGGCGGACCACTGTTGCCTGTTGGCCGTGGTTTTAGTGGTGAGCGGCAGCGCGAAATCGCATACCGGTTCGGGATCAATCTGGTGATGCATGTGCTGACCGGCAACTACAAATCGGATCAGGTGCATGTGCCTGCCCTCTTGGACAGGTTGGGCCAATGACATCAAGCATCATATTTGACCCTCTCATTCCATGGCCCCTGCTTATTGTCGTGGCCATTATCGCTTTGGCCGGTGTGGTGATTGCCGTTGCGCGCGGATTGCGGGGCTGGCCCTTGCGCGGGTTGGCGGGGCTTGTTGTGCTTGCTGCGCTTTCCGGGCCATCATTTCAGCAAGAGGACCGCGCACCGCTCAGCGACATCGTTGTGATGCTGGAGGATGAGAGTGCCAGTCAGCGCCTTGGTGATCGCGCGGTACAGACCAAAACTGCGGCGGACACTCTAGCGGCGCAAATTGAAACACGCCCGAACACAGAGCTGCGCCGCATCACCATCCCCGACGGCCAAGGCGACGCGGGTACAGAATTGATGACGGCACTGTCGGACGCGCTGGCAGAAGAACCACGGGCGCGGGTCGCAGGGATTGTCGCGCTGACAGATGGGCGCGTCCATGACGCTAATTTACCTGTGGACTTACCGGCGCCTTTTCATGTGCTGCTGAGTGGAACACAGGATGATTGGGACCGCCGACTTCAGGTCATTGGCGCACCCGCCTTTGCCATCATCGGAGAACCTGTGGTGCTGACTTTGCGGGTCGATGATCTGGGTGCAGCTCCTGAAACAGACGGCTTTACCGAACTGGATATCTCCATCGACGCGGACGAGCCTCAGCGGTTTCGTGTGCCAATCGGAGAGGACCTCGCCCTCCCCGTCACGCTCCCTAAAGGTGGGCGTAATGTGATCCGCTTCTCGCTCACGGATGCGGAGGGTGAGTTGACCAATAGAAACAATGCCGCCGTCATACAGATGAACGGGGTGCGGGACCGTTTGCGTGTATTGCTTGTATCCGGACAACCCCACGCAGGCGGGCGTACATGGCGCAACCTACTCAAATCCGACAGTTCCGTTGATCTGGTGCACTTCACCATTCTGCGTCCCCCGGAAAAGCAAGACGGTGTACCGGTGTCAGAGCTATCGCTGATCGCGTTTCCAACACGCGAGCTGTTCATGGAAAAGATCGACGACTTCGATCTCATCATATTTGATCGCTACAAACGGCGCGGCATCCTGCCTTCCTTGTACCTTGAGAATATTGCGCAATATGTGCGTAAAGGCGGGGCGGTTTTGGTTTCTGCCGGTCCGGATTTTGCCAGCGCGGACAGCCTCTTTCGCACGCCATTGGGAGATGTCCTACCCGGAACGCCGACCGCGCGCGTGGTCGACGAGCCCTATCTTCCGTTTGTCTCCGATTTGGGCAATCGGCACCCTGTCACGACTGATTTGCCACAGGACGGGGAGTGGGGCCGCTGGCTGCGGCAGATTGATGTAACACAAACTTCCGGCAATATGGTGATGACGGGTGTAGACGATAGGCCGCTGCTTATCCTTGACCGTGTGGATGAAGGACGCGTGGCCTTGCTTGCCTCGGATCACGCATGGCTGTGGAATCGTGGCTATGAGGGCGGCGGTCCGCAACTGGAGTTGTTGCGCAGACTGGCCCATTGGATGATGGGGGAGCCGGAGCTGGAAGAAGAAGCTCTGACCGCCAGCGCCGAAGGCCAAACCATGAGGATCGAGCGGCGCACGCTGAGCGAGACCGTACCCCCGCTCAGTATTACCGGACCTGATGGAACAGTGACAGAGATGCCGCTGTCCCCCGTTGCGCCCGGTCGGTTTGAAGCGAACTTTACCGGACCCGAAATCGGCCTCTACCGGCTCGAAAACGGGGATCAGGTTAGTGTGATCGGCCTTGGACCTGCTGCGCCGCGTGAATTTATCGAAACCATCGCAGATGCCGGCGTGCTTGAACCTGTCATGGTCGCCATGCGGGGAGGAGAAACGCGCCTCGAAGAGGGTCTGCCGCGTATCCGTAATGTGAGCGCGGGCCGTCCTGCTGCGGGTCGCGGATGGATCGGCTTCACCCCCCGCGAAGCTTACGAAACGCGCGACGTACGCCAAACACCGATTCTGCCGGGCTGGCTTGTTCTGCTGCTCAGCGCAGGTCTGATCACTGCCGCGTGGTTACGCGAAGGTCGCCGCTGATACCTTAAGCCGATATTTACCCGTGGCAGCGCACAAGAGGCGGAACCGCAGGTAAGCAACGGGGACGGGATGAGCCTACAGCAAAAACTCACCGAAGAACGGCGCGGCCGTTTGGCGGCGGAAAGAATGCTGGAACTGAAAAAAGCTGAGCTTTTTGCCGCGAACCGAAAACTTGGCAATCACGCACGCGAGCTAACCGATGAAATCGTGGATACCCGTGCGCTCGTCGAAAGCATGGGCGCAGAGAATCGGAAGGTCAAATCGGATCTCACTGCCGCGCAGGAAAAAATCGCCGTTGTGGAGCGGCGGCTGTGGCATAGCATCGAGACGATCAGGGACGGGTTTGCGTTCTTTGATGGAGACAATCATCTGATCATGGCAAATCAGGCCTATCTGGCGGTTTTCGAGGGTTTGGAGGTCATCAAAACCGGTGTGAATTTCGTCACGATCCTGCAAGCACTAACTGATGAAGGGATTGTCGACCTCAGCGGAACCGAACCCACGGAATGGCGCGCGCGGATGATGGCTAGGTTTCAGCAACGCAATCCCGAACCCGAAGTGATCCAGCTTTGGAATGGCAATTATATCAAAATGATCGACCAGCGTGGCCCTGCGGGTGATGTCGTCTCGCTCGGCCTCGATATCACCGCGACCGTCCATTATGAGCGGGAACTCGACGCAGCCCGTGAATTGGCAGAGGCGGCGAATCGCGCCAAATCTGCGTTCCTCGCCAATATGAGTCATGAAATCAGAACGCCAATGAATGGCGTGGTCGGCATGGCCGATCTGTTGGGCGATACCGTCCTTGACGAAGAACAAAAACTTTATGCGCAGACAATAAAGAATTCCGGCGAGGCATTGTTAGTGATTATCAATGATGTGCTGGATTATTCGAAGATCGAAGCAGGTAGGCTTGAGCTTCACAACGCACCCTTTGATCTTGAGCGGGCCTGTCAGGAAGTCATCATGTTGTTGCAACCGATGGCGCGGGACAAACAGCTCGAATTATTGATGGATTATGATTTGTCGTTGCCTTCCAATTTATTGGGCGATGCCGGACGTATACGACAAGTGCTCACCAATCTGATCGGCAACGCGGTTAAGTTCACGTCCGAAGGGCATGTCACCGTGCGCGTAACCGGCGGGTATAACGCGCATAAGGATACCGTCGCCGTGCACTTCACGGTCAAAGATACGGGAATTGGCATACCGGATCACATGAAGGCGCATATTTTCGGTGAATTTAATCAGGTAGAAAATGAACGAAACAGGCAGTTTGACGGTACTGGCCTTGGCCTGTCGATTACCAAACGTTTGGTAGAGTTGATGGATGGTGAGGTTTGGGTCACGTCGCAAGAAGGCGAGGGATCATGTTTTGGTTTCCGTCTGGAGATGGCGGCGGATGGTGCGGCAGATGTGACTTACCCATCGCTTGCTGCACCGATCAGACGGGTTTTGCTGGTCGATGATATGCCTGCACAACGCGCGCTTTTGGAGCAGAAACTTTCGCAGCTTCAGCTTGAGGCAATCGGGGTATCGGACAACATAACCGCAATTGCTGCGGTAGAAAGCACTATTGATTTAGTCATTACAGAACATAGGCCACCCCATCTCGACGCGCTCGAGCTTGTGAGTACGCTCAAGTCTAAGGGATCTGATATTCCGGTACTGTTGATGAGTTCGAACATCGCAGCGCTCAAAGACGATCCGCGTGCTGCGAACTTCAAACAGATGTTGCAGACGCCGCTTTCGCGAAACGGACTGTTCTGTGCATTGGAAAGTATTGTACCCGCAAAAAACACGCCTGCAAAACCGCCGCTTCGTAAGATGCGAGTGCTGGCAGCGGAAGATAACCGGACAAACCAGTTGGTTTTCAGCAAGATGATCAAATCCCTCAACATCACGCTGCAATTCGCGGCAGACGGTCAGGAAGCTGTAGAAATGTACCAAAGCTTTGAACCTGATTTGGTGTTTATGGACATCTCGATGCCACGTATGGACGGAAAAGAAGCGACCCGCCATATCAGGCAGATCGAAGAGCGCCTTGGAAAACATATCCCCATCGTTGCGATGACGGCGCATGCACTTCCTGATGACGACAGATCAATCCTGCAAGCGGGGCTTGATTACTATCTGACCAAACCGCTGCGCCGCGCAAAACTTGAAGAGCATGTATTGCTCGCGCAACCGCAAGGTACACTCCCGGTCAAGGAAGATATCGCTCAGGCCGAGGCGGGATAGGGCCGTATAAATACTGGCGTGTCCGGCTTGGACAAATCCGGCGCGTGGGCGTATCCGCCTGCGTCAAAATCGAGTATACTATCCGCCTCCACAATCCGGTTCTGCACAACGAACCGTGCCATCGCACCACGGGCTTTCTTCGCGAAAAAACTGACTATTTTTGGGCCTTTTCCATCGTCTTTATCTTCCATGAACTGCGGCGTGATGACCCGCAGCTTCAGTGCGTTCAGGTCGACAGCGCCAAAATATTCCTGACTGGCGCAATTCACCAGAACATCACTGCCCGTCTCGGCGCCTTGCACGTTGAGCGCTTTTGACAACTCACTCCCCCAGTATTCATACAGGTTTTTACCACGCCGGGTTTTTAGCCTGCTGCCCATTTCCAAACGGTAAGGTTGGATCGCGTCAAGCGGGCGCAGTAGCCCGTAAAGACCCGATAAAATACGCAAATGATCCTGTGCAAAAACCAATTCATCGCTGCTCAAGCTGGAGGCTTCGAGCCCCTGATAAGTATCTCCTGCAAACGCCAAGGCAGCGGGCCGTGTATGGTTCGCATCTGGCGATGGCTCAAATGATTTGAACCGGTCACGGTTGAGTTTAGCCAAATCATCGCTTAGCGACATGAGCGATTTCAAATCACCGAGTGTCAGATTGCGCGCTGTTTTGACCAGCCTAACGGCGTCATCTTGAAAATCGGGAGTGGTGGGTGACACTTCGCGCTCTGCCCAATCCAGCCGCTTGGCCGGTGAAATCACAACAAGCATATCCACTCCTCTTTCTGCTGCACCAGTATCTAGTCCGCTTCGCGTAAAACGTCCAGAAATGCAGCAGCAAAACGCTCTGCACGGCGGTCTCCCAATATACGCTCAAGTCCACTTTGATCAGCGCTGCGCATCTGAGCCACCTTCGCCAACAACGATGCCGAACAACTGAGCGGTTTTTCAGTACCCAAGGCGCCGCGCGACAACGTTGCCTGCACCTCAAGCAGTTGGTCATAAACACTGCCCGCGTCACGACCAGCCAGCTTGCGCCGTTGCGGGTGCATCATCTCTGCCTCGCCATTGATGACTTCCAAAAACGCGCGCCCATAGCTTTCGAGTTTTTTCGCGCCTATCCCCGTGATTCCTGCCATTTGGTCCAAATTTATGGGCCGTGTTTCAGCCATCTCAATCAACGTGCGGTCAGTAAAAATAATGTAGGCTGGTACTTTGGCCGTCTCGGCCAGGCCACGCCGCTTTGCCTTAAGCGCACTGAGCAAGGGCGCGTCTTCTTCGTTGACCATCGCCTTGACTGCGGGTCGGCGCGTGCCGTTGCTCGCCGCTTTGATCGTGTCACGGCGCAGTGTGATTTTCGCCTCGTCGCGTAGAATAGGAAGCGCCGCGTCCGTCATGCGAAGCGCACCGTGGCGCGCAGGATCTGGTCGCACGAGGTCACGGCCCATCATCTGCCGGAACACTGCCTGCCACTCCGGCTTGGAATATTCAGTGCCCACACCGTAAGTAGGCAACGACTGGTGGCCGCGTTGTTTGACCTTATCAGTCTCGTTTCCAAGCAAAATATCAATGAGGTGGCCCGCACCAAACCACTCTTCGGTGCGCAGCATCGCCGACAGCGCCTTGCGAACTGCAGTGGTCCCATCGAACGTATCCACCGGTGTGTCACACAGATCGCAATGACCGCAGGTAACCCCGGATTCGTCAAAATAGCCCAACAGCGTCTTGCGGCGACACTCCAACGCTTCGGCCAAGCCTAACAATGCGTTGAGGCGCGCGTGATCTGCACTGCGTCTTTCAGGCGGTGCCAATCCTTCGTCAATCTGTGTGCGACGCAGACGGATGTCTTCGGGTCCAAAAAGGGTCAGCGTCTCGGCCGGGGCACCGTCACGACCCGCGCGTCCGATCTCCTGATAATATGACTCAATGCTTTTGGGCAGATCCGCGTGGGCAACCCACCGGATATCAGGTTTGTCGATACCCATGCCAAAGGCCACGGTCGCAGCCACAATTAAACCGTCTTCTTGTTGAAACCGGCGCTCCGCGATCCGGCGGTCCTCCGCCTCCATCCCACCGTGATAATGGATAGCCGTCTGCCCCGCATCATTGAGCGCGCGCGCGATGCCTTCGGTTTTGGCCCGTGTTCCACAATATACAATGCCCGATTGCCCGCGTCGTGCCGCAGCAAAGTTCAGGATCTGATTGCGGGGTGCGTTCTTTGCAGCAAACTGCAGGTGGATATTGGGACGGTCAAAGCCTCGCAAAAAGGCGCGCGGTGCGATGCCACCAAACAGCTTTTGTACGATCTCTGCCTGCGTCTCTGTATCCGCCGTCGCGGTAAACGCGGCGAGCGGTACATCAAGCGCGCGCTTCAATTCGCCGATACGCAAATAATCAGGGCGGAAATCATGACCCCACTGGCTCACGCAATGCGCCTCATCCACGGCGATCATCCTGACGCCAACACGTTTGAGCATCCCGATGACCGATCCTGCGGCCAAACGCTCGGGCGCCATGTACAAAAGCTTGAGCGTTCCTGCTTCGAGCCCTTCCCAAACCGCATCCGTTTCCTCAGGCGTGTTGCCAGAGGTCAGTGCACCGGCACCCACGCCTACTTCTTGCAAGCTGCGTACTTGGTCCCTCATGAGTGCTATGAGAGGGGAAATAACAACCGTAACGCCCTCCCGCATGAGCGCAGGCAGCTGGAAGCAGAGGGATTTACCGCCGCCCGTCGGCATAATTGCAAGTACATTTTCACCTGCGGTTACGGCCTGCACGATCTCTTCTTGTCCGGGGCGAAACCCGTCAAATCCGAATACATCTTTTAACAGCGGGGCAGCGCCGGACATGAAATACGACCTGAGTGTTGGGAAAATATCCCGTTCAGAATCACATATCGCCGAAGGCGCAGCAAGGGCTTCTCGCCCCTGTTAGGTGCAAAATCGCACCAAGATCACCTAGAGAAACAATCCTGCGTTATTGGTCAGCACAATCCGCGCGATGGCCACCGCGATAAGTACGGCAAGCGGCGCAAGGTCAAGCCCACCCATATTTGGCAGAACACGGCGGATCGGAGCATAAATAGGCTCTAACAGGCGGTTTATGCCGTACCAGATTTGCGCGACAAGCGGCTGTCGCGTGTTGAGAACCTGAAAATTAATCAGCCATGACATCACCACATGGGCGATAATGAAAAACCACAAGATATTGAGCAGAAGCATCAGGATCATAAACAGGGATGTCATCGCATGCAGTCCTTTTTTCCAAGTTTGTGCCCCGCAGTTAAGCGCGTTGCCCACAAAGGACAAGAGTGCCGCGAGGTTCACGCTTGACGCGGGCATCCTGCACGTCGATTGCACAGTACCAAAGGAGACGCCATGTTCCCGTTTATCCGCCTTGCAAAAGACCTTGCCCTTGGCAGTCGTCTGGCACGTTTTGACCACCTGACCGACACGCATGTTTCGCATCATATCTGCTGGCCACACGATCTGGATGTTTTTCTGGAGTTGAACAATGGCCGCGCGCTCAGCTTGTATGATCTGGGTCGGACCGTTCTGGCACAGCGTGCAGGCCTGATCGGCACGCTACGGCACGAGGGATGGGCTCTTACCATGGCGGGATCGCATGTTCGCTTCCGCAGACGCATCCGCGTGATGGAGCGGTTCGAGGTGCGCAGCCGCGCGGTATGTTGGGATGACAAATTCACTTATATCGAGCAATCCATGTGGAAACGGGACGGGGAGTGCGCAAGCCACATCCTCAATCGCGCCGCAGTGACGGACAAAAACGGAATTGTGCGGCCTCCGCGTGTTCTGGCGGCACTCGGTCAGAATGCCGTGTCGCCCCCGATGCCGGCGTGGATCGCATCCTGGGTAACCGCAGATGCCACACGGCCTTGGCCCCCGATGCAGGACTAACCACTTAAAGCACGCCTTGCACTGACTGATATGGCCTGCTCTATGTTAAATCAAACGGGGGGGATCGGTCATGACGCATGTGTCACAGCGCAAACGCATTTGGGGCTGGTACTTTTTCGACTGGGCCAGCCAACCCTACAATACCCTTCTGCTCACCTTTATCTTTGGCCCCTATTTCACCTCTACCCTATCCGGCAATCTCATCGCGGAAGGCATGGCGTCAGAGGCAGCGCGCGCGCAGGCACAAGCCTATTGGGGTTGGGGGTTGGCGGCGGCTGGTATTTCCATCGCCGTTCTCGCCCCTATTCTGGGGGCGATTGCAGACAATTCTGGGCGTAAGTTGCCCTGGATATGGCTGTTCTCGGTGATGTATTTCATCGGCTCTGGCGCGCTTTGGTGGACCGCACCGCAAGACTTCTCTGCTCTTTGGGCGCTGTTTTTCTTTGGAATAGGCCTCATGGGAATGGAATTCGCGACGATCTTTACCAACTCCTATCTACCTGAGCTGCACGATGATCCAGCCGAACTAGGTCGCATTTCAGGATCGGGATGGGCATTTGGATACATCGGCGGACTTGTGGCGCTTGTCATTATGCTGGGACTGTTTCAGGCAACTGCCAACGGGAATACCATGCTCGGGCTCAGCCCCATGTTCGAACTTGACCCCGCGACCAAGGCGGACACACGGATCGTCGGGCCACTGAGTGCGCTGTGGTTCATGGTCTTTATGATCCCGTTTTTCATCTATACCCGCGACACAAGTCAAACCGGCGCGCCACGCCTGATGGTCGGGCAGAGCATCCGCGATCTTGCCGTAACATTAAAAAGCCTGCCGCGGCATCCGTCTTTGATGGCATATCTCGGCTCATCCATGTTCTACCGTGATGCGCTCAACGGGATGTATGCTTTTGGCGGTGTCTACGCAGTGGGCGTTCTAGGATGGTCGATCACACAGGTCGGGATCTTTGGCATCATCGCGCTTATTGCCGGTGCGCTCTCTTGCTGGATTGCAGGACGGGTTGACCGTCGTGCTGGCCCTATGTCCGTTATTGTATTCAGTGTTGTCGTACTTGCCTTGGTCGCCTTGGTAATTGTGATGATCACGCCCACATCCATCCTCGGGATTCCAGTGCAAGAAGGCTCTAACATGCCTGATATCGTGTTTTTCATTGCCGGTGCCATGATCGGCGGCGCGGGCGGCGCACTGCAGTCGTCTTCCCGCAATATGATGACGCGGCAAGCCAATCCCGAACGGATGACCGAGGCCTTCGGGCTCTATGCGTTGTCCGGCAAAGCGACCGCGTTCCTGGCACCTGCACTCATTGCGTTTACCAGCCAGATGACCGGCAGTCAGCGGTTAGGCGTCAGTCCTGTCGTGGGGCTGTTCATAATCGGGTTGATCCTGTTAGTCTGGGTGAAACCAAAAGGGGATTTCCACACATGAGCATTGCAAAAGTCCTTACAATCTCGGCGCTGGCTGTACTGGTCGCAAGCTGTGGTGGTGCACGCGACATCAGTGGCGCCAAGGAAACCCCAGCAGATCTGCCGACCATCGGTGAGCTGGCTGGTCCGTTGGCCAACGTGCAGGCGAAAAAACTGTTTGGAACGAAGTCCGCCGCTACGCCCCAAAGCGCTGCTGCCTTTGGCAGCTATGCAAAAGGGTGTCTGGCCGGTGCCGAGCAGCTGCCCGAGACAGGTCCAACGTGGCAAGCTATGCGCCTGTCGCGCAACCGAAATTGGGGTCATCCCGAATTGGTCGATATGGTTAAAAAGCTGAGCCAGTTTGCCGCCCAGCAACCCGGCTGGAACGGCCTTTATGTCGGCGACATGAGTCAGCCGCGCGGCGGCCCGATGCTCACCGGACACCGCAGCCACCAGATCGGATTGGATGCGGATATCTGGATGCTGCCGCCAACCTCACTCAGCCTGACACGGAACCAACGTGAGAATATATCATCTATTTCAACGCGCCGTGCCGCTGGCGCTTATGTGAACAGTGCATGGACCAGATCGCATCATGAGATCGTGAAAGCAGCCGCAAAAGACCCACGCGTCGACCGAATTTTTATCTTTCCCGGCGCCAAGGTCCAGATGTGCGACGACGAGCGGGGGGACCGCAGCTATTTGAGCAAAATCCGGCCATGGTTCGGCCACCACTTCCACTTCCATGTGCGATTGGGCTGTCCGGATGGTGCACGCAGTTGCGTAAACCAGACCCCTCCACCGGCCGGAGACGGTTGTGATGCGGCCCGCGAATGGCAGGCCAACATCATCAGTCCGCCCAAAGCAAAGTCGGGTGCAAAACCCGCCGCACCGGCCAAGCCGCGTCGTGAGCTTGTCCTTGCAGATCTGCCCCGCCAATGCAAAGCGGTGTTGGACGCCAATTGATACGCCTTACGCTGCTACTGATTTTTTTGTCGGGTAGCAGCGGATGGGCAGACCCTGTTTTGCAATTCAAAAGTGCGGTGAGTTGGACCCTCGATACTCCGTGGTTTGGAGGTTGGTCCAGTATCGAACTGGGCTCAAATGGCACAGAGCTGACGATCATCAGTGACCGCGGTCAAATCCTGCGGGCGGATATCGAGCGTTCGAGCGGTGGGCAGACTCAGATTACGGTCCGCAATACTGTAAGGCTGAAAAATGAGCGCGTCGGGCAGTCAGGGAAAAAATCCAATGACGCTG
Source organism: Sulfitobacter sp. (assembly GCA_049670485.1). Classification (GTDB taxonomy): domain Bacteria; phylum Pseudomonadota; class Alphaproteobacteria; order Rhodobacterales; family Rhodobacteraceae; genus Sulfitobacter. Next base: position 29,631 of record JBATTJ010000116.1, read on the forward strand.
AGGGCCTTGCTATTGGACCAGGTGGCCGCGCATTCATCTCGTTTGAACATGCCCACCGCATCATGCAGGTTGACCTCGACACAGGCAAAACCTGCTGCCGCATAGTACTCCCATTTACCAGAAACTTACAGCCGAACAAAGGAATCGAAGCACTCGCCATTAATCCTGACGGCCTGCTACATGCGATAGCGGAGAGAACGCCGAAGGGCAGTGCCACCTTCCCTCTGTATCGCTACGCAAACGACAGTTGGCAGATCATCGCACAGATCACCAAGCGCGGACCGTTCCTTCCTGTTGGTGCAGATTTTGACGCCGCTGGTCGTCTATGGCTCTTGGAGCGTGCAGTCACGCCGGTGGGGTTTCGCAACCGGATACGCCTGCTAACCTTGACCGCAGACACCGTGACCGAGCGGACCATCCTGACCACCCTTCCCGGCCG
>JBATTJ010000117.1:0-26380 GCA_049670485.1 Sulfitobacter sp.
ATCTCAACACCTGCTACGGGCTTGAGTTTAATCAACTCGGCGCCGCGATAGGTTTGAGGGCCAAACAGACCCTCTTTCTTCAACGCATCGCGCAACACCAACCATTCAATGCCGGCTTCTTTCTCGGTGTTCGCTTTGAGCAGAAGGCCAAAGTCGACATCATCGTCATGATCGAGAAGTTTTTTGTCACGCACGACTCCCAGAAGCGTGCCGGAGTTAAGGAAGACTTCATAGCCCATGCCTTCCAGCACCGACATATGCTTGCGTACCGTGTTCCAAATCACCTCATGGTCGAGCGCTTCAAAAACGCCGGAGTTGTAGCTGTGGTTTGTCAACTGGAGAGGCGCGAGGTTGTCACGCAGTTTTTGATAAAACGCCTCGAACTGATCCATCTCCTTGCGGCGCTCGCGTTTTTTGCGCAGCTTGTCCAACTGCCGCGTAGTGCGCGACGGCCAAAGCCGCAAAATCACCAACAGCATGATGAAGGCTTCGGTATAAACGATGCTATTGCGGCTGCGTCCCATCGGCCTCAGTTCCCGCAGATGATCGCGGGCCTTGAAGGTGTCGTCCTTGGAGACCAGTGCGTCATGGGCGACGGTGTGTATCTCTTTGATCCGCGTCTCCGAGACCTCGGAGGGCATTTTCGCCGGTGCTTCGGATCCTTTTTGAGTGTCCATCAATAGCACCTGCCTACCCATTTCAGCGAGGATACTACACATGCTCCCGCCTTTATTTTCCGAAACTTACAACACATCGCTTAGTATGCAAATAAATTTGAAGCACGGCGAAATCTGTACGCCGAGGACATGCTCCCAACGCAAACGGGCGCCCGTATTCGGACGCCCGTTTACTTGATTTATTCGGCTCGCTTATTCGGAAACAGCGTTGTCGATAGAAACAGTCACGCCAGGGCCCATTGTCGAGCTTAGTGCGATTTTCTGCATGTAGGAGCCTTTGGCGCCTGTTGGTTTGGCTTTTGCGACGGCACCAACAAATGCACGGATGTTCTGAACCAGTTTGGCAGCGTCAAAGGATGCTTTGCCAACGCCTGCATGGACGACACCGCCCTTTTCAGCTTTGAACTGCACTTCACCGCCCTTTGCCGCTTTCACGGCTGCGGCAACATCCATTGTCACTGTACCCACTTTGGGGTTTGGCATCAGGTTGCGTGGCCCCAAAACCTTACCAAGACGACCAACGACAGGCATCATGTCAGGTGTCGCGATGCAGCGATCAAAGTCAATCTTGCCACCTTGTACGATTTCCATCAGGTCTTCGGCACCAACGATGTCTGCACCAGCAGCTTGCGCTTCTTCGGCTTTCGGGCCGCGTGCAAAAACAGCAACGCGAACGTCTTTGCCTGTACCGTTTGGCAAGCCGACAACACCGCGAACCATCTGGTCTGCGTGCCGCGGGTCAATACCGAGGTTGAGGGCGATCTCGATGGTCTCGTCGAACTTGGTGTTCGAGTTGGCCTTGATCAGGTCCACAGCTTCTTCAACTGTGAGGTTCTCTTTGCCGACGAATGCTTCACGTGCGGCGCGGGTACGTTTTCCAAGTTTAGCCATCTTACTTAACCTCGATGCCCATGGACTTTGCGGAGCCCATAATTATTTTCATTGCCTGTTCGACATCGTTTGCGGACAGATCAACCATTTTCGCTTCTGCAATCTCGCGCAGCTGCTTGCCGGTAATCGTGCCAACGGTTTCGCGGCTCGGTGTTTTTGCACCAGAGTTCACTTTGGCCGCCTTTTTCAGGAAGTAGGACGCGGGAGGCGTCTTGATGTCCATCGTAAAGGACTTGTCCTGATAATAGCTGATCACGGTCGGGCAAGGTGCGCCCGGCTCAAGGTCTGCAGTTTTGGCGTTGAACGCTTTGCAGAATTCCATGATGTTGATGCCGCGTTGACCCAATGCTGGACCGACTGGCGGGGACGGATTTGCTTGACCCGCTTTAACTTGCAACTTCATCGTACCGACGAGTTTCTTGGCCATTGGCCTTCTCCTTTTCAACACCCTCGGGACGCGACCCTCGGGATATGTGTTGCGTGGTTTCGGTCTAGATGCCGCGGCACCCTCGCCTCCCACGATGTGAGTCGCCCCATAAGGCAACTTGGGTCGGATAGCGCATGTGGGGTGGATAAAGCAAGAGGCGGATATTGAAAGAAGCACTCAGACCCGGCGTCCAAAGCCGTGATTTTAGATGGATCCCGACCTTTCGAAAATACTTGCCAAGAACAAGCAATTTGATGCAATAAGTTTTATGGGTTGGCGATGGCGTCGCCGGCATTCACTTGCAAGCCCAAAATCACCCTCCTGAACGCCGGGACTTTTCTTTGCCGTGAAACGGTCGAGGAGTCCTGCTCCTTTGTCCGATTTATCGGCATTCGCAAAGGAGCCACCTATGGACCGCCCAGAATTTTACCGTTTTCATCAGGGAGAGAAAACTCTTCCATTTCAGTCGTCGGAATATGAAGATCGCCTGAAACAGCTTCGTTCAGACATGAGCGCCTCCGGCGTAGATGCATGTGTTTTCACGTCGATGCACAACGTCGCCTACTATTCCGGCTTTCTCTACTGTGCGTTTGGCCGCCCTTATGCGTGTGTTGTGACACAGACAGACTGCGTCACAATGAGTGCAGGCATTGACGCGGCACAACCGTGGCGGCGCAGTCATGGTGACAGCATCACCTATACCGATTGGAAACGAAATAACTATTGGCGGGCAATCCTATCTGTTACGGGTTCGCATCAAACTATCGGCTATGAAGGGGATCACCTTTCGCTGGTACAGAACGCACTGCTGCAAGAGTTTCTATCTCCCAAAGCCACAGTGGATATGGCGCTGATCACAATGCGTCAACGCATGTACAAGTCCGTCGCCGAGATCGACCTGATACGATCCTGCGCACAAGTTGCAGATGTGGGAGGCTATGCAATCAAAGAGGCTGTAAAAGAGGGAGTAAGAGAGATCGACGTCGCAATGGCGGGTCGTGACGCGATGGAACTTGAAATCGCCAAGCGGTTTCCAAATGCCGAATATCGCGACACGTGGGTCTGGTTTCAGTCAGGCATCAATACAGACGGTGCGCACAACCCTGTGACGTCTCGTGCCTTACAGGCTGGTGACATCCTTAGCTTGAATACCTTTCCGATGATCAGCGGCTACTACACAGCACTCGAGCGGACCATGTTCGTTGAAACAGTTGATCCGGAAAGCCTACGGATCTGGGAAGCCAATGTTACCGCCCATGAGTTTGGAATGAGTTTGCTAAAGGCAGGCACAAGCTGTGCGCAGGTAACGGATCAAATTAACAGTTTCTTTGAGGAGCATGATCTGCTGCAGTACCGTACCTTTGGTTACGGTCACTCGTTCGGAATTTTGTCGCACTACTATGGTCGTGAAGCGGGTCTCGAATTACGTGAAGACGTCGATACCGTGCTGGAAGAGGGAATGGTCATTTCCATGGAACCTATGCTCACAATTCCAAATGGCAATCCAGGTGCTGGTGGATACAGGGAACATGATATTCTCATCATCACAAAAGACGGCAATGAGAATATCACGGGTTATCCGTACGGTCCGGAGTTCAATGTAGTCGGATAAAACCTGATGAGTGCAGGGGTAGACATGCAACCTTGCGCTCACCCGAAGCAGATATCCAGCGCGATGAAACAGGTAGTGACTTTTCTACCTAACGATTCCACAAAAATAGCGCCCCCTCAAAACAGGCGGCGCTATTGAATTCTTACATGCTTGTAGGAAGCTCCGACGCGATTAGACCTGCTTGTTGACCTGCGTAAAGTCCAGCTCGACCGGTGTTTCGCGGCCAAAGATCGACACCATAACTTTGATCTTTTGGTTGTCCTCGTCGACCTCTTCCACCATGCCGTCGAAGTCCTCGAAAGGACCGTCACCAACTTTGACGCGTTCGCCGATCTCGAAGTGGATGAGTGTACGAGGTGCTTCTTCACCTTCTTGGACGCGGCCAAGAATTGCAGTGACCTCTGCATCGCGCATGGGCATCGGGCGCCCTTGCGGACCCAGAAAACCGGTGACGCGGTTAATGGAGTTGATGAGGTGGTAGCCGCGATCGGACATTTCCATGTGTACAAGCACATAGCCCGGCATGAAGCGCCGCTCGGTCGTGACCTTCTTGCCACGACGGACTTCGATCACTTCCTCGGTCGGAACCAGAACCTCGTCGATCTGCTCCTCAAGCTGCTGTTCCGCGACCGTGGTGCGGATCTGCTCTGCGATTTTTTTCTCAAAGTTGGAAAGGACGCTGACCGAATACCACCGTTTTGCCATTTGATCTTTCGTCCTTGTCCTGAAGCGCGGGTTGCGCGCCTACGAATTCCTGTACCACATCAGGGTTTTGGCCCTGCCCGTCAACGACACCAGTTTGTGCATCCTTCGAATCTGCGCGCACTACGTCAATCAACAGGATTGCGGACTAGCCCACGCGCCATCGAGATTCAAGTGTTCACATTAGATTTTGCAGGACGTATCCCGTATAGGAGACAATCGTACAGCGGCCTTTAGCCGAACATATTGAGCACGTACTGAAGACCGCCACGGATCACGATATCAACCAGCGCAAAAAATACCGCAGTCAACGCTGCAAGAATGAAGACCATAACGGTGGTCAGCATAACCTCGCGACGTGTCGGCCAAACGACCTTTGCCACTTCGGCGCGGACTTGTTGGATAAACTGAAGCGGGTTGGTGGTGGCCATGGAACACATCCTGAATAGTCGTATATGACGCATCTAACTGCAGAATCGCAGTGTTTCAAGACTGCAATTACTTGAGCCCTTCAGACACTGTCATTTTGCAACCCGGCCAGACGTCTCTCCAGTGCTGCGTCGTGCCGTTTCTCAGCTTGATCCATTTCGCCAAAATCAGGCAAATACAGACCGTCAACAGTACCCTCGGGAAACCGGTCAAGAATAGCATCCCACCGCATCGCGAAATGGTCCAAACGCGCATGAAGCACTGCTGCGCGTGCCGGTCTTCGGTTGGCATACCAACGGTTCGCTTTCATGATCCCCTGCCAGAATCTGTCGTACCCCACGATCAAGAAGACACCGAGAACGACGAACAAGCATAAAAACAATACGCCCAGAACCAACCAAGGCTTCATCACGATGAACAAGGCGAAGGCAGCGAGGATCGCATGCTTTGGTTTGAAACGGTAGTCGTGTATGCTTTGTTTGATACGTGCGATGATATTGGTAAGCGGCTGCGGCATGCTGCGCATGCTTTTCCGCATAGTGGCCGGCTTCGCGTGTGCTGACCTGTGGGGAAATGCAAACCAGCGCTTGGCAGGCTTTGCAGCTAATAAAGCATGAGCACGGGCCGCTGCTTCAGGATCGTCGATTGGAGCGGACAGATCAGGCAGTGCGTCTGCCTTGCGGCGCGGCGGGGCCACTGGCGCAACAGGCATGGATGGTTTTTCAACAGCTACATTTTGAGGTGCAGCGGCAGGGCGTAGCACTGGCGTTGTATCTTGGTTGAGGATCGACCGGATCGCATCCAGAGAGCTTTCGTCAAGCTCGGCCTCGGGTCCATTGCTGTCTGGAACGGATTTATCGGTAGCTTGTGTCATCTATCATACCACTTCGCAAAACTGTCACGAAAGATATCGCAACGTTTTGAGGCCGTTAGATGAACATAAGGCGGCAAAATAGTGGCACGGGCACTCGGCAACAAATAAAGCAATTAAGAGGCCCAGATTAGCCGCACAAGACTACCATATCTTGACGTAACAAACATATCTGAATCCTCAGACGATTCCGCCCCCTGCACCAAGGACTGCCGGACGCGTTTCCGCAACCTGGGCGCGGTAGCCTGACGCACGGTAGGCCGCGACAGGGTCAATCGCACCTCCCGCCTCAAGCCGCGCCATCGCCAAGATCGGCTCCACATCTGTGCGAAACCCGTGCTTGAGCGTCGTGGTGGCCATCAATGCGTCATTTGTGTCCTGATACCCCACCAATGCCGTCCGATCGACCAGAAGCGCCTGCGCATAAGCGCGCTGCACTTCAGTTGCGGAGACCATCAGGCTCTCGATCGGGTCAGTGACATTGTGGCTTTGATCCAGCATGTGCATTGGATTGAAATCAGGATTACCCTCCGCTTCGACCAATTCATTAAAAACCAAAAACAGGCGATAGGGATCAATGCTTCCTGTATCCAAATCATCATCACCGTATTTGCTATCGTTGAAATGAAATCCGCCCAATTTGCCGAACTGCGTGAGCCGCGCGACGATCATCTCGATGTTCACATTGGGCGCATGGTGACCCAGATCAACGAGGCACTTGGCCTGATCGCCCATCTGCTGCGCGATCAAAAGGTTGGTGCCCCAATCCTGTACGACAGTGGAATAGAACGCGGGTTCATACATCTTATGCTCAGTCAGCAACGTCCAGTCGGCCGGCAAGGCCGCATATACCTTCTTGGCGGCGTCCAGATACCGCTCGAACTGGCGGGTAAAATTGGTTTGACCGGGGAAGTTGGATCCGTCACCGACCCAGATGGTCAGCGCTTTTGACCCGATCTGCTGGCCCAATTCGATACAAGCAATGTTGTGATCAACCGCTTGCTGACGCGTCGCGGAATTTGTATGCGCAAGTGAGCCGAATTTATAGCTGTGCGTTTGATCCGGCTGGTCCTGAAACGTGTTGGAATTCATCGCATCAAACGTCAGGCCCACCTCCTCTGCCTTACTGTTGAGATCGGCAGCAGGGCGGGCATCCCACGGAATGTGCAGGGAAACTGCCGGTGTCGCCTTGGTCAATTGGTGGATCAATCCGCAATCCGACAGCTTGTCAAAGATGCCGCGCGGTTCTCCCACGCCGGGAAAGCGGGCAAAGCGGGTGCCACCCGTTCCGACCCCCCAACTGGGCACTGCTACGCCGTAGGCCGCAACTTTTGCTTTGATCGTGCCTATGTTGATGCTGCGGCGGTCCAAATGCTCGGCCAACGCGTCATAGTCCGCGCGCAGCTTTGTCAGCGCTGTTTCATTGCTTTGGCTGATGATGTCGGAATGGATCATGTTATTGCTTCCTACCGGGTAAACGCCTGGACATTGCCCGCGTCCACATTGATGATGTTGCCTGTCGATTTGGCCGAAAGGTCAGATGCGAGAAAATAGGCTGCCTCGGCGATATCTTCAGGCAGCACCGACAGCTTGAGCATGGAGCGGTCGCGGTACATCGCTTCCAGACCCTCCTTGTCCGTGCCATAGGTGCCAGCGCGCTGGTCGAGCCAGTCCCCCTGCCAAATCTTCGATCCCTTCAGCACCGCATCGGGGTTCACCACGTTGACCCGCACACCCATCGGCGCGCCCTCAAGCGCGAGACAGCGGGCAAGATGGATTTCCGACGCTTTGGCCGTGCAATAGGCAGAGGCGTTGGGAGAGGCAGCAAGCCCGTTCTTGGAGGCCACAAATACAACTGCGCCACCCATATCCTGCGCTCTGAATACTTTGAACGCTTCACGGCTCACGAGAAAATATCCGGTTGATAGGATATCCATATTCTTATTCCAAAGCGCGAGCGAAGTCTCTTCGACGGGTGCGGAACTTGCGATGCCCGCGTTCGAGACCAGAATATCGACACCGCCGAATTCCGCCGCGATCTGGCTATAGGCGTCGATAACTGCGCCTTCGTCTGTGACGTTCATATTGATGGTGCGCACAACGTCTTCTGAATACCGCGCATACAGGTTTTCTGCCGTCTGCGCCAAGGCTACATCGTCAATGTCGGCCAGCATGACACAAGCGCCCTCGCGCAAGTACCGCTCTGCTGTGGCCGATCCGATGCCGCCTGCCCCACCGGTCACAAGCGCCACGCGCCCCGCCATGGACTTGGGCGCCGGCATACGTTGCAGCTTCGCTTCCTCGAGCAACCAATACTCGATATCGAAGGCTTCCTGCTCGGGCAGTCCCTGATACTCCGACACTGCGTCCGCACCCCGCATGACATTGATCGCGTTCATATAAAACTCTGCCGAGATACGCGCCGTGGCCTTATCTTTTGCAAAGGTGATCATGCCGACACCGGGGATCAAATACACGACTGCGTTCGGATCACGGATCGCAGGGCTGTCGTCATGTTTGCATCGCTCGTAATAGGCCTCATACCCCGCGCGGTAGGCCGCAACAGAGGCATCAAGTCCAGCGAGCGTGGCATCAACATCAGGCTTGGCCGGATCAAAATCCACCACAAGCGGGCAAATTTTAGTGCGCAGAAAGTGATCCGGGCACGAGGTACCCAGTGCTGCGAGGCGTTCCATCTCGGCAGCGTTCACAAACTCCAGTACGGCATCACTGTCGGTGAAATGCCCGACCATGTGGTGCTGCCCCGAGACCATTCCGCGGATCGCAGGCATCAGGCGCGCAGCAGTCGCGCGGCGCAGCTCTGCACTTAGGCTTTCGTGCTTCACACCACCAAACGCAGGTTTGCCTGCTGTTTGCCCTTCAAACCAATCCATCGCGGTCTGGATAATCTCGAGCGTCAGCGCATAACACTCCTGCGCATCATCGGCCCATGTAAACAGGCCGTGGCTTTCCAGAACGACGCCCTTGGCATCGGGTTTTTTTTCACAAAAATCTGACAACCACAGGCCCAGTTCATACCCTGGCTTTTTCCATGGCAACCAACCGATGGTGTCACCGAATATCTGCTGGGTAAGCGCCTTACTGTCTTTGGCCGCAGCGATGGCAATGATCGCGTCGGGATGCATGTGGTCAACGTGCTTGGCGGGTACATATGCATGCAGGGGGGTATCAATACTGGCCGCTCGCGGGTTCAGGTTGAACGTACAATGCGGCAGATAGGCGACCATTTCATCCTCATAGGCCAAGCCACGATAGATACCGCGCAGCGCCTCAAGCTTTTCCATATAGAGCGTCGAAAAACCGTCCATCTTGATTGAGCCTACATCGCCGCCCGATCCCTTGACCCAGAGAACCTCGACCATTTGACCCGTGAGAGGGTCTTTTTGCATAACTTTTGCAGAGGTATTTCCACCGCCATAGTTCGTGATGCGTTTATCTGACCCCAAAAGATTGGAGCGGTACAACAGCTTTTCGGGCTCGCTCATACCTTGAGCCTTCGTAAGATTCCATTTGTTTTCAAGGTGGTTTGCAACTTGTGCAGTGTTCATTGGTCTCTCCATGAAGGACGAAAGATAGTCGTCTGGTTGATCCCAAGCTGACTGCAGCTCATCCGCGTGTCAATCATTTTCAATCACAATCAATCATGCTGCGCCGCAGAATGATTGATTGTGATATTTTATGATTGACACAAGCAGGTGACTCGCGCCACGATGATCCAACTGTGAAGGGAGTTACGATGCACGAGAAAGATCGCCACCGCGTTGTTCTATCTGCCGTTCAAGATCGCTCACTGGTAACGGTGGTTGATCTTTGTGCGCTGACAGGCGCATCCGAGGCGACTGTGCGCCGTGACATCAATACATTGGACGCACAAAAGCGTCTTCGCCGTGTCCGTGGCGGAGCGGAAGCCCTAGCCGCCACGCCCTTCGTTGGCTTGTCCGGTCGGCCATTCTCGGTGAACGAGACGCTCAACAGCGCCGCGAAACAAGCGATTGCAGCCGCCGCCGTAGAGCTTTGTGAGGACGGTGAGCCGGTCATCATCAACGGTGGCACGACTACTTTCCAGATGGTGCATCCGCTGGCCTCGCGCCGCATGCAGGTATTCACAAACTCATTCCCCATTGCCGAGCATTTGCTGAAAAACAGCCGCAACACGGTTTTGTTGTCGGGAGGCATCATTTACCGCGAGCAAAACATCATCCTGTCGCCTTTCGATAATGATGTGACGCGCAACTTTTATGCCAAGCGGATGTTCATGGGTGCAGGCGGCATCGGTCCTTTGGGTCTGATGGAGCAAGATCCGTTGCTGATCCAAGCAGAGCAAAAACTGATCGGTCAGGCAGAAGAGTTGATCGTTCTGGCAGACAGCTCGAAGTTCTCCAACCGCTCGAGCCTCATTCTTTGTCCGCTGGAGCGGATCGACACGCTTATCACCGACGAGGGCATTGATGACCGCATAGCGGCTATGCTCGAAGCGGCTGAGATCACGCTAATCGTGGTGCCATCCGGTGCCGCGCAAAAAGAGGGTCTGGCATCATAACCGGACCAATCAACCACACCTTAGGGAGGAAACCATGAGTGTATTAACCAAAGTCCTAGCCAGCGCCGCGTTGGCCACGACCATGTTCTCGACCCCGGTTCTGGCACAAGACGACGTGCGCATCGCACTTGTCGTCAAAGCGCTTGGTATCGGATTTTTCGAAGCCGCTGCCGAAGGCGCAAAAGAAGCTGCCGAAGAGCTGGGCAATGTCGAAGTGATCTATACCGGTCCCACCGACACCACCGCCGAAGGCCAGATCGAAGTGATCAACGCGCTGATCGCCCAGAATGTTGACGCGATCGCAATTTCATCCAATGACACCGACGCACTCGTACCAGCCCTCAAACGGGCCATGCAGCGCGGGATCACAGTAATCAGCTGGGACAGTGGCGTTGCCCCCGAGGGCCGTCAGATGCACCTCAACCCGTCATCCAATCCGCTTATCGGGAACATGATCGTCAAACTCGCCGCAGATCATCTGCCCGATGGCGGCGAAGTTGCGTTGCTTTCGGCCACGACCACCTCAACCAACCAGAACATCTGGATGGAAGAGATGGGCAAAGTCATGGGTGACTATCCAGGTATCGAAGTTGTCGCCACAGTCTACGGTGATGATCTTGCCGATAAGTCTTACCGTGAGGCCACCGGCCTGATGCAATCCTATCCCGATCTGGATGCGATCATCGCGCCAACTTCTGTCGGCATCGTTGCTGCAGCTCAAGCTGTCGTTGATGCAGGCAAAGTCGGTCAGGTGAACGTGACAGGCCTTGGACTGCCCTCGGAAATGGCAGGCGCCATCGAAAGCGGTGCGTCCAAATCCTTTGCGATCTGGAACCCGATTGATCTGGGCTACTCCGCCACAATGCTGGCTTATGAGCTGAGCCAGAATGGCGTCGAAGCCGCACCGGGAGCAGAAATCCCGATGGGAAGAATGGGCACCTTGACCCTCGACGAAAATAACGAAGGCGCCATGGCAGACCCGTTTGTCTACGACGCAAGCAACATCGACGAGTTCAAGTCGATCTTCTAGACTTCTCCCCCCGATTGGTCCGGCATGCCACGCGCGTGTCGGGCCAAACGTCCACCTTCCCCCCAATCTTTTCTCATGACCGGATGGAATGTCACCATGACAACGCCAGCAGCGCCCAACCTCGCGCCCAGCGCCGTACCGGTCGTATCTATGGACGCAATCACCAAAGTTTTTCCCGGCGTCAAAGCATTGGACGCGGTCAAACTGGAACTTTATCCTGGTGAAGTGACCGCCCTTGTCGGTGAGAATGGTGCGGGCAAGTCCACAACAGTAAAAATCCTCACAGGGATTTACCGCCCCGACGGTGGCACAATCCGCATCGACGGCAAGCCGGTCTCATTGACCACGCCAAACGATGCATCAGATGCGGGCATCACCGCAATTCACCAAGAAACTGTTTTGTTCGACGAGCTCTCAGTGGCCGAGAACATCTATATCGGGCATGCACCGCGCACAGCGCTGGGGCTCATCAACAAACGCGAAATGCACCGCGCAGCAGCCGAGTTGCTGAAAAGCATTGGCGCCCCATTCAGCACACACACGCAACTGCGCGACCTGGGCATCGCCAATAAGCACCTCGTGGCCATCGCCCGCGCTTTGTCTGTAGATGCGCGCGTTGTTATTATGGACGAACCGACCGCCGCCCTGTCACATAAAGAGATTGAAGAGCTGTACGAGCTGGTCGAAACGCTCAAATCTCAAGGCAAGGCCATCTTGTTCATCAGCCATAAGTTTGACGAGATTTTCCGTATTGCTGACCGGTTCACCGTTTTTCGCGATGGCGCGTTTGTCGAAGACGGCTTGATCACGGATATCGACGAGGACGCGCTTGTCACCATGATGGTCGGCCGCTCCGTCGATCAGATCTTTCCTGAACGCCCCGCGACTGTTGGCGAGGACGTCCTACAGGTTGTGGGATACGACCACCCCACCGAATTTGCCGATATCGGTTTCACGCTCAAGCGTGGTGAGATTTTAGGATTCTACGGGTTGGTCGGCGCAGGCCGCTCCGAATTTATGCAAGCTCTGTTCGGGATCACAACCCCAAGCAAGGGCGTCTGCAAGATTAACGGCAGGATCAGCGTTATCCGCTCTCCTGCGGATGCGGTTGCAAACGGCATCGTCTATGTGCCCGAGGACCGCGGCAAGCAGGGCGCCATCATCGGCCTCCCGATCTTTCAAAACATCACACTTCCCTCATTGGGCCGCACGTCGCGGCGCGGGTTCTTGCAACTTGCGGAAGAGTTCAAGCTTGCCCGCGAATACTCACAACGTCTCGACCTGCGCGCAGCCTCACTGGATCAAGACGTCGGCAACCTGTCGGGTGGCAACCAACAAAAGGTCGTCATTGCCAAATGGCTCGCGACACAGCCGCAGGTGATCATCCTTGATGAGCCGACCAAAGGCATCGACATCGGATCAAAAGCCGCGGTTCATGAATTCATGGCTGAACTAGCCGCACAGGGTCTGTCGGTCATTATGGTCAGCTCTGAGATCCCCGAAGTTATCGGCATGTCGGACCGTGTCATCGTTATGCGCGATGGCCGGATTGCAACCGAGCTGGCCGGTGATGCGCTCACGCCAGAAGCGCTTGTGCGCCATGCTGCGGGCATCTCCGCCCCTTCCCCGAACAAGGAGACCTGAGCCATGTTGCGCCATATCCCCATCCGCGAAACGATCCTTGGTAGCGCGATATTGCTGTTGTTAATGTTAGTTGCTTCACGCTTTTCGGGATTTATCGCACCGTCCAATCTTGCCAACGTCTTTAATGACACTGCCCCTCTGATCATCCTCGCGCTTGGCCAGATGGTTGTGATCCTCACACGGTGTATCGACCTGTCGGTGGCTGCCAATCTGGCCCTTACGGGCATGGCAGTTGCAATGATCAATGTGGCCATGCCCGACCTGTCGATCCCGATCATTCTTGCAATTGCTGTGATCTTGGGCGGGCTGTTGGGGGCGCTCAACGGTCTTTTGGTGTGGAAGCTCGCTATCCCCCCAATTGTCGTGACCCTCGGTACGATGACAATTTTTCGCGGTATAATTTTCCTCATCTCGGACGGCAAATGGGTCAACTCCCATGAGATGAACGCGGCCTTCACCGGCTTTCCACGCACCACACTGCTGGGCCTCCCCGTACTATCGTGGACTGCGATTGTAGCAGTTGTAATCTTTGGGGTCATGATGGCCCGTACGCCGCTGGGTCGCTCGATCTTTGCGGTGGGGGGCAACCCGCATGCCGCCGTCTACACGGGCATTGACGTGGGCAAGACACAGTTTCTGGCATTTGTCATTTCAGGGGCTCTTGCCGGTCTGACCGGATACCTCTGGGTGGCGCGCTATGCTGTGGCCTATGTGGATATCGCGGGTGGTTTCGAGCTTGAAGTTATCGCCGCCTGTGTGATCGGTGGCATCTCAATCGCGGGAGGCATCGGATCGGTCGGCGGCGCAGTTCTGGGCGCCCTCTTCCTTGGCGTGGTTAAAAACGCGCTGCCCGTCGTTAATATCTCGCCCTTCTGGCAGCTCGCGATTTCTGGCAGTGCCATTCTGATCGCGGTTGCCTTCAACTCCCGCGCTGGCCGGGCAAAAGGCCGGATTATCCTCAAATCAGCGGAAAGCACATCATGACCGATACTGTCAGCCATAACCGCCATGTGCCAGACCGCCTCAACAGCCGGGCCTCCCGCATTTTTCGCAGCTGGGAAGCGCTGCTGCTTGCAGTGGCCATCGCAATCTTTGTCGTCAACAGCTTTGCCTCCCCATACTTCCTCAACGCCTGGAACCTGAGCGATGCAACGTTCAACTTCACCGAAAAGGCGATGATCGCCTTCGCTATGGCTCTGCTCATCATCTCGGGGGAGATTGACTTGTCGGTGGCGTCGATCATAGCATTGGCGAGTACCGCGATGGGTCTGGCAGTTCAATACGGGGCCGGCACACCGGAACTGGTGGTGATCGGATTGACCGTCGGCCTGCTATGCGGTGCGTTCAACGCTTTTTTTGTGACCGTTCTGGGCCTGCCATCAATCGTTGTGACAATCGGCACGATGAGCCTGTTTCGCGGCATCAGTTTTATCATCTTGGGCGACGACGCATTTCGCGGCTATCCAGATAGCTTTGCCTGGTTCGGCCAAGGATACATCTGGTGGGTGTTGACGGTCGAGATGCTCATTTTTGTTATCATCGCCGTTATCTACGGTATTTTGCTGCACAAAACGAACTTTGGCCGTGCGGTTTATGCGATCGGCAACAACCCCACAGGCGCCATGTTCAGCGGCATTCGCATGCAAAGGGTCAAGTTCATTCTGTTCCTGCTCACAGGTTTGATGTCTGGTGTCGCTGCAATTTGTCTGACCTCGCGCCTTGGCTCCACCCGCCCCAGCATTGCAACGGGGATGGAGCTTGAGGTGGTGACGATGGTTGTACTGGGCGGAGTGAACATCCTTGGCGGCTCCGGTACGATCCCCGGCGTGGTCATCGCCGCCTTTGTCATGGGTTTGGTGACCTTTGGCTTGGGGCTGCTGAATGTACCGGGCATCGTGATGTCGATCTTTATCGGGCTGCTGTTGATCGGTGTCATCGCCCTGCCCCGTCTTTGGGCGCTCCTTGCTGCGCGTCGTGCATGATGAGCATGCGCTTTGTCTTTCGTATGCGGTTAAATGATGGCATGGCCGCAGAATACCAACGTCGACATGATGCGATCTGGCCCGAGCTGGTCACACTGTTGAAGCAGGCAGGCGTCAGCGACTACTCGATCCATCTGGACCAAGAAACCGGCCATTTGATCGGTGTGCTCATGCGAGAAGAAGCACACGGTATGGACAGCCTTTCCGATCATCCCGTCATGCAGAAATGGTGGGCGCATATGGCTGATATCATGGAGACAGGTGCGGACAACGCACCGGTGGCAATTCCCCTGCAACGCTTGTTTCATATGCCATGAACGCGCCGCGCAATATTGCAGTGATCGACATCGGAAAGACCAATGCAAAACTGGCGCTGGTCGATTTGCAGACGCTGACGGAAATTGCAGTCGTCACCCGCCCCAATACTGTACATTCAGGCCCGCCATGGCCCCATTTCGATGTGGAGGGACATTGGACATTCCTGCTGGATGCATTGGGGCAATTTCACCGGACACACGGGATAGATGGCATATCCATCACCACCCACGGTGCCTGCGCTGCACTTTTGCGCAAGGACGGATCGCTGGCCGCAGCTATTCTCGATTACGAGCATAGTTTTCCCGCTGATGTGATAGCCGCATATGATGCGATCAGGCCCCCGTTTGAGCTGACCGGCTCACCGCTCTTGCCCGGTGGGCTCAATCTGGGCGCGCAGCTGTATTGGCAGTTTTCAGAAGACACAACATTGCATGAACGAACGGCATCAATCGTTCCCTATCCGCAATATTGGGGCCATCGGCTGACCGGTAAGATCGCCAGCGATGTAGCATCAATCGGGTGCCATACCGATCTGTGGCTCCCTACTAAGAGACGGTTCTCATCCCTCGTGGAGAGTTTGGGACTGACAGATAAGATCGCACCGGTGGTGCAATCGACCAAGCGCCTTGGACATATTACGCCTGATGTTGCTGCGCAAACGGGCCTTTCGCCATCGACCCCTGTTGCCGTCGGCATTCACGACTCCAACGCATCGTTCTATCCGCACCTGCTCACACAATCTGGGCCGTTTTCTGTCGTATCCACTGGCACTTGGGTCATTGCCATGTCATCTGGATCAGAGGCGGTGCAGTTGGACCAAACCCGCGACACCTTGATGAACGTCAACGCAATAGGTGCGCCGCTCCCCTCGGCGCGGTTTATGGGCGGTCGTGAATATGAGGTCATTCAACAAGGACAGGCTGCCATAGCCACTGCCGATGATATTGCGGCGGTCCTGCGCGCAGGCGTAATGCTCCTTCCGGCTGTTGAACCTTCGACCGGACCGTTTCAAGGCAAGAGGATGCGGTGGGTCGGAGCGGAACCCGCCGTAGGGACCGGGCAGCGCTCCGTCGCACTCGCCTTCTACCTCGCGATGATGACTGAAACCTGCCTTGAGCTAACAGGTGCGCAAGGGCCGACCATAGTTGAAGGTCCGTTCGCACAAAACCATCCCTATCTATCCATGCTCGCCACAGCGACTGATCGGCCAATTCTCCAAAGCCGTTCGGAAACAGGCACTAGCATCGGCGCCGCTCTTCTCTTCGGCAACAGTCCTGCGCTCGAACCCGCTACTCCCTTGGAGATCACACATAGCGACGTGGAACTGCATTCCTATGCAATCAAATGGCGCAACCACATAACCCAGTAGTCTTGCCGCCCTAATCGTCTGAACCGTCGCAGCACGGCAATCCTGCATATTTTAAAACCTGCTATTCCGTCCCTCAATGCAGCAGCGTATGGACGTCTTCAGACATGCTTCATGTATCTTGGCCCCGCAGCGACAAAATATCCAAAAGGAAGATCAATGGCGCAATCCGACACGCATTTGGCCGCAAACCTACCGCTACTTGAACAACTTGCGACCCATGCTTTGACCCGTTGGGACGTCCCTGATGGCGCGACCGTGCGGTTGATTAATCTGTCTGAAAACGCGACCTATCTGATAGAGGGGTCAGGCGGTTACCGGTCTGTGATGCGGGTTCATCGCGAGAATTATCACACCCGTCGCGCAATCGAATGTGAGCTGGAATGGATCGACGCATTGCGGGTTTCGGGCGTTATCGAGACTCCGGAATATTATGTTGGACATGACGGCAAAGCCATCCAACAGTGCACTATTAATGGCCTAGCTGATCCGCGTTTTGTCGAGCTTTTTCACTTTATCGAAGGAACGGCACCAGATGAAAACGGAAATCTGTCCGCGGGGTTTGAGGCGCTCGGCAGCATCGCAGCAAAGTGTCATGAGCATGTTTTGAATTGGTCACTACCGCAACCGTTTGAGCGCCTGATATGGGATGTCGATACAGTCTTTGGCGCCAACCCTACGTGGGGTGATTGGCGGGAGGCACCCGAGGTCGTGCCATCTGTGCGTGCAACACTGGAAGAAGTCGAAGCGGTCGTACGCGCAAGGCTGAAAGCATATGACAAAACACCCGAACGGTTCAATCTGATCCACGCTGATATGCGCCTTGCGAACTTGCTTGTCAGTGACGAGGGGACCAGACTGATTGATTTTGACGACAGCGGCCATGGCTGGTTCATGTACGATTTTGCCGCTGCGATTAGCTTTATTGAAGATGACCCGTCCATCCCGGCGCTGCGCAAAGCCTGGCTCAAAGGTTACCGCAGTGTGCGCGTTCTAAGCGCAGACGACGAAGCAGAAATTGATACCATGATCATGCTTAGACGCATGGCGTTACTTGCATGGATCGGCAGCCATATCGAGGCGCCCGAACCTCAGATGCTTGCACGGGGCTTCGCTGCAACGACTGCCGAACTGGGACAAGCATATCTGGATCGACAGACCAGATAATCTAAACTTAAAGAAACAAAGGTTAAATCAACAATGAAAAACGCGCCCCATCAGGGCGCGTTTTTATCCGTATAGGATGTCTATCTATCCCATGTCTTTCGACAAGTTTAAGGGTATTAGCCTACCGCTTTTGCGTCTTGCTTCAGTGCAGCGCGCGCGGAATTGTGCGCTTTGTCGATTTCTTCTTGCAGTGTCGATTTTGCGGCTGCCATAACAGCGTCACGGCGCTCTCCCAACAGATCGTCCTCACGACGGGTAGAAGGCAGCAGTGCTCCGATCAAAGCGCCTACACCAAGGGCTATTGCACCGACGGCCAACGGTTGATCATCCATAAATGTACGCGATTTTTGTGCAGTCTTGCGTGCCTGAGCCTCGACCTTCTCTTGTGCATCCAACGCGGCACGTCGTGCATCAATCACGCGCTCACGGGCGCCGTCGGGAAGGGCATCCAAACCATCGTTTAGCTTCGCACGCAGCCAAGCGGCGCGCGGTGCATTTCCGGTATCTGACATACTTTCAATCTCCTCTCTCGGGTCTCCTTCGGCTGCAGCGACGCGCTCATCAAACCCGACATAGGCCTCGGACGTTGGAACCAAATTCCGGTCAGGTCGGCGTGTCTCAGGGCGTGAGCCCGTACCGGTCAGCAAAAGACCAAGCCCAGCGCCCGCAAGCGCGAAAGCTGCCGGATTCTGGCGGGCAGCACCCCAGGCCTGACGACCCAAATCGCCGCCATAGTTTTCGATCAAAACAGCTGCGTGCTGCTTGAGGTTCTCCGGGCTGACCGCACTTGACAGAGCGTCAAGCGAACCTGCAAATTTTTGCCGCTCGGCTGCAGCATTACGTTCAATTTTGTCAAAGTCAGACATTCGTGGCTCCTTTTACGGTGCTTACGTCACGTTGGAGATTATTGATTGTGCGCGATGGCTCCAGCGCTGATGCTGACAATCGGGACTTACCAGCCAATACAAGAAGTATCGCAACCAGAAGGATAACCCCGCCGACTATCAAAGCCGCTGTCCCAGCAGTGAAACCAACGGACGCAATATAGGCGACCAAAGCACCAGCGAGTACATTGAGTGCTGTTAAAGCCAAAAGCGCAGCAATCACGAAAAATACAATTCCGGTACCGGCTCGTGAAACTTTGCTGGATATTTCAGCCTTCGCGAGATGCAGTTCTGTCTGCATCAAATTAGAGAAATCGCGAAACGCTTCCACAAACAAAGAAGGTGCCTCTCGTGGGTCAGGATGTGACATCGTAACCTCGCGCGCGTGATTTCGGGGCCGATTTTGCGCGCCACGGATCACCGTCGGCTGCGCTGTAATCTACACGATGGGGATCACGTGCTTTCAAAAATCGGGTCGCAGCAAAACCAAGCAATGCAGCGCCACCGATGAAGATGGCGGGATTTGTGCGTGCAAAGTTGCTCACATCACGTGTTACGGACCCGAGGTCGGTTGTCCGCAGACGTGCCGCTAAACCCTCTACCTGATCAGCAAATTGGTGTGCAGCGCGAGCCTGAAGACTATCTGGCGCAAATTCGTCACCAGCGGCATCTGCCGCATTCGCTACACTGGCAGCATGATTTACTGCATCATCTCTGAGGCCCGCAGCTGCGTTTTCTGCTTCGGCACGGACGGCGTCTTTCGCATCGCGCCCCAATTCGTGGGCTTTCGTCTTTACGTCTTGGGTCAGATCATCATGCTTTAGCATAATTTCCTCCTTTTAGTTTGTGTTCGTTTACGAGCGTTTGCTGGCCAGAAGTCCAAGCAGAATTCCAACGCCAGCTGCGGCGGCTAGGGACGTACCCGGGTTGCGGCGGACGAAATTGGACGCATCATTTGCCATCGCTTGAAAATCAAGATCGGTGGTGTTGCTCACGTAATCGCGAACATCCGATGCGACGCCGTCCATTGACGGAATTGCTTCTTTCGCGCGGTCAAACGCTACTTTTGCGATATTATCGTTTTCTTGCTCCAACGTGTCGGTACCGACATGCTTGGGTGTGATGTCACTGGTTGATGCAGCTGGGGCTTTACGCGGTGATGTGCTTTTGGCATCGGTCATTCTCAAATCTCCTATTTTTCATTGATCAAACGCGGAGGTGACGTCGATGGTTCCCTGCTGTGTTGTGTACCGCGCTATTTGGTGGCCTCGCCTAACTCATCGGCTTTCTCCGCATCGCGCGCGCCCATTGGCAAATCGCGGCCTTGTGTGGTGTCACGGCGCGTCTGTGCTTCCATTTCCGCGTTCAGTTCTGCGCCGAGTAGAATGATGAATGCCGATAGCCAAAGCCAGGTCAGCATGATCACAACACCTGCAACCGTGCCAAAACTCTCATTGTACGATCCAAAAGTTTTTACGTAATAGGCAAAGCCCGCTGATCCGACGATCCAAAGCGCGCAGCCGACGATTGCGCCAACAGAGGCCCAAGACCATTCGGGCGCATCGCGGCTGGGACCATAGCGGTACAGAACCGACAGGCCGATCACAGTGAGGATTGCAACGACCACAAACGAGACAATGACAACGGTCGTCTCAATCCCTGCACCGAGCTGAACAAACTCAAGCAAAGTGGGAAGCAGCAACGTAACAGTCAGGGAAATCAGCAGCCCAAGTACCAGAAAGAGGGTAAGCGCCAAGGTTATGAATTTAAGCTTGAAGAAGCCTCGCTCTTCAACCTCGTCATACGCGACATTGATCCCCTCCATGAGGCTACCCATACCTTTAGACGCTGAATAAAGCGCGATCACCACACCCAACAGTGCCGTCAGACCCAAGCCGCCTTCACTCGATCCTGCTACGGACATCGCCTGCGCCGCAACAATATCAATGATGTCCTGAGGCAAAAATGCTGACAGGTTTTCAATTTGTGATGTCACGTCTGCAGGTGTGAAAAACAGGCCACTAAGCGCCATAATCGCACCGATGGCGGGAAATATTGCGAGGAACCCGTAAAATGCCACCCCAGCCGCAATAAGCCCTACGCGGTCAGCAGACACCTCGTCCTTTACACGGAACATGATGTCTTTCCATCCCTTGGCGGGTAATTCGGTTGGGGTGTCTGCAGCGCGGCCACGGCTCATAAAAACGTCCTGTCGTTGTGTTGCGGTAGTTCGTCGAAATTGACGAGGATTATTGTGCAACCAACCGGATTTGCGACCAGTTAGTTCCATCGAAGCTTAAGGATAACGTCGCAGACCACTGATAAGAGCCTCATCCAACTCCCCACCGTGCAGAACCGAAACATCGCCCGTAGCCTCCAAAACAGCTGACTTGACCGATTGCGGATCAAGGGCATTCGCCTCGCGCAGTTTTGCCAGTAGATCGCTTTTGCTGACGCGGGTGGCGGACAAGGCTGCATGCGATATGACACCATTCTCCATCAGAACAACAGGCTGGTTTCCGATCAGTTTTTCGAACCATTGGAATTTTTGACGCACCAGTGCGATGGAAAATTGGAAAATCATCAACGCACCAATCGCTGAAATGCTCTGAATAAAACCGCTCCACTCGGTCGCTTGGGCAGCACCGGCAAGCAATGACCCCAGTGCCACCGTAATCACGAAATCAAAACTGGTCATTTTCGAGAATGACCTCAGCCCGATGATACGAACCAGCCCGATAATCCAAACCAGACCCGCACCAGACAGAACGATCCCGCGCCACAAAGCGGGATTGTCGAATTGGTCGAATATCATGCGCGGTACCTCCTCTTCGAAATGGGGAGATCAACTACCGGGGGTGAACAGAGGAACGGTTGAGATCGACATCTTAGCGGAACCATTCTGCACCTCGTTCGCGTGTGCGATATAGATTAGTGTATCGCTTTTCTCATCTAAAATACGTGTCACACGCAAGCTCTTCCAAATGATCGAACGACGCTGGGAGAATACGCTTTCGCCGTCGTTGGACCGGTCAATATCACCGATTGTTATTTTGCCGGTCTGGCGACATTCGATTGATGAGTTTGAAGGATCTTCGAACCAATTGCCTTTTTGGAGCCGGTCAATAATCCCACGCTCGAAATAGGCGACGTGACACGTGATACCAGCCACCTCAGGATCCTCAAACGCTTCAATGATAATGTCATTGCCAAGCCAGTCGACATCAACGTTCCCGACCTCCTCAGCCACGGCGCCGGTGGCGAAAAGTGTGAGTGCAAGGGTTTGGCAAAATCGCTTCATCGTCGGGGTTCCGATCTTAAGTAGTCACGGAACTAAGCCCCGTTCCAAAGTCCAACTACGGCAACGTGCAGAAAGTTCCGATCTACCCCGTTCGGACACATGCGGACCTACCACCTAAAAGATGTCCTTGAAGCGACTTCCTTATGCGTCGGGGCGGTCTTCGCGCCCTCGATGCTCCATAAAGCGGCTGACCCAAAGGATCACGGACGCCATGACAGCAGCTGTAAGTGACAGCGCGCCGTACCCTAAACCCGCAGACAACCCAACCGCTCCAGCGACCCACAGACTTGCAGCAGTGACCATACCGCCCACGCTTTTGTCGCCTTGGATAATTGCCCCAGCACCCAGAAAGCCCAGCCCGCCAACTAGCCCTTGAAGCACGCGAGAAGGATCTGCAGACAATCCTCTCGCGGTCATATCGACGGCCATTTCGATAGCCACAATCGTGAAGACTGCCGCACCAAGAGACACCATCATATATGTGCGAATACCTACGCGCCGGTGACGCACCTCACGATCAACTCCGAGAATTGCACCCCCAAGCAAAGCGCATAGCAATCGAAAAGTCCAATCAGCCTGTTCGTAATCGATGCGAAAAAGAGTGAACCAATCCATTGATATACCTCTGTGTCCTTCGAAAGAAACAACAGGGCCGGAACAGATAGGGTTCCGATGACTCTGCCAATCCGGTCGCCCGTCAGGGAGAAACTTTCAACTTTTCGGGAACGAGTTCGCCACCACGACTGTTGATGTGGGGAAACTAATATCGGAAGGAGACCACTATGACCATGCAATCATTGTCAGACGTATATCACGATCAACTTCAGGATATCTGGAGTGCGAACAAACAATCGCTTGACGCCGTAACCGCCCTTGGCCGCGCTGCCAGCGACAAGAAACTTTCGGAAGCACTTATCCGTGGTGCAAACGGCATTAGCGACGGCATGGAAAAAATTGCAGAGATTTGCAATCGTCACGATATCAAGCCGAACGGTGAGCACTGCAAGGGCATGGAAGGCCTAGTGAAGGAAGCGCATGCGCACGTGTTAAATGCAGACTTTGGCGACGACAGTGTACGTGACGCAATGATCATCACGCAGTATCAGCGTATGGTCCACTATGCACTTGCAGGATATGGCTGCCTCGTCGCCTTCGCCAATCGGCTGGATTTGGACGAAGATGGTGCGATTTTGCAAGAATGTTTGGATCAGACATACGACGGCGACCGCACGATGACGGACATCGCTACAGGTGGCGTTAACAAAGCGGCGGCATAAAGTTTTAAGATCGCAACAGCATGCAAAAAAAGCGGCCCCTTAACGGGGCCGTTTTTTCGTAGGATATCAGGTTTTGGTTATACCGTATCTATGAGGGCCTGTTTAAGATCAGCTATTGAAATCGGCTTGCGGATAACTTTGTCATCAGGCTCGAGAAAAGGTATCTGGTTTGCGTCATACGCGGTGATGTACACATAGGGAATTCCACGTTTTTCAAGTAGTCGTGCGATTGGCTCCGATGTTTTTCCTTTGCCCAAATTCACATCCAGACATGCAATGTCGAAGCTCTCTTCTTTTGCGACATTCATCGCCTCGCCAAGATGCATGGAGGGGCCCACCACCTCAAAGCCTAAATCTTCCAGTGCGTCTGCCATCTCAAACGCGATCAAAGCCTCATCATCTACAATGAAAATTCGTTTCGGTGTCGAAGTCATCAAATTTACTCCTGTTCATCCAATGGCATTTCGAGACGCCACGTAAAACCGGTTTCCGGATACGCGATCGCCACAGTGCCGCGTGTTTCTGCTGTCAGGATTTGATTTATAATCTTTGAACCAAATCCCTTTGTCGTAGGACTAACGGGTACTGGTCCACCAAGTTCCACCCAATCAAGCTGAATGGCGGTCTGGGTAGGTGTGACATATTGCCAATTGAGGACTACGTGACCTTCCAAATCGGAAAGGCTGCCGTGTTTCACCGCGTTCGTCGCTAGCTCATAGAATGCCATCGAAAGTGCCATTGCGTTGCGGGAAGGCACGTGAACGTTTGGCCCCGTAAAGGTAATGCGATCCCCAGCAATCTGCTGAATTGTAGCTCTGGCGATGTCTTCGACGGATGCGCTGTCCCATCTATTACCGATAAGTTGGGAATGCGCCTTTGCGTATGCATCAAGCCGGTTATCAATGGTATCGCGCACGTCTTTCTGCGCACCAGTACCACGCAAAGACTGGCTCACGATTGATTTCACAACAGTAAACGCGTTCTTAACCCGGTGGTTAAGCTCTGCGATCAGGATGCTCTGTTGGCCCAACAGGTGCCGCTCTTGATCAATGTCGATCATCGCGACCGTAGCCCCCCGCCTGCTGCCATCAGCAGAGAATACCGGTCGACAGACAAGACGCATCCAGAAATGAGTGCCATCCCCACGTTGATAGCGGACATCAAGCTCTGAATAGTCTTCCCCATCACGGATCACTTTTGACAAGGGATATTCGTGGCTTTCGACTTGGCGCCCGTCCTCATGAAACGATATCCATTCCCCGTAGGAGTCTACATCGCTTGAGTTGAAGATTTTGTGGCGCACCATCTCTTCGGCGCGCTTGTTACCCATTACAATCTTACCGCTGGGCGCTTCGGCCAAGATGATACCAATCGGCATCGCTTCAAGCATCGCTTCAAGGAAACTGATGCGGTCGTTTACTGTTTCGCTCGGAAAGATATCAGCACCAGTTGCCGATTGTGCGGCAGCAAGTTGTTGCTTCAGCCTCGCGTTCTCCGCTTTCAACTCGTTGATCTGTGCGTCCATGGGCGGGAACCTTACTACCAAATTTGATCTCGGCGATAAGGGCGCACGGATTTAAAAACTTGTCTACATTCTGTGACGTACCAAAGCACTATTTATCTACGTTTTTCCCATGTTCTTCGATATTACTTAGAAACCTGCTTAGGGTTCTCATGCTATCGGTCTCGTCACAGACGATTTTGATCACGATCAGTATGGGCAGCGCCACAATCATACCCATCACGGACCATATCCATGCAAAGAACGCGACAAAAAGGAAGACTACCGTCGTGTTCAGCCGCATGCGTCGCGAAATAAGAACGGGTGTCACAAACTGGCCCTCAATAGAGGTGAGCGCGATGTAGGTCATGAAGACACCCAGGGCGACCCAAGTATCGTTCAGACTGACAAAAGCGACAGCCGCAGCAATACAAGCCCCGAGCAAGCCACCCAGGAAAGGAACGAAGTTAAGCGCAAAAGCGACAAATCCGAAAAGGACCGGACCTGGCAACCCCCACAGCGACATTGCCAAAGCGACGGCTACACCCAAGCCAGCGTTGATCAACGTGATGCCGCCAAGGTAGTAGCCCAACCTTTCCTCGATCGCGTGCAGGACGGCCACTGCGCGCCGTTTATCACTAAAGCTGTCCAGGCTCTGAATGGTCTTCGTGAGGAACATGTCACCGGATGAGACGAGGAAAAACAGCAAAATCAGCGCAAACATAATACTGCTGAGGAGTGACGGTGCCATACTAAAAAGTGTGGCCATAAATCCGCTGTCGGATACAACTTCAACCGCGACTGTCTCGCTTTTCTGATCCGCTATTATGCCCTCTGCTGCGACGGTCGCATCATTGATCGCCTCCAGCGTGCCACCCGATGTCGCCAATTGCGCCTTGAGCTGCTCCATCAAGCCGGGTAGGTCCTCGATAAACTGGGCTGTCGGCGCACTGAGTTGCACCAATAAAATAAGAACCATAGCCGTTAGAGCAGTAGTAAACAGAATTGCCGAGACGACTGGAGGAAGCCCGAGCCTTTGCATGTAACGTCGTGGCCGGTTGAGCACGAAATACCCCAAGAATGCTGCCGTCACCGGGATCAGAAACTGACTGGCCCAAACCATGCCCTGCAGCAGCAGCATGCAAAAAATACCGATGATTGCGATGTTCACCCGTCCAAGCTTTGGTTTCTCAATCTTCTCATCTCGTGCCTCGTAGGGTGCCGAATCTGTCATTAATGGGGTGTCTTTCAGTCAAAGGGCCGCCTGCGAAAATAAGTGTCGAAGCTGACCATGCGCTAAATGTAACGCGAGTGTGAGCAGAATCGTTCACCCGTGGAGCAATGTATTTTACCAATCCGGTTTTTATCTTCCCAAAGCCTGCAACCTTGTTGGCCGCAAATGCGTTCATCCATGAAGTCACAATCCCAATAATCAAGGCCTGACCAATGGACATTATTCGCATTCTTCTTTCCGTCATCATCCCTCCTCTTGGTGTATTTTTGCAGGTTGGGATCGGAAAGCACTTCTGGATCAATATCATTTTGACGATACTGGGATACATTCCCGGTCTTATTCATGCGGTCTATATTGTCGCAAAGAAATAGCGGGACATATGCGCACCGAGATTGAAAAACTTGACCGGTTGTCAACGCTCCTAGACGCGCGGTACCGGATACCTGGAACCCCGATCAGGTTCGGTTGGGATACAATATTGGGTCTTGTCCCCGGTATCGGTGATC
>JBATTJ010000118.1:0-20159 GCA_049670485.1 Sulfitobacter sp.
CTCAAATGCTTCGCGGATGATGCCGTCTTTCAGGATATCGTCCTCCGGGATTGGTAGGTGTGCATCTTTTTCGGTCAGGCCGAAGAGTTCGATTGTCTCGTATGTTGTCGCTTGATCGTAGGCCATGTGTTCATCTCCAGATGTTTGAGTTTGAGCCCACCACATGCGTATGGGGGCATGGCCGATTTCTGGTTCACCGAATCTGTCCGGGTCAGGGACGGCGCAGCCGCCAGCTTGCTGGGCGCAAAAGTTTTCCAAGCGCCAAGCGCACAACAGGCGCAACTTCACGCACAAGATAGACCTCGCAACCCGCACCGCCTTCGCCAAAAAGTTTTGCGATCCTTGAGGCGGGCTGATTTGGGGGCCATCCGGAGGATATGCTTCCACAGTCATGTGTGTGTGTTTTGACGCCAGGTTTGCCCGACACGAGCAGGCAAGCGGCGGGAGCGGGACACGCAGGCGGATGGAGCGGCGGGATCGTTTTGCTTTAGCAAAACAGACCAGAGTGGAAACCGCAGGCGTGGCCGGATCACGACGTGCTCGCGAGACGGGCAAACCGGGACGCCAAGTGCGTCGCCGCGGTAAGGCCGCATGGCCGCATGCGCGACGGACCGCAGGGCCGTTCTCACCTGTGACACGCACAGCCGAGCAGGTGAGCCCGTTAGGTATTTCGTCAGAGGTTCCGTTGATTGGCGAGCACGTCAAAGCGGACTTTGATATTCTTTAGTTCAAAATCAGCCGTGCGGACCAAACCAACCCTCGCCATCTCGAAGGCAACGACCAGTATACTTTAGCTGCAATCGCTGCGAAAAAGCAGCATGGTTAGTGGGGGATACCGGCTTTGCGTGATTTCAGAAAATTTATGGCGAGCGATGTTGGTGCATCCGCTCGTTACCAATCACGGCGCAAACGGCGTATTCGCATCAGTATCGACGATATCGAGCCCCAATCGAAGAAGATGTCTGCCGCAGATCGCACTGCCTTCCAAACAGCGGTCGCCGAACAGCTCACCTCCGTCAAGCGCAGTACCTTCAGAGGAGATGTTGCGCTCAAGCTCGATCTCGCTACTGCCAGCAAATCACCGCCGCATGCGCACACTATCGCAAAGAACCTACTGGATCTTCTAGGGAACCGAATGGACGGTGTAATTTGGCCGAAGAAGAGCCTTCTATATGCTGATGACAGCCAGATACAGGCGCTGTCAGTGATGTGTCGTCATGGCACCGACCAGCCCAACATACGCATCGAAGCCAGGCCCTTCGCCGCCATGCTCGACGATCTGGAACTTGCGAGGGTGGCTTTGCAAGCCGCAGAGAACATGGAGTCCCACTACGAGCGGGAGCGCGAAGATGAGTGGGTCGACACGTTGCGCGATCTCGTCCGAGACGAAAAAGGCCAACGCAAAGCCTTGGGCGACAAAATGTACGAGGCGTACCGAGAAATGGTCCGTTGGAGCGCGCAGCGCGCGCTGCTGGGCCGCAGCGGCGTCAACATCCCCGTTTTAGGGTGGATGTACGGCCTACCTCGGGGCATTCCCACCGGGTTCGACAAAACCATGTGGACCGGGTTGATAGGCGACTCCAAACTGCGGCTTCAGGTCGGAGAACTGCCGATTGCGACCGGCGGATCATCAGCCTTCAAGCAGAGGGTGTCAGACGAAATCACCGCCTTCAAGAAACGCTGGGACTGGGTCATCAGCCCGCTCATCGTAGCTGTCGCCCTGGAGGTTGTCGTTCGCCCGAACCCCAAAACGCCGCCAGCAGTTCTGCATGACCTCGACAATATAGTCAGGGATTATCTCATACCCGGTATCGTTCCCGGCTTCGGCACGGTCTCCGACCAGCGATGGACGATCGACTTCGCCGAGCTGCGCGAACGCGACCCTAAGCTTGCCAATGCGTGGGGGCCAAACCCGACACCGCCGGCCGGAACGAGAAATGGCGTCACGCGATACGAAGTCTGGCGTCTGCCGGCCGTAGAGGGCGAGCCGGGCTTCGTCAGCGTCGCCCTTGTCGCCGATATCGACGCCAAAGGCGATCTGATGCAGCAAATGGACGAACACATCAGCGATTGGCGAGACAATCTATCGGACGATAGCCGACATCCCAGGCAACGACGGCGCCCGACTGGTAGATGAGTGCCGGAATTAATAGGGTGTATCACTCTTTAACAGCATCAGGGTACTAGTGCCCGTAAAGATCAAAGAGAACGCGACTCAACTTGCCTACACAATATTATCTGGCCGCAATGGAACGCGCTCACGCTCCGGACGCTTCAATGCTTCGGCATACTTTCTGGCATTCCCGTCGATCCCATCATGCCAAAGCTTCGATACAAAGTCGCGGGCATCCTGCACCGTCATATCTTTGAGTATGGGAGAGAGGGCCATAAAGAGCTCGTCCTCGGTGAGGGATGCCGCCCGGCACATCGCGTCCTGATAATAGGATGGATCGTTCAGGACATATTCGCTCAACGGCATCAACGCGACATTCTCGGCCGGAATCGCCAAGAAGATCGTATCCTGAATGGTTTCTAAAAAGTCGCGACGGGATGTGGAGATCGGTTTACCCTTGCTCTTCGCGTTGGCGTAGGCCTCTTTCGTTTGACCCAGCTTCGTCGCCGCATAAGAAAACGCCATATCCCGCTTTTTGTCTGGTAACTCAAACTTGGTAAATGTCTCAATGCGCGTGATCAGCACAGTTATTTCCGCTTCGAGGTCAAAGTTTTCGAACCAAACCCGGTCCATTTTCGGTTTTCTAGCCATCCGCCCTCTCAATAACCACGCTACGTTAGTATATCATTGTAGCAAATTTGGGTGGTTCGACAAGTCCGGAGATAACAAGCGATGGTGTTGTGGGTGCCAATCAAAGCACCGGGTTAGGCACGGGTGTCGTTCAAGCACACTCACACAAAAAAGGGGAACCGCGTTGCCGCGGCTCCCCTGCTCTGTCAGCCGATGGTCTTGTTGCGATCAAGCAACCAGTGACAACCCACCGCTTGCGTCGGGCTGCTGATCATCGCTCTGCACAAACGGAATGATCGAGAACGTCTGGCCACCCCGTTGCTCTTCGTTTTGCACGGCATTGACCCGCAAATCACCGTCAGGCGTGTTGATCAGCAACGACAGATAGTCGTTGCCGGTTCGGGTGCTTTTCGCCATCCAGGCCGAACCGACGCGGATCGCTTTGCCCTTCGGCGAGCTGACCTCGACCCGGTAGTCAGGATGAGTTTCCTCGGTCTTGTAGTCGTTCTCGATCAGCATGAAGTCCAGATCGAACATCATGTTGGCGATGTAGCCCGCGAACGCGTTGTCAGCATCCATCGCCGTCAGCTCGCCCGAGATTGAGCCGGATTTCATCGTGCCGTTTGAGACCAACGGGATGATCTCGAAGTCTTCACTCTTGGCTTTGCGGGCTTCCTGCGTTTGCACCGCATTAACGCGGAACGGGCCAAGTCCAACATCGATCTGCATCGAGATGTAGGGGTTACCACTGGTATTTCCGGTTTCGTTCCAAGCCGTGCCGATACGCACCTTGCGGCCTGATTTATTGACGGCTGTCACATCATAGTCCGGGCTGCGCTCTGACATCTTCGGGCGTGTCTCCAGCTGGATTGCGATGTCGAACTTGGTGTTGTGGATTGTGCCGGTAAAGACAGCGGCTGAGGTGTCGGCGTTTTTCGTGAGGGTTCCTGCGAACATGGGTTTTATCCTTCTTGGGTTATCGGTGCCCGACATCTTGCCAGACCATCCGAGATTGCTTTTCGACCCCTTGTGGGATCACAAAACAGAAAGCCTGCTTTCAACTTTCTCCCGACCTTTCCGCCGGGAACGCACTCTATTTGTGGGTTGAGGCAGTGCCGCATAGATCACCCTAAAATTCCTTCTGACTGATCGTCGCGGTGATGCCCCGCACGGGGGCGTCACACTCAGCGATGAAGAACTCACCTTCCGCTCCATTGAGCTGTGTTCCGGTGCGATTGGTCAGTCCGATCGCGTTACCGTTGGGCAAATAGACAATCAGATATTGCCCAAGGCAATCTTTACGCACGACGTAGCCCGTGTTGACCCAATGCATGGTCTTGCCTGCATCTACTGCGGCTTTAATGTCGTTGATGTTCATCAGATTCTCCTCGGTTGGCACAAAAAAGCCTCCGAGACAGCAAAGTCTTAGAGGCGGTGAAATTCGGAATTAGGCGCAGGTAGGATGGTGTTTCAGCAGGGGGCCGTACGCGCATCCATCCAATCGTTGAAGCCGAGAACAGTTTTACCGGTGGTAACCTCGGCAATCCAATCCGCACGCGGATCGCTGCCAAGTTCGGCTTTCGCCAAGTCAATATGCCCATTGGCCATCCAGCCTTCAGGTTGGATACGCCGAAACCAATCCGCCATGCTCGGAATGCGGCCCTGACAATCTTCTTTCACGTGCTGTTCCCCGATCCAACGGACGGGAATTGAACGCCCTGCAGAACTCGTGATGGTTAGACCGAAGACCCGCTCCGCCTCAAAGATGCCCTGCGTGTGATGCCGCAAGGCGCGATGCGTGAAGAACGCCATATGCGCCTTGGAGGCATCAAACCAATCGTGAATGACTTGATAGTCGGTGGGTTTGCCGCCGAATTTTCGCGCCGAACTTTCAGCGTGATGCAGGGGATGAGCCATATCAAAGCCCCTCGTGATAGCTGTGGGTGCTTTCGACGTAGCGGTCGGCATGATCGAGGTCGATGCTGTCCTTGGTGAGATCCCAGGTCAGCGTACCATAGCCACCATCGTTGTTCTCAAAACCCGGATGCTGCTGATAGGCAAATGCCCAAGCAAACTCGTCTAGCTGGCTGGAGAGTTCAGACGGCAGCACAGTGGCACTCGGCTGCAGCGTGATGTCCTCAACATTGCCTGAATCGCCGTAGCCTTCGTATTCTGCGGTCACCTCAGTGACCCCGAGTGCGCGTAACTGCACGAGCATCATGGCGCGGGTTTTGGCGTTTTCAGCGTCGCGTTCGGCGGCCCATTTTTCCATTGTGCTGGCGAAGTCTGTGTTTGTATCTGTCATGGTCTGTTCCTTTTATTGGAGGGTGTTTGACGATGCCTGTCCCCAAGATAGGACAGGCATCATCTGGCTCGTTGTTGGGAAGAGAACGGGATCAAGGCACTTGGCACCGCTGTGAAACAGCGCCTGATTGGTCCCCATCCCGCACACCCGACCAAATGCTAACTTTCTCTTTAGGCCGCCTGCTCGCTCGGCCTCTCGACCCCGTTCCCCACGATCCGGGTCAGAATCGCTTCCGCATCGACCCCTGCCCCGTGCGGGACAAAGACCCGCAGCTGGAAGGCGATGATTTCAGTAAAACACCCGAGGGCTTTGAGACCATCAATGGTGCCCTTGTCCGCCCCACCAATCTCCAAGCGCACATCACCCGCAACGCGGCGGCGCGTCAGCGTCAGGCCGCGGCCCAGATCGACCGGTGCTGTCGTGCCAAGAGCAGCCGTCAGCATTTCACTCGGTGTTTCGGGTGTCTTTGTCATGAACCGCGCCCGAAGGGCTGCGGCCCCCTCCTCGCTGAGGGTGCGGCCGATCATGCTGGCGCAGCCCTCGGGCGTGACGCGATAGATACGCTCGTTGCTTGTCGGGATGGTCTTCCAGATCGGAAGCAACAGACCCGTGAGCAAGTAGAGCTTTGTCGTGGTGGTTTTGGGCAAGCTGTCGGCCTCATCGTCCCAAAGCCGGGTAAACTCTGATTGCGCGACGGCCTCCCAAGCCGAGGCTTCAAACTTCGTCTCCTCGAGGTAGGATTTGCCAGTTGGCCGCACAACCTTTCGCATCAGCGTGACGATGTCTTCGTCATACATCTGCATGGGTCGTTTTGAGATGAGCCCAACCCGCCCCGATGCGCGATTGACCATAGGGATTTTGTCGAAGTTGTTGCCGAGTGCACCATCGGCGCGCGCAATGTGAACAGGATCCGTCACCTCCAATCCGATGATACGAGTGACTGCACCCGATTGCGGGCAGGTCCATAGATCCTCCGCCGAGACCTGTCTGATCGTCTCGCCTCGCAGCGTTTCCACCCCGAGATCAAGCGTACCTGCATCCCTTGCACGTTCAGTTTGGTCCGCGATGCGCTGCATAAACTCAGCAAAGAGCGCGTTTTGCATATGGATAGGAAGGGCCAGCACCCGATTGAGGAACCGCTGGATTGGCGGCAGCTCTTCTAACAGCACACCGTCCTTGTCGATCAGGCGCAACGCCGTCCAATCGGTAAAGGTCTCATAACCCATCGCCTCCGCTCGCCCCGCGGCAAGATCGGCGTAATATCCTCGCAGCGCGGATCGCGCGATGGGGCTTTCGAGATTGTCTTCTTCGCGGAACATGCCTTGCGAGCCTGTCTCACGTTGGCCTTTGGTGAGCGCCCCAAGTTGATCAAGTCGCTTGCTGATCGTCGATGTGAAACGTTTTTCACCGTGCACATCCGAGGTGCAGACCCGGAAGAACGGCGCGCTGACTTGCGCAGAGCGATGCGTACGCCCAAGTCCCTGAATGGCTGCATCCGCGCGCCAGCCGGGCTCCAGCAAGTAATGGCGACGCCGCTTCTGGTTTTTCGCTGTTTGCGCCGCGTGATAGGATCGCCCCGTGCCACCTGCATCCGAGAAGATCAGGATGTTTTTTTCCCCATCCATAAAGGCCTGCGTCTCGGATGAATTGCTGCTGGCCGCGCGTTTTTCGATGAAGAGCGCGCCGTCGCTCGATTTGAGCGGGCGAATAGATCGCCCTGTGACTTCTGCCACGGCTTCATCCCCGAACGCCCAGAGAATTTGATCCAGTGCCGCGGGGATCGCGGCCAGCGCCATCAGATCCATCATCGCTTCGTCCCGCAAGGCGAGCGCTTCGCGAGAGACGACCAAGGCCCCAGTTTCATCCCGCAGCGGTTCTGCGACGACATTGCCGTCAATTTCCACAAGCTTCTGGGTGTGGATAGGAAAGGCCTGTTCGAGATAGCCAAGCACGTAGTCGCGCGGCGTCAGCGCGCCTTCGACCAGCTCATCATCGGGGTCCATCACCTCCAAGCGCCGTTTCAAAAGGCTTTCGCCCGTCGAGACCACTTGGATAACGCATGCATAGCCGTCAGATAGGTCCTGCTGAATGGCGCTGACAATTGATGGGGCTTTCATGCCCATCAGCAGATGATTGAAGAAGCGCTGCTTTGTGCTCTCGAACCGCGACTTGGCGGAGGCTTTTGCGGCAGAGGCATTTGTCTCTCCCGAGGCATCATTGACGCCTGTCGCGGTCAGTGCAGCCTCTAAGTTATGGTGAATCGTGCGGAACGCGCCCGCATAGGCGTCGTAGATCTCTGTTTGGGCAGACGTCAGTGCATGTTCCAGCACATCGTATTCGACCCCGTCAAAACTCAGCGCACGTGCGGTGTAGAAGCCGAGTGTTTTGAGATCGCGGGCGACCACCTCCATTGCCGCCACACCGCCCGCCTCCATCGCTGAGACGAAGCTCTCGCGGCTCGGGAACGGGTATTCAGGTCCTTGACCCCAAAGCCCAAGCCGGGATGCATAGGCGAGATTGTGGACAGATGTGGCCCCCGTCGCCGAGACATAGAAGACGCGAGCGCGCGGAGTGGCGAGTTGCAGGCGCAGACCCGCAAGGCCCTGCTGGGACGGTTTTGCCCCCCTGCCCTGCTCCGATCCAGCCGCATTTTGCATCGCGTGGGCCTCGTCGAAGGCCAACACGCCGTCAAAGTCGCCCCCCATCCAGTCGAGAAGCTGGTTCAAACGTGTTGTGCCGCATTTTCCGGCAGACCGCAGCGTTGCATACGTTACGAACATAATGCCGTCGCCCATCGTGACTTGCTGGTCGGGCTTCCATTTCGAGAGCGGCTGGATATCTGCGGGCGAGCCGCCGAGATCGGTCCAATCGCGCACGGCGTCCTCAATCAGAGTGGCGGATTTCGACACCCATACGGCCTTGCGCCGCCCGGCGAGCCAATTGACCAAGATCAGGCCAGCGCACTCACGGCCCTTACCGCAGCCGGTGCCGTCCCCGAGAAAGTATCCCAAGCGGTAAGCACGGGCCGCCGCCTCCTCATCACTGCGCAGCATCTTGGTCTGGTCGTCATCGATGGTGAACTTGCCGGGCAAATCGCGAGCATGGGCATCATTGGCCATGATGATGGTTTCCAGCTGAGCCTCAGACAGATGACCCTCTGCAATCAATCGGTTCGGCAGGCGCAGCCCCTTGGCGGCCTGCAAGGAAGGCACGGGTGGTGCGACCGAGGCCATCGCAATGCTTTCAACCAGCGGCGTCGGGTGTTCCTGCGCACCTGCAATGTCGATCCGCTGCGGGCGATAACGGGCATATATCTCGGAAATCGGGGTGTTTTCGCGCGGGATCTCGAGCGTGGTGAACGACAGCGGTGTCGCTGCGTGTTTGGGAGTTTTGGCGGCAGATGCCTTTGATGCGGCAGGCTTGCGTGCCTTGTGGGACGCGGGTGGCATCAGAGGGCGCCCGACATTCAATGAGCGTGCCGCCGTCACAGGCGCTGCAATCGGACGCGCCTTGGCGATCCGGTCCACGATACTGACTGCTGCATCGAGATCATCGACGGAGGTTCGGATCATCTCGACGTCATCACTGGTCTTGTCAAAGACCATCACCTGGGTTTCCACGCTGGTGCCGAGCTTGCGATAGACATGGCCTGGGATGGTTAGAGCAAGCCGCGGTGTGAGAAGGCACATTGCCCGCGCCCAATGTGCTGCGTCGCGCTCGGGGGTGAAGCCCATCGGCATGATCGCAACAAGACGCCCTCCGGGTGCCAATCGTTTGGCGGCCCCAATGAGATGTTTGGCAGCAATGTGCTTATCGCGGGAGCGATCGACCGAGGAGGCAAACGGCGGGTTCATCACGACAACGCTAGGGGCTATTGTTGATGTCAGCAGATCATCGATATGTTCCGCGTCATGACCCGTCGCCTGCGCGTCGAACACCACATCGAGCAGCCGCTGGCGAAACGGATCAACTTCGTTGAGCATGACCTTAGCCCCTGCTCGCTTCGCAAAGCCCGCCAATGAGCCGGTTCCCGCAGAGGGTTCCAGCACGGTCTCGCCTTTGCGGATCGCCGCCGCGCGCACGGCGAGGGCTGCGTAAGGAAGAGGGGTCGAAAACTGTTGCAGGCGGATCTGTTGCTCGGACCGGCGGGTTTCGGTCAAGAGCCGCATTGCAAAGTTCTTTGCGGCCCCAAGAGGGTCTGATGCGCCCGCGTCCGTGCAAATCACTTGCACTGCAGCAGCCTGCATCATGTCGTAGGCCATGCGCCAGCTCCATGCACCGCTGGCATCGCTGCAGCCAAAGGTGTCGCGCATGATCTTTGAGAGAGCGGAGCTGCGCAGAGCATCGCGCGCGATCTCGACGGCGATCAGCGACAGGGCTGATTTAAGCTGGGCGTTTGATGGGGTTTGATTGGAGTGCTGCGGGTTGGGATGGGCCATGATGTCTGTCCTTTGTGATCCGGGTTGAGGTTCACAGGACAAAAAGCCCCCTTTGCACTTTGTGAGTGCCGAGAGGGCTTTCATTTATCTGAGTGGCTTTGAAACAGGCCTACCTACGGCCACTGCTGAGCTGCGTGCAGCACCCGCAAGATCATTATGGCACTTGGGTCGTCAGCATAAATCACGATGTAATTTGGACGCACGACCATTTCACGGGTGCCGTCAACACGTCCCACGCGGTACATCTGGGGGTGCTCTGGCAATCGTGACGTCTTGGCCTCGATTTCGTCCTTGAGAGCTTGGGCCGCATCTGGATTGTCGTCAGAGATGTAGTCGATAATCGCCAGCAGATCAGCGATGGCCGTGGCCTTCCATTCGAGATCAGGCACGGCGCTTCTTATCAATCAGTGCCTGAGCGTCTTGCATTACCTGAGCATGCGGTGTTGTCGGCTTTGGGTCGTCCAATGCTTCCTGCACTTTGGAACGGAACCATGCGTCATAAGCGTCTGGATCCGCGGTCAGTCCCGCTGGCAATCCGCCCTCTGCGGCCACGCGCGTCAAGAGGATGCGTACGGCATCCGAGAGCGTCAGGCCGACACCCGAGAGCGCATCCGAGGCCTGCGCTTTTAGCTGATCGTCAACACGGACATGGATCATGGATGTTTGAGCGGGCATATGAATCTCCTTTGGTTGTTATTGTATCTCAAATGAGATACGAAATCAAGGCGGTAGAGAGTTTCACTCTAGGCCCCCTGCCCCGCAAAAAACTCTGCCAACACTGCACTGCTCTCAGCTATTTCGCGACTGATGAGCTTCGATCCCGCCAGTGACGCCTTTGAGAGCCGCACAAGGCTGCCGGTTTCCTCAATGCGGTAACATCGCCGTTTTTGACGCCCGCGCCGATAATGGGTCGCTGTGACGATCTGACAGGTACTGCCGTCGTTCAGTGTCACTGGGGATGCGAGCTTGATCTTGTCGCCCTCAGCGTAATCAGGGAACGCGGCCCAATCTCGACACCGTTGGCGCCAGGCGTGGGCATAGCTGTCGGGGTCCTTCAACTCGGACAGGAGATTGAGAAGGCTCAGCGGCGCGCGGGATTCGCAAGGACCAGCGCTTTCCTCCATATCTTTGTAGCCCCAGCATCCGTCGTTGGTGCGCGTCAGAAACACAGCACCGAAGGTGAACGACCCATCTTTGTCGATCACATATGTTCGATCCTCCAAAGGTGCTGCATCAAGGCTCTCAACTTTTGCTGCCGCATACCACGTCGAGCCAACCTTACTGGCTTTGAGCAGTGTTGTGCGGCGCGTTTCTGTCTCGAAGGCGCAGAGACGTGCGATCTCTGCCTTCTCATCGGCGTAGGTCTGAACCCGCCGGGTGGTGTAAAACAGCCAACCCATCACGCGGCCCTCCGGTCTTCAAGTTCGATGAGCGCATCGAGGGGCACGCGGTAGGGCTGCATCGCATCGAAGTCTTCGCAGTTGCCGCAGTTCTGAACGATGGCAAAGGTGTCGCAGGCGTCCTTGAGCACCACTCGAAACCGCCCACCGAGACCGGATGGCACCTCATAGGTCCCGCCAATCAGAAAGTCCGAGGCGCGGCGCACGAAAACGCGGATGGAATGGCCATCGGTTGCCAGCCGAATGGCCCCCTGCCCGCGATCGATCAGAGTTTGCACGTCGTCAAGGATGTCTGTGTAGAACTGCCCGGTCAAATCGCGGAACGCCATTTGGCGCTGCGCCATCCAATCGCCGTCCCGAAACGGATTGATGCCGTTTGCAAAGGCAAAGCTGGGATCGGACTGCTCGGTGGTGACAATACGCGTGGTTGAGCCGTCAATGCCGTTGGAGCGCAGATGCACGCCGTTCCCAACGATGAGGATCAGGGCGGGCTTGTCGACTGGCCCGTTCCAATTGGGCAGGAAGGTTGCACACGAGCGCGCATGCGCAATTTGCGCCGCGACAGCGGACGCGGAGAATTTGAGAATAGCCATGGGAATGTCTTTCTTGGTGTTTCAAGGGGTTTTCGGAATGTGACCCGCGCGTGGTTGGGTCCTCGCGCGGGTCGCCTCAAAGGATCAGGCGGCTTTTGCTTGAACGGTCTCGGTTTGAACGGCGTCTTCCTCCGCATCCACATCCAAGCTGACGCCACCGGTCGTTTGCATCATCGGCGGGCACCAGGCCGCAACGGCCGCGTGTTGTGCCTCCGTCAGTGTCGCAAAGGGCTCGGCGAAGAGCTTGTCACAAAAGGCGACGATCTCCTTCTTGCTCATGGAGGCCAGTGTCACCGCCTCCTGCGCAAGGCCGAGCTCTTCACCAAGGATTTTGAGCAGCCACACCTTCTTGAACCGGTTGAACAGCGCCGCGTTCGGCGTCCAATGCGCACGCACGTCGGGCATGACCTCTATCTCGAAGTCATGCATCAGGCTGTCGCTCTGGCGGCTCCGGGCAAAACACGATTGCGTCGTGCTGGCCGTGGCATAGGCGACCAGCTTGGCCTTCTCATCTGCCTCAAGGGCGCGAAACAAGGCAAACTGATCCGCTGGAGACTTCGCCTCATCCGCCCAAGACAGATCAAGCGCGTCATGCGCCTCGGCGACCTGTTCCAGCGATGTGCCATCGATCTCGTCCAACTTGGCGTGGCTGCGGTATTCTTTGCGGGCCTCGACCTTGATGGCGTGGGTTGCGCTCATACCGCCAAGCACGTCCGTGACCAACTTGAACAATGTGAGATCAAGCGTGGCTTCGGGATGCAGGGTCATAGCGGCCCCGAGGGCCATTGCCCGTTCAGCCTTGAGGTCTTGGGTCAGCGAGGCAGGATAGACGATTGCGTCTGCGCCCTGCCCGTCTGCGTCGCCAGACGCGCCGCCGACACTGGGTGTCTGTGATGTCGCCTCAGGCTTGTCCTCTGGCCGCACCAAACCGACATGCAGGGTAATCTTGCCGTTCGACCAGGAGGCGATGACACCACCCCGCGCAAGGTCTTCGGCACTGTAGGCCTCCTGCAGATCCCGCGCCTCTTCTTCGAGCGCATCCACGCGATCGTAGAGGGCGTTATAGGCATCAGTCTCGAGGGTCTCATCCTCCATTTCGAGTTGGAGTCTCTCCAGCTCCTCGGTGATCGCATCCACGCGCTTTTGGCCTGCAGCATCAGGCTCGACCGGACCGGGATAGACGCGACCGTATTCTGCCATCGTCGCATAGTCGTAGCGCACCAACGCCTCGGCCCACGCAAACCCCATTTGGGCCCGTGCCACTTCGGCGGCCGCGGTGAGTTTTTCGACCATGATGGCCTCGACCAGGGCGATGTCTTCCAACACCGAATGCTCCTCGAGGAGATCGGCAGCGATAGGACCACCCCGCGCCTCATAGTCCTCGCGCACAAAGGCCCCAATATCGTCGCTCGCCTGCACACCGCGGGTTTTGAGCGCCTGACGCACCGTGTAGGCCTGCACATAGCTGTCATCGCTTGTCAGCGCCTCGTAAACCTCAAGCTGCACGGCTTGGCTCGGGTGGTCCGCAAAAGCCTTCATCGTATCGAGGGTGATCGTCTTGGCGCGCGCGGCTGCGCGGATATCGGGATGGATCAAACCATAGCGCAAGCGACCCTTCACGGCGGCGACTGTGGTGCCGAACGTCTTGGCAATCGTCTCAAGTGACTGCCCATCGACTTCCATCATACGCGCAAACGCCTCGAACTCGTCGATAGCGTTCATCGGAGCTTGGGTGATGTTCTCGGCCAGCGACAGGGCCGTGGTCACATCACAGTTGTCCGGCACCAAGCGGCATTCGATCTTGGTTTTGTTGGTGAAGCCCTTGGCGGCCTTGTCAGCGACCAGTTCGTTCAAGGCTGCGCGGCGTCGACCACCTGCCAACACGCCGAACTTGCCATCGATCTTTTGAACCAGCAGCGGTTGGATGATGCCCAGGACGCCGATGCTGGCAGTGAGGTGGGAGATAGCTTCCGACTCGTAGGTTTCAGGCGAGTTGCTGCGCACGTTGGCTGGATGAGATGTGAGATCACCGATGGCGACCGAGATGGATTTTAGAGCATGTGTCATGTGATGTCCTTTTGAGATATTGCGCCGCTCCAACGTGCGGAACGGCCTGACCAATCCCCGGATTTGAGGATCACATGAAAAAAGGCCCGCTTTCCCTTTGGAGGGGTCAGCGGGCCTTCAGATTGTGCATCGTTTGTGAGGTTGGGCCCCCTGCCCTACCAGTCGGATGCCATCATGATGGTGAGCACGCGTACGGTGGTTGCGGGATTGTCAGGGGCCTCAGCGCCGTAGCGGAAATCGCTATCCGCCTCATAAAGATCGATTTTCCAGAAGACCTTTTGCCCGCGGATATCCACGGCTCCGAAGTCGTGGCATCCGTCTGGATCATTCTCGGGTTCAAAGACGTCGAACTCACCTGTTGCTTTGACCGCCTCAGCCATGAAGCCATCCTCGGCTTCGGCAAGAGACCGTGTGACATGCATGCGGCCGGCAATGGGCTGATCTGGCGCAATGCCAAGGCAGGCGAGTTTACGGAAGGCATCATTCTGCGCCGCGATTGCTGCGATGTCGGGGCTTTCGGTTTGAGGGAGTGCGGAAGTGGTCATGGGTCTGTCCTTTCAAGGAAATTGAATACACAAAACCAAAAGCTTGCTTTTACTCTTTGAGACCCGCCGCCTGCAGTAGCCCCAGACGTCTCAAGCCGCCTGATCGGTGGCCCCTGCCCTGCCCGCTTCCGACCTCGCGATCAGATAGTCGCAGGCCTTCTGCGCGTCCGCCGCGTGTCTGAAAATCGCCGATCTGTCCGAGCGCAGCACACGCAACCAATGATAGAGGTAGGACGCGTTCAGCTCTAGCGTATGCGCAGTGAACCCAAGCCCCTGCCCCAGAAAGCAGGACGTCAGTTCTGCGACGATCTCTTCGCGGGAATAAGCCGTGTTGCCAAACCGGCTGAGCCCGTAGTCGCGGTTTAGACGATGGGGTGCCTTGGTGGCATGGGCTAGCTCGTGCGCCCAGACGCCGTAAAAGTTCAGCGGGTTCTTGAAGCGCTCGATGCTTGGCATGAACACCTTGTCGACGGGCGGATTGTAGCGCGCCTCGGTTCCCCCAAAGACTGTCGTAATATCGATGGCATCGAAGAACGCCTGCATATGCGGGATTGGCGCGGACGGCGTATGATCGGGGACCGAACAGGCATCCGGGTGGAATGCATCCGGCAAGCCCTCGATTTGATCTGCATTAAACACGCGGTATGATTTCTGGAAACGAAAAACACGGGCTTCTTCGGTATTGCCATCGTTGGTATCTTGCTCATCATCGGACTGCGTTCGACTCTGGCCATAATAAACAACAACAGATGAGCGTTCGCCCTTTCGGATCTTTGCTCCAAGAGTATTCGCCTGCGGCACGGTCATCCAGAACGGAGAGGTATATCCTGCCATCACCGTGCGCATGGTGAGCAGGAAGTTGTTCACGCCTTGATAGGGTTCAGAGTTGTGGCGCAATGGACGCGCACTGCCGCCTGCGGTCCACGGCTTGCGCCAAGGGAGAACCCCGCGTTCGATGATGCGGATGAGTTCATTGGTGATGGCTTCGGATGCGTCGAATTTGGACGTGCGGGAACGGGCCATGGCTGGCCTCCTTTCGGTTGAGATTGATTTGGAAGGATGGGTTAGGTCGCGCGACCTGCGCGCGGATCGTTGACGATACGAGCGCCGAGGCGTTCGCTAAGATCGAGATATGTCAAAAGCGGTATCCGGCTGGAGGACGTCCAAGGTTCTGGATCAACCGTGCCATCCATTGTGACCGTCGGCAGGTTTGCCAAGGTGATGATGTCGCTGACGGGGCGGCAGTCGATCAGAGGCGTTCCAAGCCGGATGGCCAAGCTGGCGAGCGGGAAGCGTTCAACGGGGGTATAGAGCGAGACTGTTGTCAGCCCGAGGTGAAGAATGGTCCCTCCCCCACCGCAGCTGACATAGGCATTGGGGTTGTTGACAGCCGCACGGAGATATCCAATATCGCGGCTGATTGTTTGGCATTCCAGCCGATGCGCCGCATCAAGGTCACCAGTTCTTCTTAGCTCTCGATGTAGCCACCACGACCGTGCCTCTGCGCGCAGGACGCGCAATACTTCTGTTTGCATGGGAGGTTCCTTGTCAGGACAGACAGACCGGAATCCGGTCCAGACCCATCAGGGAAACCCCACAAGGGTCCCATCAGACGGTCCTAAAACAAGAAGGAAACTTTCACTTTAAGATAACATCAGGCTGCATCTGAATTGGGGGAATACAAAACATTTCAAGACACGAAAGAACCTGCTTTCAGGTAACTGTAGCAAGAAACCATAGGCAATTTTGATTTAACTCATTGATAATTATATATTTTAAGTGAAGTTCGTGTTTAGAAACCACCTCAGAGTAACTGAATTCGGCTCAATAGCGACTGAGACACGGTTTGCGCCTAAATGATGCGCGCAATGTATAGGCAAAGGTTCGTGTCAGACTGTGTATAGATCAGTCCGCCCTGCCCGATCCCTTCTGGACGCAATGAAATCTGTGCGGCTACCAACGGCAAGACTTGGCGGCTTTTCTATCGTTGATTGGCTGGCAGTTCATTAAAACTGGCGATGTGGCTTGGAATATTGTCCGCGGACAATTGTGAAATCAAGCTGCATGATTTTGCGCCAAAGCCAGACGTCGGATTAGCTTCTCTGGGCTAAAACCGTCACTTTTTGATCCAGTGGTTATTGACCGAAAATAGGCACCGACTGCTTTGATCTTGTCGTGGAACTGCATTATTGCCCAAACGGTTGCTGCAGCTCGTAACGCACCAAGGCGCTCATGTGCTGCTTCGTAGTTTTGGGTTGTGATCCCTATCATCGGGGCGAGTGTTCGTGCGTGAGCAACAACATCATGAACAGTAACTATCTTTCTCAGTGAAAACTCTGCTGCTTCTGGACAGGCAGACAGTAGTTCGGGGATGGTTATTGGAGCTTCTGATACCTTGGGAGTGGTTTGTTTTTTTAAAGTGATGCTCTCTTTATCAATATGTTCTTTATTTGACTTATGATGATGCCGGACAAATTGACCGTCACTGGCGGTCATAGTTGTTGTTGAAATCGGACTTTCATCATCTACTGACTCGGCATCAACTACTGAGATTGGCAGGTTTGAGAGGATTTGTTCACAGTCTTTGAGTGACAATTTCCGACGTAGGACACGAAATATGTCCAGGGCGATCTCATCGTTTGGGTTGTCGGTCAGACTTGCATTGGCTGCCGCGCGAATTTTGGCGCGCAGATAGTCAATTTGCTCCCGTTCCTTCATGACCTCAGCTGCCATTGAAGCAATCTCATGCAAGCGATCAAAGAGTGGCGAGAGGTCGAAGCCAAACCGAAGGGCCTTGCCCTCGTGTTTGTTGTGCTTTGTGAAGCGCTTTCGATTTGGGCTGTCACGACGCACCAGTAGGCCAATATCCTGCAACGTTGCCGCGTGACGTCTGATTGTTCTGTCTGAAATGCCGTTGCGTCGAAATGTGAGTGTTGCATTCGATGCAAACACTGTGTGGTGATTGCGCTTTGGTGCTAGGCACGAAAGCATCGCATCTAAGGTCGAAATCACCGATGCACTGAGACCGAGGCGCGGGGCCGCGTTTCGGAGCGTTGCGACAACGATGTGGCGTTCTGGAATGGAATTGTCCGCGGACAATATTTGACTGGTCCGCAGCCCAGTGGGTGCAGTTGCTGGTATAAATGCCATGTTTTTTCACGACAACCTGATGTGAAAGGCTCCAATATCTCTGAAAATCAGAAAAAAGGCCGCAAATCTTCAGCAACCGAATCGGTTGTTGTTGACTGGCGCGGAGAAGCTGGTAAATCTGAAAGTGCAAAGAACAGATTGGGCTCTCCTAGGGAAACCTTGGGGGGCTCTTTCTTTTTTGGGTTGTTGGTCGTGCTCCTTTTTTAAGTTTTACTGCTCGGTCGACATCAGTCAGACTTTTGCTCTGACTGCCACGCCTCATAGAGGCGCGTAAGCTCAGCTTCTGCGTTGTTACGCATCCACTGGGCAAATTCTGGGGTATCAGACTTCGACAGCTTGAATGTCAAAGCACGGGCCGTTTCTTTTACTTCTGCCAAAGCCGTCCCATCACTAAGTTTGATGGAGAGGGTAGGGGGTGCGGCGGATTTGTCTGGCGC
The DNA here is from genome assembly GCA_049670485.1 of Sulfitobacter sp. Lineage (GTDB taxonomy): Bacteria > Pseudomonadota > Alphaproteobacteria > Rhodobacterales > Rhodobacteraceae > Sulfitobacter. Next base: position 17,680 of record JBATTJ010000118.1, read on the forward strand.
TTTAGATTTCAGCGCATGAGTAATGGCATCACTGACCAAGCCAAAGCGGTCGTCGGAGCTCTTGGCAGCATTAAACTGAAGCGTTGCGGTGACCTGTTCAAGGTCGACGGTATCGCTGCGCGACTGGTCTGCCAGCTCTTCCCAACGTCTGCGTCCAATGCCGTGCGCGGAGCCGATCTTCTCGATGACTGACTTAGGAATAGACCGCGCAACTTTGGTCATGCGCGATAGCATTGGCTTGTCCACAGCGAGGGCATCCAGAATGATTGCTTGCTGGTAGCCACTTGTAGCCAGCTCGGTGGCGAAAAGCGCTTTTTCAATGAAGCTGGGGTCCAAGCGTTGAGTGTTCTCTTGTCCCTGGGCAAGAATAGCCTCTTCATCAGAAAGAGACCTGACAAGTGCTTTCGCGGGAATGCCGAGCGATCGCAAAGCCCGCAATCTGCGGCGACCATAAACGATTTTGTAGTGTCCGGGTTTGTCCGCGATGGGGCGCACCATAATTGGTACTTGTTGGCCGTGTGCCTTAATGCTCTCAGCTAGCGTCACAACATCAGCATCGGTGAAAGAGAGACGGTCCTTGGGGCCGTTCTCTTCAATGACATCAACGGAGATTTCCCTCACCGCATTGCTCACGACATCTTTCAAAGTGGATTTCACGCCGCTCATCGCACCAGTATTCGGGAAACGTGCCTTTTGCTCTGATGCCGAGACCGCAGTCTTGGCTACATCAGGCGGGGGAGGGGGCTGGAACAGGTTTCTACGGGCCATTAGTCAGTTTCCCTTCCCCAAGCTTGCTGAATCGTCTTTTCAAACTCATCCGCGACGCCGTTAACAGACTCCAATATGCGAGTAAGAGTTTTTTTCACGACCTGAGAGGGGTCCAACTCATAGATTGTTTGCTGCGTCATCCCAGCATCGGAGATCGCGGTGGATTTTAACATCGGTGTGGTCAACACTTGATCCAAGAGAATAGATCTCAAGAAACCCGCCATTTGCGACTGGGGTACGTCTGTTGGTTCATAACGAGCTATCAAAAACTTAAGGAAGTTCCAGTCGATAGGTCCCGCGGCCTCCTCAAGAGTTTGAACAGTTTCTCCAGCCATTTCAAGGAATTGCGCCATCGATGCAACATCCAACATGCTGGGAACGACGGTGATCAGAAGGCCGGTAGACGCCAGCAAAGCTGTCATCGTTGTGAAGCCAAGTTGAGGCGGGCAATCGATGATGACAAGATCGTAGTCTGCTTCAATCTCGTCGAGAGCGATCGCAAGGCGCTGCGTGAATGGTGGATCGATCTTGTGCTGAAGCGCATAGGCCGTTTCGGTCTCGTACTCGGACAGCAAGAGACCCGCCGGAGCGAGGTCAAGGTTGTGGAAATAGGTCTTTCGTATGACTTGGCTTAACGGAACCGGGTCTTCATATTTGAGAGCGTCGTAAACTGTGCCGCTTTCAGCAAATTCAATCTCAGGACGGTATCCGAACATAGTGGTCAAGCTGGCTTGCGGATCCATGTCGATCGCAAGAACTCTATAGCCCCGCAAGGCGTAGCGTTGGGCCAAGTGGATCGCACTGGTCGTTTTGCTGGACCCGCCTTTGAAGTTGACAATGGAAATCACTTGAAGGGCGTCGTTCTCGCGGCGTCCGGGAAGATATGTCTCACCATTTCGACCAGTCTTCGCCATCACATGTCGGATTTGATCAATCTCTTGCGCGGTGTAGAGCCTGCGACCTCTGGAATCCGTCTCTACATCGGGGAAATCACCTTCCTGATGGCGTGTCCTGAGGTTGGACATGCTGATGCCAGTTAGCTCTGACACCTCAGCAGGGTGAAACTTGCGCAGTGCTTTTCTACTATCCGGCTGGAAGCTATTGCGCATATGATTGTTGAGCGCCTCGGAGAGGCGGGCAGCGTTCGACGCAATAGATGCTGCGATGGAGCTGGTTTGCGCGTTATTTGCGTTTGAATTCATACTGCCCTCACGACCTCTTAGTGGGTCATATGTGTTTCGTCGCTAAAAGGCGTGATTTACGTCAGCTTGCGACAATTGAACTCATGACACGCAACTTATCCTCAGGCAACAATTTTTTGGCCCCGTCGGTGACGGGGAGCCTTTGTGTTCAGCTTTGGATGGTGAAAACGTCTTGTTAACCTGTTGAAAAAACACATTTTACCAAGAATTCCGTATGATCAGCAAGATGTAGTAGAATTTTGTCACATGATCACAACAGAGAGCATCTTGGTCTAGGTCTCGAATCGGTTGCATTTCAGGAATTCCTTGAAGACCCTTGTGACGACCAGAAAGCCGAGATGCTCTTTCAGGAGGGCTTGTAACGGGTTTTGACGGCGCTCCTAAAAGAGACGGTAGTCCAACTTACGCGCACCTTACATGCGTGAAAGTTGGAACCTTCGTCCCTCCAAGAAGAGCTCGACATACCTCTCGAGCATTATTTCTACTTAAAGTGTACTTCTCAGTGTGTGG
>JBATTJ010000119.1:0-23560 GCA_049670485.1 Sulfitobacter sp.
TCTGATTCCAGACTAAAAAGCTGATTGGAAAATTACCTTTGAGACTATCGAACGCTTTATTGTGGACAACAAATCCATCGAGATACTTCGCCTTCCAAAAAGTTCGGAACGCCTCAAAATTCGGTGCATTCACGTATTTCAATGTGCTGAACATGGCGAGTGTAGCAGTTGGTAACTCGTACTGAATACGAACCAGAAACTGCGTGAATAGCTCCTTGCTTGCGTAGCCAAGGTTCATTTCTCGCATCCAACCATTGATGCGCGTTTTTTCGACACCGATCTTGTTTTTGTCACCTCTGGCGATCCCTGATCCGCTCTCCGCATAAGGCGGGTTTATCAGCACCAAGATTGGCTTCGCGCCCTTCTTGCGCTCACGCGCATTGGAAATTGCCTGACGCAGCGCCATGGGCAGCTTGCCCGACAAGTCGTAGTCAATCTGCCCAAAATCATCCAAGTCGTCGTTCAAATAATCATACTGGAAAATCTCGGCCCCGGCGAAGGCCGGATTGCTGCGCATGATCGTCACGTCCTCCTGATCCAGTGTGGACATGTAGACATTGCGCAGGTTGCTATGCTTGGCTTCAAGGTTGCCGACACCCGCGCACATATCCCATACGATATATTTTTTCTGCCAATTCGCACCCAGCGTGGCTGTTAGCTGATCATAGGCTTTATCGACGATGTGCAGCGGGGTGTAGAACGCGCCCTTGAACTTTTGATCGTCCATCGGCAGCAGGCTATCGCGCCGCTCCAACAGGTAGCGCCGATAATCCTTCTCCGGGGGGCGGTGGTAGATGTTCCAGAAGTTGCGGTAGCCGCGTTCGCTGGCGAGTTCGTAAGTTTCACCTCGTTCCTGCCACAAGAACACGGGCTTTCCACCGCTGAACAGGAGGCGCACGGACAGGTTATTCATAGCTTCGTTGTGCCCGTCATGCATGATGTCGGCAAAGAACAAGACGGCATAATCCGCCTTGTTTTCTACACCGAGTTCAACGCCGACCATGGCGACCCACTTGTCGAAAACCTGCCGCAGGTTGTCGGGCGTGATCGGTGTGCGGATGATCCGGCCCTCGCCAACCGCGTCCTTCGTCGCTTTGATGAACTCTGCCTCGTAATCCTCGATTGTGTAGAGAACAAAGTGGGTTTCAATCGTCGGCGCAATTTTGGCTGCTAACATTTTGTCCGCCGCAGAACCGGATTTGGGCCAAACAATAGTCTTGTCATCGAGCAGCGGCAGGGCATGCTCGGTTGCCATCAAGGCTGCCTTCTCACGGTCCATCACGCATAGGAAGCCGGGGATGGGTTCGCCCCGATTTCGTGCGGCGCGAACGTAGACGAGCAATTGCGCGAACATCAGCAGGGGTGGGGTTGGGGCCTCTTTGGCCTCAAACCAGATCTCTAGGGTCTGGATATCGACAAGGCCCTTGTTCACCCCTTTGAGGCCGAGCGCCGCGATATAGGCGTCCTTGACGTCTTCCTCGGTTTTGGCGCGGGCGAGGGCTGTGTGCAGGCTCATACAATTAGTTCCCTATGCAAGGCGATTTCCTTCAGGCGTTCAATCCGGCCCGAGCTGATCAGCTCCGCCCAGGCTTCCAGCGTAGCCAGATGGTCTGACGGGATCGGATCGGCTTTGATGTGGCGCTTCAGGGTCTTACGGTTGAATAAATTCATGAAATAACAGTCTTTCTTGTCACCATCGGTCGGATTTACGATGCTGTTTTTTTACGGATGGCGACAAGCCTTGGGCTTTATGCGTGCCAGGTTGCATCGGCCCTCACTCTAGGCGTTCTGCGATCCACATCTTAATCAGCGCCTGACGGGTGATGCCGAGCTTCTGGGCCTGCCGGTCCAAACCGGCGACAACCCATGTCGGGAAATCCACGTTCACCCGCTTGGCCTCAACATTGAGGCGGCGTGCCTTCGTCCAATCGACATGGGCAGACATGTCTTCGCCCGCGTCGAAGCGTTCGTCGAATTCAGTCGCTTTCATAGTGGTCAATCCCTTGCTTGCGGGCGCGAGGTACGGAGATGATCCGCACCCGGTCGCTCTGGTAAATGTTCACAGCCGTCCCGTATTTAGTCGCTATCCTGTCAAGTGTCGCTCCACATCCATACTTTGATGCAGGATCCGCACGACGACAATCGATGCGTCATTTGCGCGCCTGAAATAAACCATATGTATTCCCACTATCGCTTTGTGGTAACCATCGCGGACTGTGACGGGGCGGCTCATATGCGTTCTTTGGGAAAGAGCGGCGCAAGCATCCCTAATATCACCCACATAACTTGCAGCTTGTCGGACTCCCCATCGCTCAACGGTGTAATCCCAGATGTCGTTGACGTCAGATTCCGCCGCTGGGGATAGAATATATCCCGTCAATGCGCCTGAGCTTCCGCTGTTTTTCGTGCAATAAAGGCGTCAAAGTCGAATGGCTTGGGCTCACCAGATTGCTCACCAGCGATCAGCGCATCCTGCAACGATTTTACCTTCGCTTCATGCTCTTCAAGAAGGCGTAGGCCTGCGCGGACAACGTCGCTTGCTGATCCATAGCGACCTTCCCCGACCTGCGCGTCGATGAAGTTGGCAAAGTGGTCTCCTAATGAGACGGATGTGTTGCGGGGCATGATGCATCTCCTTTTGAGGCAATATACCAATATTTGGTATCTTTGCTAGTATTTACAACATTGCCAGTTGCTGAGGCTCCACCCAATAACCGCGAAGACGTTTGGCCGCTTCCAATGTGATCAAAGCCGCGACGGCTTGGCCTTCATCCGAGAACCAATCCATCCTGACCTGCCCGCCCTGCCCTATGCGACCCCATTCCCGAAGAAGCGTCCATTCACCAAACAGGTTTGGCATGACGGACATCCGGTAGAACCGGGCGACATTATTAGTGGGCTGACGCTTTTCGAGATAGGTCTGCATGGTTCAGAGATGGTACTTGCGCGCGATTTCGAGGGCTTCGGCCTGTTCGGTGCCAATGTATTCTTTGGTGCTTTCAATGCTGGCATGGCCGAGCAAGAGCTGGGCTGCGCGCAGGTTGCCGGTCTGCTGATAGATGTGAGTTGGGAAGGTCCGGCGCAGCGAATGCAGCCCGTAGAGACTGGGATCGAGGCGAGCCTTTTCTAACCAGGATTTGAACAACCGCCAGAGCTGGCTTTCGCTGAGATGGATGTGGGACCACCTTGCCCCCTGCCCCGTGAACAACCATGCATGCATCTGCTTTTCAGAGGCGGCGAGATAGCTACGCAAGCTGTCGCGCGTCCCCGACGACAGCCGCGCTTGGACCGGGCGCGCGTTGCGGCTTTCCGTTTTCTTCTGGCGGATCTCGACGATCTCGCGGACCCCTGCCGGGGTTGCCACGTCCGAGACCCGCAGCCGCACGAGATCCGAGCCCCGGAAGCTCGTATCAAGTGCAGTGTTGAACAACGCCAGATCACGCAGCGCGCGATCCTGGCCTAGGATCATCCGGATCAGCGCAACTTGGTCGGGCGTCAGCGGTGGCTTTTTGCCCACGACACGGCCTTTGTTCCAGGTGGTCTCAGGTGCAGTCGGCATCACCAAATCCTTGCAAGCTTATTACATAAATATACCTATAAACCGTGCATGATGAAAGTAGCATGTTGCGCAATGTGGCGCTTTACTCAAGTTTTGTTGGATTTTGGCCTGCGATCCCATGCGAGCTTCTATCAAAAAGCTCGCATGGCAACAAAAACGGAGCTTTATGATGGCCGTTCAAAAATCATTTTTGAGAGCCCTGGCAGGCGGATCGAGGGTCTGGTTTTAGCTGTAAAATACAGCATCGGCACCGTGCACGAGTGTCGAATTTGGACATTTCGGACAGAAGTTCGGGATGCCTCCTAGCGTCATTCTAGCCATTCTGGTGAAGTGGTCCGGCGAATTCGGACAGCGTGCTAAGGTGTATCCAACACGAATGAATGGATACGAGAATGACGAAGCGACGGAACTTTTCAGACAAGTTTAAGGCTGCAGTGGCGCTTGAGGCGCTGCGTGGTGACAAGACGGTCCAGGAGATTGCAGCCAAGCGGCAGCTTCACCCGACGCAGGTGAGCTCGTGGAAACGGCAAGCGATTGAGGGGATGGCAGGTGTTTTCTCGGACAAGGTCAAGAAAGCTGAGAACAAGGACGGCGAGATCAAAGATCTGCACGCCAAGATCGGTCAGCTTGCGGTGGAGAACGATTTTTTGTCACAAGGGCTAAAGCGATGAGCCCGTCAGAACGTCGTGAGATGATCCGCAAAGAGAACACCGATTTGAGCCTGACACGCCAATGCAAGCTGCTCAAGATCAGCCGCTCATCGATCTATTACACACCCGTTGGGATGAATGCTGAGACGCTTAAATTGATGCATGAGATTGATAGGGTGTTCATAAAATACCCGTTTTTTGGCAGCCGCCAGATCGCAGCCTACCTTCCCCAATCTGGGTTCTCAGCTGGGCGGCATCGTGTGCGCCGTCTGATGGGCATTATGGGATTGCAGGCCGTATACAAGGGACCAAACACCAGCAAGAAGCACTCACAGCACCGCGTTTATCCCTACCTGTTGAGAAAGCTGGCGATCACGCGACCTGACCTGCCCCCCGAAACTTCCCTCACTTTGATGTAGAGTTTGCTCAACCTTTCGAAGGAGCAAACAAATGCGAAAGAGCCGATTTAGCGAAGCCCAGATTATTGGGATGATCAAAGAGCAAGAAGCTGGGATGCCGACTGCGGATGTGTGCCGCAAGCACGGTCTCAGCCAAGGAACGTTCTACAAATTCAAGTCGCAGTATGGCGGTATGGAGGTGTCGGACGCGGCGAAGCTGCGCGCGGTCACGGATGAGAACGCGAAGCTGAAGCGTTTGCTGGCAGATACGATGCTGGACAACGTCGTGCTGAAGGATCTGCTGGGAAAGAACTGACAACGCCAAACAAGCGACGAGCGGCAGCGCTTCGTGCGATGCGGGATCACGATATCTCGCAACGTCGGGCCTGCCGTCTTGTTGGTGTTGATCCCAAAACTGTCAGGCGTGATCGTCCACCTGACAATCCTGAGATACGTGCCGAGATGAAAGCTGTCGCGCACAAACGCCGTCGGTTTGGTTATCGGCGGATCGGTGTGATGTTGGAACGCAAAGGCATATTCATGAACCACAAGAAGCTGTATAGGCTTTACACAGAGGAGAAGCTGGGTGTCAGGCGACGACGGGGCCGGAAACGAGCCCGTGGATCACGCACGCCGATGCCTGTGGCGCTACAGCCGGGCCAACGTTGGTCGCTCGATTTCCTATCCGATACGTTTGGCGTGTCCCGCAAGTTCCGCATCTTGGCAGTGAATGATGATTGCTGTCGTGAGAACTTGTGCTTGATGGCCGACACCAGCATATCAGGTACGCGGGTCGCCCGCGAATTGGATGCGCTTGTACGGGTCTACGGCAAGCCCGCAAGCATTGTCAGCGATAATGGGACGGAGTTCACCAGTCGCGCGATCCTGAAATGGGCGAATGAGAATGACGTCGAATGGCACTACATCGATCCCGGCAAGCCGCAGCAAAACGCCTTCATTGAATCATTCAACGGCAGCCTTCGAGATGAGTTGCTAAACGAAGAATGGTTCAACAGCCTGGACGACGCCCGCCGCAAATTGGCGCTTTGGCGGTACGACTACAACCATGTCAGGCCGCACTCATCTTTGGACAACAAGACCCCCGCACAAGCGCGTCGAGCGCTTGAGCAATTTGAGGGCTCTGCGCACGACGCGCTTGCCCAAACCAACGACCAGAACTATGAAAACCCGACCCGCAGACTCTCGTTATGAATGAGGGAGCCTCGGGGGGCAGGTCAGACCCAATCAGGTTTGGTGCAGCGACATCACCTACATCCCGGTCAAGCGTGGCTTTCTGTATCTGGTAGCAATCATGGATTGGGCAACGCGCAAGGTGCTGTCCTGGCGGCTCTCAAATACGCTGGATGCCAGCTTCTGCGTTGAGGCCCTGGAAGAGGCTATCGCAAAATATGGAAAGCCGGAAATAATGAATACCGATAGTCATATGATGGTAACCAGTTCTCGGGTGGTTTGACTCAAACACTGATCGACCGTTCGCTGGGTTGGTGCCGCTTGGCTTTCCGGTTTCCAAGGAAATTCTTCCTCGTTCGAGCCGTTTGTGAATACGATTGTTGCGGATTGAGGTGTCGCAGTTGCATCCTCAACGTCACGTAAAATCTTGCCACTCCGATCGAGGGTTCAGCATTACTCGACCGGCTCACCCACCGCTGCCACATCCTCGAAACCGGAAACGACAGCTACCGCTTCAAGGCCAGTTCAGAGGCCGCAAAGAAAACAGCAAAGGAGAAGCCAGCGTTGACCAAAACATAACTGCTGATAAACATTAAAGGTGGGTCAAATCTTGGTGACAATACCGGGTCAGTTCTCAATGACATTCAACACAGGGAGGCCATACGCGGCGCATCAGCAAATTTGCACGAGTTTGATCAAATATTTGATAGGATTGGCAGACTTGATCCGGCAAATCCAGTTGTTCCAGGGTAGTGATTTGGAAATCTTGAGACGCTTCAATTATGATATAGTCGGGTCGGTAGTCTGAGTTACAGATCAGATCCGACAAAACTTTTACATCTTCCCCCTCAATATCTACGGATAGCAGCCCGAACCGATGGGGTATTTTGTAATCTGCGAGGATGTCGGGCAAGCGGCGGACATCGACATTGATGGTTCCGCGGGTCTCGCCCCAGGATGCCGCTGCATCCGGATTGAGAGACGAAACATCATCGTTGGAACCAATGGTAAATTCTGCAACTCCAGTGTAGTCGGAGACTGCCGTTCCAACTAACGTACAATCCAAGCCTTTGAACTCGACTTCGATGGTCAACAATAAGGCAGGATTGGCCTCTACCAGCAAGCCGCGCCAACCGAAATGAAGCATCAAGTCGTATGAATTCGATCGTTCCCGTCCACGTGCGCCAACATCGACGACAATTTTTTCCGAGACGCTATTCGTCGCCCATTCGCGTAACAGCATACCAATTTCTCCGAATTGGTCATGAGCATTGATGAATGCATGCGACGTCAGATCGGCCCGCTGTGTATATTCTTCGGATTGCACAAATCGGACCAGTAAAGTGGAGGCGTCTAACTCTCCGGAGGACAATGTCTTAACGTGCTCGGATACCTCAGCACGTGATGGCTCACGGTTCAGAAGATGCACGTAGAGGGCTTTGACGAATGTATCCGGAGAAATCTTCAGGGTCTTTTTGCCGATACCATAGATCATTTCGCCGTCCTCATTCTGCTTGTGGCTTCTGACAGTTGATCGCGCAGCAATGTATAAGTCTTATCATAATGAAATGTCTTTGCGCGTATACGTGCAAATTTGATGATATCCTGCAGTGCACCGCTTTGAGAATCTGCGCAAAATCTTTGATAGGCCGCATCGAGCGACGAAGTATCGTAGGGATCAAAATAGTACCCGGCTTCCCCAAGCACTTCCGGAAGCGATGTCGAAACAGTTGACAAAACTGGAAGATCAAACCCCATAGCTTCTAGAACAGGAAGCCCAAATCCTTCAAACAGCGAAGGAAAGAGCAAGGCGCCCGCCCCTGCAAGAAGTGCGGTTTTCTGCGCTTCACTCACATAACTGAGATATACGATGCGCCCAGCACGAACCGCCTCCTCCAATCCAAAGTGTCGGATTTGCGACGACAAGCTTGGGCCCCAACCCTGGCGGCCTGCAAATACCACTCGGTGTGCTTCAAGCACTTCGGGATGAGTAGCCAGCCAGTCCAGAACAAGGGTGATATTCTTACGCGGCTCGATCGTGCCAAGCATCAAGAGAAAGGGTTCGAGCTCACTATCGCCGATCAGATCGAAGGCGGCCTTTCGGGCGGTTTCATCGGCACTGTTACCCAGCAGACAGACCGTGATTTTATCATCAGGCACGTCAAAAATCCATGAAAGATCGCGCGCGGTAGCCTTCGAAATGCAAAACATATGGTCGTTTAAAGCAACCTGATTGCAGATCCCCTCGTTATGATAACGGATCGTATCCTCCGTATGGCACTCAGGTGTTAGCAGGGGAGAAAAATCATAGAACATCATGGCTTCCCAATCGAATAGCTTCTCTCTTGCTCGTTTATTAAGATAAAGCCCAACGGTTCCACAAACAGGTCCCGACTTCTTTAGTATATCCATGATCCTTTCCGCCCGTGGGAGTGTGCTATAAACGGCTTGAAGCGCTCTCCCGCTTCTATCTGCCAAACAGGTGTCCAACAATTCAGGTGGAACAATCCGATCTACGGCCAAAATATGCACTTCTTGGTCAGGCTCTAAGATGACACGGCGTACGATTTCCCATACTACGTTAGAAATGCCTGTGTATTGCTGTTCCCACAATGGACTGGCGTCGATTACCCAAGGCACACGTTGCGTATTGCCGCTCATGCCAGTAACTCCTGTGTAAGCATCCGAAAATCCGCTTCGAAACGGTCTTGGCCGAACCGCGCCTCCACAGCTTTTCGACCTTTTTTGGCAAGCGTTGTGCGAGCTTTCAGTGACATACCCAACGCCTTACCGATCGCCGTGGCAATACTATCTGACGTCGGTGGAAAATGGGTAAAGTCGGCATAGCTCGCAAATGCATTTATATCATCGGAGACTTTAGCTGCATCACAGGTGATCCAGACTGCATCATCTGGTCCCATATAGCTCGCCATAGCGGTGTTTTGCGTTGTGATAATTGGGATATCCTGCAGTGCGGCTTCCACAAGCGGCAGGTTCAACCCTTCAGCAGATGCTGCGCTGATATGGAAGTCCGATCTTGCCCTCAACACCACCATATCTGAATCGTTCAGTTCTCCTGTACAGAATATGATCTGCTCACTTATCTCGCGGAGCGCGAAATGTTGATCTAGAATTTCATTTATGTTGCCCAAATGAGTTGATTTGCCGTCAATTATTAGCTTTATCATAAGGACGAATTTGTACCCTTGGTCCAGAGCCTTGAGCGCTCCGTGCAAAAGAGTGTTGATCATTTTCCGCTTATCAAAAGGGTTAATAATGGCCAGCAGAACTGGATCTGTTTGGCCGCTCATTCTTTCCCCAAATGGTACAATCTCCAGCTGTTTCCCAGTACGTTTGCTGTCAAGTGAAAGTGTCTGCATCGCATCGACTTTTGCCGCGTCTCCATAGGGTTGCGGCAAGATTGGAGGGGGAAGTGTTAGCGCTTGGGACACTCCGGCGGCTAGAAGGTTATCTCGAGTGAAATCTGTCCAGCACAAAACGCGATCTGCTCGTCTTAGAACAGCCAATTGCTGAGTGAATGGGGAAAGTTCCATGGAACCCTCGAAGAACTCTGGAAACTCCCATCCGCAAATAAACAAGTTAGGTATTCCGTAAAAAGGGCGCAGATGTTCCACTTGTTTGACGGCGATGTGCAAATCCTGGGGCGTAACACTCAGGGCCGTACGAGCCACTTGGGCCTGATAAATTTCGGGGCGCGCGATCAGTTTGGTCTGAATTCCAGCCCGATTCAGGCCGTCCACATAGAGCTTCGCAATCAACTTCCATGAATAATGGCTGCGCCCAAATACCAATTCAGATGTCGCAAAAGGCATCCGCTCTTCATCGAGAAGCGAGCTGATGAACACTGATGAACGCTGATTCATTGCCCTCCTCCGCCAGATATCCGATTGGCCTTTGTGACAAGTTCTTCGATGGTCATGATTTTTTCAGACAATCCTTTTGGGCGAGGCCGTTTCGGATCGAAAGCTAGAAGGGAGTCTGTCAATTCAGATGAATAAGGAATTCCTGTGCTGGAAGGCCAGGGCAGGGATAGATATTCCGCACTTGCCATCCACCTCTTGAAGGTAGGCCGTGGGGTACCGTCTGATTTGTAAATCCAGTTTCTGGTAATGCCACGGGGCTTACCGTTAGTATGAAAGAGAATTCGTCTCAGCGCACGGATTGGACGCCCGTTAGTTCTGCGACACAGCAAGCACTCAAGCCAAGTACGCTCAATAATATCTTGTAAGAACGACACGTTGCTGCTCAGCGCCGAAATCTGTTGTTGGAAGGCTTCCTTTTCTTCTCTCAACTCCATAATTTTTAGCTTTTGCTGATGCAAACGATCCCGTTGTGCATTGTCGTATCTACTAAGACCTTCATGCAAATTCAGCCCAATGCGCATCTCGAAGGCTGTGTCGAGAGTCGAGCACGTAGGACCATCGACCTGAGCGATAACAGCATAGTCTAACGAAATGTCGCTTAAGATATTTACAAGATCCACTGCGGCTTCCGTATTCGGAACACTACCGTTCAATCGTAAGATTGTATGGCGCGCAAAGCCTGCATGATCAGCCGCGAAACCAGCGAGGGGAGCCGGCACTGGCTTCAAATGGGTCGGGTCGAGATGAAAGTTAACCAATCCAACCAGGGGATTTTCGGGATTAGGCGTTTCCAGAATCACGATACCACCTGGGCGCAAAGCCCGGCGTGCTTCGTTGAGTATCTCGCGCACCATGTCGAAAGGGAGGTGCTCAATTAGATGGAAAGCCGACACAACTGCAAGTTTTCCATCCGGCACCGCCCGCAACGTTGCAAGGGCGTCTGCGTTTTCTACATCAACCCCACTGGCCCTGGCCACACCCAGCATGCCTTCGTCAAGATCAACGCCACGGGGCTGAAAACCCAAGTCCGTCAGGTATCCTAACCACTCTCCGCGCCCACACCCTAGATCGAGGGCCATAGGGGGGGTACTTGATGTCACCAAAGGTTTCAGGAATGGCTCATAAACCCGCAAGCGCTGCAGAATGACTTCCGGCCCTTGCCGGAATTTTAATTCAAAGTCTCTATAGAATGTATCGATCACAAGCCTCTTTTTATGATTAATCTTGCACGAATTGAAGATTTCTGCAGTCTGTTTATCCCATATTTCAATACTTAACACCCTATGAAACGTGGGTTCAATTAGGGTCTATACGGGCGTAAATTTTTTTGCATCCCCGGACGGAAGTCACGCGACAAGCCCGTCAAGTATGACAAGCGCCGTTACACGAAGCGCAATCGGATCGAGATCATGTTTGGGCGTCTGAAAGATTGGCGGCGCGTGGCTACCCGCTACGACAGATGCCCCAAGGTGTTCCTGTCCGCCATCGCTCTCGCTGCTACCGTCATATTCTGGTTATGAGTCTTGAGCCTAGATACCTACCGTTGCATAGAAGCCATCCAAAACGTCTGTGAGAGTTCGCTGCAGCGCGAAACCCGCAATCCACCCTGTGTCACGCTTTAATGCAGTCGCATCTCCTAGAATGCGTGGGAGATCGCTTGGTCTTTGGCGCGCGTGATCTAACTCTACTGTAACAGCCACATTAGATATTTTGATGAGGCTTTCTAAAATGTCTTGCATTCTACAGCCTACACCTGACGCGATGTTATAAATGGTACCGGTTGTGAGATCAGCCGATTGCTCAATTAGAGCCACATAGGCATTGACGACGTCTCGTACATCTAAAAAATCACGTATGGCAGACAGGTTTCCAACTTCTATTATTGGTTCTTGCGCGCCGACTTTGATCCTTGCAAGTTGTGCGGCAAAAGCGGGAACTGCAAAACTCTCGGTCTGCTTAGGTCCTGTATGATTAAAAGGACGCAGACGTATGCAATTGAGCCCTTCACCCGCAAGAACCCCGACCGCCATATCACCTGCAGCTTTGGTCATGGAGTAGATATCCATCGGGTCAAGCCGTATGGTTTCATCAACAAGATCTACGTCCAGTGCCGCCCGTCCGTAGATCAAGCCTGAACTGACATGGAAAAACCAAGTGTTTGGCAAGGTTTCGCGCAGCATCTGTCCAATTTTATAGGGGGCTAAGGCATGCAACTCCCATGCAAGTTCAGGATTGCGTTGTGCCTCAACAGGAGAAGCGATTCCGACGAGGTTAATTACGTGGGTTGGGCGCTCGCGGACAACAAGATCACGAACATCTTCGGTTTTACTAAGGTCGAGAGCCAGAGTGTCGGGGTTTGTTGGGGTGCGAGTGGTGTTTATGATGCGTACGCGTGTCCCAAAACGCGCCACTAGAGCTGTATGGAGGTGGCCTCCGACGAACCCACCTCCACCCAATATTAAAACACAGAGGTTCGGAAGCATGAAAATTACAAATTTTCTTGGGTTTTTACCCGCTCAAGGTCTGCCTCGTACATTTCGGCAACAAGCTGTTCGAGGGTACATTCTGCTTCCCAACCAAGTTTTTCGCGAGCTTTTGTCGCGTCACCAAGCAGGACGTCAACTTCTGCAGGGCGCATGAAGCGCGGATCAACTATAACATGATCCTCCATTTTTAACCCCGCAGCTTCGAATGCCAAAATGCAAAAGTCACGCACTGATGTTGTCCGTCCTGTTGAGATGACATAATCGTCGGCTTCATCTTGTTGCATCATCAACCACATTGCTTTGACGTAGTCACGGGCATGGCCCCAGTCACGGGTCGCATCAAGATTTCCTAATGCAAGCTGTTTCTGTAACCCAAGCTTAATACGAGCAACTCCATCAGTTATCTTGCGGGTCACGAACTCGATGCCTCTAAGAGGGGACTCGTGATTGAACAGAATTCCAGAAGATGCGTGCAATCCAAAGCTCTCACGGTAGTTCACAGTCATCCAGTGACCATACAGCTTTGCTACTGCGTAAGGTGACCTTGGGTAGAATGGAGTTGTTTCAGACTGTATTGGTTCTTGAATCAAGCCATACATCTCAGAGGACGATGCTTGATAAAAACGAGCCTCTGACGCTTCAAGCCTCACAGCTTCAAGCATGTTATGTGCACCCATCGCAGTCACAGATCCTGTCAGAAGTGGTTGTTGCCAAGACGACTTGACAAATGATTGCGCGCCTAAGTTGTAAACCTCATCAGGCTTTGCGTCACGCAGAACCCGAATAAGTCCGGATAGATCAGTGAGGTTACCATCATGAATTTGGATTTCGCCGTCGATACCCAACCAACGCAAGCGTGCATCTACCATATCTGCAGAAGCACTACGTCGTAAAAGACCATGGACTTCGTAACCCTTTGAAAGCAAAAGTTGCGCTAAATAAGCTCCATCTTGCCCAGTCAAGCCAGTGATAAGTGCTCGTTTGTTCAAACCAGTCAAAACCGTTCTCCTTTAAACCAAATGTTCAGAGTCCGTGACCATTCTCAATCTCAAACTCGGGCAACCTTCTTACCACTTAAACGTCCTTATAGAAGGATGGAATATATTAATCATCCCTCGCGTCTATTATCCTCATCAAGGCTGCCCCTGTTTTTTCAAGGGAGTGATTTTTTACGATATTTTCGTAGCCTTTCTGCGATTTGGCCATCGCAGTTGAAGGGTCATCATATATTTTACGGAGCTGTACTGCCGCGTGCGCAATATCTGGATCGGCCCATGTCGCACCAGTTGACAGTACATACTCATCCTCCCGAACAGATATTCTCTTCCACTCGACAGGAAACCCAGTGTCCTCAGTGATAAAATCAGTAATCCCACCATAATTTGTAGCCACCACGATTTTTCCATGCGCTAGCGCTTCTGCACAACCTAATCCCAAACCTTCAGAGCGATGAAGTGACAAAAATACATCGTGCGAACTTATTAAATCAGACATTTCTTGTTTTGTCAGTGTCTCATCAATGATAGAAATACGTGCGTCTCTTGAAATTAAACCACGGAGCCACGCACGACTTGTGTCACTGTCAGTCCCTCTGCACTTTATTGTCAAACGCACATCTTTTATTTTCTTAGGAAAAGCGGAAATGAAAGAAAGAATTGCAGCTTCAGGATTTTTTCGACTAAGGAATGAGCCGTAATCAAAAAAGAATAGAACTTTTAAAACACCTTGTGACAATTGAAAGTTTGGGGCTTGTGCCGGCGTCACGACAGGATGCTTAATTTGACTAACTCTGAGAGAGGGATACTTACACAAACTTTCAAAAATAAATTGGGAGGGTGCCAAAATTCGGTCAAATTTTTCGAGATAATCTATATATTTCTGCGGATATTTCTCCAACTCCCAAAAGCAGAGAGCCATATTATAGCGTCGCCTGCAAATTTCGGATGAATTCTTCTTAAATCCAAGCAATCCATCAATGGTAATTGTAACAGAGGTGTTTTCATCCACTCCACATATAGATGAAAACCGCATATCATTCTGAGCACCCTCCATAATACGATTAACTGCAAAGAAATTGCCATCTTGAGTTTCCAGAGCAGAATATATTTGTCTAGCACTTTCCCCCAACCCAATCTCAGATAGAAAAAATCCGTTTATAGTGACTCCAGGATCAAAATTCGGCTTTATTCCGAACCAACAAGGTGCATGCATTTTCTTAGGGCATTGGCTTTTGTAACATCCAGTTAATCGGCGAATAATCTTCATTTTTCTCACTATAATGGTCACTTTTTGTCAGAGGTATTTTATAATCGAACTTGTTAACCTGATCGTCAAGTTGTTGCTTCCTTTCCTCTTTCTGGTTATGTCAAGCTTTGAACGCTCTCCAGGCTCATTGTTACCAGAAGGTTATTAAACATGCGTATTATCCAACCAGCATTACTCTGTGGTGGTTCCGGAACACGTCTTTGGCCACTCTCTCGCAAGAGTTACCCTAAGCAGTTTGCGAATATTATTGGTGAAGAAAGCCTGTTTCAGGCATCCGCACGTTTGCTGTCTGGCCCTGATTTTGCAGCTCCTATGCTGGTTACAAGCTCTGATTTTCGGTTTATTGTATCAGAACAGCTGGCAGCGGTTGACATAACTCCAGCTGAAATTTTAATCGAGCCGTTGGCACGCAATACTGCTCCTGCAGTTTGTGCGGCAGCATTGGCCTTAGAGGCGCGCGCACCTGGTGCGTTAATGCTGGTTGTGCCATCCGATCACGTGATCCCTGATCGCGGCAGCTTTCGCGCAGCTGTTTTGGCTGCTGCGCCTTCGGCTGAAGCTGGTAACCTTGTTACATTCGGTATTCGCCCTGATAGGGCAGAGACTGGCTTTGGATGGCTTGAGCTTGATGACACGCAATCGACAGACATGGCCTTAACACCGCAGTCGCTGAAAGCGTTTGTCGAAAAGCCTGACAGTGCAACTGCAAAAAAAATGTTCGAGGATGGAAACCATTTGTGGAATGCGGGGATATTCTTATTCTCTACAACAGCAATTTTGGAAGCCTTCAATCGATATGCTCCTGACCTTTTAGCTGGAGTAAGAGCTGCGCTTAATGGCAGTGTACCAGATCTGAACTTTACGCGGCTTGCACATGATCATTGGGCGGAACTGGAAGATATTTCTATTGACTACGCGGTGATGGAACACGCGGAAAACCTGGTTGTAATGCCTTATTCTGGTCGATGGTCTGATTTAGGTGGGTGGGAAGCTGTTTGGCGTGAGGAAGTACCCGATACTCAAGGTATGGTAACGACAGGCCCTGCGACGGCCATTGAGTGTAGCAATAGCTTGTTGCGTGCCGAAGGCACACAGCAGCAATTGGTGGGCATCGGACTTGATAATATCATCGTTGTGGCCATGCCAGACGCAGTGCTTGTGGCGCATAAGGACAGAGCGCAAGATGTGAAACTGGCGGTGCAGTCGCTGAATGCAAATGGGGTGTCACAAGCGGAAACGCATCCTCGTGATTATCGACCCTGGGGTTGGTATGAAAGCCTTGTAATTGGTCCGCGTTTTCAAGTGAAGCGCATTGTTGTCAATCCTGGCGCGGCTCTTAGTCTGCAAAGTCACCACCACCGATCCGAACATTGGATCGTGGTTGAGGGTACAGCAAGGGTGACGATTGATTCAGAGGTGAAGCTTATCTCTGAAAATCAATCTGTATATATTCCGCTGGGTGCAGTTCACCGTATGGAGAACCCTGGTAAACTTCTACTTACATTGATCGAAGTTCAAACAGGTGCATATTTGGGCGAAGATGACATTATGAGATACGATGATGTTTATGCACGAGGACAAGGTGCTAAGGGATAAAACCACATAAAATTCGATTGTTAAACAGCCATATTTGACGGAAAGAATTTATGTCTGTCCTTCATATGAATCGTAGATATGATTTTATTGATATCTCAAGCTGCTGGCATTAATATTATGGACTGTGGTCACTTAACACATCAGCAATCGTTCTGATCTGGATACAAATAAAAGTGGTCGCTAGACTGCCGCTGAAGTTGCGGCCGCGCTCGGTGTTCGCTGCAAAACACGGTAAATAGTGGGCCGAGACACGTCGAACAGCTCTGCCAAATCGCTGATCGAGTATTCGCCTGTTTCGTACATTCGGCGTAGCTCGGTCTGTTGGCGATCCGACAACTTTGGTTTCTTACCCTTCAGTTTGCCCTTCGCACGGGCGATCGCCATGCCTTCCTTCGTGCGCATTCGGATGAGATCTGACTCAAACTCAGCAAAGGTCGCGAGAATGTTGAAAAACATTTTTCCCATCGGATCGGTGGGGTCATGGACTGACGCACCCAATGCCAGCTTAACCCCGCGCTTTTCCAATTCATCCGCAATGGCGCGGGCGTCCGGAACCGATCTTGCCAGCCGATCGAGCTTCGGCACAACAAGCGTGTCCCCTTCACGGACCGCTGCCAAAGCCTGTGCGAGACCGGGCCGCTCCCGGTTCGTGCCGGTCAGGCCGTGATCAGTGTAGATACGATCTTCTGCCACATCGAGATTGCGAAGTGCTTCTCGCTGCGCCGCGAGGTCCTGTTTGTCGGTTGAACAGCGGGCATAGCCAATGCGGATATCAGACATAAATGCATCCTTTGGTCGGGATTGACCGAATTTTGATTTGGCCTCGCTTGCGTGTAACACAAAAGGCCCCCTCAATGAGACTATCACCGTACCAGTCAAATGAGAATCAATTTTTTGCTGTAAACGCTGGGCTCAGTTCACTGATGTTTCAGCGTCCGGTGAACGATCCCCTAACGGACACATGAAGGGACAGAGTGGGACTGTTGCATTAACCGGCGAAATTTTGCGATTATTGTTGTGAAAGTGGGCCATTATGCCAAGTAAACAGCCATTCAAGCGTCATCGGTTTCCAGCAGTGATCATTTTGTGCGCCGTCCGAATGTATTTGCGATACCCGCTTTCATACCAAGATGTAGCTGATCTTCTCGCTGAGCGTGGTTTCAGTGTTGAGCGTTCGACAGTCTTTCGTTGGGTTCAGAAGTTTGGTCCCGAACTGTCCAAACGGACAGAAAAGCATTTGCGTCGTTCAAGCCAGGACTGGCATGTTGACGAGACCTATATCCGGGTAGGTGGCAAGTGGCGTTACTTATGGCGTGCGATTGATGCGAACGGGCAGCTGGTGGATTTTAGGTTGACTGCCCGACGCAATGCAAAAGCAGCTAAGGCCTTTCTAAACAAGGCCATCGAGCGGGTACGCCTGCATCGTCCTGTATCAATCTGCACCGACAAAGCCCCCACTTGCCGGAAGGTGATCCGCGAAATAAACCACCGGTATGACCCCCATTTCGATTACATCACCCATATTGATCGCAAATACCTCAACAATCGGGTTGAGAGCGATCATGCCGCGCTAAAGCGGTTGTTGGGATATCGGCAAAGCTTTCGATCTCTGCGATCTGCGAAAGCGACTTTGCAAGGCATGGAGACAATCAGAACAATCAAAAACGGACACATCCACAATCTACTACCAGGCGTTCAAGGCGAGATTGCTTTCATGCACGGGCTCTTTGTGTGTGCCACCTGAGACCGCGGTCGAATAGCGCAAATCTTGGACCGCGAGAGTTAATGCAACAGTCCCGTTTCCCGCCGCCAAAATCATCGTTCAAAACCAAGGTAGTTGTTAAGGTTTTTTGGATCATCCCAGCCTTCTCCAGTTGCCATGCAGGCTCTTTACGTAAAGCTCGCATGATGGCGTGAGCTTCGCGTCAATGTGACCCTTTGTTTGGCGCGACCTCTTTACTTGTACTTAATATTGTACATATAAGGGTACGACAAGAAGGAGAGTTGCCATGGATGTTATGACCTACTCAGACGCCCGCGCTCAGCTGAAGGGCGTCATGGATCGAGCGATCCATGATAAGCAAGAAGTCGTCGTGACCCGCAAGAAAGGCGAGTCCGTTGTCGTCGTTTCCTTGGAAACCTGGAACGCCGTCAACGAGACTTTGCACCTTTTGTCTACACCGAACAACGCATCCCGCCTGCGCGCTTCTATTGCGCAACTCGATACTGGAAATGGAGAAGAGCGTGAGCTGACCGAGTGAAGCTGGTTTTTTCCAATCAGGCCTGGGAAGATTATCAGTACTGCATCAACACCAACGACAAGGTGCGTGTGCGGATCAACGAGCTGATCAAGCAATGCAAGCGGACCCCCTTCACAGGGACCGGCAAGCCGGAGCCCTTGAAGGGGGATTTGACTGGTTGGTGGTCACGACGAATTTCTCGGGAAGATCGAATGGTTTACCGGGTCAGTGGGACTGGCGACCGCCAGAGCCTAGAGATTGCGCAACTACGGTTCCATTACTGAAACCCCGTAGGGCCGAACCACCGAGATGTAACGAAGTCGAACCTATTAAAATATCTACAACTTTATATTTAACTATATCTTTAACATTAACTCTATAATTAAAGATAACGACAATGTTGACGTTAGAGTTAAAAACAGGCAGTTTTCTCTTATGTATGTAATCACCTTCGCAAACCCGAAAGGCGGCTCGGGGAAAACCACGTCCGCCATGCTCTTGGCCGAACAGATCGCCATATCTGGCGGTCGTGTTGCCATTCTTGATCTGGACCCGAACGCCAACATTCTCGCATGGGCACAAGCTCGTGAAAGAGAGGGCAGGGACGTCCCTTTCACGGTTCATGCGCGACCGCAGGCCGAAGAGACGGTCGAGCTCATCGACAAACTATCCGACGAGACCGACTATCTCATTATCGACCTTGAAGGGTCGAAGGATCAGATCGTTACTTTTGCGCTGTCGCGGACAGATTTGTGCATCATCCCGCTCGATGGCTCGCCCATGGAAGCCCGGCAAGCCGCGCAAGCGGTTCGCTTGGTGCAAACCACAGCGAACATGATCCGCGCGCAAATCAATTACGCTCTCTTGTTCACTCGCACCAACGCCGCGTTCCAGACTACGGATGAGCGCGACGTGCGGCAAGAAATGGAGCTCAACAACATCCCGACGTTGCCCGTTCGGATCGCCAAGCGCGCGCCTTACACTCGCATCTTTCGGGACGGTGTGCTCTTGTCAGAACTGCCTGAAATCGTGACGCAGGAAATGCAGGGTAAAACCGCGTCTGTATCCGACAAGGCCATGAAGCAGGTGGTCAACGCCATCGAGAATGCCCGCGAATACGCGCAGACCGTCATCGCAACCCTTACCAAGGAGCAGGCGGCATGAGCGGGAAATACGGCTTCTCAGGCGGGATCGACCTGCCCAAGACAACACCAACACCCAAGCCTCGGCCAAAGGTCGATGGCAGCTCATTAAGCGAGGCCGTCAAGGCCGGTGCCGACCTAGGCTTCGTTAGCAGGGAGCCTACAATGCGCCTCAAACCTGGCCCCAAACGCAAAGAGCCGCAAGACAAGATTTCGATACCTGGCCCCAAGCGAGTCGTAGATGACTTCCGGACATTTTGCTCAACGCGCGATCTTACACTATGGCAGGGCTTAGAGCTGTTGCTCGAAGAGCAGAAGGGCGAGGGTAGCTAAGGCTTGCCGCGCTTCTCAAAGACTTTGCGGCAGAACCCAAGGAACGCCTTGTCCGGGTTCGCCGGTGCATCGAGCCCCCCATCGGCCATCCATCCGCGCCATTCTTGCTCTAGCGTGTAGATATCCCATCCCGGCGCAACCTTGCGAGCTTCCTGATACACGTCAGAGCTCAAACGGATTGCCCCAGACGGTGCGGTCAAGGCTGGCGGCTTTTCTGCGTGACGGTTCACAAATACGACCATATTGTCGACTAATCGCACAGAATAATCCGGCATGTGACTATGGGCATCGTCTTGAGCGACGATGTTGCCAACAAGCCGCTTAAACTCTCGCGAGGTTGATGCAGATCCACATTTATCTTGAAGAGATGAAAGCCCGATTTTCCATTCCTTCTTCGAGCCACAGTGTTTGCGAGCAATCTCATAAATACGTCGTTCTAAGGGCTTACGCAGCCGAAAATAATTTCGATGAAGAGTCAGAACTTCATGTGCTTGAATCGCATTGAACACCCAATCCGATAGCGTAATTTCGATTTCCTGCATCCGACCGTCACGGGTTTCACGCACAATACGTGCCCGGTCGATGATGCTAAAAATATCCAGCTGCTCTACATCGCCGGTCACGATGTTCGTCTCAATCTGTGTACCTTGAAGCCGGGCGAGGGCGCTTCGAAGGCCGCTATAACCGCGCCCGTCCGATGGCCGGTTCGTGGCTTTTAGAAGGTCGAACGCCTTCAATCGAACGATCTTCGAAACCTTCTGGCCCTTGTTGAGAGCTGCCATAATTTGGCTGATGCAATAGATCAGTACGTCGCGATCATGAATTGTTGCCAAGCCATCTGAAGATGGTTTCACTTCAAGATAATTGCGCCCCGTCCCATCTTCGTATCGCCGAACTCGATGATCCGGTTTTGTGGAAAGCGAAAAGATTGGATGCGCCATCGAGGCCATGTCGCCCTTGGGTGCGGCATCAAAGATATCGCATACGAAAAAGTCACCTTGTTCCTGCCTATCAGGCAGCAAGGGAGAGCGGTCGCCGTCTTTCGTGATTTCACACACCATGACCCATGTTTCGTGTTTTCACACACACGGTCAAGCTCTTTCGTGTTTTCACACACAGGAGGGCAGCTTTCGTGTCTTTACACACAATCTTTCGTGTCTTTACACACGGTTTATCGTGACTCTACACACAGGCCGCTTCTAAAACCGCAATGGATTCAAGGCCCTACATGCACTTATCCATAGCGTAACACACTATATAACACATATTTAACACTATGAAATTACCCATTATTTCATCCACTGATTTCCAGACTTCCACACATCAAAGCACAATCACAACAACGGATAATCACGAAGCTTAGGACATTACCGCCTCAGTTCAGCGGATTCTCATCATAAAACCCACGGTACTTCTTGCTCTTGAAATACAGGTTCTGCTTCGCCTTGAGCGGGCTTCGGTTGCCTACCAGCAGCAAGAGATCATCGGCTTTCATTCCCATAATCTGCTCCGTAGTCATCAGCTTCTGACTCTGCTCAGAATAGGAAAAATCACGTCTCTCGTTCGCTGATTTACCCTCACTAATTTGCTGAGAATAGACGGTGTTTTCCCCAAGGTGACGCGCAGCCCATTCAGCAGTTTCGATGTCGTTGAGGTTGAAGACCCGCTTGGTGATACAGGAACCAAAAATAGAACGGGCATCGTTTGGCCCATAGGCCTTTTCGACCTGGCCTGTGTCCTGCGTGACGAACAGCGCCTCGACACCAGCCCCTGCGGCAACGTTGGCAATATTCATGATCTGCTCCATGCGACCCATCCGCACGAATTCATCGAGCACGAGCAAGATCGGGGCCTTAACCTTGCGCCGCCCATCCTGGCGCACGACCGTGCCCAGAACGATGTTGATGAACAGGCGCATGAAGATCGCTTGCTTGTCCACTTGATCGAGCGGGACCGCGATGAAGAGATCGACCTGGTCATCGAGAAGATCATCCATGCTGAAGCTGGATCCGGACAGGAAATGGCGCATGTTGTCCGACTGCATCCAATCGAACGCTTTGGAGACAGCCGTTTGTATCGACCCGCGTTCGCGATCGCCAGCGCGCAGAATAGTTGCGGCAGTCTGAGCGGGGCGGTGGCCAACAAGATCGCCGTTTTCAGCCCAGGCCTCAAGTGTACCGTCGAGATTTGCTGACAATAGCAGATCGGCCACTGCGATCAGGTTGCGCCGCTTCGGTTCTTCCTGCGTGACGATCACTTCGATCGCCACTGCGACCAGCTGACGGGCCATTTCCGAGAAGTGCGCGCCGTCACCCTGTTCTGGTTTAACCAGGCCATCCGCGACCAGAGCCACGTCTCGCGCCAGCTCGCCCGGCCGGATGTAGTCGAGCGGGTTGAACTGATCCCTTCCATTCTCGACGAGGCCGAAGGGATTGAGGACGGCCACCTTGCGCCCAAGCGCTTCGCGGTGGCGACGTGTTACGGCAAAATTCTCGCCCTTGATGTCGAGGCAGACAACTGGCCCTTGGTGATCGAGGATTGCCGGGATCACGGCGCTAACGCCTTTGCCGCCCCGTGTGCCGGAAACGACGAGGTGATGACCACCTCGCCATCCCTTCGCATCGTTCTTGACATAGCGCAGCAGCTTGCCCTTGTGCAGGGCGAGGGGCAGGCCTGTCTTGTTGCGTGCCATGTGGGCGATGTCGCGGGGGTCCATCCAGCCCGCTTGCCAGGGTCCGGTGCGAGATTTGCGGTTGCGGCCTATGCGCGGATTGAAGATCGCCATCAGCGGGGTGCTGACAGCGACAGCCACGCCAAAAGCTCCAAGCGAAAAGGAGATCGCCATGGCCTGCTTCTGGGGGTCAGAATACCGCGCCAGCCCTTTGAGGCCTTCCCAAATGGCGCGGGGGAGGGGCCAGCCCGTGCCAGTCCAGGCTTGGGTTGTCGCCAGCAGGTCGCTGAACGGGCCTCTGAGGGGCGTCAGGGCTGTAAATGTGGCAGCGCATAGGCATGCCCACGCGATGAGCTTGAGGGGCGTCCTGTGACGCTCTGCGGCTGTCCCGAGGGTGTCGAGGATGGCAGCCACGGCGATGATCGGGAAGGCATAGGTGATCACCGGGTAGATTGCGACCGCTTGCGGGGCGAGGATCATGGCGGCAGCGGCCAAGATCACAGCGCCGATCATGATCACCCAATGACGGGCTTCCAGAACAAAACTCATGGCCGGTCCTCGTGGCTGTCAGGAAACAGAACCTGCCAGAGCCCCCGCGCCTGATCCCGTTCGGTGAGGCGGTCTGGCAGGTCGCGCCTCACAAGCTTTACAAGTTCGGGGCTCTGAAGAGCAGGTTCGGCGCTCAAACGGTCGAAGACCAAAGTGCCCAAGAGCCATTTGATGCGGTCTTCGTCTTTCTTCTGAGAGAGACGCCGCCGGGCATCGAGCGCTGCGATCTGGGCGTCGAGCTGACTTTTCTTCTCGGTGAGCTCTGCGATGCGAGCTTCGGGCGGGCGGCTTTGGGACATGGGGCAACCTCAGTGAATAATGGGGCAAAGGTAGCGTTAGATTGATAGGTTGAAAAGAAACAAATGCGCGCTTATACATTGTCTTCGACAACGTGCGCTGTGGCTAGCCTTAGAAATAACCTGAAACTGCAGTGTGTGGTGTGACGATTGGCTTAGAAAATGCGGCATGACCGCATGCAGAGGGCGCGGCCCTCAAACTCCCCGCCAGCGCAATCAGACGCTGGACCCTGTTTTGAAGAGAGGCGGCTCGGACGTGGCGATCTATCATCTCAGTGCGAAAGTAATCAGCCGGGCAGG
>JBATTJ010000120.1:0-2209 GCA_049670485.1 Sulfitobacter sp.
GATCTGCACCGTCTTGATGTGGTCAGGGCCGCCGTCGCCTAATACGACAGCTTCAATCAAAGCCGTCCAGGCCAGATTGTTGATATGGTCCAACGGTGCGCCGCCAGCAACCAAACGCGCAACAACATCGTGATGTCCCAGATGGGCGGCGGCGATCAGGGCTGTGCCGTCGTAAACGCTGGTGATCAGGTCCGGTGCGTTGCCAAGTTCTATCGCCAGTGACACCATTTCGGGATCATCTGCGACGGCTGCGATTGTTAACACGTCATAGACGCGGTTTTCCAGGGCGTTCATATCCGCGCCACCGTTTGCAAGTGCGCGCAGCGCGTCATCACGTGAGGCAAAGGCCGCGACATGCGTAGGCGTGCGTTGTGACCGATCACGGGTGTTCAGGTCGGCACCTGCTGCAATCAAACGGTTGATCTCATCCACGTCGCCCTCGTAAGCGGCAAGATGCAGGCCGGTGTAAGACGCGATGTCTGAGGCAGACGGGGCCGTTTGCGCGTGCGAAGACCCAGCGGTGCCTATTGCCAGGGCCAGCAGAAAAGAACGGAGCATGATGTTACCTTTCAAAGAGAGTGCCCGTCCCAAAAGGGACGGGCCGCATTTGGATTATTCAGCGCCGATTGCGTCAAGACCTGCACGGGCACATGTCTCGTCGATCGCACCGGATGGCGCGCCCCCGACACCGATGCCACCAACCAATGCGCCACCGATCCGGATGGGCAGACCACCAGCCTGAATGACCAGACGGCTGTCCATATCGCGCAGGCCATCGTTTTCAGGGTTCCCACCGATAAAGCCTGCAAGACCTGTTGTGTCACGCCCCAAGCTGGCGGATGTGAACGCTTTGCCGGTGCTGGAGCCAACGGTGTGCGGGCCTGCGTTGTCAGCGCGCAAATGCACTTTGGTCACGCCGCTGCGCGCAACGATTGCGACGCTGACGTTGTGGCCCTCGGCAGAACACGCAGCGACAGCAGCCTGTGCAGCGGTGGTCGCCATTTCGAGCGGCAGGTAAGGTGCTGTGGGCAAGTCCTGGGCGAAGGCTGCGATGGGTGTCAGCAGAGCAGTCGCAAGAGCAATGGAACGGATCATGGTGTGTTTTCCTTTTGTTGAACTGATGCTCCGGTTCTAATACGCCGCCGTGATCGGCGATATTCGTAGCTTCCGCAAAGGTGTCCGTAGTTCTACTGATCCGCCTTTGCATCCAACCAATACCGCGTGAGTTCCGCCGCCGAGGACGTGCCTGCCTTAGCAGCAATAGCCGCGCGGTGACTTTCAACCGTACGGGGTGACAGGGTCAGCGCATCTGCGATTTGCTTGGTCGTCAGACCCTTCGCGATCATCTCAAGAACTTCTTGTTCCCGCGTGGAAAGATGCTGCACCAACGCCACGGCTTCTGCGCGTTCCTCTGAAGCTTGCCTGCGGGTTTCAAGTTCACCGTGACCCTTCTGGATTGCGTCGATCAGATCTTGTTCATCCACAGGTTTGCTCAGGAAATCAATTGCCCCATTGCGAAACGCGCGCCTGCACGCCTCGATATCGCCGTGTCCGCTGATGATCACCGTGGGCCATGTCACACCTTGGTCGCTCAGCTTTTCTTGCAGTTTCAGGCCTGAAATCGCGGGCATCCTGATATCAAGGATCAAACACCCCGGTGTTAGGTCTGCGGCCTGCGCCAGGAATGTCTCAGGCGAAGCAAAACTGCGCACATTCAGTCCAACGGTTTCCAACAGAAGGCTCAGGGCGTTGCGCACCGCCTCATCATCATCAACGAGGTAGACGTGGTTGGTCATGATGCCACCTCTTTGTTTGAGAGTGGCAGGGACAGACGGAAAGTGGTCTGGTCAGTGTTGTCCAACAGTATAATATCGCCGCCCATTTCCTCAACCAGCCGTTGACAAAGCGCGAGGCCAAGCCCCGTTCCATCCGGTTTACCTGTCACGAAAGGTTCAAAGATGCGGGGTCTGAGGTCTTCAGGCACCCCCGGCCCAGTATCGCTGACATCCAAAATGACCGCCGGACCATCGACATGCGTTCGGATCGTAACCTGTGCCGTGTCCGAAGCATCAAGCGCGTTGCGCACCAAGTTAAACACAACCTGCTCCAATTCTACCGGATCGGCGTCGACAAACAGGGGGGCGTCATGCAATGAAAGGGTAATCGCAGCCCCTTTTGTCTTGGCCTCCAATGCCAGCAGGTTCTGGAC
>JBATTJ010000121.1:0-15821 GCA_049670485.1 Sulfitobacter sp.
GCCACTACCAGAAATCCGGCTACCCAAGTGGAGCGCGACGCCCCTTTGTCCGCGCTGAATGTCAGCTTTTGGGGTGCGGCCTCGGTTGGGTCGGGGGACACACCGTTGCTGCGCTCCAATTCGGCCTCGGATACCTCTGCATCCTGCGTCTGACCTGTCTTTGCTGAAGTCTTTGTCATGGTCTTAATCCTCTGGCGAACTCTCTCGCGGCCCGATATGCGGGCGTATTATTTCTTCAATTCATCCAATGCGACGGCGACGGCCGCGTCCAAGGATGCATAAAAATCGGCATAAGCCGTCAATCGGCCTGCCATTTCCGCATCCTGCGGCAGTTTGTCGATGGTCTGTGCAATCTCGTCTCTGGTCGATTGTGTGCGTTTCTGGATGCCTTGCAACATTGTGGCATAGGGATTGGGTGCCAGTTGAAAGTAATCCTGCCGCTCCCCCGGTTTCGACATCCGCTTTACCAGCCCACGTTCTTCGAGGATGCGAATGCTGGTGCTGATGCTGGCGCGGCTCACCTGAAGTCGCGTTGCAAGGTCGGTGAATGAAATCATTTCGCCATCGAAAATCAGCATCCCGAAAACACGACCCGCAATGCGCGGCAGACCTTCGGCCTGAGAGATCAGACCGGTCTTCTCGATAAACTCGCTGCGCACATCTTCGAAGTCGGATTGTTGGGGCACATAAATCTCCTTGATACCCCCGTATCTAATATCTCGCTTCGGGAAGTCAAATTCATTCAGTTAAGACTGAACAACCTATCAAGCATACGAACCGCTGACAGACACCCCTGCCCCGAAGATGCAAAAAGGGCCCACCAACCGGCAGGCCCAAGTCTAGAAAATAAACACAATCGCAGACTAGCGCAGCGTCAGGTTCCCGATTGCCGCGCGGATCACGCTATTGGTGTCGTCACTGTCGCCGGAAACAGCGAGCCCAACAAGCGACCCTTTAGAGCCGCCGAAAGCACGCGCATAGTCTGCGGCCAGATCGACGCTTTCGCTGTGCGATCCCGTGCCCGCCTGTCGCAGCGCGATGGTCACGCCCTGACCTGCAGGACCATAAGGCGACTTGATCACCTGCCCGCGCCCCACATTGCCACCCCATGCATATTGAATGATGCGCACGTCCTTGTTGCCCAGAAGGCTGCGAATATTGGCGCCCTCAAGCTGTGGTGCGATGCTGTCGGGAACAAACACAAAGTAAAGCGAGATATTACGGTCATCGCCGCCTTTTCGTGACAGATCCGTCGCCGGAACCGATTGATCCACCGACCACGCCCATGACGCGCCCGAGCTGTCCCAGTCCCCACGAGGCACACGGGTCCACGCAATCGAGACGGAGCCGTCTGAAACCATCCCCAAGTTCGACCCGAAGGTATAGTCATTCGAGCTGAACACCGACAGCCGCTGCTCCTTCCAACCGTTTGAAAAGGTGACTGGCCCTGCAGAAGCCGCAGTAGCAAACGCAGCAAAAGCCGCAACTGACAAAGAAAAGCGCATGTGACACCCCGTAAAGTTGATTAATTACCCCATAGAGGTAGTTCAGCCCAACCCACGAGACCAGTTCACAAGCGTAACGTTATCGTCATCGGCGCGCGATACAGGGTTTGAGGATGTATGTATTGGAGTAATCTGGCGGAGGCTCATCCCGAAATACAGGTTTAGCTAATAGCTTCACTGATTTATATCAATAATTTACTGATATCATCCAACTACTGATATTTCGCAAACTCTGGAGTAAATTTGCAATCATCAAATGGCCCGCCCCACCGCACAGGAAGCTTCGGACAGGTAGTAAATCAAGACCGTTGATCAAGATAAACTGTCCTGCGAACAGCTCCTTCTGTACAATCGTCTTTAAGCGCTGGCGTCATTGATTTGATCGGATACGCCGCTCTCTAAACACGCAGGCAAGTCAAAGCGGATCTTCTAGTGATCTATTGAGGGGGCTATGCGGAACAGAGCCATCCTTTGAGGTATGGCTCGCGAAGGTCAGCTTCACCGCGATACCATACAACGATCTTTTAAATCGTCGCGACGAGCGTGCACACCATCGCATCGAAAACTCTTCGCATGAGTAGGTGACGTACCGCACCGCCGGACATAGTCGGGCTCTAATCAATCAAGTTGCGATGAATGGTAGGTTGGAGATCGCACCCAAGCGGGTTGCTGACGAAACCCCTTAGGCCGGATATTCGATAAAGTTCCGCACCGCTTCGTATAAGCCCACGGCAAATTCCTGTGGCAGACTTAGTCAAACAAAGACCGAGACGTTCAAGGGAAAGCCGGCTCTCATACAAGAGCCGGCAGTCGTCTTATTTAACCGGAGCAAGACCCGAATATCGGAACGCTTCTTGCTCCAATGCGTCGATCTCTTCCGCAGACATGTTCTTATGTGCGATGGACATCCGACCAAGAAACACTAGCGGAAGCTCGTCTGTACGGCCTTCAAGGACTGCCTTGATCGCCTCTGCGGCTGCGGCACCAATGTCATCGGACATGCGCATCGGCGTCGCATCAAGCGTGCCTGCGCGAATCGCGTCCAGTTCCACCGATGTGCCACCCCATGCCGTCGTGAACAGATCATCGGTCCGCCCAGCCGCAATCTGAGCCTCGACCGCGCCCATGCCCATGGCAGTGTTGGCAGTGTGGACAACCTCGACCTCGGGGAAGGCCGTCATGATCTGCTCCATCGCGGAATAGCCGAGTTCGCTATTGAAGTTCGCGTATTGCTCGGCGGCCTTGACCCAGCTGCCCTTTTCTTCGACGCAGTCAGCGAAGGTCTGCGACCGCAGGTTGTCGATGGACCCCGGCAGACCGCGGATAAGTGCGTATGTCTTGTTCGGTCCCAATTCGCCGATCATGTAGTCGCAAATCGCCGCCGCGCCCGACGGCGAGTCGAAGTTGAACCAGGTGACCGGTTGTTTGGTCAGGGATTTGAGCGGGGTGTGGTTGCCCCAGATCATTGTCGTGAAGCCTTCGGTATCGACCAGACGCTGGATGTTGTCGCCCTGCGCCATCAGCTCGGACGGGGCGTACATAACGAAATCCCAGATATCCGCATCGTTGACCGCCTGCGCGACGAACTGGTTCTGCAACTCGCCCTCGTTCATCCGCGTCGCGAACTCGGTCGTCTCATAGGAGATACCCAGTTCGTCAAGGCGCTTTGTGAACGCGACATAGTTGCGGTTGAAGAAGTCGGAGGTGTCTGCCGACGGATAGATCAGAGCGATCTGGATCGGATCGTCTATCGCGACGGAGACTTTCACCGGATCTGCGGCGATGGTCGCTTGAAGCGCTTCGAGCGTGCCGGGTTTGGTCACCTGTTCAGGGCGCCAAACTTCCCGCTCACCATCATCGGGCAGCGTAAACAGCGGCAAGTCCTGTGCGAGGACCGGTCCGGCCAATCCCAGACAAATCGCCGAGGCAAATGTAGCGGCAAATGTAAATTTCATGATCTTCTCCCTTTACTGAAAAATGACGGGCGCGAGGATTGCCCCCGCACCGCGCCGGTTAGCCTGCGGGTACGCCCGGAAGGGCGAAACCGATAATGAGTAATGCTGCGAGACCCGCGAACAGCCCCCCGATGAACTTCAGGATCGACATGTTCTCCTTGCTCAGCAGCGCGGCACGTACCCCGCCGCCTCCGTCCCGATCCGTGGCTTGCAGCCAGGAATACGCGGCGACCGAGATGACGATGACCAGACCTGCAGCCACCGATTGCCAGAAGAACTCGATCCGCAGGATGATCGTCGCATTGGTGATCATCGCAAGCAGGATGACCCCGCAGAGCGCGCCCAGCATTGAGGCCCGCCCCCCGAAGAGTGACGTACCACCCACGACCACCGCCGCAATGACGTGCAGGTTGAGAAAGCTGGCCGACGTCGCCTGTATCGAGTTGAGCTTGCCTGCCAGCATGACGCCTGCGAACCCGGCAATCCCACCCATCAGGGCGTAGGCGAAGATACGTTGCTTGTGCACGGCGATACCCGCCATCGACGCCGCATCCGGGTCAGACCCGATGCCCAGAGCGTAGCGCCCGAAATGGGTACGCGTCAGAACGATGTGGCCCACGACGATGGCCGCGAAGCCGATCAGCACGGGAACCGGCAGGAAACCTTCGATCCGGCCGCGACCGATGGTCGTGATGATGTCGGGAAAGGACGCAAGCACCAGACCCTTAGCAAGCACGAGAGCAATGCCACGGTAGACAAGGTCCATCGCCATCGTGCCGATCAGATCGGGGACGTTCAGCTTTGTCACGACCAAACCGTTGATCGTACCCAGAATCGTGCCCAACAAAATCGCCACGCAGATCCCGGCAAACGGAGAAAAGCCATATTCCTTGACCAGAAAGGCCATAACGAGGGCACTGAGCGCGGCCACGGACCCGATGGACAGGTCAATCCCGCGCTGTGCGATAACGAAGGTCATGCCGACGGCCATCGGCATGAATACCGCCGCTTCCAGCAGGATGATCTCGAAGTTGGATGCGCGGTAGAACCGGGCGGGTTCCACCACCAGCATGAACAGCATCAAAAGGGCAATCATGAACACCGGGCCAAGGACCGATAGGTAAGGCAGGACCCGGCCCCAGGTGGATGGACGGGGCAGCGCGCCGCTTACGTTTGTCGTTGCCTGAGTCATGCCGCCACCTCTTCTTGCTTGGTGCCGACGATCATGCCGAGCACCGCCTGTTGTGTCGTCTCGTCGATGCGGACGGTGCCCACCTTTTGGCCGCGCCGCATCACCTGAACTCGATCGGCGACGTCGAACACGTCATCGAGGGAGTGGGAGATGAGTAAAACCGCCATGCCCTGATCACGCAAAGCTTTGATGAGGCTTAGGGTTCTTGCGGTTTCCTGCGGCCCGAGAGCTGCCGTCGGCTCGTCCATCACCAACACCCGCAGGTCGGCATGATAGATCGCGCGGGCAATCGCTACGGCCTGTTTCTGGCCGCCTGAAAGGCTATCAGTCGGGGCATCCATATCAGGCAGCCGCGTGCCGAACCGGTCCAGCAGAACCTTGGTCGCCTCCGCTTTCATTTTGGCATTATCGAGGAATGGAATGCCAAGGACCGACCGGGTCAACTCGTTTCCGAAAAAGATATTGGCCGCAGGAGTCAAGTGATTGGCTAGGGCGAGAGTTTGATAGACAGCATCAATCCCAAGGTCGATCGCATCTGCGCGGCTCGACAGGTTGACTTCGCGGCCATCCACAAAGATCGCGCCAGATGTCGGTTGCAGCACACCCGTTAATATCTTGATGAGCGTCGACTTCCCGGCACCGTTGTCGCCCACGATGGCGAGAACCTCACCGGAACGGGCCTCCAGATCGACGTTGTTCAGTGCAACCGCGCCCCCGAACCGCTTGTGAATGCCACGCATAACGATGATCGGATCGTCCGATTTCGTCGCCGTGGTTTTCAATGTATCCATTGTCAAAATCCCTCCCAAACTCCCACGGTTTATCATGATTGATTATTGAATAAATTGTCAACAATATACTTAACAATCTTATAATCTACTGTTTTATAGGTAATTAATCATAATCATACCCTTCGGATCCAATCCCGAATGGCCAAGGCAACCGCCTCGGGTTGTTCAAGTAATACGAAATGCCCCGCGTCCGGAATGACCTTGTGCGTTCCGTTGCGGGCTGCCCCTACAATTTCCGCGCCAAACTCGACGGGCGTCAGCCGATCTTGGCGGCCGTTAATCATTAGCACCGGCGCGTCGGACCATGAGAGTACCGGTCGCGAGTCGGGGCGACTGATGGCAAGCTCGATCTGCGCGGCGAAGTTGGCGTTGGACGTTTCACGGGCCATGGCGCGCACGATATCGTGCACGGGATGCTCCGGCCGCTCGGGGTCGGCGACGTAGCGAGGCCACAGATCTGCGTCAATCAGCGCCTCTGCACCGTCACGCTCAAACCTTTCGACCATCGCGCGCCGGTCCGGAGCAAGGTCAGGCAAATCAGGCCGCGCAGTACTACTGATGAGGGTGACGCCGACACAGCGGTCCGAAGCTTGCCGCATGATCTCAAAGGCGACCTGACACCCAAGCGAAAACCCGACAACGCGAATGCGTGGTCCGAGGCCTTGGACTATATGGCGCGCGAGTGCCGACAGATCGTCATCGTCAAGCGACCCGACGAGCCGGACCGTTCCGGAAACTGTGTCGCCGAGGTGATCGAGCAAGGGCGCGAACACCCGCCCGTCGCAGAGCGTTCCCGGAATAAAAAGCCAGTCTTCCACGCTCATTAGGTCAGACACTCACCGCTCCAATGTACGCTTAACGGCGCTGGCCATAGCCCCTGTTGCAAGCGCGAAATCGTTACCGGGCGTCATCATCACGAACCCTTCGTCCAACCGCTGGCGTGCCAACTCGGGGCTGGCGCAAAAAATGCCAACGGGGATACTCGCCTTGGTCGCTTGGGCAAGGATGTGCGCAATGGCTTTCGCGGTCTTGCTGTCTTCGATTTCGGCGTTTGGTCGCTCGCCAAGTTCAAGGGCAAGATCGTTGGGGCCGATGTAGATCATGTCCAATCCGGGCACCGCCAGAATGTCGTCGATATTGTCCAACGCTTCCGCCGTTTCGATCATGGGGATCACCAAAACCGCCTCATTGGCATGATCGAAATAGTCGGCTCCACCGTAGAGCTTTCCGCGTGCCGGTCCGAAGGATCTTTTTCCAACGGGGGGATATCGACATGCAGCTAATAATTCACGGATGTCTTCA
This sequence comes from Sulfitobacter sp., assembly GCA_049670485.1. Taxonomy (GTDB): domain Bacteria; phylum Pseudomonadota; class Alphaproteobacteria; order Rhodobacterales; family Rhodobacteraceae; genus Sulfitobacter. The sequence goes on from JBATTJ010000121.1 coordinate 6,746, forward strand.
GCGGTGGATATCATCGGACAGATAACACCGTATGCCCCGGCATCCAGCAAGTGCATGATCGAATGGGCGTCCAGCGCGGGCGCGCGCACAATTGGAACAGCCGGTGTGGCGGATATCGCCTGCAACATGCCGACGGCAGCCTCGAACCCGATCATGCCATGCTGCAAGTCGACGGCAACGCAATCGTAGCCCGCATGTCCCGCCCCTTCCGCAAGGTAGCTTGAAGGGACGGACAGCCAGCCACACAGAATCGGCGCACGGTCGGCGATCAGGGCGCGAAGTTTGTTCGGTCTCATGAAGTATCCTCAGGCGTTTGTGTCAGGCCGTCGCGGCGACGGTGGGAAGGCTGCATCCATGCCGCTCGGCAAGAGCGGCGATTTCGGTCATCAGCTTGGCCGGAATGGGCAGGCCATCCCGACGTCGCGCGATGCTGGTCTCATATTCCAGTTCACCAGGGAGAAGCATTCGCCCCTTTTGATCCCACATCGGCGATGTACGCAGTGTCTGATGCATATCCCGCATCCTGCCCTCCAGCGCCTCACGCCCAAGAAACGCCTCCGGGTCGATCACGATGAACATATGGCCGGTTTCACTGGGGTCCTCGGGGGCGGAATACATACTCTTGATATCGAACTGGTAAGCCCCACCGGTCAGGACACCGCAAAGGATGTCGATCATCAGCGAAAGTCCAAATCCCTTGTGCCCGCCGAGAGGGAGCAGAAATCCCTTGAAGCCGACAAAGGGATCGTCGGTCGGGTGACCCTTGGCGTCGGTGGCCCATCCAAACGGGATCTTCTCACCCTTTTCCTGAGCCAGCAGTAGCTTGCCGCCCGCGACCGACGACATCGAAATATCGAGGATCATTGGGAACTCCGCGCCCGTCGGTGCCCCGAACGCCAGAGGATTGTTGCCAGTGATCGGTTTTGCACCGCCCGGCACCACCAGATTGGGGATGACGTTTGTCATGGCAAGCGCAATCATGCCCGCGTCTGTCGCCTGTTTGATATAGAGCGCCGCGGCCCCGAAGTGGTTCGAGTTTCGCACCGCGACCGCGCCAATCCCCTGCGCGCGGGCGATGTCGATTGCGCGCTCCGTGGCGCGGTGACCAACAACATAGCCAAGTCCGCCATCACCGTCCCAGACCTCGAAAGCGGCACGCCCACCCAAACATTTGATGTCCGGCTGCTTGCTGACGGCACCGTTCACCAGACGCTCAGCGTAGATCGGCAGCCGCAGGAGACCGTGACTGTCGATGCCCCAGAGGTTGGTCTGGATCAGGTCGCGCGCGCAAAGATCCGCATCGCCCGCCGGGAGGCCAAGCCTCGCCAGAAGGTCGGACACGAACTGCTCGGTCTCGACGACCGGAAGTCGCGTTTCATCATTCATCTTTCGAGTCTCCCTTGGGGGCAAACGCCGCGAGTGGCTCTGCGCTAACCATAACAGACGCAAAAACGCAGGGCCGTTCTGATCGGTTGTGCCAGGTGTGTGCGGTGCCACGCTGAATCAGGACGTCACCGGCCTTCAGGAGCGTTTCACCCTCTTCGGTCACAGCGACAACTTCGCCGGACAGGATGATGTTGTAATCCACCGTCTCGTTGCGGTGCATCGTCGGGTCCCCGGCGCCGTCCACTTGAATCCCGTCGGCCTGCAGGTTTTCGAAATCGTCGCCGACGGCCCCGGCCGATCCATCCGATATTGGCATAAGCTCGACGATCCGGAATCGCGTTCCACCAAGAGGCGGATGGTGACGGACCGGGCCTACGACCGCATCGTCCGTGCCGAGATTGCTGGCAAGCGGCCCCCCGGTTTCCCATAGCTCATAGAACGTCAGGGCGCGCCCCGGTTGAACCATCGTCGTCTCGGGCGGGCCATCGGATAGGATATAAGATCGTCCCCCGTCCGTTGTCGCAGTTACCACTCTTTTGAAGTCCAGGGTCATACGTCATCAAGCCTCAATGAATTCTCAATCATATTGTTGACAATTATCTCAGCAATTGTAAAGCATGTTTCAAAGCTACCTCTTTTGAGGCGGCAAAACGGAGGGAGGTCCGACATGCTGACGAAAATAATGCGCCGCACTATATTGGCCGGAATGTATTCCGGTTTGGCGATCGTGACACTCGGGGCGGGAGCGGCCCTTGCGCAAGATCAGAAACGCTATGCAATGGTCGTGCGCGTTCTTGGCAACACAGCGTTCGAACTCGCCGGGATCGGCGCACAGGAAGCAGCCGACGAGTTGGGCGTCGAGCTGATCTTCACCGGTCCGACCGAGAATACCGCCGAGGGACAGGTCGCGCTGATCAATTCGCTCATCGCACAACGGGTCGACGCGATCATGATCACCGCCAACGACGCGACGGCCCTATCGCCGGCCCTGCGCCGCGCGTCACAGCGTGGCATCGCCATCGTCACTTGGGATCAGGATACCGAAAGCTCCGCCCGATCCCTGCACATCGCGTCCGCCACCAACGAGCTGATCGCGCTGGCCCCCGTCAAGATCGCGCTGGAACTGACGGGTGGTGGCGGTGACGTCGGCATCGTGTCGGGCCCCGCCAACTCAACCACGCAAAACGAATGGGTTGATGAAATGGTCCGTTTGACGACACAGGACGAGGCCTATTCCGGCCTCAACGTGGTCGAGACGGTGTACGGCGACGAACGCTCGGACAAGGCTTATAACGAGGCCCTGGGTCTCGTGAACAAGCATGAAAACCTTGAGGCCATTGTCGCCTATACGTCCGTCGGCATCGCCGCCGCTTCGCAGATGGTCCGTGACCAAGGTCTGATCGGCAAGGTCAAGGTTACTGGCCTCGGCTTCCCGACAGAAATGGTCGATCACGTCCTGTCGGGTGCCACGCCCGCCTTTGCGATCTGGAACATGGTCGACGTCGGTTACACCACTGTGATGGCGACCAATGCGTTGGTTGATGGCAAGATCACAGGCGCGCCCGGCGAGACGTTTGAAGCTGCGCGCATGGGACCGATCGAGATCGGAGAAAACAGCGTCGCCGTGATGGGTGAGCTTTTCGTCTATGACGCATCCAATGTCGAAGAAGCCGCAGCCTTGACCAAGAGCGCAAACAAGTAGAACCGCGACTGCGATCAAACCATCGCCGTCCGGTCCCGGTCCAGGGCGGGCGGCACGCCATAGGCGAATTTTGGGAAAGCACGTATGTTGGAGATCGAGAACCTCACCAAACGGTTCGGCGGAGTCAGGGCTCTGACCGATGTGTCGTTGACCGCGCAGGTCGGCCGCGTGCTTGGGCTGATCGGAGAGAACGGAGCCGGCAAGTCCACCATCGTGAAATGCCTGACAGGCATTCACCGCCCCACCTCCGGTGAGATAAAGGTCGACGGCCAAGTTTACGCATTCACCCGTCCACAGGATGCCGCATCTGCGGGCATTGCCGCCATTCATCAGGAACCGTCGATGTTCGACGACCTGACGGTGGCCGAAAACATCTTTGTAGGTGCCCTGCCCCGCCGGCGCGGCGGCTTTCTGGACTGGGGTGCGATGAATCGGCGCGCGGCCGAGATGTTGCAGCGCGTCGGGTCGGACCTGTCGCCTTCCGCACTCGTTAAATCGCTGAGCGTCGCCGAACGACATATGGTCTCGCTCGCGCAGGCGCTGGCGACCGACGCGGCGATCATCATCTTCGACGAACCGACCGCTGCGCTGTCACAAGCGGAAATTCAGCACCTGTATGGCATCGTCGAAAGCCTCACCGCCGAGGGCAAGGCGATTGTCTTCATCAGCCACAAGTTTGACGAGATATTCCGGATCTGCGACGATTACGTTGTTCTGTGTGATGGAGCGCTGGCCGGTCAGGGCCTAATCGCAGACGTCACCGAAGACGAGCTGATCTCGATGATGGTCGGCCGTACGGTCGGGAATATTTATCCCAAATCTGCCGCCGATATTGGCGAAGTCGTGCTGGAGGTGTCGAGGTTCAGCCATCCAACGGAATTCGACAGCGTCGGTTTCAATGTGCGCCGGGGTGAGATTCTCGGGTTCTATGGCCTTGTGGGAGCGGGGCGCACCGAAGTCATGGAAGCCGTTTTCGGCCTCAAGCACCGGACAGCCGGCAACGTCTGCGTAGACGGCACGCAGGTCACCATCGCGTCGCCGGCGGACGCGATGGTGGCGGGCATCGCCTATGTCCCCGAAGATCGCCAACGTCACGGTGCGATCTTGCCGTTTCCCATCACGTCCAACATCTCACTGCCGCAGCTTGATCAACTGGGGTCCGGGCCGTTCCTGAACCCCGGTGCGGAAACCCGTCTGGTAGAAGATTTCGCCAAACGCGTGTCGATCCGCGCCAGCAGCTGGCGTCAGAAAGTGTCCGAGCTGTCGGGCGGCAATCAACAGAAGGTCGTTATCGGCAAATGGCTTGCTACCAGACCACGGCTCATCATTCTGGACGAGCCGACCAAGGGCATCGACGTGGGGTCCAAGTCCGCCGTCCACGAGACGATCGGATCGCTTGTGCGTGAAGGTCTGGCCGTCATTATCGTATCCTCCGAACTGGAGGAAGTTTTGGGGATATCCGACCGCATCGTCGTCATGTCGCGCGGCAGGGTGGTGGCGGAATACGCCCGCGCCGATTTTTCGGCAGAGCGCATCGTCGCGACCGCCGCCGGAGGTGCAGCTTGACCGACATTTTCCGTAGCCGTGAAACCATCCTCGCGCTGGTGGTTACGGTGATGCTGGGGCTGATCGCCTTGCGCGCACCAGGATATCTGGCCTTCAGCAACGTGACGAATCTGCTATCGAACTGGGGGTTCCTCCTGATCCTCGTACTGGGGCAACTCGGGGTGCTGCTCACCCGCGGCATCGACTTGTCGCAGGCATCGATCCTTGCCTTTTCGGGCATGTTTCTGGCTTTGTTGTCTCAGGCAGCGCCCGACTTGCCGTCTGGGGCCTACATCGTCCTGTCCATCGGCATGGGTATTGGTCTGGGTCTGGTGAATGCGGGCCTGATCGTATTCGCGGGCCTGCCGCCGATCATCGCGACGTTGGGAACGATGACGGTCATCCGGGGTCTGATCTTCGTGCTCAGCGATGGCGCATGGATTTCATCCCACGAGATGTCCGGCCCCTTCAAGGCCTTTCCGGCGGGGGCCGTGCTCGGCATTCCCAACGTGTATCTGGTGGCGTTGACAGTGACGCTTTTCGTATGGATCCTGCTAACCCAACGCCGGATCGGGCGTGATATCTATGCCCATGGCGGCAACCCTGAGGCCGCGCGAAATGCCGGCGTGTCCGGTCATCGGGTCGAGTTTCTGGTCTATGGTCTGTCAGGTGCACTTGCCGGTCTGTGCGGCTATCTCTGGGCCGGACGTTTTGCCATCGCCTATACCCAGTCGGCAGAGGGGCGCGAATTTGCCATCATCGCCGCCTGCGTCATCGGGGGGGCGTCCATCACCGGCGGGCGCGGCACCGTCGCCGGGGCCGTTCTAGGCGCGCTATTCATCGCGATCCTGGAAACCGCCCTGCCCTTCCTGCGGATAAACCCCTTTCTTCAGCTCGCCCTGACCGGAGCCGTCATTCTGCTGGCCGTGGCGGCGAATGCGCGGGCAGAATGGCTGCCGGGCCGACAGATCCTGCCTCGGGAGGAGCGCAAATGAGACGTCCAATACTGACCCCTTGGGAAATGGCGCTTGTCGTCATCCTCATCGGTGTCTGCATCGTCATGAGCCGGCTGACACCGTTCTTCCTCGATCTCTACAACTTGATCGACAGCACGGTGAACTATTCGGAGAAGGCCCTGATCGCGCTGCCGATGGCCCTGCTGATCATCGCGCGACAGATTGATGTGTCTGTCGCCTCGATCGTGGCGCTGGCCGCTGTGCTGATCGGCGTTGCCGCCTCGGCCGGTGCGCCAACCCCGGTTCTCGTCCTTGTCGGCCTGACCGTCGGCACGCTTGCGGGCGCATTCAACGGGTTGCTGGTCAACGTCCTCGGAGTACACTCCATCGTCGTGACCATTGGCACGCTTTCGCTCTATCGCGGGATCGCGACCAGCATCGTGGGCGACGATGCGCTGACCACCTTCCCCATATCCTTCTTCTGGTTCGGACAGCACTACATCAGCGGCTATATTCCGGTGTCCTTTGTGTTCTTCGTCGTTGCGGCGGTGATCGTCGGCATTCTCCTCCATGCGACGACTTATGGAAGGCGTATCTTTGCCATCGGTACCAACCCGGACGCTACACGGTATTCAGGCATCAGAGTCGACCGCTACAGTCTTGTCCTGTTCGCAGCGACCGGCTTTATGTGCGGCCTCGCAGCAATTTTGCTGTCCAGTCGACTGGGCAGCGTGCGCCTGAACATCGCGACAGGTTGGGAACTTGAGGTCATCACCATGGTGGTGCTCGGCGGTGTCGGCATCGCCGGCGGAAGCGGGACGATCATCGGCGTCATCCTTGCCGTCTTCGTCATCGGGTTCCTGACCTTCGGCCTGTCGCTCAATAATGTGCCTGGAATCGTCATGAACATCTATGTCGGTCTCATGCTCATCGGCGCAATTGCCCTGCCCAAACTGGCGGGCACTGCGCGTTTACTTTTATTCCACAGACCAAAGGAAGGATAACCCATGCCAACATACTACATAACAGAGGTCGTCACACGCGAAGGCATGATGAGCATCGAAGAAGCACCGGAGCGTGCCAAAGGCGTCGTCGCCTTTGCCGCCTCCATGGGTGTGACAGTAGAGGAATTCTCCTACTGCATCGCGCACTTTGATTTCATCATGAAGGTCACAGCCCCCGACGACGAGACGGTCGCGGCGTTCGGCATGGCTGTGCGGCGCACGGGCAACGTGACCGCGAACATCACCCGTGCCTTCACGCCCGAGGAATGGGGCGGGATCGTGAAACGACTGCCATGAAGACTAGCTGATTGCGCGCGCCCGGGGTTTCTCGACCTCCCTAGGCGCGTTTTCCCCATGCCGTATGGCGTATTGGTGGTTGTACTGTTCGATCCGGGCGAGATCAAAATGAGATCGGATCGCATCAATCAGCGCATCGATCGAGGCTCCCGCCATTGCATCAACGATGGCGAGGTGTTGGCTGACGACGTTCTCCATCAGACTGGGCGTCGCAAATTTCATTGACGTAATGATGTGGGTGCGCGTCGCGTAATCGGCGATGGCCGCAGCGAGCACGGCGTTGCCACAGGCCGCATATTGAATCTCATGGAAAGCCGCATTGTGATGCAAGACGTCCCTGAACCGACCTGCCCGAGTTGCTTCACCGTGCAGACTCTGAACCTCCCGCATCCTCGCGACCACCTCTGGAGGTGCGGGCAGCTTTGTCAGTCGCGCCGCCTGCAACTCGAGTAGCTCGCGGATTTCGAACAGCTCTCGGACCTCATCGGGATGCGGCTCCCGAACAAAAACACCCCGGTTTGGAATTCGCGTGACGAGCTTGAGTTCCTCGAGCTGCGCAAAGCTCTCCCTTAGAATGTGGCGCTTGGTATCGTACCGTTCCACAAGTTGCTCCTCACCCAGCTTCGCGCCGAATGAGAATGCCCCGACAACAATGTCGTCGTAGAGGCGGGCTGTTAAACTTCTCTCCGGCTGATTAGAGGGCACAAAAACTCCATACTATCAATTATTCTGAGATAGGCCGATTGGGTAAGCGCCATCAGAACACTTTTGTCGACAACAATGTACTAGATGCCAGTCTAGGTTTGCAACGTCTTCTCTTGTCTCCAGTTGGTATTGCTGGCGAAATAGCCAAATGAAGCGGTGGGCTCTTTTGATTTCCAATACTTCTTGATTTTGGAACATCACTAGGGCTGCATTCAAAGCATACCGGAACTTCTTACATTGCCGTCGCTCGGAGCCGGACATTTATGTACCCTGCAGCATTGTCAACAATGGGCTCGAAGGAGGCTTTCGCCGCAATGTACACCGATGTTGGCTGTCAGGAATTTGCTGCCTTTGACAGGAAAATGTCGAATAAGCATATTGAAATATCCTTGGAGGAGCTGTCATGAAAGAAACAACACTTCCGTCAGCCGCTGATGCAAAATCGCCCGCCGGCGCTGATATCCGGTTTATAATGGATGGGACCACAGGCAACATGATACATAGTACCGTACCTCCTGGACAGATTAACAAAGCGACAATCCATAAAACTATCAACGAGTTCTGGCATATCTTGGAAGGTGATGGCGAAATTTGGCGGCGCGATAGTGACGAAGAAAAAGTGACGAGGCTTGTCCCCGGCGTATCAATCGACATCCCTGTTGGAACAGCTTTCCAATATCGGAATATTGGGCGTGAGCCCTTGAAATTCATTTGCATTTCAATGCGACCGTGGCCGTGCGATCATGAGGCCTCACACTTGGAAGGTGCGTGGATACCAACTGTGAGAACGCCTTAGATTTCAGCTTGCTACAGTCTTTCGCCGTCCGCTTTTCGAATGGGCACATTAGCACAAAAACTCAGCGCAGAACTTCCCTACCGCAAACGGTGGATATTGGTAGATGTGTGCGTGCGTCAGAACTTAAACCATTGTAAAGAAATTATTTTTCAGCATAGAGACGTGAGTTTTCAGCGCTCACATCCTTGATGTGCTTGATAGCGCCGTCTTGAAGTTACGCAGGCAAGTCAAAGCGGACCTTCTTCATGAGGGCGATCAAGGTCCGCAGTGCGGACTTTTCAGACATTCGTTTTTCCCACTTCGCTGACGCAGCATTTGCTCGCGCGGGCGGCATGCTTGTCGCTGCCAAGCAGCACGTGTCATCAAAGCGGTCGTTCAATCGAGACATTTTAGGCCAAATCCAAACTGTACTTTCGCTGCGCGATGCTGGAACCAACGAGAGGCGGACAAACCGTTCTTTCGCTGCGCTTGCGCCAACGGCTGCTATGGGAAGGTTGCATTGAGGTTGGTGGGCACGGTAGCCTTCAAAAAAGCACGATTTAGTAGGGTCATTACCCTACCTCCTATTGCAGGATTTCGACCATTTCGGCGTAGCCGCGTAACGTGGCGTGTTGCAGCGGTGTGACGCCATCGCGATCTCCGATGGATTTATCGGCACCTGCATCGACAAGGATCTGCACCGTCT
>JBATTJ010000122.1:0-69938 GCA_049670485.1 Sulfitobacter sp.
CCGATGGCCAATGTCGCGCGCTGACCACGTAGCCCTTCAAGGGTGCGGTCGTAATATCCACCAACAGAGCCCAGACGACCGCCACGCCGGTCAAACGCCAACAGCGGCACGATGACAATTTCGGGCGTGATCACCTCAATCTCTTCGGGGATTTGCGCGCCAAACGCGCCGGCCACCATCTGTGTCTGCGGCGTCCAGCGGGCAAAGATAAGCGGGTGTGCCGCAGCTTGGATCACGGGCACACCGACAGGTCCATGTGCAGAGGCTTCGGCCATTGCGGGCAGCGGATCAATTTCGGTTCGGATGGGCATGAAGCCCGAGACCGGCACGCCGCGATACCCTGCCAAAACCTCGCTCAGATACCCCGCCTGTGCCGCATTGGCAGAATCAAACAGCGGCTTGCGGCGGGCAAATGCGGCCTTGCGCGCAGCCTCCTTGACCTCGCCGATGCTCATAGCAGAACGACAGCAGCAAGTCCCAGAAAGGCGAAAAATCCAACGATATCAGTCACAGTGGTCACAAATGCACCGGATGCGAGTGCGGGATCAACGCCGACCCGCTCAAGTATAATCGGGATGCCCGTACCGGCCAATCCGGCCACCACCATGTTTATCACCATCGCCACCGCAATCACCCCGCCCAGCGCCGGAGAGCCGAACCAGATCACGCCGACAATGCCCATCACAATGGCAAATATCGTGCCGTTGATCAGCCCCACCAAAACCTCGCGCCGGATCACCCGCCACACGTTCGAGCCGGTGAGATCCTTTGTGGCCAGCGCGCGCACTGCAACTGTCAGACTTTGCGTGCCCGCATTGCCGCCCATAGAGGCCACGATGGGCATCAGCACGGCCAGCGCCACAATCTGCGCAAGAGCCACCTCGAATTGCGCAATCACAAGGCTGGCTGCGATGGCAGTCACAAGGTTCACGGCAAGCCATGGCAGGCGTTGCTTGGTCGTCATGATCACACGGTCACTCAGGGAGCTTTCACCCACACCAGCCAGACGCAGGATGTCTTCTTCGTGCTCTTCATCAAGCACGGCCATGGCATCATCAATGGTGATCACCCCGATCAGGCGACCGTCCTCATCAACAACCGGCGCGGATATCAGGTGATATTGGTTAAACGCATAGGCCACATCACCCTCATCGCGGCTGGCAGGGATGATCTGGAACGTCTCTTCGAACAGATCAACCAGCTTTGTCTCCCGCTTGGAGCGCATCAGCTTGCCCAATGTCACGTTACCCACAGGGTGCAGGCGCGGATCGACGACGATGATGTGATAAAACTGGTCAGGCAGCTCTGCTTCGGGCGTCTTGCGCAGGTGGTCGATGGCGGCCCCAACAGTCCAATGCTCGGGCGCCATGACGACCTCGCGCTGCATCAGACGGCCGGCGGAATACTCGGGGAACGACAAAGCCTGTTGAACGGCCGCGCGGTCCCCTTCGTCCAGCGCGCCCATAATGGCCGCCTGTTGTTCATCCTCAAGGTCTTCGATGATGTCAACGACATCATCACTGTCCAGCTCGCGCATCGCTTCCTGAAGCACTTGCGGCGTGAGGATCGAGATCACCTCGTTACGGATCGACTCGTCCAGTTCTGACAGGATTTCACCGTCAAACTCGCGGTCATACAGCCGGATGAGGCGCGCACGCTCGAACCCGCTGATTTGCTCCAGAAGATCAGCGATGTCCGCCGCGTGCAGCGACTCCATCAGTTCGATCAGCTTTTCGCGGTCGTCGATTTCAACCGCATAGAGGATCGCGGCTACATCGCGTTTGCCCAGCACATAGGCTTCGGGCTCTGAATTGTCACCTGCGGAAGCGGTCTCTAAAGCTTCGTCGGACATGCGCATCTCCTTACGGTGTGAGGCGCAACATAAGCAGGCACTGCGCAGACCACAATGGCCGCAATTGCACCCATGTACAGGCGCACGCGGAGCAGCCCATTGCCTGCCCACCGGAAACCGGTACAACGATCTGCATGAATACAGAAACGCTCCTGACCGGACAGGTACTGACATTTTCCGGTGACCCGTTTGCGCAGCCATGGAAAGACTGCGTACAGATCGACAGCATGGGTGGTGTCCTCCTTGATGGATCGCAGATTGCAGCGGTAGGCAATGCCGATGCTTTGAAAAAAGCCCATCCGGATGCCAAGGTTATTTCCTATGGCAGTGACCTGATTTGTCCCGGCTTCATCGACGCGCATGCGCATTATCCCCAGACCGCGATGATCGCGAGTTGGGGAAAGCGGCTTATCGACTGGCTTGAGACCTATACCTTCCCCGAAGAAGCGCGGTTTGCCGATCCCGCCTATGCGGCAGAGATCGCCGCGCGCTACCTCGATCTTACAGCGATGAACGGAACGACAACCATCGCCTCGTTCGCGACGATCCACAGCCACAGCGTCGATGCCCTGTTTGCCCAAGCGCAGGCGCGCGGACAGTGCATTGTGACCGGCAAGACCTGCATGGATCGCAACGCGCCTGAAAACCTGCGCGACACCGCACAATCCGCCTATGACGACAGCAAAGCACTTATTGCAAAATGGCACGGCGTGGGTCGCGGACAGTATGCGATCACACCGCGCTTTTCACCCACCTCCACGCCTGAGCAGCTTGCGGCCCTCGGCGTGCTGTGGGCAGAGCATCCCGATTGCCTGATGCAAACCCACCTGAGCGAGCAACCCGACGAAGTCGCATGGGTGCGCAGCCTTTATCCGGACGCGCGCGACTACCTTGATACCTATGAGATGCACGGATTGTTGGGTGCGCGGGGGCTTTACGGTCACGCCATTCACCTGACTGAGCGTGAGATTGACCGCTTGGCCGAGGTTCAGGGCCGTGTGATCCACTGCCCCACCTCCAATGCTTTCATCGGCTCGGGCGCGCTCGACCTGCCGACATTGGCCGCGCGCGGCGTACCGATGGGGCTTGCGACGGACACCGGTGGTGGCTCTTCGTTTTCGATGTTGCGTACAATGGGCGCTGCCTATGAGGCAGCGCAGCACCACGGGCAAGCCTTGCACGCCGCACAGTTAATGTGGCTGGCAACGGCAGGCTCTGCATGCGCGCTGCATCTGGATTCTGAAATCGGTGCACTTAATACGGGCTACTATGCCGATATCGCCGTGATTGACCTCAATTCAACTTCCGCGATCACGCAGCGGACCAACCGGTCGAACGACGTATGGGAAGACGTGTTTGCCACCCTGATGATGGGCGATGACCGCGCCATCCGTGCCACATGGATCGGCGGTGCACAGGTCAAATCCTGATCAGCAGCTTTGCGCGGCCAGCACCATCGCATGAAAATCCCCGACCGAGGCCATCCCGAACTCACGCACCTTGACGTTGGTCATATTGCGAAAATGACCCGGCGATGTGCGCCACGCCTCGATTGCAAACGCAGGGTCCGCGTGGCCACGAAACACATTTTCAGCAACCACACACCAGCGGTAGCCTTGTGCGCCGACCCGTGCGCCGACGTTTGATCCGTTGCGCCCACGGTGGGTCATCGTGTTGCTTGCGGCCATGAACTGCGCCTGCTCAAGTGCTGCGGCATCAAGTTGAGCGTTGCGCCCGATAGCGGACACACCTGCGCGGCTGCGGATGGCGTTGAGTTGTTGGGCCGCAAAACCGCCAGCGACGGATGACGCGCTGGTTTGAGCTGTGTTTGTGCTGGGCGGTGTGCCGCATCCGACAAGCGCGAAAAGTGCCAAGGCCAGTACATATTTCATGCGTTTTCCTTAAGTTTGAGCGCGAGACTTCGCTGGCGTGCCAACACGGATTCCAAATCGAGGGTTGTGACCTGCCCGTCGCGCACGATGCCCACACCATTCACGAACAAATCCCGCACGCTCGTCGGTCCGGCAAGCAACAATGCCGCCAGATCCCACGATCCCGAAGCCTGCACGCCGCTCATATCCCACACAGCGATATCGGCGCATTTTCCAACGGCAAGGCGACCACAATCAGGACGGCCCAAGACATCGGCACCGCCGCGCGTTGCAATCTCCAATGCCTCACGTACACTCATCGCGTCTGCGCCAAGGGCGACCCGCTGCAACAACATGGCCTGCCGCGCCTCGGCGACCAGATTGCCCGCGTCATTGCTGGCGGATCCGTCAACGCCCAGACCTACGGGAACGCCCGCATCACGCATGGCGCGCAGGGGTGCGATGCCACTGCCAAGGCGGCAATTGGAGCACGGGCAATGGGCAACACCCGTTCCGGTCGCGGCAAAAAGGGCAATCTCGGATGGATCAAGTTTGACGCAATGGGCATGCCAGACATCGGGACCGACCCAACCAAGGCTTTCGGCGTATTGACCTGGCCTGCAGCCAAATTTTTCCAGCGAATAAGTAATATCCTCATCATTCTCGGCCAGATGTGTGTGCAGCATTACGCCTTTGTCCCGCGCCAACAGGGCAGCATTACGCATCAAATCCGTGCTAACTGAGAAAGGCGAGCACGGCGCGATACCGACGCGGCACATCGCGCCCTCGGCCGGATCATGAAACGCGTCAATCACGCGGATACAGTCGGCTAGGATCGCATCTTCCTTCTCCACAAGTGCATCAGGGGGCAAGCCGCCCCCACTTTCGCCAATGCTCATCGCGCCGCGCGTGGGATGAAACCGCATCCCAATTTCCGCCGCCGCGTGGATCGTATCCTCAAGCCGTGATCCGTTTGGATAGAGATACAAGTGATCCGAACTGAGCGTGCAGCCTGACAGCGCCAGTTCCGCCAGACCGACCCGTGCAGAGGTGTACATGTGATCAGGCGTGAATTGCTGCCAAATGGGATAGAGTCTGCGCAGCCATCCGAACAAAAGCGCATCCTGCCCGCCCGGTACAGCCCGCGTCAGGCTTTGGTAGAGATGGTGGTGCGTGTTCACCAGGCCGGGTGTGATCAGACAACCGCTAACGTCCACGATATCCGCGCCTTCCGGCACCGCCAGCGCGGGACCGATTGCCGCAATGACGCCATCACGAAGCAGGATGTCATGGTTTGACAACTCCCGCCGCGCATCATCCATCGTCAGGATCAGATCGGCACCGCGCAGCAAGGTTTGCTTCATGACACGGCCGCTTGGCTCAGCAAGGCAAGCGCTTCGGCGTAAATCTCGCGGTTGGCAGCGGCAAGTACGCGCCCGCCGTTGTGTGCCGGACCACCCTGCCAGTCCGTCACGATGCCACCCGCCGCGTGGATGAGCGCGAGCGGCCCCTGAATATCATAGGCGTGCAAGCCTGCCTCGATGACCAGATCAACCTGACCGGAAGCGACAAGCGCGTAAGCATAACAATCCATGCCATAGCGCACCAGTTGCGCCTGCTTGGCCACGCTCTGAAAAGCGGCCGCCTCGGTAGTGCTGCCCACTTCGGGAAATGTCGTAAATAGCACGGCCTCGGACAGCGGACGCGCAGCACGGGTGCGCAGCGCGCGGGTGTCGTCGCCCCGGACAAGCATGGCACCCTGCGGCGTGCCGATAAAACGCTCGCCCGTATAAGGCTGATCAACGATACCCAGAAACGGGCCATCAGGCCCACCAACTGCGATCAGGACCCCCCATGTGGGCGTGCCCGCCACAAACCCGCGCGTGCCGTCAATCGGATCAAGCACCCATGTCAGACCACTGGTGCCCTCATGACTGCCCATTTCTTCGCCCAGTACACCATCGTCAGGACGGTACTGCTGCAAGATCGCACGCATCGCGGCCTCGCTCGCATGGTCCGCAACCGTCACGGGATCATAGCCACCTTCAAGCTTGTTTTCAGCCCCGAGGCTTTCGCTGCGGAAATGCGGCAGGATCACTGCGCCCGCGGCGTCCGCCATCAGATTGGCCACATGGCTGAGTTCGCGGATCAGTGCATCGGTCGGTGGTGTGTTTTTGCTCATGCACAAGTCGTTTCATTCACGGGGGCGGCATGCAAGCCCTACACTACCCCTGCGCACCCCTCAGACCGCGTCGCTGAGCACGCGCGCAAGCTCGAACAGTCTACGCCGTTGGTTTTCGGGTATGGCATAATACGAGCGCACCAGCTCAACTGCTTCTTTATCGTTCATCAGGTTTTCGGGCATGCCCTTCTGCACTGTTTTCGGACCCGCCTTGGCCGTCGATTCGTCAACTTCCAATCCTTCGAAAAAAAACGAGACCTGCACGCCGAGGGCGTGTGCGATATCCCAAAGGCGCGAGGCGCTTACCCGGTTGGCGCCAGTCTCGTACTTCTGAATTTGTTGGAACTTTATGCCCACGACACCCGCCAAATTCTGCTGTGTCATACCAATCAGCCACCGACGCTGACGGATTTTCTTTCCTACGTGTACATCAACCGGATGAACCATTTAAAATCTACTTTCTTCTTCTCAACGCTTCCGGCGTGTGATGCCGAAATTGCGGCGCGCCGTACAATGCTTTAATAATATGTGAATAATAAGCCATCTGTGTACCGGTGCAAGCACACGTTGCGCCAAAAGCCCTAAACCTGTTCACAAATCAGGCATTTACGTTAACAACATTACCCTCCGCCTTTTCGTCCGCGATGCTTTCATTCGTCATGCAGTGCCGAACCGTGCCTTGAGCAGTGTCACCAGTTGCGCCATCGGCACAGGTTGCGTGCCCTCCGATGTATATAGATTGATACATTGGCCGGGCAGTGCCGGTAGCGCACCGCCATGGTCACAGCGCACAAGCTGCGGCGGCTCCGTCCCCTCGATAGCGGTGTGCACAGCCAAATCCGCACTCACTGTGGCATGTATCGCACTGTCATTGTCGGTCTCGAGCATCATCTGCCAGGCGATCCCCGCGTCGTCCAAAGCGCCGACAACCAAAGGGCGGAAAGTACACAAACGGCCAAAGGCAATGTTCAGGGGCCGCTGTCGCCACGCCGCCCCACCCGGCGCACCAATCCAGTGCAGAGCCCGGTGCGCCAGTGTCACACCGCCCGCTTCGACGTCTGTTTCCGTGGTGAGGATCGCATCACACTCTCCGCGCGCAAACATCTGTTTGAGGATGCGTGTGTGTGAGGATTCGAGTACGATGCGGATCGCAGGAAACGCTGCGTTGAACTGTTTGAGCACGTGGGGAATGGCCGGATACATAATATCATGCGGCACTCCAAGGCGCAGCGTACCCGCGTATTCATGTGTGCTGAGCTGCAAGACCGCTTCGTCGTTCATCGCGACCATGCGCCGGGCATAGCTCAACAATTGCTCCCCGCTTGCGGTGAATACAATGCCGCGCCCTTTGCGGTCCAACAGCGTCACATCAAGCAATTCTTCCAGTCGCTTGATCTGCATCGAGACGGCAGATTGGGTCAGATGCAGAAAGCCTGCCGCACGGGTCACACCTCCAGCATCCGCCACAGCAACCAAAGACCGCAGAGTCGCCACATCAAGATTTCTCATACATCACCAATTCAAATGATAGCCATCAATAACATTCATTTCCATTATGAATGATACCACCCTACCTATCAAGCATCGAAATGATTCACAGCAGATCAATCACAAAATAATGGAGATATCCGATGCGCATCGCCGCTTTATTCACCGCCCTTCCCACCCGCAAAGCCAAATATAACCTAGGTCGTGTAAAAGCGTTGCACCGCAGCCGTCGACATCTAGCGGAATTGACCAAAGAACAGCTCAAAGATGTGGGTTTGGGCGCGAAAGAGGCGCAAAAAGAGGCAGATCGGCCGTTCTGGGATGCCCCTGAGTCATGGAAGCGTTAGCCACAGGCAAAAACCTGACCGAAAAACCTTGAAAAGGGAGGCGTGTGTGCCGATATTGCGAGTGTCCCCGTGTGAAAACCTTTCCACGGGCAAGCTTTAGGGAGTTTTACATGGCAGACGTGAATACAATCCGGACAGGTGCCGGAAGCCGCACAGCCGCGATTGATGAAGGCCTGCGCGCGCACATGAGCAAAGTCTACGGCACAATGTCCGTGGGCATGTTGATTACTTTCGCCGCCGCATGGGCCATTTCCGGCCTTGCGGTCACGTCCGATCCATCCGCTGCCGCCGCACAACTGCGCGAAGGCCAGTATCTGACGGGCGTCGGCATGGCACTCTATGCATCTCCGCTCAAATGGTTGGTGATGTTCGCCCCGCTGATTTTCGTCTTCGGCTTTAGCGCGATGATCAACAAAATGTCTGCCGCAACCGCGCAGCTAGTGTTCTATGTATTCGCCTTCGTCATGGGTATTTCGATCAGCTCGATCTTCCTGATCTTTACCGGCGCGTCGATCATTCAGGTTTTCCTTGCGACATCCATCGCCTTTGCGAGCTTGTCACTTTGGGGTTATACCACGAAAAAGGACATTTCCGGCTGGGGTAGCTTCCTGATCATGGGTGTTATTGGCCTGATCGTTGTGTCGATCATCAACATCTGGCTGCAAAGCCCGGCGATGGCTTTTGCAATCTCTGCAATCGGTGTACTGATCTTTGCTGGCCTCACCGCCTATGACACACAACGGATCAAGACCGAGTATATCGCCCACGCACAGCACGGCGACACCGAGTGGCTGGGCAAAGCGGCCATCATGGGCGCGCTGAGCCTCTACATCAACTTCATCAACATGTTCATGATGTTGCTGCAGCTCTTCGGCAACCGCGAGTAACACGCACTGCCATATGACGATCCAGAGCCGCCCTTTCGAGGGCGGCTTTTTTCTTGGACAACTCTCATCTCGACGAAAGGATGCATGCAATGCTGGAGCTTAGACCGAACTGCGAGATGTGTGACCGCGACCTTCCCGCCAGCAGCGCCGAGGCCCGCATCTGTACCTATGAATGTACCTTCTGCGCGGGCTGTGTGGAGGCGCAGCTTTACAATGTGTGTCCCAACTGCGGCGGTGGATTTGTGCCCCGCCCTATCCGCCCCGAGAGGGCGCACCGCAGCGGTACGGGCCTGTGCCATCATCCTGCGGGCACCAAACGGCGGCGCATGAAGTGGGACACACCGGACTGGACAGCTTTCGTCGCCAAATTGCGCGGCGTGCCGCCACAAGAGCGTTAGCTGCCGACAGCGATCTGCATCAACCATGATCCAAAAACGCAAAAAGCCGCGCAAACTTGCGCGGCCTTAACTGCATCAAAGCGTAGCGATCTTACTTGATCTTGCCTTCTTTATATTCGACGTGCTTGCGCGCAACGGGGTCATATTTCTTCATAACCATCTTTTCGGTCATGGTGCGCGCGTTCTTTTTGGTGACGTAGAAATGGCCTGTGCCCGCGGACGAGTTCAGACGGATCTTGATCGTGGTTGGCTTAGCCATTTTATCTTCTCCTGTGCGGCGCCGCATATCCAGTGATATGAACGCGTAATCTCTGAATTTCGGGTTCTACCCGCGCCAGCCCCCGAGTCAACCCCGTATCGCGCAACAGCCCCTATAAGAGCCGTAAAACAGCAAGTTTTCACGCGGCCCGTTGCTAGCTTGCTGACCAAGTGGGCCGAAGTTTGCGCGGAAGGCCTATAAGCCGGATTCTGTCCCGAGAGTTGCCCCTCATGGATGACCATTCCTCTGACCATGCCGTTACCGACACAGCTACAGCCGCCAACCCGGACCTGCTGGAGCCTAAGCATCTCCGCCGCCCCGCCCGAAGGCAAATGCAGCACGCGGTCCCTATTTGGCGTTGCTCCCGGTGGGGCTTGCCATGCCGCCGCTGTTACCAGCCGCGCGGTGGGCTCTTACCCCACCGTTTCACCCTTACTCT
The DNA here is from genome assembly GCA_049670485.1 of Sulfitobacter sp. Lineage (GTDB taxonomy): Bacteria > Pseudomonadota > Alphaproteobacteria > Rhodobacterales > Rhodobacteraceae > Sulfitobacter. The sequence continues at coordinate 9,724 of JBATTJ010000122.1, forward strand.
TCCTGTAGGAAAAGCGGTTTATTTTCTGTGGCGCTTTCCGTCGGGTTGCCCCGCCCGGGCGTTACCCGGCACCGTCACTTATCGGAGTCCGGACTTTCCTCCCCGCCGGTTTCCCGACAAAGCGGCCATCCAGCCTTCCGCGCAAGGGCGGGCATACGCCCAACCGCCAAGCAGGGTCAATGCCAAACCCGCCTTGCGCCACATGCGCGGAGGATCACAAGGCAAAATCATCCTGATGCAGCGGCCCCGAGCGCCATGAAGCACGGCGCAGGCGCGTCGTGGCAAGCAAAACCTCGAACGATGCTTCGGCTGTATATCCTGCGGCCCGTGCGGCTTGAATAAAGCTTGCCTCATCAACGCGTTCTGGCATCCACTTCTTTGCTGGCGCGGCAAGGCCTTGCCGCTCCAACCGCACCCAATCAAAATACGGGCCGGGGTCTGTCTTGCGGCCCGGTGCCATATCCGAATGGCCGATCACACCCTCGGGGGCGATATTCCACCGGTCCATGACACTGCGCAGCAGGGTTGCCAATGCGTCCATCTGCGCGGCCGCAAAAGGATGCGTGCCGCGGTTATCGAGCTCGATCCCGATGGAGCGTGAGTTGATATCGTCCAGACCGCCCCACTCGCCCGCACCTGCGTGCCATGCGCGGGCCTCCTCCTCAACCATCTGCATGACCGTGCCATTGGCAGCAATCAAGTAATGCGCAGAGACTTCGGCTACCGGATCGCACAGCCGTTCGAGAGCTGCCTCAGCGCTTTTCATAGCGGTATAATGGATCACGATCAGCGAGGGCTTCAGGCCATTCCTGCGCGCACCGCAATTGGGTGAAAGGTGGGTCTGAACCCGTTGCAGCATGCCTTAGCCGCTGATGTTGCGGAACACGGAAGGATCCCAGCTACAGGCATATCCGTCGCCGTCCGGATCCATACCATTGCGGTCCCGTTCCGGCCCGCCAGCCTCAAGAAAGGCAATTTGTGCCTGATCCTGATGGCGGAACTGGCCACAGCTGCGGTTGAACTTGTTGGTCGCGTTAAAGCTGCTGCGCCGGTAAACTTTGGTGCCCACCGGATGGCTGGTCGACAAAGCAAATGCCACGATATTGGGACCGGTCGAGGTGCGCTCGGGCAGTGCTTGTGGCTGGATGACCTGATACTGCGCGCGGTTGGCAGCAATGCGGGCGGCATCACCTTCAATGCTGCGCTGGCCTGCCACGGCGTCAAAGTTGTTCTCCTGACTGATGCCTGTCGCACTATCGACAACACCGGGTGCGGGGTTGGAGGGACTTGCCTCCAATGGTGCCACGCCGGAATTGCTGGCCGTCGCGGCCACGCGCCCGATATCCTGAGGAAGCCCGCCACGCGACTGGCCGGTGCTGGCCAAAATCGCTGCGGTTTGTGCCGCTGTATCCTCTGCCGAGCCTGCAGCAGGCAACGGGCGCGCGTTCACGCCGGGGGCGGCAGGCACACTGCCGCGCGACAACGCGGCATCGCGGTTGACCTGTTGCGCATCAAACGTTTGATCGAAACCCACACCAAAACGGCTGTCGTCGGGAATGGCAGGTTGGCAGGCCGCCAAAGCAGCCATAGCACCTGCACCCAGCAATAAACGGACACTCATCATTCTAAAGCCTGTATTTCGTTACGCGGTTTCAGATAATTACCACCATTGATCCGGTTTGGCCACAAAACCTGCCTCACGTTCAAGCGCATAGGCGGAAGACAGCAAGTCCGCTTCCTCCCATGGCCGCCCGATAAGCTGTAGACCCAGCGGCAAACCCTTTGCATCCATGCCCGTTGGCACCGCAATGCCGGGGAGACCCGCAAGGTTCACAGTGACGGTAAACACATCGTTGAGATACATCTGGATCGGATCAGCGTCGGTCATTTCACCAAGGCCGAAGGCCGCAGACGGCGTCGCAGGCGTCAAGATACAATCCACACCTGCGGCGAACACATCGTCAAAGTCTTTCTTGATCAGTGTCCGCACACGGCGCGCACGGTTGTAATAGGCATCGTAGAATCCCGCAGACAGAACATAGGTCCCGATCATTACGCGGCGTTGCACCTCTGCGCCGAAACCCTCCGCGCGGGTCTTCTCGTACATCTCTGTGATGCCGTCACCTGCGTCCAGCTTGGCGCGGTGGCCATAGCGCACCCCGTCATAGCGTGCCAGGTTCGACGACGCCTCCGCAGGGGCGATGACGTAATAGGCAGGCAGCGCGTATTTGGTGTGCGGCAGAGATATATCGACAATCTCGGCGCCTGCGGATTTGAGCATGGCTGTGCCATCGGCCCACAGCTTTTCAATCTCTTCGGGCATACCGTCCATGCGGTATTCTTTGGGGATACCGATCTTTTTGCCGCGCATGTCACCCGTCAGTGCGGCTTCGAAATTCGGCACAGCCAGATCGGCGGACGTGCTGTCTTTGGGGTCAAAGCTGCACATGGCTTCCAACATGATCGCGGCATCACGCACCGATTTGGTCATCGGCCCCGCCTGATCAAGCGATGAGGCAAATGCCACCACGCCCCAGCGCGAACATCGGCCGTAGGTCGGCTTGATCCCCACTGTGCCGGTGAACGCAGCAGGTTGGCGGATCGAGCCGCCGGTGTCTGTACCGGTCGCAGCCAGACATAAATCCGCCGCCACGGCCGCTGCCGATCCACCGGAGGAGCCACCCGGCGTAAGCTGTGCATCATCATTGCCGCGTCGCCATGGGTTGACCGCATTGCCATAAACCGACGTCTCGTTAGACGAGCCCATGGCGAATTCGTCCATGTTCAGCTTGCCCAGCATCACTGCACCCGCATCGGCGAGGTTCTGACTGACGGTCGATTCGTATTCGGGCGTGAAGCCTTCGAGGATGCGGCTGCCGGCCTGCGATGGCACACCTTTGGTGCAAAACAGATCCTTGATCCCGATGGGCAGGCCGCACATGGCGGGGGCATCCTTGTCAGACTTGAGGCGGGCATCGGCAGCACCCGCGCGCTCAAGTGCAATCTCGGGCGTGTGGTGCACAAATGCGTTGAGCACGCCCGCGCCCTCGATGGCTTTGAGGCAGGCTTGGGTCAGCTCTTTGGAGGTCGTCTCACCGCTGCGCAGCATGTCGCGCGCTTGTGCCAGTCCCAGTTTGTTAAGATCGGTCATTATTCCACCACCTTCGGCACGGCAAAGAAGCCCTCACGCGCATCGGGCGCATTGCTCAGGACTGCTGCCTGCTGATCACCATCGGCAACCACATCTGCGCGACGGCGCAGGTTTTGCGGGGTCACGGAGGTCATCGGCTCGACGCCCTCAATGTCCACTTCGGCCAATTGCTCGATAAATCCGAGGATCGTGTTGAATTCCTGCGCCAGCGCCGGCAGCGCGTCAGGGTCCACTTTGATACGGGCAAGTTTTGCGACCCGCGCGGCGGTGTGCTCGTCTATCGACATGGGGTGTTCCTCATCTGCTTGATTGTCGTCTACCGCCCCTGCGCCGATGCTGCAAGCCGTGCGCGCAGCCTGCGTGCTGCCGTATATGCAAAATATCCGCACCTGCCCTCGCCATTGCCCGGCATTCCGCTAGTCTCCGTTTAAATAATCAGCATGAGGAGACCACAGGTGAACATTATCTGGCTGGGACACGGATCATTTCGCATCGAGATCGAAGATCAGGTGATCCTGATCGACCCCTGGCTCAATGCCAATCCATCCCTTGATACGCCCCATCATGAGGCCGCCATCAAGGGTGCCACACATATATTGGTCACCCATGGCCACTATGATCATATCGCGGATGTGCCCGAAGTGTCCGAGCGGACAGGCGCGCCGGTGTCGGGTATTGTGGAGTTGACCAAACACCTTGTCACCTTGGGCACGACAATTGGCGCAGGGTTCAACATGGGCGGCACGATCGCCTTGGGCGACAAGGTTACGGCAAGCATGGTGCCTGCCTCCCATTCCTCCAGCACGGATATCGACGGCGCAACGCGGTATATGGGGCCTGAATGCGGCTTTATCCTGCGCGGTGAGGGGCGGTGCATCTATATCTCCGGCGATACCGGACTGATGGCCGATATGGCCTGGATCGGAGATTATTATAAGCCTGATATCGGGATTCTTTCCGCAGGCGGGCATTACACGATGGACATGGATATGGCGGCCTATGCGGCGCGGACATATTTCAGTTTCAAAGTGGTCATACCGTGCCACTACCGCTCGTTTCCCGCGCTGGCGCAATCGGCGGAGCCTTTGATCAACGGTGTGCCCTCCGGCACAACGGTGATCGAACCCGAGGTGATGCAAGCGATCAAGCTTTAGCGTTTGGCGGCAAAGAATGTGCGCAGCAGGTCCGCGCAGGCGCGCTCTGAAATACCATCAAAAACCTGTGGTGCGTGGTGGCATTGGGGATGCGCAAACACCCGCGCGCCCTGCGCGACCCCGCCCGATTTAGGGTCCGCCGCACCGTAATAAAGCTTTGAGATGCGCGCGGCGGTGATCGCCCCTGCGCACATCGCACAAGGCTCAAGCGTGACGTAGAGCGCGCAGCCGATCAAACGCTCAGCTCCCAAATGCGCGCAGGCCGCACGAATAGCGAGCATTTCGGCATGTGCGGTAGGGTCATTGTCCGCGCGGGTGCGGTTGCCTGCTTGGGCCACGACCTCGCCTCGTGCCGATACAACCACAGCGCCCACCGGCACTTCGCCGCGCGCTGCTGCTTCGCGCGCCTCTGACAGTGCCGTTTGCATGAAGGAAGTAAAAGCCATGGCCCTTGATGGCCGTAAAACGCTCCCTTTCGCAAGAGGTTCGGTTGCGCTATGGCGGGGGCTATGACTGATAAACCCTCCGATACGCCCAGCGGCGACCGCATTGCAAAAACCCTGTCACGCGCAGGCATCGCCAGCCGCCGCGAGGCCGAGCGGATGATCGAGGCCGGCCGCGTGAGCGTGAACGGCAGTGTAATCACCTCGCCCGCGCTCAACGTGACGCCCGCCGACCGGATCGTCGTCGATGGAAAAGCCGTAGGTCAGCCCGAGCCTGCGCGCGTCTGGCTCTATCACAAGCCCACCGGCCTTGTGACGACCGACAACGACGAAAAAGGCCGCGAGACGATATATCAGGCCCTACCTGACGACATGCCGCGCGTGATGAGCATCGGACGGCTTGATCTTAATTCTGAAGGTCTGTTGCTCTTGACCAATGACGGCAGCGTTAAACGGATGTTAGAGCTGCCCTCGACCGGCTGGCTGCGCCGCTACCGTGTGCGGGTGAACGGACGCCCGACCGAGGATGATCTGGAACCGCTGCGCGCAGGCATCATCGCGGATGGAGAGCCGTTTCAGCCAATGGAGGTCATGCTTGACCGTCAAAAAGGGGCCAATGCATGGCTCACCGTTGGCATCCGCGAAGGCAAAAACCGTGAAATCCGCCGCGCGATGGATGTGATCGGTCTAAGTGTGAACAGGCTTATCCGCGTAAGCTATGGCCCGTTCCAATTGGGAGAGCTGAAGCAAGGCGGCGTCGAAGAAGTGCGCCGCAAGGTGTTGCGCGATCAGTTGGGACCGGAAGCTGACGCCCTGTTGGGGGAACCACCCGCAGCGCCCACGCAGGTCAAACGGTTCAAACGGCGTGTTCCGCACAAAGGGGACTTTGGCGGCCCCGGTCAGCCCGGCCTGCCGAAGCCGCGCGAAGAGACGGAAGATGGTCGCACCCAACGTGGCAAATCCGGCAAGCACGGCAAGCCTGCAAAATCCTACCGCCCAACCAAAGCGGTGCGTGATGCAGCAAAAAGAGCCGATGGCACTGCAAAGCCGCGCACGTTTTCAAGCGGGTCCGACAAGCCGCGCACCTTCTCGAGCGCATCATCGAAATCACGCGGACCAAAGGGTCCCAAGCGCTGAGTAGCGGCTATAACGCTCAGCCGAAGATCAAAGCGCAGATCAGCAGAGCTGCAATGATCGACAAAGCCACATACCTGTGCCTGCGCTTTTGCCGGTGGATCTGTTCGCTGATCTTTTTAGTGCCAATCAGTTGTCTTCGCTGCATCTTCGGGTTCCGTTTTACGTAATCTGCTTTTGAACACATCCAAACATGCCGCATTTGCGCAGTTCAGGGACATTCTTTGCATCCTTTCCCCCTTCCGTGCGTTAAGGCGTGAGCTACACCGACATAAACCAAGGAGCGATCATGGCCGACCTGCTGACCATCGAGAATTTAGGGACCCTCATTATGCTGTGCTTTTTGCAGGCAGTTTTGGGGTTCGACAATCTCTTGTATATCTCGATCGAGAGCCAGCGCGCGCCGGTCGCCCATCAAGCGGCAGTGCGAAAATGGGGTATCATCCTTGCCGTGGCTCTGCGGATTATTTTGCTGTTTGTGATGATCAAGGCGATTGATGCGATGGCCACGCCGTTCTTTGTACTCAACTGGGAAGGTGTGATTACCGGCGGTGTAAATTTTGCCACGTTGGTGTTCATCATCGGTGGCGCGTTCATCATGTATACGGCTGTCAAGGAAATCGGTCATATGCTGACGGTCCATAACCTTGGCACCGATGTAGAAGCCAAAAGCGGCAAGTCAGCGGCCAAGGTCGTAGGCCTCATTGTGTTGATGAACCTCATCTTCTCGTTTGATTCCGTGCTGTCCGCGCTTGCGATTACAGATGTATTTATCCTTTTGGCCACTGCAATCATCCTGTCCGGTATCGCCATGCTGGTGCTGGCCGAACGGGTGACGCAGTTTCTGGAAGCCAACCGCATGTATGAGGTGTTGGGCCTGTTCATCCTGCTGATCGTCGGTATCGTGCTGTTAGGCGAGGCAGGTCAGGCCGCCGCCCACGCGATGCATGACCCCGAACTGGCGCTGCGGTTCTTCGGGTACGAAGTCATCCCGATGTCCAAAACTACGTTCTACTTCAGTGTTCTGGTGCTGGTCGCTGTCGAGATCATTCAGTCCGGCTACACCCGCAAGCTCAACGCCGAGCGGCGGACAGGACAGCGGCACTAGAAACCCCGCTTCAGGCTGCTTATGATAAAGGTAACGCAGGCGCGCACTGCACCGCATTTCGAGGGACCAATGGGACCAAAACCGTTTCGCAAAGCTGCTTATGTGGCCCTGATCGTGCTGCTGTTCGGCGTCAGCTCCGGCTGGCTCGGAGGGATTTAAGCATGGCGAAACGGTTTGGTGGAAAATACAGCCCCGATGGCAATGCCGCACCCGATGCAGGTGGCCCCAAGCCCAAGCGGCGCGTCGACGTGGACCCTGCAGGCGGACGATCAAACCTGCTGTTCATTCCAGCGATCGTTCTGGTCGCGACCAGCTTCGGAGGAAGTGCTGTCAGCTTGCTGGCGGCAATGATTGGTGCGGCCTCGCTGACCCTAGCGGCATGGCTTTTGCGCGGGGGGCTGCGCGCAGAAGCCGCTTTCAACGAGCGTAAAGTTGCACGACGCCCTGCCCTGCCGCGCAAGATGATCGCTGCTGTGTTCGCAGGCGTCGGTGCGGCCTTGGCGGTCACAGCACATCTCGACAGTTTCAACTTTATCTCGCCGGTGATTTACGGCGTGCTTACCGCAGGGCTTTATATCACGGCGTTTGGTATTGATCCGCTGCACAACAAAGGTATGGACGGCATCGACACCTTCCAGCAAGACCGCGTTGCCCGTGTGGTGGATGAGGCCGAAAAGAACCTGAGCATCATGCGCGAGACGATTGCGCGGGCGGGTGATAGAAAGGCTGCCGAACGTTTGGCGGATTTCTCGGACACCGCGCGTGATCTGATCCGCACTGTAGAGGAAGATCCCCGTGATCTGACAGCTGCGCGCAAGTATCTTGGCGTCTACCTACAGGGTGCGCGTGATGCGACAGCAAAGTTCACTGACATCTATGCCCGCAATCAGGACACGCAGGCGCGCAGTGACTACCTTGCGCTGTTGGATGACCTCGAGAAGAACTTCGCCGCACGCAACCGCAAGTCCCTGCTTGCAGATCGGGGCGATCTGACCGTTGAAATCGACGTGCTGCGAGAGCGGCTGTCTCGTGAGGGTGTGCGCCTCGAATAATGCGCCCATGCCCCCTAATTCCGAACATATTTTATAAGGATCCCAACATGTCTGAAGCTGTACGTCAAAAAGCCTCCCAATCCCTCGCACTGGTCGAAGAAGTCACTGCCGTGATCCTTCCCGAGCCTGCCGATGCCAATGCCGTTGTCACCCTCGAGCAGGCAGGCGCACCCGAAACGGCGGAAATCCGGGCCCGCATGGACGAATTGGACATGGCCGACACACAATCCATCATCAGCTTTGGATCGTCTGCGCAGGCCGAGTTACAAGAGATAAGCCAAGCGATGTTGCAAGACGTGCGCAACAAGGATGTGGGTCCTGCGGGCGACAGCCTGCGCGGCATCGTTACTACCATTCGCGGGTTTTCCGTCTCCGAGCTGGACGTGCGCCGTGATCGCAGCTGGTGGGAGAAACTGATCGGTCGCGCAGCGCCATTTGCGAAATTCACTGCCAAGTTCGAGAAGGTCCAAGCGCAAATCGACAAGATCACCGACAACCTGCTGAGCCATGAGCATACGCTGCTCAAGGACATCAAATCACTCGACATGCTATATGAAAAAACGCTGCAGTTCTATGACGAGTTGGCCCTTTATATCGCCGCAGGTCAGGCAAAACTAGATGAGCTGGACGCCACAGTGATCCCCGCAAAAGCCAAAGAAGTCGATGCCGCGGCCGAAGATGATCAGGTTATGGTCGCACAAGAGCTGCGCGATCTGCGCGCCGCGCGTGATGATCTGGAGCGGCGCGTGCACGACCTGAAACTGACACGTCAGGTCACAATGCAATCTTTGCCCTCCATCCGGTTGGTTCAGGAAAACGACAAATCACTGGTCACAAAAATCAATTCGACCCTCGTGAACACCGTGCCACTTTGGGAAACACAACTGGCACAGGCGGTCACGATCCAGCGGTCCATGGAAGCGGCAAAAGCTGTGCGTGAGGCAAATGACCTGACGAACGAGCTGCTAACCTCCAACGCGAAAAACCTGCGTTCGAGCAATAAGATCATCCGCGAGGAAATGGAGCGCGGCGTGTTCGATATCGAAGCGGTCAAAGCGGCCAACGCCGACCTGATCGGAACCATCGAGGAAAGCCTGCAAATTGCGGATGCGGGCAAGGCAAAGCGTGCCGCAGCCGAGGTCGAGCTGAAAGATATGGAAGCGAAACTGCGCGATACCCTGGCCTCTGCCAAAGCCAGCAAAACCGGATTAGGCGATACCGCCTCCGGCGCTGTGCCACGCTAAGAATGATGCGGGCGCGCCGATTTCTGATTGCAGGGCTGGGACTTGTCGTTCTTGGCCTTGCGGCCTGTACCGAGCTTGGTGCGCCGGTTGATCCGGTGCTCAAACCCGTTGCGCGTCCTGCTGTTGCCACACCCGGCCCTGCCCCGCGCGTCGTCGGGCCAACCTCACAGGCAAGCGCGCAACTGCGCAGCTATTTCAATCAGGTGCAGAATGCGCAACTCAGTCAGGGTCTGCTACGCCGCGATGGTGGCGGACCTGATACGCCGTTCACAAACTCCATGCTCGCCCGCAACTTTGAGCAGATTGCGTTTTTCAACGAGTATAATGGCAGCTTTACAGGCCGTGGTGGCCCAAGCCCGCTGCGCCGTTGGAACATGCCTGTACGTATTGACGTTATTTTCGGGGAAAGCGTGCCGCCTTCCCAACGCGCAAGCGACACGGCGAACTTGCGCAATTATGTGGCACGCTTGGCCCGTGTGACTGGCCATCCAATCAGCATGAGCAAGAACGCCAATTTCCTTGTGGTCGTGGCCACAGAAGATGACCGCGCCGCCGCATTGGCGCAGGCCGCAGCACGGGTGCCGGGCATTTCCACAGGCAGCCTTGCACCGCTCAACAATCTGCGACGCGATACCTATTGCGTGGTGGCCGCCTACGCCAGCGGCGCAGGTGCGCATACTTACACCGCCGCCCTCGCTCTGATCCGGTCTGAGAACCCCGCACTTTTGCGCCTGTCGTGCATCCATGAGGAAATCGCCCAAGGGTTGGGCCTTGCCAATGACAGCCCTACCGCGCGCCCGTCGATCTTTAATGATGATGACGAATTTGCCCTTCTAACCCGCCACGACGAGTTGTTGCTAAAAATGCTTTATGATCCGCGCCTGCGCCCCGGAATGACAGCGGATCAGGCGCGCAGCACCGTGCGCCAAATCGCAACCGAACTTGCCCAAAGCGGGCCGGTCTAGCGCGGTAGATTTAAGCGATCTTGATAAACACCCCCCTGTTGCATAGCTTTGCGGCAGATACGCAAAGGACAAGACATGAGCATTTTCGGCTTCCTCTCCGGTGAATTTATCGACGTCATCCACTGGACTGACGACACCCGCGACACGCTTGTCTGGCGGTTCGAGCGTGAGGCGCATGAGATCAAATACGGTGCCAAACTCACCGTGCGCGAGGGGCAAGCGGCCGTATTTGTGCATGAAGGCCAGTTGGCAGATGTCTTCACACCGGGCCTCTATATGCTCGAGACGAACAACATGCCGGTGATGACCACACTGCAACATTGGGACCACGGGTTCAAATCGCCGTTCAAGTCCGAAGTATATTTCGTCAACACAACGCGTTTCAATGACCTCAAGTGGGGCACCAAAAACCCTGTGATCGTGCGCGATCCCGAATTTGGCCCTGTGCGGCTGCGTGCGTTCGGCACCTACAGCGTGCGGGTGGTCGATCCGGCGCTGTTTCTGCGTGAGATTGTCGGCACCGACGGTGAATTCACCATGGACGAGATCAGCTACCAGATCCGCAATATCATCGTGCAGGAATTCTCTCGCACCCTTGCGCGCGCGCAGATCCCCGTACTCGACATGGCGGCGAATACCCGTGAATTGGGCAAACTGGTGAGCGGTGAAATCGCAGGGCAACTGGCCGAATACGGTCTGGCACTGCCAGAGCTTTACGTCGAGAATATCTCGCTGCCGCCTGCTGTAGAGGACGTGCTCGACAAACGCTCCTCCATGGGGGTGATCGGCAACCTCAATGAATACATGCAGTTTCAGGCCGCCGAAGGGTTGGGCCGTGACGGTGCGGGCGCTGCCGCGATCCAAGCAGGGCTTGGTGCGGGCCTTGGCATGCAGATTGGTGCACAAGCCGCCGCAGCCAACGCAGGACCTTGGGGCTCTGCACCTGCACCGCGCGCCGCAGCCATCGCACCCCCGCCCCCACCGGTCGAGCACGTCTGGCACATCGCGCAAAGCGGGGAAACGACCGGCCCCTTCTCAAAAGCCAAGATGGGCCGCATGGTCAGCGACGGCACGTTGACACGTGAAACGTTCGTCTGGACGCCCGGTCAGGATGGCTGGATCAAGGCCGAGGACGTGCGCGAGCTTGCGCAATTGTTCACCGTATTGCCGCCCCCGCCCCCTGCTCCGTAACGCCGCACAGACAGGGCTGCTTGAAACCGCGGCCCCTTGCGTCATCTGTTGGACTGTATGAACTGGCTTCTCTGTCATAGACCCCACAGACGCAGTGTTCTGAAGTGGACACATGCGGCGATGATACCACTGTTTTTATGGTTCATGGTTGTGACACCGGACATGGTGGTGCCACTGGGCAGTCCGTGGTTCGCGATTCATTCCAACCTTGCGCTGGTGTTTGTGTCGATCTGTCTTCTGTGGACCGCTGACGTCATGCGGCGCGGGCTGGCATCGCGGCCCGGCCCGAAACTGCGTGGTTGGCCACGGCGTATTCACCGGCCTCTGCATCTGGTTATCATATGGGGGCTGTTTCTGGTGGCGCTTGGCGGCTTTTTGTTGGGGCTGACGTCTTTCGTGCAACTCAAGGCTGGTCTGTGGCTACCCATTGCACCGCCAATGGGATGGCGCCGCGCGAACGAGATCATAGGCACCCTGCACATCTACCAGTTCTATCTGCTTGGTGCGGTTATCGCGTTTCATGCAGGATTTCACATCTGGCGTCATATCCGGCTGCGCGACAATGTCCTGCGCATCATGGCGCCGCGTTTCCTGCACCGGTTCCTTTAACCGCCCCTTGACCCTCTGCCAGTGAAGGCTGAAAGTCGCGGTCAACTCTCCCCCATACAAAGGCGACGCCGTGCCCGACACCCAGCCTGATACAGTTTTGCAAGAGCACCGGTTTCCCTGTGACACCTGCGGCAGTGATCTGCGCTATGATCCGGCGAGCACGGATCTGAAATGCGATCATTGCGGCAATGTTCAGCCCATCGGTTCTGTCTGGACCAATGCGCGCGCAATTGCGGAGCTGGATCTGGCAAAGGGCTTGAGCCAGACCCTTGATACCGCCGAGATGGAAGAGACGCGGGTCAGCGCCTGCCCAAACTGCGCAGCACAGGTTGAGTTTGATGCCGATACCCAAGCTGCCGAATGTCCGTTTTGTGCCACACCCGTTGTTGTCGACACTGGTGTACACAGGCACATCAAACCGCGTGCCGTGCTGCCCTTTGCATTGTCTGAGGAGGTCGCGCGTGGTGCTATGACAGAGTGGCTTGGTGGTTTGTGGTTCGCACCAAATAGATTGCAGGCCTACGCCCGCAAAGACCGCCAGATGAGCGGTATCTATGTGCCCTACTGGACCTATGATGCGCAGACCGACACCCGCTATAGCGGGGAGCGCGGTACGGTGTACTACGAGACACGCACCGTCGTGCGCGATGGCAAACGCACACAGGTCCGTGTGGCCAAGGTCCGTTGGAACCGCGTGTCGGGTCGCGTTGCACGCTTCTTTGATGATGTGCTTGTGCTGGGTTCGCGGTCCTTGCCAAAACGGTTCACTGACGCGCTTGAGCCTTGGGATCTTGCTGCACTAGAACCTTATGCGCCTGAATACCTCGCCGGATTTCGTGCAGAGGGCTATACCGTCGCACTCGATGACGGGTTCAATGAGGCGCGCGTCAAGATGGATGCGATGATCCAGCGTGATATCAAATTCGACATCGGCGGTGACCGCCAACGGGTTCATTCCATGGATGTCGATTTGAGCGATATGACCTTCAAACACATCCTGCTGCCGGTCTGGCTTGCTGCCTATAAATACCGCGGTGAGACCTACCGCTTTGTCGTGAACGGCCGGACTGGGCGGGTACAGGGCGAGCGGCCTTATTCAAAGATCAAGGTCGCCTTTGCCGTGCTGGCCGCACTTATCGTGGCGGGCATCGCGGGCTTCATCTATGCGCAGAATAGATAGAGTATGACCGCAATCGACAGCCTTCAAATGCTTCTGGAGGACCGGTATTCATGCCGCGCGTTCCGCCCTGATCCGGTTCCCGATGCAGACCTGATACGCATCATTGAGGCGGCGCGCCATGTGCCGTCATGGTGCAACGCCCAGCCGTGGCAGGTCGAGATTACACGCGGGTTCGCCACGGAAACCCTGCGCGAGAAGCTGACACAGACCGCCCTTGCCGGCACGCCCCCGTCTCCTGATCTGGACTGGCCCGTGAAATACACCGGCCCCTATTCAGAGCGGCGCCGCACCTGCGGGTTTCAGTTGTATGATGCGGTCGGCATCGAAAAATCGGACCGCAAAGGCCGCGCCGGACAGATGTTGCGCAACTATGCGCTTTTCGATGCACCTCATGTGGCGATCGTGCATTCACCGGCCGAGCTTGGACCCTACGGTGCGATGGACACAGGCGGGTTTGTAACCGCCTTCACACTCGCCGCGACCGCCCTTGGCATCGCAACGGTGCCACAAGCGGCGATTGCGGCCTATGCGCCACTGCTCAAAGAAAACCTCGGGATTGCAGAGGACCGCCTGATCTTATGCGCCATCTCGCTGGGGTATGCAGATGAGGATCATCCCGCAAACAGTTTTCGCACCGCGCGGGCGGCGGTGGATGACATCATCCGGTGGCACGATACATGAGAGCCCTTTTGCAACGGGTCACACATGCCCGCGTGACAGTCGACGGTGCAGTAATTGGCGAGGTTGGTGCGGGTCTGCTGATCCTCATCTGTGCAATGCCTGACGATACCGATGCGACAGCGCAAGCACTCGCCCTCAAAATATCAAAACTCCGGCTGTTCAAAGACGAGGATGCCAAGATGAACCTGAGCCTTGTGCAAACCGGGGGATCGGCGCTTGTCGTGAGCCAGTTTACCCTTGCGGCGGACACATCACGCGGCACAAGGCCCGGATTTTCCTATGCGGCAAAACCCGATGTCGCAGAAGCCCTGTATCTAGAGTTCAAAGCCGCGCTGAGCGATCTGGGCATCCCCGTGCAATCAGGCCAGTTCGGTGCGGACATGTCTGTGGCGTTGACCAATGACGGGCCGGTCACAATATGGCTTGATACCGACGCCTGATGTCTACGGCTCGCGCAGCGCTTGTTTGGATTTATAAAGCGGCTTGAGAAGGTATTGCAGAACGGTTTTGGAACCTGTGTGAAGCTCGACACTGGCCTGCATGCCGGGGCGAATTTGCAGGGCAGACTGACGCTCTGTCAAGTTGTCGGTGTCGACTTTCAACGTCACTTTGTAATGCGGATCACCGGCGGGGTCGCGCGCGCGCTCATCCTTGAAGGTATCGGCACTGATCAGGGTCACTTCGCCCTTCAGAGTACCATAGATGGTGAAATCATAGGCCGACAGCTTGACCGTCGCCGCCTGCCCGCGTTTGACGCCTGCGATGTCTTTGGGCTTCACGCGCGCCTCGACGAACATCTCTTCATCAAGCGGGATAATCTGCAAAATCTCTTCACCGGGGCGCACGACGCCGCCGATGGTCGTCACGCTGAGGTTGTTGACGATGCCGCGCATCGGGCTGCGCAGGACCGTGCGGTCCAACTGGTCCATGCTCGATTTGAGGTTCTGGCGCAGGGTCGACAGCTCGCGCAGGACGTCTGAGTATTCCTGTGCGCGGTCAAGCTCGGTCTGGGTGACAACCTCGTCATAGCGTATCTTTGCATCCGCATAAGACCGGCGCGCGCGTGTGGCTTCGATCACCGAGACGATCTTGTTTTTGAGCAAGGCGTCCATCAGGTCACGTTCCCGCTGTGCCTGAACCAAAACCTGCTTGGCGCCGTCAATCGAAGTCACGTAGTCCGATTGTCGGGCCTGCAAAAGCGCCGCTTCGGAGGCGACCATATCAGGCGTGCGCGTGCCCCATTCGTCAGGCACGTCAAATGTATAAGCGCCGTCAATCTCCGCCTCAAGGCGCAGGCGGCGGATTTCGAATGCACTGATCTGGTCCTGAAGGTCATCCACGGACGACTGGAATTGCGTGTTGTGCAGTCGTGCAAGCACGTCACCGGCCTGTACGATGTCACCCTCCCCGACGGATAGGTTCGCAAGGATGCCCCCTTCGAGGTTCTGAATGATCTGGGGGCGCGAGCTTGATATCATCGAGCCTTCGGCGCGCACAATCTCGTCCACCCAGGCAAAAAATGCCCATGCGATGAAGACGATCACTGCGCCTGCACTCAGCCACACGACCATGGAGGGGCCGCGCATCTGGCGGTTGATGTGGGTGTCCATGGGCGCGCTCATGCAGCACCTCCTCTGATGGCGCGCAGATGGGCCATGACTTCATCTTTGGGGCCATCCACGCTCATCCGGCCACCGGCCAGAATGATGGTGCGGGTGGTCAGCGCCAGAATAGGCGCGCGGTGGGTCGCGATGATGGCCGTGCGGCCGTTCATCCATGTTTGCAGCCGTGCCACAAGCGCCGTCTCAAGATTTTGGTCAAGCGCTGCGGTCGGCTCATCAAGGAGGCACACCTTGGGATCTTGCAGCCACAGACGCGCCCAACCTATAGACTGACGCTGCCCGATGGAAAGACCCGCACCCGCGTCCATGATCTCGAGGTCCAGACCGCGCGGATGGTTGCGTACAAAATCGCCCAGACCGGCGAAATCGAGCGATTGCATCAGGCGAACGTCGTCCCGCTCCAACATCGTGAGGTTCAGGTTGTCACGCAAAGTGCCCGAGAACAGGCGTACGTCCTGCCCCAGATATCCGATAAGGCGGCGCAGATCGCGTGGCTCAATCTGGGTCATCTCGGTGCCGTCGATCAGAACACGGCCCGTGGTCGGTGCATAGAGCCCGCTCAGTACCTTCAGCAGAGACGATTTTCCCGATCCGTTGGCACCAAGGATTGCAACACGTTGGCCCGGTAGGATCGCAATCGCGGGCAGGTCCAGCGTCGGCGCACCCTCTTCCATATAACGGAAGGTTACATCGCGCAGCTCGAACGTACCGTCAAGATGGTCGCGGCGCATATACGTCCGCCCTTCAACCGCATCCTGATCTGAGTTCGCGATATGCTCCAACCCGTCGAGGGCGGATTTCACATTGCCCCAACGCGCCATCGTACCCGCCAGTTGGGTCAGTGGCGCAAGCGTGCGGGATGTCAAAATGCCCACGGCGATAATGGAGCCAACAGTGAACTGCCCTGCAAAGACTAGATAAGTGCCCATGATAACAGCAGCGACATATGTGCCTTGCTGCACCCCTTGGGACCAGAAGGTCAGGACCGAGGCCAGCTTGCGCTGCTCGGAGGATTTGACAGCGCCAAGTGTGGTCAGCTCGGACCACAACCGCTGCACCCGATCTTCGCCGCGCTGGGTCTTGACGGTATCAAGCTCGAATATCGCTTCATGCAGAAGGCGGGAAGATTTCGCAGTCGCCCCTTGGGTTTCTTGGGTCAGCCGGATCATGCGTTTTTGCATGAAGAACCCCGGCACAACCATCAAGATACCGCCAAGGATCAAAACCCAAACGACATTGCCCGCGATGGAAGCAACCAGCAGGAGGAAGACAAAGATGAACGGGATGTCCGCGATTGTGCCGATGGTCGACGCGGTAAAGAACTCCCGCACGGACCCGAATTCGCGCATGGAAGAAAAAAGATCGGAGGGTGCCTGGGGGCGCTTGTCACTGCGCATGCCTAAAATGCGGTTCATCAGCAATTCCTGCACCGAAAGCTCGATCTGGCGTCCGGCACCATCCATGAGCTGCGCGCGGGCGATCTTGATAAACGCCTCCATCAACAGGGCCAGCACGGCACCTGTGGCCAGCACCCACAGCGTTGCCTCGGACTGGTGCGGGATCACACGGTCATAGACTTGGAGTGAGAAAAGCGCGACAGCAACGGCCAGAAGGTTCGCCACGAACGAGCCAAGTGCCACCTCACCCAACTGCCGTTTAAAACGGCCAAAGTTGCCCCAGAACCAATGCGCCGGTTTTTCGGCTGTTTTGTGTACCTCGGCAACTTTTGCGATGGGCATTTGCGCATGCAGGCTGAGGCCGGAAAAGAACGGGATGAAGTCTGCGGCAGGCACCATCGCGCGGTTGTCGGGGCAGGTTTTGTCGAACACGACCAGATCGTCTTGCGACCGCCCCATCACCAGCAATAGTTGGCCTGATGTCATATAGATCAGCGCGGGAAAGTTCAGATCATCAACACCCTCACTGCGCGTCAACTCAACCGTCAGGCCACTGCGGCGCAGCAATGTCGCGATGATCTGCGCCTCGTCTTGCTCGGATGTGTCGGGGCTCAGGCGACGGGTCAATCCTTCGGAAAGGTCCGTCTGCGAAGTCTCGTTTCCCAATACGCTGGCGTATGTTGCAAGCAATGAACCGCGCGCGCGCAGCTTGTCCTCGAACGTCGAAGTGTTCTCTGCCTTGGGGACGTCTTGTGCCGGTGAAGGGGTCAGACGGCCCGAGTTGCCATTCACAATTGTCAGGGTAAAGGGTTTGCTCATATTGCGGATCCATCAGCCAATACGCCCAAAAGCTCGGCCATGGCCACCCGCAAGCGGACAGCATCATATTTCAAGGTAACTTCGGATTCCTGCTGGCGCGCAAATGTCTCGTAGACGCCGACCACGTCCATGACCTGGCGCTGGCCCGCATCATATTGGGCCTGAAACAGATCAAGGTTTTTCTTGGCTTGTGCGGTTAGAACGGCAGCTTCCGCCGCCTGACGCTCGGTCGCGGCGATGCGACCTTCAAGCCTGCGCAGTTGACGGTTGGCATCTTCGGTTGCTTGGGACACCTGACGACCTGCAGCCTCTTTGGTGGCCTCAATCGCCTTGATCCGGTCAATAGAGCCGAGGCCAAGCAGGTTTTCGGAAGTCACGCGTACGCCAACTGTGCTGTCACCACCCAATGTGCCGCTAGCACTCAGACCCGGCAGCTGACCTGCACGCTCGACCTTAGCCGCTGCGATGGCGCGGATTTTGAGCGCTTCGGCCTGTGTCACAGTGAGGGGTTGGGCGAGGTCTGTGCGCACGGGTAAAACGGGAATGCCGCGCACATCGCTCAGATCGCCGATGGCCATGGCGTTCAATTCCGCAATCGCGGTATTGGCTGTCTCCGCCTCCGCGGATTGGCTCGCGCTGATCTCGAGCGCCCTTTGGCGCAAAATATTGAGGTCGGAGCTGTCGGATACGCCGCCTTTGACACGCTCCTCCATGACCCATTTGAAATGGCCGATATCTTTCGCGCTGATGACAGCCAGCGCATGTTTCTCGCGCGCTTCGGCGGCGTTGATATAGAGGTCCAGTCCGGTGCGCACCCGCGAGTTGGTGTCAGAGGCAAGGGCCACAGCGGCGACTTCGACATCAGCCACCGCAAACTCCCGCTCGCCCTTCTGGCGTCCGTTGTCGAAAATAACCTGTTCCACAATCATCTGCGTAACCACCGCCCCCAAGGACGACAGGCTGACGTTCGGGCCGATTTGGGGCAGCCAGTTTTTGGAGGCCGCGCGCGAGCGGAGTTGTGCAGCGCGCAAGTCACTTTCGGCGGTACGGGAATTCGCGGCCAGAACGGCTGTCGCCACACGGCTATAGGCACTGCCATCCGGCAGGACAGAGCGGCGCGCGATCAAGCTTTGGATGATGTCGCTTTGGGCATTGACCTTGTCGGCGTGGGTCAGCTTGCGTGCGGATGCACCGCCATCGGTTGCCTGCATCGCGACAACTTCGGGCGCACCTGTTCCGCCGCCGAGATCCGACATACATCCCGTCAACGCGAATGCGCCTGCGCACATCGCTGAAATCTTCCGCCTACACTGCCCCATATCCTGCCCTTAACGTGCCGATATTTATCGTTATTATTGTTTTTATCGTATCGGGTGCGGCGATAATTTGGCTCCGCCGCAACCCGTTTTTTTATCGTATTCGCTAGATCGTGACGCCGATATCCGCATCCACCAGCAAGGTGCCTTCGGCGCCTACGCTGTACACTTGGAATGTATCGTTGCCGACCACCTCAGTGCGCAGGAAATTACCATCCTCGATGACAACTCTATCCTCTTGCGTCCCATGAATGGTGAGCGTGTTGGAGTTTGTCGACAGTGCAAGCAGGCTTGCCTCATCCACGGTCACAATCGCCCCTTCGACCACGTTAAGGTCGAGGTTCTCGATCTGAAACTCCCCCAATGCGACGTTTGACAGATCAACAGAACTGCCTTCGGCCTGATCGTCGAGCACAAGAAAGGTGCCGGATGTATTTCCGGCCGCGTCCGTTGAATTCACGATGAGCTGAGAGCCAACAGGCACAGGGCTGGTGAACTGGAAGTTGGTCTCGTTGAATAGCTCGTCAAAGCTTTGGGTACCAGGCACATCCGAAATCGTGCCGTCAGATGCGATACGCGAAACGCTTTGAACATCCGTGGTTGGCGCACCGTCTTCGATAACCGTCTCGATGCTGATGCTGCGAATGGAATTGCCACTGCTTGCCGTTGTCAGCGATGCGACGACGGGACCATCAGGCGCGTCGGTATCAATCGCCAGTGTGTCCTGAAGCACGGCGACGTTGCCGGCAGGATCAGTTGCCTGCGCTACAATCTCGGCTGAATAAGTGCCACTGCGCACGGCACTTGCCGGAACGGTCAGCGACCAGTTGCCTGCACTGTCCACGTTTGCGGTATATTGGACTCCGTCAAAGGTGACGCGTACGGTCGATCCCGCCTCTACCGCGCCGCCCAGATCAATGCCTGCGGCTGCTTCTTCGGCGTTGACCACTTGATCCGCACCGGCTGAGTTGCTGGTGAGGGCGAAGGGTGACACTTCGGTATCGACCTGAACATTGGCTGAAATCGTGCGTTGGTTGCCCGCGCGGTCCGTAGCCACAACCGTCACGTCGGTGGTGTAGGTGCCGTCGGCCAATCCGTTACCGTTGAAGTTCGCAGTATAGTTGCCTGCGCCGTCTACCGATGCCAGAACTGTGCTCCCTGCGAAAGTAACCAGAACAGATGTTGATCCAACCTCGGTGGTGCCGTTGATGGTGATGACGCCGTTCTGCTCGGTCGCGTTGATGACATTGTCATCGCCGCCAATCTCGCCTGAATTGATTGACAGGTTATCGACACGGGTGTCGACCTGCACGCTATCACTGGCAGAGCGGCTGTTGCCGAACTCGTCCGTGGTGGTGGCGGTGATCTGTGCGGTATATACGCCTTGGACCACTTCGTTGGCAAAGAACGGAGCCTCCCATGTGCCATCAGACCCGGTGATCACATTGCGGCTCACACCGGCAAGTGTCACGGTCACAACTGCACCCGGATCAGCGGTACCGGTCAAGACGACGCCGTCGCTGGCCTCTGCGGCGTTGATGATATCGTCGCCTTCAACCGGTGTGGTGTCGATGGTCAGCAAACCCGCTTCGGTATCGACCTGAACCAGTGTGGTTGCGGTATCTGTGTTGCCTGCGGCGTCAGTCGCGGTGGCTGTCATCGTAGCGGTATATTCGCCCGATGCGATGCTTCCAGCAGGGAATGTCGCCGTCCATGTGCCATTCGCGCCCACGATTGCGGTGGTAGTTACGCCGCCCAACTCAACCGTTACGGTCGATCCCGGTTCTGTGGTGCCCGAAACCGTCAGCGGGTTGCCAACTTCGGATGCACTGATGACACCATCTGCACCGCCGGTAGACGATGTAATGTCAAAGTTGCGCACAAAAGTGTCGACCTCGAACGTACCGGACGCCTGATCCGTGTTGCCGAATGTGTCTGTCGAGACGGCTGTGACCGTGCCGGTGAACTCACCCTGCGAAATCTGGTTTGCGGTAAACGTCGCACTCCATGTACCGGCCTGCGTTGCTGTCACGGTTTGGGAAACGGAACCGATGGTGACCAAAACGGACGATCCTGCTTCGGCGCTGCCGGTGAAGGTCGCACCCTGCGCATGTTCTTGGCCGTTGATGACATTGTCGCCAACGATGACAAAACCGTCGACCGTGGTCGAGATGTTCTGGTCGATAGAGACGTTGGTGACCGTGTCCACAACCAGCGTTTCGGTGAAGGTCTGGCTGTTGCCGAACGAGTCGGTCGCGACTGCGGTGATACCAGTGGTGTATTCGCCGCCCTCAAGCGTGCCTGCGTCCCATGATACGGTCCACGACCCATTGTCGGAGATGACAGTGGTCTGTGTAACGCCCGCAATGGTGACGACCAATGTTGCGCCCGCTTCGCCGGTGCCGGAGATGGTAACGCCTTCGGCAAAGCTTTCTTCGTTGAAGAAATCATCGGTCGATTGCGTGCCTTCGGTAAAGACGATCTCTGGAGCGATTGTATCAATCTCGAACGAAGGGCCATCCAGAACGGTCGTACTGCCGCCGCCATCTGTGACATTCACAACTGAATCGTAGACGCCGTCATCGGGAAAGTTTTCACCCGCAAAGACAGCCTCGAAGGTGCCGTCATTTCCAATGATCGTGCTGACCTGCTCATCGCCGACGATGACTGTGACGGCCTGACCGGGCTCACCACCGCCTGTGATTGTGAGCGTGCGGTCTTCGCCGTCACCACCGATCACGACGTTTCCGTCTGCATTATCTACAAATGGCGCGCGAGGGGCTGCTGGCGTAATTCCGGGGCCAGGTTGAGGGGCCGGTTGGGGTGCCGGTTGAGGGGCACCTGTCGGTGTTGGCGCATCGCCACCACCGCCGCCGCCACCAAGTCCGCCAAGCACCGCAGCACCGCCAACACCCGCCGCGGCAAGTGCTGTACCGCCACCTAATAAACCGCCGCCGCCCAAAAGGGCCGCACCCAGCATGGATACTTCTTCACCTTCGCCAGCGGCCAACGGCACGCCTGCAACTTCGGAGTTTCCAAGAAAAATCAGATCATCAGACGGGCTCCATTTGCCCCATTCTGCAGTCGGGCCGTATTGTGCATACAGATTGCCCTCGCCCGCATCTACAAAGCTGACCTCGTTGAGGTAGCCGTCTGCGGAAACAAACAACCGGTTCGGCGTGCCTGCATCGTTAAAGAAGTTGTCGATTGTGATCGTACGTCCATCGGTCAGCATGATAATCAACTGATCGCCAGCGCGTATCTGGCTCGCGAAGTCGGACTGCCGTGCGTTGATGGAGATTTCCTGACCGGCACCGGCCACGATAAGTTGGTCCTGTGTTTCCGCGAAAATTGTTCCACGCTCAAGACCGCCCGCACTTCCACGGACAACGAAATCAATCGCCTTCATAGTACTACCACTCTAACTCAATAGCGCCCGCTATGCTGCAGGTCACTTTGTTCTGTTTTTTGTTTTTGCTGCTACCCGGCCCGTTCGAGCGTGCCGTGATTTCACCGTTATTTTTTCACCGTACTGCCGCGAATGTCAGAAATCCAGTTATTTATTAACGCTCCAACCCCTTGGAATCCTTTGTGGGAATCTGTTGCTATAATCGCACGCCCCTTTTTCTTCTCATGCTCAGGGGACCGTTGTATGGGCCATTGGCCAACAGGCTGACCGGCGCAAAAGGTTAACAGCGCGCAGTTGCTCGCATATCGCGTTGACAATTTGGCTACCGGATTTGCACTCTGGGTGCATGAAAAAACCCGATGATACACTGCACGATATATGCGAAGACCCCGACCAGGGCATTGTGATGTCCGATGGCACGCGCCTGTCTGCCCGTTTATGGCGACCCAAAGACGAGAACGCGCAGCCTGTGCCCTTCATCCTCGAGTTTCTGCCCTACCGCAAACGCGACGGGACCTGTGCGCGTGATGCGCTGACACATCCTTATTTCGCCGCGCGTGGGTATGCTTGCGGGCGCGTAGACATGCGCGGCAACGGCGACAGCGAAGGGTTGATGGAGGACGAATACACCGCCCAAGAGCTGGCCGATGCGGTCGAGGTGATCAATTGGGCCGCGCGCCAGCCGTGGTGCAACGGGCATGTCGGCATGATGGGCATCAGCTGGGGCGGGTTTAACGCGCTTCAGGTTGCAGCCCTCGCGCCGGAACCGCTCAAGGCGGTCATTACCCTATGCTCTACCGTCGACCGGTTCGCGGATGACATCCATTACAAGGGTGGTTGCCTGCTCAACGAAAATCTGGGCTGGGGTGCCACAATGTGGAGCTATTCGAGCCGCGCACCCGATCCGGCCTTGCGCAATGATTGGCGCGATGCGTGGCTAGAGCGACTTGAGCATGAACCATTCCTGCCTTCCGTTTGGTTGCGCCACCAGCGCCGCGATACCTATTGGCAGCATGGATCAGTTTGTGAGGATTTTGGCGCGATCAAGGCCAAGGTGCTGGCCGTCAGCGGCTGGGGTGATGCGTATAAAAACGCGGTTCCGCAGCTTGTGGAAGCGTTGGACGGTGCAAAAGGCATCGTGGGGCCATGGGTGCATAAATATCCGCATTTCGCCACGCCAGAGCCGCGCATCGGCTTTCTGCAAGAGGCGCTGCGCTGGTGGGATCACTGGCTCAAAGGGATCGACACAGGCGTCGAAAGCGACCCAGACTACCGCGCATATCTGATGGACGGCGTGCGACCCGCCGCTTGGTACACCGAACGGCCGGGCCGTTGGATTGCAGAGCAGCGTGGTGCGACGACGCATCTGCCGGTACAAACCCTGCATCTGGGTGAGGAAGATACGCTTGGCGATGCACCACAGACGATTGCCGCCGATGTTGCCACGCCTGCGCATTGCGGTGCGGCAGCGGGCGAATATTGCGCGATCTGGCTTGGCCCAGAGATGCCCGGCGACCAACGTGGTGATGACGCGCTGTCGCGCACGTTTACTTCCGCCCCGCTCAACGCGGATATGGATCTGGTGGGGGCACCGCGCATCACCCTATCGCTGTCGTGTGATAGACCACAGGGTCAGATCGCAGTGCGGCTCAACCATATTCATCCCAATGGTGCGTCCACGCGCATCACATACGGCTTGATGAACCTGTCGCACCGCAACGGGAGTGCGTCACCTGAACCGATGACACCCGGCACGGTGGAAGAGGTGACACTCGACCTCGATCATATTGCCTACCGCATCCCTGTAGGTCACCGTCTGCGCGTGTCGATCTCAAACGCATATTGGCCGCTTCTTTGGCCAGCACCGCAAGCGGCGACGGTCCACCTTACCAAAGGAACAATCACCCTGCCCCAACGCCCGTCCGCAGGCAGCGACGAGGTTACGTTCGAGCCACCCGATGCCGCCGCGCCGTGGCAGACAGATCAGCTTCGCCCTGAAAGCCATATCCGGCGCGCCGAGACGGATATGGTCACCGGCATACATAGCCTTGTGATCGAAGATGATTTTGGCAAACTGCGCGATGCAGATCACGGCTTGATCACCGGATCAATCGCGCGGGAGCAGTGGAATATCCACCCCGATGATCCGCTGTCTGCGCGCGGATCATGTGATTGGGAGACCGAAATGGAGCGTGACGGCATCGCCCTGCGCACCCGCACCCAATGCGCCATGTGGTCGGATGAAGCGACATTCTACCTCAGCGCGAAGATCGAGGCGTGGGAGAACGACACCCTCGTCTATACCCGTGATCTAGAGGACGCGGTGCCACGCGATAACCTGTAATAACCCTGTCATACAGATGGGGGAATAAGCCTTGCGACAAAGCCGCAAATGCGCAACCCTACGCCACCAATCGAAATGCATACACCTAAGATGTACGATTCCAACTGGGAGACTAAAACTATGAATGATCAACTCACAAAGCTGAGCACGGCCGTCGCCACTGGTGCGATGACGCGCCGCGAATTTGTTGCCCGTGCCGCTGCCCTTGGCGTGACCGCCGCTGTGGCCAACTCAATGCTTGCCAGCTCTACTCGGGCGGATGGCCATGCCAAACCCGTTGCAGGCGGCACATTCCGCATGGGCGTGTCGGGCGGTGAAAGCACAAACACACAAGATCCCGCAAGCTGGGCCTCCGATGTGCCACTGCAAACCGGCTTTTTCTGGGGTGAGCCGCTGATCGAGCTTGCCGAGGACGGATCGCTGCGCGGTCTGGTTGCCGAAAGCTGGGAAGGCTCTGCGGATGCGTCCACATGGACGTTCAAAATCCGCCAAGGCTGTACCTTCTCCACAGGCGCACAAGTAACCGCCGAGGACGTGATGAAAACGATGGAGCGCCACTCCAACGAAGATTCGAAATCCGGCGCACTTGGCATCATGAAGGGCATCAAGACGATGTCCGTAGACGGTGACAACTTCATCGTTGGTCTGGAAACCGGCAACGCCGACCTTCCCTTTCTGATGGCGGACTACCACCTGATCATCCAGCCCGGTGGCGGCTTTGACGATCCAACCGCAGCAATCGGTACCGGCGCCTATGTCATGGAAGACTATGAGCCCGGCGTGCGCGCCACGGCAACGCGCCGGGATGATTACTGGGGCGGCTCCCAAGACGAGGTTGCGCACTACGACAAAATCGAACTGATCGTGCTCAACGACGCAACTGCACGCACTGCGGCTCTGCAATCGGGTCAAGTCGACGCCATCAACCGTGTCGAGCCAAAGATCGCAAAACTGCTTGACCGTGCGCCAAACCTGACGGTCAACAACATCGCGGGTCGTGGCCACTATGTGTTCATCGCGCATGTGGACACTGCACCGCTGGACAACAATGATCTGCGTCTGGCGCTGAAATACGCGATCAACCGTCAGGAAATGGTTGACAAAATCCTTCAGGGTTACGGCAGTATCGGCAACGACATGCCCATCAACGCGGCCTATCCGCTGTTTGATGACACGATCACACAGCGCACCCATGATCTGGAAAAAGCAAAAGCGCATTACGAGAAGTCCGGCCATGACGGCAGCCCGATCGTATTACGTGTTGCCGATGGCGCCTTCCCCGGTGCTGTGGACGCTGCCGCATTGTTTCAACAATCGGCACAGGCCGCCGGTATCCCGCTCGAGATCAAGCGTGAGCCGAACGATGGCTACTGGTCCGAAGTCTGGAATGTACAGCCCTTCTGTGCCTCCTATTGGGGTGGCCGTCCGGTCCAAGATCAGATGTATGCTACAGCCTATCTTTCGACGGCTGACTGGAACGACACCCGTTGGAAGCGTGACGAGTTCGACGCGATGCTGCTTGAAGCACGTGCAGAGCTTGACGATGCAAAGCGCAAGGAAATCTATTCCAAGATGGGCCGCATGCTGAACGAAGAAGGCGGTGTAATCCTGCCGATGTTCAACGACTTCGTCGATGCCATCTCAGGAGATGTCCAAGGCTACAAAGGCAACCCGAACGGCCCGCAAGGCTATTGGAAAACCTTCAAGTATACATGGAAAACGGCGTAACACCGTGCATCCTATCATCATCTTGGTCGCCCAGCGCTTAGCGCTGGGCGTCCTGCTTCTTCTTGCTGCGTCTGTTTTGATCTTTGCGGGCACGACAATGTTGCCCGGCGATGTGGCGCAGCAAATCCTTGGTCAGGGGGCAACACCCGAAAACCTCGCCAACCTGCGCGCAGAACTTGGCCTGAACGATCCACCGGTACAGCGTTACTTCGATTGGCTAGGCGGTGTGCTTCAGGGTGACCTTGGTACGGCTCTCACCAACGGGCGCGACATCGCCGAAAGCATTGGCGGGCGGCTCAAAAATACTCTCTTTCTGGCATTCTGGGCGGCCGTGATCTCGGTCCCGTTGGCAATATTTTTGGGGCTGCTGTCGGTCCGCTACAAAGACCGGCTACCGGATAAGTTAATCTCCGGCGTGACCCTGACGACTATTTCGATCCCAGAATTCATGATCGGTTACATCCTCGTGTACTGGCTCGCGATCAAGCTGCGCTGGTTCCCGTCCGTGGCAATCATCAACGATTCCATGAGCCTTGGCGAGAAGCTCAATGCAATCGCGATCCCTGTGATGGTGCTGACGCTGGTGGTGCTTGCGCATATGATGCGCATGACGCGCGCCGCGATCCTCAACGTGATGCAATCCGCCTATATCGAGACTGCAGAGCTTAAGGGTCTGCGCATGCTCACCGTCATCCGAAAGCACGCGTTTCCGAATGCTGTCGCACCCATCGTGAACGTCGTGATGATCAACATGGCCTATCTGGTCGTGGGCGTCGTGGTGGTCGAAGTAGTATTCGCCTATCCGGGCATGGGCCAATATCTGGTGGACCACGTAAGCAAACGTGACGTACCGGTGGTGCAGGCCTGTGGCCTCATATTCGCCGCCGTCTACATCGGATTGAACCTGATCGCCGACATCGTATCCATCGTCACAAACCCAAGACTGAGGCATCCAAAGTGAATTTTTCACCGAAAAAATTCACGCTGTGCGACCAAGCGTTTTTGCAAAGCAAAAGCGCCGGAAGACACCCAGTCATGATGGAGCGCCGGTTCCCCATCGCAATTAATTCAGGGGTACACTCATGATCCGCATCCCCCCCGCCGCCCTTATCGGGCTGTTCTTCACTACGCTTTTCTTCTTCTGCGCCATCTTCGCGCCCTTCATCGCCCCTTACGGCATGGCCGAAGTTGTCGGCGACGTTTGGGAGCCTTCGTCCTCGGAATTCCTACTGGGCACCGACAGTATTGGCCGCGACCTGCTGAGCCGGATGATCTATGGCGGGCGCACAACAATCTTCATCGCCACCGCAGCCACCATCCTCAGCTTCGTCACCGGTGCCACGCTGGGCTTTTTCGCCGCTGTTTCCGGCGGCTGGGTCGATCAGCTCTTGAGCCGGTTTATCGACCTCATCATGTCGATCCCGTCCTTGATCTTCGCGTTGGTAGTCTTGTCGGTCATGCCCACCACCATCTTCACGCTGATCGTGCTGATGGGCTTGTTGGACAGCACGCGGGTTTTCCGGCTTGCCCGTGCGGTCGCCGTTGATATCACGGTCATGGACTACGTCGAGGCTGCTCGCTTGCGCGGCGAGAAAATCGGCTGGATCATCTTTCGCGAGACGTTGCCAAACGCGCTGTCACCGCTGGTGGCGGAGATGGGCCTGCGCTTCATCTTCATGGTGCTCTTTGTCTCGACCCTGTCGTTCCTTGGCCTTGGCGTACAGCCACCGCAGGCCGATTGGGGCGGCATCGTGAAAGAGAACAAGGAAGGCATCAACTACGGCATTCAGGCGGCACTTTATCCTGCCTATGCCATCGCTGCCCTGTGCATCTCGATCAACCTCGTGGCCGACTGGATCTTAAGCCGAACCACCTCCCTGAAAGGCGGCCGCGGATGACTGAACCCCTGCTAAAAGTACGCGGCCTCAAAATTGGCGCGACCATCTATCCCCCCGGGGAAAAATCCCGCGAGATCGAGATTGTACACGGTGTCGACTTTGATCTGGAGGCGGGCAAGGTGCTTGGCCTCATCGGCGAATCCGGTGCGGGCAAGTCAACCATCGGCCTTGCGGCCATGTCCTACGGGCGCGGCGGTGTTGAGCTTACGGGCGGTGAGGTCTGGGTCAACGGGCGCGACGTAATCAAGTCGGGCATGGCGGACAAGCGCCGTTTGCGCGGCGCCGAAGTTACCTATGTCTCACAATCTGCTGCCGCGTCCTTCAATCCGGCCAAACGGATAATGGAGCAGGTCGTAGAAGCCGCTGTGAGTCAGGGTAAATTCTCACGCAAAGATGCCGAAGCGCGGGCTGTCGCTCTCTTTGGTAAACTCGGCCTGCCCGACCCTGAAAACATCGGGTCACGCTATCCCCATCAGGTTTCAGGCGGGCAGCTACAACGGTGCATGACCGCACTTGCCCTATGTCCCGAACCTGATCTGGTTGTGTTTGACGAGCCGACGACAGCCCTTGATGTGACTACGCAAATCGACGTGTTGGCCGCGATCAAGGATGCGATCCGCGACACCGGCGTCGCGGCACTCTATATTACCCACGACCTCGCCGTTGTGGCGCAGGTGAGCGATCACATCATGGTCCTGCAACAGGGTGCCATGGTGGAATACGGCACTACGGACCAGATCATCAACAACCCCAAGGAAGAATACACACAAGCGCTCGTCTCTGTCCGCTCGATCAAGCACATCGAAAAAGCGCCGACAGACGCCCCGATCCTGAGCGTCAGCGGCATTACCGCGCGCTACGCCGGAACAGCATCCGATGTGCTCAAAGGCATCAATGTCGACATCTACGCCGGCCAGACGCTGGCCGTTGTCGGTGAAAGCGGGTCGGGCAAATCCACGCTGGCGCGGGTGATCACGGGACTTCTGCCCCCCACAGCCGGTGAGATCACCTTCGAAGGCCGCGTGCTCACGCCTGATCTGGCGACGCGCCCCCGCGATGACCTGCGCGAATTGCAGATGATCTACCAGATGGCCGACACCGCGATGAACCCCCGCCAGACAGTTGGCACAATCATCGGCCGACCGCTTGAGTTCTATTTTGGCCTCAAGGGAAAAGAAAAACAGACCCGCATCCAAGAACTGCTCGACGAGATCGAGTTAGGCGAAGGGTTTCAGGACCGCTATCCCGCCGAACTGTCGGGTGGGCAAAAGCAACGTGTGTGCATCGCGCGCGCACTTGCCGCCAAACCAAAGCTGATCATCTGTGACGAAGTGACATCCGCGCTTGATCCGCTGGTCGCTGACGGCATTCTGAAACTGCTCCTGAACCTGCAAAAGATCGAGGATGTGGCATACTTGTTCATCACCCATGATCTGGCCACTGTGAAGGCCATCGCTGACAGCATTGCGGTCATGTACCGCGGAGAAGTCGTGCGCTATGGCCCCAAATCACAAGTGCTCTCGCCCCCCTTTGACGACTATACCGATCTGCTGCTCAGCTCCGTGCCGGAGATGAAGATCGGCTGGCTCGAAGAGGTGATTGCCAACCGCAAGATGCAAAGTGCGGGTAACTGAGCCACCCGAACAAGCTTAGCGCGTCAGCCGTGCAAATATCGGCTCAAGTTCGTCGCGGGTGCGACTGCCGGTTAGGGTCTGCACACGGTTACCATCACCATCAAACAGCAAAAGAGTGACGTGCTGCACCGCGTGTTGCTGGGCAAAAATGGCCCCTTCGGTCTGGGTCAGATCAGCAACCAAATAAATCGGCGCATCCGCATCAAGCCGCGCAAGCGCCTTGCGCGCTTCGCGTTGTAGACCATTGCAAATCGCGCATTGCGGATCATGGATCTGGACCACAACGGGCGCACCTTTTCCGATCCGGCTTAGGTCGCGTTCTTGCTGGGACTGAGTGAATGAATTGACCGCCCACACACCGCCCGCGCCAAGTACTGCGATCCCCGCGAGTACGCTGCCCGCGCGCACCATCATGCCACGGCGCGTCACCGCAGACCGTGCCGCCGGTTCCACCCCGCCGGGCCGGGAAGCCTGCGCCTGCTTGCGTTTATTCGTCTTTGATTTGCGTGCCATGATTGCTCTCCGATCGTGCCCTACCCAGACCGATACTGTATACGGACAGGCGTAGCCTCTCACAACTCTGTGTTCGCGGAGTGGCTTTCGCACCTACCCTTTGAGACATTGGCAATACAGCAAACATAGTCCTATGGGCGAGACCTTGGCTTGCAAGGTCCTTTACTTGCCAGTCAAGAACTCTCACCGAATGAAGCCTCGGAAGCGCCGATATTACAGAATTGGAAGTGATACTTTTCTGAAATTTGGAATAAATATATAGAAGAATCAATTTGTGGTTGTTAATATTTTCTTAATCATTTTATGGAGCTAAACTATGAAAAAATTTATTGCACCCCTCATGGTTGTTGGATTGACTTTCATGCCCAGCTATTCAATTGCTGCCACCCAACATCCAACGCAACTCGATGGTAATCAGGTGATCAGTCATGGCGGCGGGTGCCGGAAAAGCTCCCCTCCGGGCCAATGCTGTCATATGGACAACAGCCAGGGACGTGTGCACTGTCACTAACCCTCGCTTGTATGCATTGACGGTTTGAGACTAATCTTGCTGGTCCCAGCAGGAGTAACTCATGCAAAACAAGCTATTATTGATCATTCTTGATGGTGTTCCGTACCGCAATTGGCGGCGGTTGTTTGGCAATCTTGAAGGTTGGGTAGACAGTGGCGATGCGCGCGTATGGAAGATCCGTTCGGTGCTGCCGTCGATTTCTGCGTCATGCTATGCATCAATCCATACCGGTGTTGCCCCTGCCGTGCATGGCTGTACCGGTAATGGCAATGTATTTCGCCTTGCCCAGCCAGACGTTTTCTCCCAAATCCGCAAAGGGCGCGGAGTAACCGGTGCTGTCGCACACAGCTTTTGGTCCGAGCTTTTTAACCGCCATCCTTTCGACTATGTGCGCGACATCGAATACGACGAGCCAGACAGCGACACGATCAATTATGGCCGGTTCCACACCATGACAGGTTACGGCACGGTCAACCAGATGACGCCGTCCGATGTTGATCTTTTTGCAACCCTGACCAACCTATGTCTACGATTTGGCGTGAATTACGGCATGCTACACACCTGTACCCTCGACAGCATGGGGCACCGGTTTTTCCATGATGGTCAGGAGATGGACCACGCCTGTCATGTGATGGATGAAATGCTCGCACCGTTTATTCCCAAATGGCGGGCAGCTGGCTATGAGGTGATAGTGACCGCTGATCACGGGCAAGATGCCCGAGGACATCATGGGGGCCGCGACCCGCTACAGCAGGACGCAGCGCTCTATTACTTTGGTGATGCACAGGGGCCGGATGTGGACGTCGTCATCAACCAGTTGCAACTGGCCCCCACGATCCTGACCCGCCTCGGTGCGTCCATACCGGACACGATGAAGGCGGGCAGCTTTTTGACATAAGCTTCGCCGCGCTCAGGCGGCTGCATCCCATTGATTGATGAAGCCACCCAGAACCGTGCCTACCGTCGCATCATCGGCACCGTTCATCGCGATAACGGCGACCAGACCCCGCTTTTTGTCGTCGATCACGCGCGCGACACGGGCAGGCACTTCGGCCTTTTCCAACGCGGCATCAAAGATGCGGGTGATCGCATGACGGCGCAGATCAGGCTTGAATATCTTGCCCACAGCCGTTTTGGGAAGCTCGTCCATGATGGTGATATGCTTGGGCTGTGCTGCGCGTTCCAATACTTTTCCATTCACGAACTCAAGCAGTTCTTCTGGTGTGACTGTAGCACCCGCTACCAGTTCGACGAAGCCACAAGGCACCTCGCCCGCGTGGATGTCAGGCTGACCGATGGCACCTGCAAAGGCGACCGCCTCATGCCCCAAAAGGGCCTCTTCAATCTCGGCGGGGTCGATGTTGTGACCACCCCGAATGATGAGGTCCTTGGCGCGGCCTGTGATCCAGATATAGCCGTCCTCATCCTTGCGCCCCAAATCGCCCGTGCGCAGGAAATCCGTATCATAGTACAGGTCAATATTTTTATCGGCTTCGGTGTAGGTGTGACCGCTATAGACACCGGGGTTGGAGACGCAAATCTCGCCAATTTCGTCCACATCCGCGTCGATAGGCCCGTCTGGCGTGCCCTTGATAATGCGGACCTTTGTATAAGGAAACTCGACCCCGATCGAGCCTACCTTGCGCAGTCCCTCGGTTGGGTTGCCGGAAACAAGAACTGTCGCCTCGGTCAGCCCGTAGCCCTCGACAATTGTGATGCCTGTCGCCTTTTCGAAGCGTTTGAACAACTCCATCGGCAAAGGTGCCGAGCCGGAGAAGGCGGTTTTCACACTCGATAAATCCGCATTCACTGGGCGCTGCATCTTGGCTGAGATTGCCGTGGGCACGGTGATGATGAACGTGACTTTCCACCGCTCGCACAGCTTCCAGAAGTTATCAAACACCCCTTCACCGCGATAACCTTGGGGTGTAGGCAGGATGATATGCGCACCGGCATGGATCACGCCCATGAATACCGCATGAACTGCCATCACATGGAAAAACGGCAGCGGACACATGGCCACGTCTTTGTCCGTATAAAGCAGCCGTGCACCGGTCCAGCCATTGTAGATCACGCCCGAATACTTGTGCTGTGCCACTTTAGGCATGCCCGTGGTGCCACCGGTATGGAAATAGAACGCCACGCGGTCCTCTTGCGGATCGTCAAACTGCAGCGTCTTGGGTTGCTTGGCCATTTCCTCGTTGAGGTTCTTATAGGTAGCCTGATTTTGGATGGTCCGTTTGGGCCTGATGAGCGGCACGATCATCTTCTTGATGCCGGTGAGGTAGCGGTGCAGATCCACCTCGAGAACGGTTTTAACATTGGGGGCGAGTGCCACTGCAGCCGCTGTTTTATCTGCCACATCGGTCTTCGGGAACGGGCGCAGCGTAATCACGACGGTTGCGTTCGTCTCGCGCAGGATCGCACCGATCTGCTCGGGGTCCAGAAGGGGGTTGATGGGATTGACGATGCCCGCAATCGCACCACCAATCAGGCTGATCGCTGTCTCGTTGGTATTGGGCAGGATATAGGCAACCACGTCCGTTGGCCCGATGCCAAGACTGCGAAACAGGTTCGCAGCCTGAACGGATTTATCGTGAAATTCCTGCCACGTCAGCGTCTCCGCGTGATCGGTCGGCCCCGACAGCAACTGGTAGCTGATCGCATTATTGTTGGGAAACTTTGAAGTGGTCGCCGAAAGCATACCGTAGAGCGTTTTATGCAGGTCGCGGTCTTCCCACTTGCTCTCCGCCTCGATCATCTCGCGGTCGGCAATTCCAGAATATCCCATACGTCATCCTCCCCTGTGCCGTCTCTTTGCGAGACATGCATGATTTATAGCCATTACGATGACGCGCCGCGTAGGGAAATTCAAGTAGAGCGTTGGTTGGTTGGCGCAGAATGCAAGTAGCGTTGCGTCAACATGGAGGTAAAGATGCGTGCGCGCCCCGCGATTGCGAGCGAGGCGCGCCCATGATTATGCCGAAGGAATGCGAAGCACCTGACCGGGATAAATCTTGTCAGGGTGTGTCAGCATCGGCTTGTTAGCCTCGAAAATCTTTTCGTAATGCGCGCCGTTGCCCAGAGTCTTGGCCGAAATCGCCCAAAGTGTGTCGCCCTTTTCGACAGTGTGGAACGTCGGCTCGCCTTCGCCACCGGTCACATCGTCTTCAACTTCAGCCACACCTTCGACATTGCCGACGGCAAGGATCACCTTTTCGCGCATTTCCTGCGAGGCAGCTTTGCCAGTCACTTTGACCTTGTCTCCCACAACCGAAATATCAAGCCCCTCTGCATCAAGGCCCAACTCTTTCAGCTCGTCCTGCAAGGCAGCACCCGATACTTCCGCATCATCACCACCGCCAAAAACCTTCTTGCCGGCACCTTTTACGAAACTCCACAGACCCATGAGACTACTCCTTTGTATGAATTGATTTGTCTGTCAGGTGTTTCACCTCACAGGGCAACAATACAAGGGGAATTACTCTGCCGCGATCCCGTCAGTGAATTGCAGACGCGCCAACCGTGCATAAAGCCCGCCTTTCGCCACCAGATCATCATGGGTACCTGTGTCGACAATGCGCCCTGCCTCAAGCACGACAATGCGGTCAGCTTTTTTCACGGTCGCCAGACGGTGCGCCACGATTAGCGTTGTACGCCCCGCGCTCAGCTCTTCCACCGCGGCCTGTACGGCGCGTTCGCTTTCGGCATCCAGCGCGCTTGTAGCTTCATCGAGCAACAGCACCGGTGCGGCGCGCAGGATCGCACGGGCAATCGCAATACGTTGCTTTTGCCCTCCCGACAGCATCACACCGCGCTCCCCCAGATAGCTGTCATAGCCATCAGGTAATGCGGATATGAACGTGTCGGCGGCGGCGGCGCGG
Organism: Sulfitobacter sp.; assembly: GCA_049670485.1. GTDB lineage: Bacteria > Pseudomonadota > Alphaproteobacteria > Rhodobacterales > Rhodobacteraceae > Sulfitobacter. The sequence continues at coordinate 44,711 of JBATTJ010000122.1, forward strand.
GCAGCGCTCTCGATCTCGGCGTCGGTTGCGTCGGGGCGGCCAAAGCGGATATTTTCGCGCGCAGAGGCCGCAAAAATCACCGGATCTTGTGGCACCAATGCGATTTGGCGGCGGAACGCATCGCGGCTCAGGTCGCGCACGTCAATCCCGTCAAAGGTGATGCGCCCCGATTGCGGGTCATAGAAACGCAAGATCATCTGGATAATCGTTGTCTTACCTGCGCCTGACGGGCCGACAAAGGCCACCGTCTCGCCGGGCTTGATCTCGAGGCTGATCCCGTCAAGCGCAGCTGTCTCGGGCCGTGCGGGATAGCGGAAACCGACATTCTCGAACTTGATGTGCCCCTGTACCGGCTCTGGCAAGGTTCGGGCGCTCGCAGGGTCATTGACCGGATCAACCGTCTCCAACAACTCTACCAACCGCTCTGTTGCACCAGCGGCGCGCTGCAACTCGGACCAGATCTCTGAAAGGGCGGCAACGGCACCTGCAACCATCACCGCATAGATCACAAACTGCACCAGCGATCCGACAGTCATCACGTCCTCGCGCACGTCGCGCGCACCAATCCACAGCACGCCGACCACACCGGAAAAAACCAAGAATATCACGATCGTCGTAAGGTAGGCACGCGTGCGAATACGCCGCCGCGCCGCGTCAAACGAGCTTTCGGTCATCTGGGCAAACTGTGCACGACTGGCGCCTTCGTGAGTGAACGCCTGCACCGTCTGTACTGCACTCAGGCTCTCGGACGCATTGCCCGAGGAAGCTGCGATCCAGTCCTGATTTTCGCGGCTGATCACACGCAAACGGCGACCTAGCACAAGGATCGGGATGATCACCGCAGGCACGACCAGCAACACCAGACCGGCCAGTTTGGCCGATGTCAGCAGCATCAGGATCAGCCCGCCGATGAAAGTCAGAAGATTACGCAGCGCGATAGAGATGGACGAACCGATAACGCTCAGGATCAGGGTGGTATCCGTTGTGATCCGGCTGAGGACTTCGCCAGTCATAATCCGCTCGTAAAACACCGGACTCATCGAGATGACACGGTCAAATGTCGCTTTGCGGATGTCGGCAACAACACGCTCTCCCAGCCGCGTCACAAGCGCATAGCGCAGCGCGGATCCCACCGCGAGCAAACCTGCAATCGCGAGGGCCGCGATGAAATACTGGTCCAGCAGGGCCGCTTCGCCCGTGTCGAACGTATCAACGACCCGCCGCACGGCAAGCGGCAGCGCAAGCGAGATCATCGCCGTCGCTACAAGTGCCGTTAGTGCACCGGCCATCAGCAGGCGGTACGGGCGCAAAAACGGCAGTAGCGCACGCAACGCGCCAATCTGGCGGGAGCGTTCACGCTCTTCGGTCGCGGAGTGGGGGGGCGTGGGGCTATCCGCCATGCGCTGTCCTTTATCAGTTCTCGCATCGCTTATTCGCAAGCGCATCCAACAGGGTCAAGCGCTGCGCTGTCGCAGTGAGCTAAATTATCGAGGAAGCGGTGGAGCGGGCGGAGGGAATCGAACCCTCATCTTCAGTTTGGAAAACTGAGGTCTTAACCATTACACAACGCCCGCTTACACGCCCGAGGTATGACATCAGCGGCCAAGCGTCAAGACAGAGGTGACCTCAGAGATGCGCAATTTTTCCCAAAATGCCGGGCACCTGCACCTCTACCCCTGCGTAGTGGCCCAGTACCCAACCCAAGACCTGATTGCTCGACAAACAAGGAAGGCCTGTCTGCGCCTCAATCCGCTCGATCACGTCCAGCGTCCTGAGGTTGGTACATGACAAAAAAATCGCCTGTGTATCGCCTTCGGCTGCCAGAGCGCAGGCCGCATCGACAATCGATTGCGCATCAATGCGCACGACGCTGGCCTCATTCGCCTCGTTGAAGCTTCCGAAAGTTGGCGTCTCTATCCCCGCCAGCAATAGCGCGCTGCGCAGCTTGTCCGAGACGTCCGCCGTATAGGGCGACAGAAACGCAAGCCGCGCGATGCCCAGCGCCCGACATGCCGCGATGAGCGCGCTGAGGGGATCAGTGACATGGCCCGTCTGTGCGCCAGACGCGATCAATTCAGCCACGCGCGGCGCTCCGATTTGGGCGGTGGCGGACGTGCACCCATATCCAATCGCGGCATAGTGCATCGCTTGGGGCAGCAGTGCAGCAGCACGCTCCAAATATCCCGCCATTGCACGCAGACTGTCGGGGGTGACGTCAGCACCCGAGGGTACGCGGCTGATAAAGACCGGCAGATGTTGCGGCAGCATCCGGCGCAAATCCCCCTCTATCGTCTCGTCCGTCTGCAAGACGATCAGCCCGACAGGGGCCGGTCCATCAGCCGCACGGGTGTAGCCGTAGTCGGTCACAGTTGCACCAGTGCTGTCGCGCGCGGTGACAAAAACCGTGGCGCGCCGTCTGTGATCACGATGTCCTCTTCATGCACCATTATTCTGCCCTCCGTGATCTCGATCCCCGGCTCCAGCGTGATGACCATCCCCGGCTCCAGAACCGTATGATCGTCGGGGATGAGCGATAGCCCCTCGGTCAGTTGCATGCCTAGCCCGTGCCCCAACCGTCCGGCATCAGAGCCACCTGAACCGCCCGTTACGATCGCATCCATCGCGCGGAAAAGCTCAGCCGCCGTGGTCCCCGCACGTGCGATATCTGCAGCGGCGTCCACTGCGGCGATCAACCGGTCATGAGCCTCCGCAACCTGCGATGCCACTTTACCGATGCAAAAGTTCCGGTCAAAGTCGCAAAAATACCCGTCCCACACCAACCCTGTGTCCAGCATCAGCACATCCCCCTGTGCAAGCGCTGCGTCACTGGCCGGTGAGATGACATCCCCGTAGCCCCCCGATGCACAAGCACCTGCAAGGTAGGGAACCCAATCCCCACCCTCCTCAAGGCACAGCCGCTGAAAATCGCGAAACACTTGCGACAGAGGCACGCCTTCCCGCGCGATTTCCGGCACGCGGGCAAAAGCGCGCCCGCCGATGGTGCACGCCTGCGCGATCTTGGCAATCTCGGCGTCCGACTTTACTGCTCGGAGCTGTTGAACAATGCGCGCATCATCGCGAATTTTACCACGAACGCCGGCCTGCACCCGTACCCAATCCGCCAACGGCATGCGCAGATGGCTCTCCGCTCCCATAGGTGTGCCGATCACATCGCCCTGTGCGTTGAGCGTATCGATCAGCAAACTGACGCCATCATCGGTCATATCCGGCGCGCGCCATGTGCGGATATCGTCAATCCACGTCTGCGCCATAAGTGCCGCGCCGATGGAGGGGATGACAGCGATGGGTTTGCCCGCTGCAGGCACAATTGCGAACCAAGGCCGCGACGGACTCTCCCAAAACCGCGTCAGAAATCCGGTGAAATACCGGATGTCCGCCTCGGTCGTAAGCAGCAGAGCATCAATACCTGCGACTTGCATCAAGGCCTGCGCGCGGATTGTGCGCGCCTCGAATTCGGCCACCGCAAAACCCCGTTGCATCAGCCCGGACCTTCGCTCAGCACACACAATATCCGCGATTGCGCAGTCACGCCAAGCGCCTCGCGCTGTGCAGCATCGAGCGCGATGAGTGCCGCAACACCTGCCGCCCCCGAGGGGGACGAGCCGAACCCCGCCACCATCGCAAGCCCGGCACCCGCCTGACCCTCTTCCTCCGAAATAAGAGCAAAGGCATCGGCATCGCGCGCCAGTCCTTTGAGCGCGATAAGCGATGGCATCTTACAATCAAGCCGCCCCATGTCGGATACGGGCCCAACACTCTCGACCGCCTTGCCCGCAACAATCGAGCCGTGCAGCGCTGCGGCGGCATCAGGCTCAACCACTACGATGCGCGGCGCATCCCCCCACGCCTGCCGCGCCAGTGCGGCGCACGCACAGGCCAGCCCACCAACGCCTGCTTGCAAAAAGATATGGGTCGGAACATCGGGCAGTTGTGCAATCGCTTCGGCCATCAGAACGGTGTACCCCTCCATCAGGCGGTGCGGACGGTCGGTGTAGCCGTGCCAAGAGCCATCCGACAACAGATCCCATTCGTTGTCCCGCGCCGCCTTTTCCGCCGCGCGCAGACTGTCCTCATATGTATCCCCCTCGCGGACCACTCGGGCACCTTGGTCCTGCAGCCGGTTGGCAAAGCCTTCCGGCACGGTCTGCGCAATGTAGACGACAGAGGACGCACCGAACGCCGATGCACCCGCCGCAACGGACAGGCCATGATTGCCGGCACTCGCCGTCACATAGGTCCGTACACTGACATCACCGTCTTGTGCGTCGCAAGCGATCACATAGGCCGCACCAAGCGCTTTGAAGCTGCCCAGCCCCATGCGCCCGCGCTCGTCCTTGATCCAGACATCCTGAACGCCCGCTTGTGTGGCAATCGCTGTCGCCGTCTCAAGGGGTGTTTGTGCAGCGACGGGGCAGCGCGCCACCAGTGCCTGCGCACGCGGCGCATCCTCGGAGGGCATCGGAATATCGTCTAGTCCGGTGAGTGGTGCGGGGCGGGTGATGTGCAAAATATCCATGCCACCTACCGGAGCGCAGGAGGCCCGCCAGCGTCAAGGTATTTCGCAAATACTGTCCTACAATTCCGCGCTATTGGTCATCGGCGCAAGGCATGCCTGCCGCGCCCCAGATGCGAATATCCTGCGCAAGCGCGGACACGGACCCCGGCGCAGGTATGCGCCCCGCTCCAGGCACAAATCCGTAATTAACAAACGCGCTGGTGCTCACGTGATCAACAAGTTCGGCCAGATCAAAGTCGTCATTCGTCTCGGGGTTGCGTAGTTGCGCACAAATCTCAACGCTTGATTTCCCGCGCCACGCAAGCTCGACCGGCGGCAGACGCCATGCATCGTCCACCTGCGGTGCGGCATGAGGCAGGGAATTCTCGCCCTCAGCGCCGATGTGACAGGTGCGACAGGGGATCGTCTCCGCACCGATCCGGCTCTCACCCGAAACGATGTTCATTCCGTGCAGCCGCTCCGCTCCATAGCCAAGGCCGTCCCATGCCGGTCGCCCGCTTTCGCCCACGTGGCAATTGGTACAGCGCGGATGTGACGCCACCGCAAAGATGCGCGACCACGCCTCCATACCAGCCTCGGTATCGGGATCGGTTTGCTGTGCGGCGGCTGGCAGGGCAGCAAAGGCCAGAATGATCACGAGGTATCTCATACAAAATCAACTGTTTTATAGAAGGGCATTTCCCTCAGACGGGTGCCTGTGGCCGCAAATATCGCATTGGCAAGCGCAGGTGCAGCGGGAGGCACAGGTGGCTCCCCGATGCCACGCACTGTATCGCCATGCTCCAACGCGCGCACTTCGATCACGGGGCATTGGTGCAGGCGCATGCCCTCTGCCATGTGGTAGTTATCTTGCTCTGTACGCCCGTCGGAGTAGGTGATTTCAGAGTTCATGGCATGGCCCAGACCCCAGATAACGCCGCCCGCCACAACATTCTCGAAGGTCACGGGATCAACAACTCGACCGACTTCGGCAGCAACGAAAACGCGGTCAATCTTGATGCCGTTTTCGGTATCGGTCACTTCGACAACCTCCGCCACCGGTACGCCGAAGGAAGTGACCAATGCCACGCCGCGCCCCTGACGCGGCCCAAGCGGGCTGCCCCAATTGGACATTTCCGCCACCGCCTCCAAAACACGGCGCGCATCATCGTCGTTCACCAACCGCAGACGCTCTTCCATCGGGTCCACACCTGCGGCATGGATCAACTCATCCAAAAATCCTTCGGCAAAGAAACCCGCAGAGGACGCTCCGACCGAGCGCCATGAAGATGTGGGTGCCAGTTCGGGCACGGCGTAGGCCCGCACCCGCAAATCGGGCACGGCATAACGCATGTTCCACGCGCCCGCTGCAATCTGTGTGTCCGGCCCCGGCACTGGCGCGCCAAGGCGACCAGATTGTGACCGCGCCGCAGATACTGTCGCAATATCAAGATCAAGGGCAGTGACACGTCCTCCCGTTACAGCGCCGCGTCCGCGCGCCATCCCGATCTGGCGGTTGTAGTCCTGCGCGAAATCCTCTTCGCGGCTGAACGTCAACTTGACGGCGGTGCCTGATACTTCACGCGCGATATCAATCACCACATCGATGTTATCGAATTCCAGACGGTGACCAAAACTGCCGCCGGCATATTGGTTGTGTAGAAATATCTGATCCGTATCCATATCTAGGCGCGCGGCGATCCGCTGCTCCGCAAAGCGCGGCAATTGGTGTGCAACCCAGATGTCGACGCGGTCCGCTGTCACCCTCGCAACAGCCCCGATAGGCTCCAGCGGTTGATGCGCCACATAGGGTGCGCGGTATTCCGCTTCGATTACATCCGCCCCCTCAAGGGCTGCGTCAACGTCGCCGTCATGCCGCCACTCCTTATCCAGACGGTCCTGGGTAAACGAGGCCTCGACCGCGGCCCAATGATCGGCCTGTTCGGCGGGGAAAGGCGCCTCCGCCCAGTCAAATGTCATTTCGTCCAATGCGCGAAAGGCGCGCCATGTATTGTCAGCGATCACCGCAACGCCATAAGGCAGGCCAATGATCTGAGACACGCCGCGCATCTCTGCCGCTTTGCCCGCATCAAAGCCAAGCATCGGCGCGCCCTTGCGCGGGTTCATCCGCACGCTGGCCTGAACCATGCCTTCAACCTTGAGGTCGATACCGTACGCCTGTGTCCCTGTCGATTTCGCAACAATGTCCAGCCGTTGCTGCGGCTTGCCAATCAGGCGCCATTGCGACGGATCGCGCAGCACGACATCCGTCACAGGCTCAATCGCAGCAGCAGTTGCCGCAAGCGCGGTATAGTCGATGCGGTTGCCATCAGGCAGCACAACCGCTCCCCGCTCGGTCTTGAGCGCGGCAGCGTCGATGCCTGTCTCGGTGGCTGCGGCCTGTTTGAGAGTTTCACGGGCCACCGCACCGGCGTGGCGCAGTTTGTCAAAGCTGTCGGGAACCGAGGTCGAGCCGCCTGTGACCTGCGCACCCAGCACCTTCATCACCGCGCCCATCGTGTCGCGCATGGCCTCTGCAGCAAAGCTGTTGTCGTTGGAGCGGAACGGTACCGCCTCACTGGCGAGAGCAGTGTTGAAATAGGCCGCCGCAGGCACACCGAATGTCGTTGTGATCTGATCCAGATCGACGTCCAGCTCTTCTGCTATAAGCATCGCTTGCATGGCGGTCGCACCCTGCCCCAGATCGGTGTGCGGCGTGACCAAAATGATCCCTTCCGCGTTGATCTTGACCCATGGGTTGAACACTGCGTCCCCCCGCGCCGCATCCGCACTCAGCGGGTTGGCGGGGTCGCGTTTGACCATATAGGTGCCGAATGCAACGCCGCCCAGAATGGCAGCGGACCCGATGAGGAAAGACCGGCGGGCAATGGTTTTCATACGACCCATGGTTCAGGCTCCTTGCAATTTTGTGGCGGCAGTTTTGACCGCAGCGCGGATGCGTGGATAGGTGCCACAACGGCACAGGTTCCCGCTCATGGCTTGGTCAATCTGCGCGTCGTCAGGGTTTGAGTTGAGGTCAAGAAAGCTTGCGGCTTGCATGATCTGGCCGGACTGGCAGTAGCCGCATTGTGCCACCTGATGCTCGATCCACGCCTCTTGCACCGCATGCAGGGCTTCGGGCGTGCCCAGCCCTTCGATGGTGGTGATATCACCGTCCACATCACCTGCGGATAGTTGGCATGACCGCACTGCGACACCGTCCACATGTACCGTACACGCACCACATTGCGCGATGCCACAGCCGTATTTTACACCAGTGATACCCAATTCATCGCGCAGTACCCACAACAGCGGCATCTCTGCTTCGACATCCACATCATGGGTTTTTCCGTTTACAGTCAATTTCATAGCTGTTCCTTCCCTGTGTGGGGTTATCTGCGTTGCATCCGCTCGATCATTGTCAGTACCGCGCGGCGCGGCAGCAGCGGAATGATCCAGTTGAGCATAAAGCTGAGCATGCCTTCATTTACGGTCACAAGTGCACCGCGCTGCATCGCCTCATATCCGTGCTTTGCAGCGGACGCCGCCGTTTTTCCGCCTCCCTTCACCAGATTTGTGCCGTTGAGGCCCGCACGATCGGCAAATCCTGTTTTCACGTATCCAGGCGCCAGCAACGTGACAGTCACGCCCTGAGGTCGCAATTCATGATCCAGCGCTTGGGAAAAGCTGTTCACGAAGGCTTTTGTCGCGAAATAGACCGATTGTAGCGGACCGGGCATGAAACCTGCGGTCGATCCCACGTTGAGAATGCGGCCCCGCGCGCGTTTTGCCATGTCGCGGCCAAAATGATGCGACAGGGTCACAAGCGCCTTGGTGTTCAGATCAATCATCGCCATCTCGTCGTCCAGCGGTCGGTCGATAAAACGTCCCTGCCCGCCGTATCCGGCGTTGTTGATCAGGATATCAATCTCGAGGCCCGCCACGCTCACCTGCTGGATCAGGGCATCGGGCCCGTCAGGCCTGGCAAGGTCTGCTGCGAACACGTGCACCTTCACTCCGTGCTGCGCCTCAAGCTCGACTGCAAGTTCTTTAAGCTTGGCTTCCGAGCGGGCCGTCAGCAGCAGATCACCGCCTTTGCGGGCATGAATGCGGGCGAACTCGGCACCGATGCCAGAGGACGCGCCTGTGATCAGAGCAATATTCGGCATGACCTACCTCAGGTTGATTTGTGCATACTGCGTACCACAGATACGCCCGAGCATTGGTATGTCAACATTTCTACCCGCGCGCATGCATGACGTCGCGGGCGTTTGGTCCAGCGACGTCATGGCAGTACAGGTATTTTTCGTGCAACAATGAAACTGTGCGAAGGGCTGCTAGAACTCCACAACAGCGCGGATCGACTTGCCCGCGTGCATCAACTCAAATCCCTCGTTGATCTGGTCGAGGGTAAGTTTGTGGGTGATCATCGGGTCAATCTCGATCTTGCCGTTCATGTACCAATCGACAATTTTGGGCACATCCGTGCGCCCCTTGGCCCCGCCAAATGCCGTCCCGCGCCAAACACGGCCGGTAACAAGCTGAAACGGACGTGTCGAAATCTCGGCACCTGCAGGGGCCACACCGATGATGATGCTTTCCCCCCAACCTTTATGCGCCGCCTCAAGTGCATCGCGCATAACTTTGGTGTTTCCCGTCGCGTCGAAGGTATAATCCGCGCCGCCACCGGTCAGCTCAACCAGATGCGCCACCAGATCACCGTCGATCTTTGAGGGGTTCACGAAGTCGGTCATGCCGAAGTAGCGACCCGTTTCTTCCTTGTCGTCATTGAGGTCGACGCCGACGATCTGGTCCGCCCCCGCCATACGCAGGCCTTGGATCACGTTGAGGCCGATGCCGCCCAACCCGAACACAATACAGCGCGCGCCGATCTCGACCTTGGCGGTGTTGATCACGGCACCGATGCCCGTGGTCACGCCACAGCCGATATAGCAGATTTTATCAAACGGCGCGTCCTTGCGTACTTTCGCAAGGGCGATCTCGGGCACAACGGTGTGGTTGGCGAAGGTGGAGCAGCCCATGTAGTGGTGAATCGGCGTCCCGTCGAGCATGGAGAACCGCGTGGTCCCGTCGGGCAGCTGTCCGCGTCCTTGGGTGATGCGGATGGCCTGACATAGGTTGGTCTTCCCGCTCAGGCAATATTCGCACTCGCGACATTCCGGCGTATAAAGCGGGATCACGTGATCGCCTACTTCAAGGGTTGTGACACCCTCCCCGATTTCCATCACGATGCCTGCACCCTCATGGCCAAGTATAGCGGGAAAGATACCTTCGGGATCGTCGCCGGACCGGGTGAATTCGTCCGTGTGGCACAGGCCGGTGGCTTTGATCTCGACCAGAACCTCACCGCGCTTTGGCCCCTCAAGGTTCACCTCCATGATCTCGAGCGGTTTACCTGCTTCTACAGCAACGGCGGCGCGTGTCTTCATCATGGTGGTGTCTCCTATGTGCATTCAAGGCAGAAGGATCAAAACCAACGCTTGTTGTCAACCTGCCCACGCGGGGCCCGCTACTCCAACAATTCAGCCGCCCGCGCTCTTTTCGGGCAGGATATCACTATCGCTGGCGGGCACATCATAGGTCGCCCACTGCTCTCCGTCGGGCAATGCGGGCGGTGTGTCACACGAACGTTTGTGGATGTTCACCTTTGCGATGAAATGCGCGGAAATCGGTGCGGTCACAAACAGGAAGCCCATGATCAGCAACTCTTGGATCGCGCCGTCACGGAACACGCCGTTAAAGATGATCGAGGCCAGCAAAAGCGCGCCGACGCCGATGGTGCCTACCTTTGTAGGCGCGTGCAGGCGCGTCATACCATCGTTGAACTTCAATAGCCCGATGGCCCCCACAAGCGTGAAGATGGCGCCCACGATCAAACAAAAGCTCACAGCGTAAAGAGCGATGATTTCATAGGTCATTCGATGATGTCCCCCCGCAGCACGAACCGCGCGTAGGCAACGGTCGATACAAACCCCAGCATCGCGATAATGAGCGATACCTCGAAATAGATGCGCGTGCCCTGTGATAGCCCCATCAGTACGATAAGGCCAATCGCATTCACGACCATCGTATCCAGCGCCAGAATACGGTCGCCGGTGCTGGGTCCGATAACGACACGCACCATCGACATGAGCTGGCACAAGGCGACGACGATGAACGCACCAGTCACCGAATAGCCCATCAGATCTTCTGCAAAAGTCATATGAAAATCTCCTTCAGACGCGCTTCATAGCGGCTTTTAATGCCGTCCCGCTCGGCCTCGGGATTGTCGGTATGCAGGACGTGAACCAACAGATAATGACCGCTTTGCGACAGATCGGCGGACACGGTGCCAGGCGTCAGCGTGATCGTCCCCGCCAGCAGCGTGATCGCCTCGGGTTGGCGCAGGTCCAGCGGGATGGTGATCCACGCGGGCTTCAGCTTGGCGTTGGGGACGGTCAGAACGATCCACGCGACCTGCACATTGGCGACCATGATGTCCCAGATGACCATCAGCGCATAAGAGATCATCTTGCCTACGCGAAACCCGCCCTGACGCTCCGGCCAGAAGGCCGCGGTCAGGCGTGGGATAATCACACCAAGGATGACCCCGAATACTGCCATACCGGCAGAGAAGCTATTCTGGAGCAAGATCCAGACCACCGCCAGCAACAGCGTGAGCAAAGGGTGCGGAAACAGCCAGTTGAAAAAGCGCCGTACCATCAGTGATCCTCCCCTTTGACGTCAGATGCGGCTTTTGCATCTTCCTTGCCACCGCTCAATTTGCCGGGTGTGCCGAGGACCGTCGCGATATAGTCGTCCGGCTGGAACAGTTGCGCCGACGTGGCGGTGGTATAGTCATACATCCGGCCCGCGAATAAAGTATGCGCCAGCAACAGTGCCAGCAATCCGCCAACGGCCACGTAGGACAATGCAGCAGGTGCAGCGCGTGTGGGATCAGCCGCAGGTGCAGCATCGGACTGCGCCTTCCAGAACACGATGGAACCCGCGCGCGCAAAGCCTACCACACTGATCAGGCTGGCAATCAGAACCACGGCCCAAATCCAGACCGAAGGCCCCGCATCAAACGCAGCGTTCAGCACCATCAGCTTCCCGATGAACCCCGACAGCGGCGGCAGACCGGTGATCGCAATGGCGGCCACCATAAACAGCCCCGCAATCAAGGCGGCACCCGCAACAGGCGCGTCCGTGCGCAAATAGAGATGTCCGCGGCTTTGACGGATCAGATCGACAATAAGGAACAGCGCACCCGCCGCCAGTGTCGAGTGGACCATATAGTAAAGCGCGGAGGCGATGCTTTCTTGTGTAAACAGCGCCACTGCGACCATGACCATGCCCATCGAGCTGATGACCGCAAAGGCCACCAACCGGTCAAGGCGCTTGGCCGCAAGAACACCGACCGCACCCACCGCAAGAGACAAAAGCGCCACAGGCAACAGCCATGTGTGGTGCAGCCCCGCGGTCGCCTCAAGCTCTGCCGGGAAGATCATCGTGTAGACGCGGATGATCGCATACGCGCCCACTTTGGTCATGATCGCAAATAGTGCCGCAACCGGTGCAGGCGCTTCCGCATACGAGCTGGGCAGCCAGAAGTGCAGTGGCACAACCGCCGCCTTGATCGCAAAGACCAATAGCAGCAGAACAGCCGCCACACGGATGCCAACCGTTTCGTCAGCACCAATCAGCTGCACCCGTTGGGCCAGATCGGCCATGTTGAGCGTACCTGTCTCGGCATAGATCGCGCCAAGTGCGAACAAAAACAGTGTGGAGCCCAGAAGGTTGAACAGCACATACTGCACGCCCGCGCGCAGCCGCGCATTGCCGCCCGCGTGGATCATCAGACCGTAGGACGCAATCAGCAATACTTCGAAGAATACAAACAGGTTGAACAAGTCTCCCGTCAGAAACGCGCCCGCGATGCCCATAAGCTGAAACTGGAACAGGACGTGGAAATGACGCCCCCGCTCGTCCCATTTGGACCCGATGGAGTAAAGCAGTACAAACAGCGCCAGCACTGCCATCAGCAGCACCATCATCGTCGACAGCCGGTCACCAACCAACACGATTCCGAATGGTGCCGCCCAATCGCCAAGCTGGTACAGCATAACCGTGCCGTCCGAGGTTTCAATCACAAGGCCAATGGCCACAGCGATCATCGCCAGAACACCAGTGATGGAAAACACCCGCTGGATGCCCATGTGATAGCGCGCGGCAAGGATGATGAACGGCGCGAGGATGGCCGGCAGAATAACCGGCGCGATAAGCCAATGGGTCATGTGGCATCCTCCGCACGGGTCTCTGCGGGGTCGTCCACATGATCGTCATCCGTACCCAGATAAGCACCAAGGGCAATCATCACGACCACAGCCGTCATCCCGAAGGAAATCACGATCGCCGTCAGAACAAGCGCTTGTGGCAGGGGATCGGCATAGACCTCTGCATCCGTGAGAATGGCAGGCGCCCCAACCAGCAGTCGGCCCGACGCGAACAAGAAGATATTGACCGCGTAGGTCAGCAACGACACCCCGAGGATAACGGGAAACGTGCGCAGGCGCATGACCATATAAAGGCCACCGGCAGTCAGCACGCCGATGGCGGATGCTACAAGAAACTCCATGCTATGCTCCCTGCTCTTTCTGCGTGCCGGGTTCGGGCCGCGCGGGGTTGATATCCATAGCGTAGTCATTGTCCTTTGTATGGGCGCGCCGTGCGAGGCGGCTGAACCCGTCAAGCGAGAGCATCACCGCGCCAACTACAGCGAGGAAGACACCAAGATCAAAGAGCGCGGCAGTCGCCAACTCGAACTCCTGAAACGGCGGGATGCGCACATAGGTAAAATCGGACGTCAGGAACGGCTTGCCGACAAACCACGAACCAACTCCTGTCAGTCCCGCGATCAGCACACCTGCGCCGATCACACCGTGATGCGGATAGCGTTGGCGCGCCGTTGCCCAGCTATAGCCGCTGGCCATATACTGCACCACCAGACCGATAGACACGATCAGGCCGGAGATAAATCCGCCACCCGGCTCATTGTGGCCGCGCAGGAAGATATAGAAACCGACCAGCATCACAACCGGCATCACCACACGGGTCATCACGACCATCATCATCGGGTGCATGTCCCCCGCCAGCGGCTTGTCCGGTTTACGGTTGAGCAGACGCGCGCGCACCGGCCCGCCCAGCAAAGTTTCTGTCAGCGCATAGATCAGAACCGCAGCAATGCCGAGCACGATAATCTCGCCAAAGGTGTCAAAGCCCCGGAAATCCACAAGGATCACGTTAACGACGTTTGTGCCGCCACCACCCTTGTAGCTGTTGGCGAGATGGAACTCGGATATCGACGTCGCCACAGGATCGCGCAGCAGGTAGTGATAGCTCAGCCCCATCGCGACAAGCCCGCCTGCAATCGCCACAACCGTATCGCGCGACCGGCGCAGAACCGTGCTCTCGACCGGTGTGTCATTGGGCAAGAAGTTGAGCGCGAGCAGCAGCAGGATGATCGTCACCACCTCGACGGTGATTTGCGTCATGGCAAGGTCAGGCGCGGAGAAGAAGACAAAGCCCACCGACACCATCAGCCCGACAATCCCGATCAACACCAGCGACAGCAGCCTGTTGCGGTGCAAGAAGACCATTCCTGCCACCGCGACAACCAGCATGAGCCAGCCCGCAATTTCGATCGCGCCCGCAGGCTGTACTTCGCGCGTTGGCGCGCCGACCGTCCCTGTGGCCCATGCGTAATATCCCGCAATGATGACCGTCACTGCCATCACCGAGCCATAGCGCGAAAACGCACCATTGTGCAGCGGCAGGGTGAGCGCCTTGGCCAAACGCACAATAGCCTCGATCAGACCTTCGAAGATCACCTTTGCCTCGGGGCGTGGAACCGCGTCCCAAAGCTTGAGCAGCGGGTTGAACGCGGCAAGCAGGATCAAGCCACCAACAACAGCCGCGATGGACATATAGAGTGCCGGCACCAGACCATGCCAGATTTTGAAGTGCACAGTCGGCACATCAACCACACCACCCAAAACGGCAGCGGTAATCGCCTTGACCGCAGGCTCCGCCACATAAGGTGCAAGGCCGATGACGACAACGGGCACAATCAACAGCGCCGGTGGCAACCACAGGCCCGCAGGCGGATCATGGGGTTTGGCCGGATAATCATCGCGTTTGGGACCAAGGAACGTATGTCCGATCAGCCGGAAACAATAGGCCGCCGAGAAAAGCGACCCCAGCACAGCAAGTGCGGGCACCAACCACCACGGCCCAAAAATTTGCGTGCGGTAGGCTTCCTCAAGCATCATTTCCTTGCTGAGAAACCCGTTCAAAAGAGGGATACCCGCCATCGATAGTGCGGCCAACGTGACGATGCCGAACGTAATCGGCATCAAATGACGCAACCCGCCAAGGCGGCGGATATCGCGCGTGTGCGTCTCGTGATCCACAATGCCTGCGGACATAAACAACGCCGCTTTGAACGTCGCGTGGTTGAGGATGTGAAACACCGCCGCCATCGCACCAAACGCCGTTCCCGTGCCCAAAAGCATGGTGATCAGGCCCAAATGGCTCACCGTAGAGAAGGCAAGCAGCGCCTTGAGATCATGTTTGAACAGGGCAATCACAGCGCCCAATACCATCGTGATCAGACCCGCCGAGGTAACCAGCCAGAACCATTCGGGCGTGCCCGACAACACAGGCCACATACGCGCCATCAGGAAAATGCCCGCCTTTACCATCGTGGCGGAGTGCAGATAGGCTGATACAGGCGTGGGTGCGGCCATCGCGTGCGGCAGCCAGAAATGAAACGGGAACTGAGCTGATTTCGTGAAACACCCCAGCAGGATCAAAATAAGCGCGGGCAGATACAGCGGGCTTTCTTGAATGATCTCACGACTTTGTAGAATGACACTCAGGTCATAGCTGCCTGCGATCTGGCCAAGGATCAGCATCCCACCAATGAGTGCGAGCCCCCCCATACCCGTCACAGTCAGTGCCATGCGCGCACCCTGACGCCCTTCGGGCAGGTGCTTCCAATATCCGATCAGCAGGAAGGACGACAGCGATGTCAGCTCCCAGAAAACCAGCATAAGCAGGATGTTATCGGATAGAACGATGCCCACCATCGCGCCTTGAAACAGCAGTAGATAGGTGAAAAACTCGCCCATGTTGTCTTCACGTGCGAGGTAGAACCGCGCATAGGCGATGATCAGCATCCCGATGCCCAAAATCAGTGTAGCAAAGAAAAAGCCCAGCGCATCGAGCATCAGCGTCAGGTTAATCCCAAGTGCAGGAATCCAGTCGACGCGGAACATCACCACATCGCCCGCCATGACGGTGGGCAAATTGGTAAGCAACCCGATAAACGCGGCCAGCGTGACCGTGAATGTCACCCCTGCGCAGGCGGCACGCCCTGCTTGGTTCATCAAACCGGGCAGTAATGCCCCCAGAAAAGGTAAGGCAACAATCAAAAGAAGGGACACGCGCGCTCCATACTGTTGGGGCCCGGAGATGTTTCCCTCCTGGGCTTGTCGGCTCGCCCCGATACGGAATCATGACGATAGTTTCAAATACTCTATGCGGTATTTAGGAAAGGTGCGAACCGATACCAATATCACCGGTCCGATTTCTTTAGTTTTTTTATCAGATACAGCGTCCGCCATCCACTTCCATGCACACGCCAGTGATCATGCTGGCCTCGTCCGAGCATAGATAGCAGGCCGCATTGCCCATGTCCTCGGGCGTCGAGAACCGGCCCAGCGGGATGGTCGAGATGAACTTCGCCCGCATCTGTGGCGTGTCCTCCCCCATGAACGAGCGCAGCAATGGCGTCTCACCCGCGACAGGATTGAGGGCATTGACCCGGACACCGATCGGCGCAAGTTCTACGGCCATCCCTTTTGTTGCGGTGTTCATCCAGCCTTTGGAGGCGTTGTACCAGCTCAGGTTGGGGCGCGGCGACACGCCAGCGGTGGAGGCGATATTGAGAATATTGCCATGCCCGCGCGCCTTCATCAGCGGCACGATATGGCGGGCCGTAAGATAGACAGATTTGCAATTTACCGCGAACACACGGTCAAAATCATCCTCCGTCACCGTCTCCATCGGGGCGGGCAGATGGGTGATACCCGCGTTGTTGACCAGAATGTCGATGTGCCCCCATGCCTCGATCGCTTGGACAGCCATGGCCAGAACGCTTGCTCCGTCAGCGACATCAACGCTGGCGACAATCGCATGTGCACCCATCTCCTGACACAGATCTTGAGCCAGCGCAGTATTCAGATCAGCGATCATCACCTGCGCCCCTTCGGCCACAAATTTCCGCACGATCCCTGCACCGAACCCCGAAGCGCCCCCTGTGACAATCGCTGTTTTTTCTTGCAAACGCATGGTCTACCCTCCCAATTCCAGCTTCAATATATGGCGTATATGTCCGTCGCCGGCCGGATCACCCGGCACCGTCCGCTCATGCACAAACCCTTGGTGCGCCCAGAATGCGCGGCCCTGCGGATTTGCATCAAGGACCGCCATCCGCATACAGCGGGCATTTTGGGTGCGCGCAAGTCTGCGCACATGCGCCACCATCTGCGTGCCAAGCCCGCCCCTGCGCGCCGCGGGATCAACCAGCAGCAGGCCCAGATACCACTCACGCGGGGCATAAAAATTACGCAGACACTTCAACAAGGCACACAGCATACCCTCGTCCAGCGCACCAAAAGCCAGAACATCGCGCGTAGGGACGGACGGGGGCGCTTCGGCCAAAAGTGTTGCGGCATAACCCTCTGCGGGCGGTGCACCCGTCTCGAGCGTGATATATTCCGTGCCGCGCAGGCAGAGGGTCTGCACCAGCGCCAGATCGGCCACCGGATCAATCGGTCGGATATCTGCATCAACCATGATAGGCCGCGACCGTCTTCAACGTGGTAAATCCATACAGCGCCTCAAACCCTTTTTCGCGCCCATGACCCGACAGGCCCGATCCGCCAAAAGGCAGCTCAACCCCGCCGCCCGCACCATAGTTGTTCAAAAACACCTGCCCTGCCCGCAGATGCTTTGCCAACCTCATTTGCCGCGCCCCGTCGCGCGACCAGACAGAGGCCACCAGCCCATACGCCGTACCATTGGCAATCTCGAGCGCCTGCACCTCGTCATCGAACGGGATAATCACCTGCACAGGTCCAAAAATCTCATTCTGCGCCAATGTATGATCGGGTGGCACGCCCTCAAACAGCACTGGCGCGACATAGGCACCGCCCGTGGGCGCATCCGCCACAACTTGGCCAACAGCCGCTATGTTCAGGTCCACCTCTTTGCCAAGAAACCCGTCAACGATCTGTTTTTGCCGCATCGAGACAAGTGGGCCAACCGCCAGATCATCCATCGCAGGCCCCGCGCGCAACGCGGCATAGCGTGCGGCCATTTTGCTGACGACTTCGTCATAGACACCTCGCTGGACAAGGATGCGTGAAGATGCCGAACACGTCTGGCCCGCGTTCTGAATACCAGCGTTCACTAAAAACGGCAGTGCCGCATCGACGTCTGCATCGTCAAACACAAGTTGCGGGGATTTACCGCCCAGCTCAAGCGTGACAGGCACAATGTGCTGCAATGCGGCCTGCTGGATCAGCCGTCCGGTACCCACCGATCCCGTGAACGAGATGTGGTTGACGCCCGCGTGCGCCGCAAGTGCCGCGCCCGCCTGCGCGCCAGTGCCGGACACGATGTTGAGCGCCCCATCCGGCAACCCCGCGCGTCGTGCCAATTCCCCGAATGCAAGCGCGGTCAAGCACGCCTCCTCCGCCGGTTTCAGCACGGCGGCGTTGCCCGTGGCAAGGGCCGCACCGACCGACCGCCCGATGATCTGCATCGGATAATTCCACGGGATAATATGGCCCGTCACGCCATGCGGCTCGCGCAAGGTATAGACGGTGTAGCCATCCAGATACGGGATCGTCTGGCCGTGCAATTTATCCACGGCACCCGCATAAAACTCCATATACCGTGCAAGGGCTATGACGTCCGCGCGGGCCTGGCTCAGCGGTTTGCCCACGTCGAGTGCCTCAAGCTTGGCCAATTCATCGGTATTCTCAAGAACAAGCGCACCGATTTTCATCAACACACGGCCCCGCTCAACCGCTGTGGCGCGCCCCCACGGGCCGTCAAAAGCCGCGCGTGCTGCCGCAACGGCGCGATCAATGTCGGATGCGCCACCGCTTGCAATGTCGCACAGCTTGCTGCCATCCGACGGGTTGACCAGCGACATTACCTCCCCGCTGTCGCACGGCCCCCAGACACCACCGATCAGGCAATGTGTCGGGTCAACGTCAAGCGGGCGAAGGGCCATGAGCAACATCCTTGTGTCAGGTCACACCGAAGTTTGGCCGCAGCACCGCATATTGACAAGCAGCTATCGCTGATCGGCCCTGCCCACGGGTCGATGCTCTTCGGAGTTCGAAAATAGGCAAAGCGCTTGTGCTGTCTGTTTAATCCTGCGTAGCTGCATCTGCCGACCTGCGCATAATATAGATGTCCATGATCCAGCCGTGCTGCGCCCTTGCATCGGCACGCATCTGTTTGATCTGCGCGCCCACTTCCGCCAGCTTACCATGACAGATGATCTGCTCTGACATGCCGACATAGGCGCCCCACCAAATCTTGATCCCTTCGGGGTCGATTGCATCAAACGCCGCTCCTGCATCCAACATGATCACCACGGTATCCACGCCGCGCGGCCAACCCTCGTCGCGCAACCGGCGTCCTGTGGTCACGATGAACGGCGCGCCAATCTCATTCACCGGTATCGCATGGGATGCGGTCAACGCGTGCAGGGAGGTGATGCCGGGAATGACCTCCAGCGTGGGCGCAGGATCAAGCCGCGCTGCGATCCGCAACGTGCTGTCATAAAGCGATGGATCACCCCACACCAACAGCGCCACTTTTTGGACGTGCGGATGGGCTGCGATTGCACGCTGCCACGCTTGTGCGATGGCATCATGCCAGTCATCGACGCGGGTGCGGTAATCAACGGTCGCTTCCTGCCTGACAGGCAGCTCGAATGTGGCAATCTGCGTGATTGGGTTGGTCAGAACCTCATCGCAAATCGTGCGGCGCAAACCGGCCAGATCGGCCTTCCCCTCTCCCTTGAGTGGGATCAGGATCAGGTCTTGCCGGTTGATCGCACGGATCGCCTGAAGCGTCAGATGCTCGGGGTTGCCGGTTCCGATGCCGATCAGCGTCAACGCAAGGCTCACGTCGGTATCCTCGCCAATGCCTTTTCGCGCAGCGGTCCGAGCACGCGGGCATCCGCAAACGTACCGTCGTCCGACGCTTCATAGAGACGCGCGAAATTCTGCAAATGCGGGATATCGGCGTCCGTAATATCGCCAAACAAATACGCCACTTTGTCGAGACTGCGAAAGGCAACAGCCTGCGCGCGCGCGCATCCCGACATGCAATCCACGCCAACTACTTTGACGCCGTCCATTTGTGCACGTGCGCGGTCTTCAAACCCGCCTTCGGGATCGCAGGTCGTGCACACCATCATGGCGACCTGCCCGCTCATTGGCGCAAATCCGCGAGTGCGCCATAGAATATCAAAGCGGGTGTCGTGCTGTGCGTCGCCTCAAGATGGGCGGCAATCGTCGCAAGGGTGAACCGCTCGATCCGCTCCGCGGGGGTTGAGACAGCTTCGGCGAGGATCGCAGGCGTGTCGGGGGACAGGCCGTGGTCAATAAGTCGCCCTGCGAGGGCTGCAAACGTCCGCTTTCCCATATAAACAACTGTCGTCGCCATAGGATCGGCAAGGGCGGCCATGTTGACATCGGCAGGCAAATCGCCGGTCACATCCGCGCCTGTGATGAACTGCACCCGCCGAGCTGTCAGCCGTCGTGTCATCGGAATACCCGCCGCCGCGGCAGCAGCCGAGGCGGATGTCACACCGGGAATAATCTCGTAGGGAATACCCGCCGCCTGCAATGCGACGATTTCTTCTTCGAGGCGACCGAACATGCCGCTGTCCCCGGATTTGAGCCGCACGACCTGAAGCCCTGCTTTGGCATGATCAACCAGCACACGGCTGACGTGATCTTGCTTGGGGGAGGCGCGCCCTGCCCGTTTTCCTACACCGATCAGATCCGCGTCGCTGCGCGCATGCTCAAGGATCGGACCCGAGGACAGGTCATCGAACAACACAACATCCGCCGCCTCAAGACGTTTGACCGCCTTCACGGTGAGCAGTTCCGGATCACCGGGGCCAGAGGACACAAAGGAAACGTAGCCGGTCATCAGGCCTCTGCAATCATATGGAAAAAGGTACCCGTTGCAACGCCGCCATCGTCATAGCGGCGAACCGATCCTGTCTCCGCCACGGCCAGATCATTGCTGTCGGTGATGTTGGCCAGTGGCGCATCAGGCTCCGACTGGATCGTCGCATAATGGAACTCATGCCCGCGCAGACGCGCCGCCGCACTGTGACCCGGAATGTCCGCCAGCAGATCAGCCTGTCGGTAGCCAAGGTGCATCTTGCGCGTCGCAAAGGACGTCTCAAGCCCCAGTAGGCCCGTCATCTCGTGCCGCAGGCCTTCTTTGTCGATGATCGCAGCGCCCATGGCCATATAGCCGCCGCACTCGCCGTGCACGGCCCGTGTGCGGACAAAATCCTGAAGCCCTGTGCGAAACCGTGTCGCGGCGGCCAAACGGCCAGCGTGCAATTCAGGATACCCGCCCGGCAGCCAACAGACGTCTGCCGTGGGATCAGGGGCCTCGTCACCCAGCGGTGAGAAGGGCAAAATCGTTGCACCGGCCACACGCCACCCTGCGATCAAATGCGGATAAACAAAGGCGAACGCATCATCTTGTGCCAAGGCGATACGCTGGCCCGGCGGAATGATTCGCGCGGGCGATGGCGCGTCCGTAAATGTCGTTTCTGCCGCCGCGACAAGAGCGTCCAGATCGACATGCTCAGCGATGAACGTGGCCGCATCGGCCAGTATCTGCGGCAGGTTTTCTTGCTCCCCCGCTTGCACGAGGCCCAAATGCCGCTCAGGCATCTCGATCTCCTTGCGGCGCGGAAGTGCGCCGAGCACGCGGATGCCAACCTGATCCATCCCGACGCGAATCAACGCCTCATGACGCGGAGAGGCGACGCGGTTAAGCACCACACCGGCCAGCGTCACATCCGGGCGCATCTGCGAAAAACCCAGCGCGGTTGCCGCAACAGACTGCGCCGCACCAGACGCATCAAGCACCAGAACCACAGGCCAACCCATGCGCGCCGCGACATCCGCACTGGCGCCATTGCCCGAGGCACCAGGCACGGCCACACCGTCAAAGAGGCCCATCGACCCTTCCGCAAGGATCAGATCGGCACCCATGGCATTGCCCACCAACCCTTCGATGCACGCAGCGTCCATGGACCAGCTATCGAGGTTGAACGACGCCCGCCCAGACGCGGCGGTATGAAAGGCAGGGTCGATGTAATCCGGCCCACTTTTGAAAGGTTGCACATTCATGCCCCGCGCGCGCAATGCCGCAAGCAGGCCCAACATCAATGTAGTTTTGCCGGTTCCCGATGCGGGTGCCGATACCAAAAGGCCGCGCGGGATCATGGGGCATCCTCCGGAAAGCGGGGCGCAGTTCCTACAGGCCGGAACCTGCGGTCGTAGTCACCCGCATAAAGACGGCTTTCGCCGAAATCCTCGGAGCCCAGCGCATGGCCAACAAGAATCAGCGCCGTGCGTTCCATCTGCGCGCCGACTTCGGTTTGTAATGTGGCAAGTGTCGCGCGCACGATGCGCTGGTCCGGCCAACTGGCCCGCCAAACGACAGCGACGGGGCAATCCGCACCGTAATGCGGGGTCAAATCAGTCACGACTTTCTCAAGGATGTGCACAGACAGGTGGATCGCAAGCGTCGCGCCCGTGCGCGCGAAATTCGCCAGCGTCTCTCCCTCGGGCATGGCCGTCGCGCGGCCCGATGTTCGGGTGAGCACGACAGATTGCGCCACGCCCGGCAGGGTCAGCTCTGCCCCCAACTCAGCCGCCGCAGCGGCAAAGGACGGCACACCCGGCGTCACGTCATATGCGATATCAAGGGCCCGCAGGCGGCGCAGTTGCTCCCCCATCGCGGACCAAACCGACAAATCACCCGAGTGTAGCCGTGCAACATCGAAACCGGCGCTGTTTGCCTGCACGATTTCTTCCATAATCTCGTCCAGCGACATGCGTGCGGTGTTCACGATGCGCGCATCGTCAGGGCAATGACCCAGCAGGGCCTCCGGCACCAACGATCCCGCATAAAGGCACACCGGAGAGGCCGCGATGAGGTCACGACCCCGCAAGGTAATAAGGTCAGGTGCGCCCGGCCCTGCGCCGATGAAGTGAACTGTCACGTCTGTATGTCCTCGTTCTCGGCAATCGCTGCCGTTGCCATCCTATCGCCCGAAACGACGCGCGCCACCCTGAGCTTTGCATCCGGCCCCGCCGCCACCAAAGCCGCCGCTTCGGCCAGTGATCCAGTGCCAAATTGGTCATAGACCCGTGCGGAATGGGTCGGCGTCGTTATCGCCTCAAGGTCTGCGGTATCCACGCTTATGCACGGAATGGAAAGGGCCGCCGCAAGGTCGCGAAATGCAGGTGCGCCCGCCTTCTGCTGTGCGGTCGCGAGGTATTGTACAGGCGGTCCGTTCCCCACAGCGCGCGCAAGCGCGTCGCGCAAGGACGCCACTGTGGCGGCTTGGCGAAAACCGATCCCCGCAACCCTCATAGGGTTACGCTCCATTGTACGACCGGACGGGCGGAGGTCCAACCACGCATCCGGCCCAAAGGCGTAGCCTGTGCCAGTTCTATGCGCAGTAATGTTCCGCCACGCGCAGCGTGCAGCTTCGCCAAGAGCGCCTCGGTCTCCAGCGTGACACCATTGGCCACCAACCGCGTTCCGGTAGGCAAAACCGCAAACAGCTTGGTAAAAAGTGCATCGGTGCCGCCGCCACCCACAAAAACCGCATCCGGCGCAGCGCGCTGTGCCAGCGCCTCGTTTGCGTCGCCTTCGCATACGGTCAGGCGGTGCGTGAGGCCAAAGTCTTCGGCATTGCGCAGGATATTCCTGGCCCGCGCAGTTTTTTGCTCGAACGCTATGGCGTGGCCGCCTGCCAAACACCATTCGACGGATACGGAGCCTGAGCCTGCGCCGATATCCCACAGAACCTCACCCGCCCTTGGCGCAAGCGCGCTGAGGGTCAGGGCGCGCACTGGCCGTTTGGTGATCTGTCCATCGTTGGCAAATACCTCATCCGGCAGACCTGAGGCGCGCGACATGCCAACGCCGTGCGGCAACTCAACCGCGACTGCGACCAAAGCTGCGACATCGGTCAGGTCAAACGCATTTGCACGCACCTTGCGCACCCGCTCAGCCTCATTGCCCATCGCCTCCATCACCCACATCGTTGCGGCACCTGCGCCTTGGCCCGTCAGCCATTTAGCAAGCTGCGCTGGCGCATCGCCGTCGCGCACCAGACATATCAGCCGACCATGCGGAGCCAGCACGGGGCCCAAGCGCGCGAACGGTGCTGCGTGCAAACCGTGGCAAGTGACCTCCTCCAACCGCCAGCCAAGATGCGCAGCAACCCGCGAAAACGTGGAAGTGGCAGCAAAGGTCTGCCATTCGCCGGGATCAAGATGCGCGGACAGGCTTCCTCCCGCGCCAAACCAGAACGGATCACCGGAGGCGAGGACGACGGTTTTGCGTCCGCGACATAACAGCACCGGATCCACCGAAAACGGCAGGGGCCATGCGCGGCCACGTTCCGCTGCGCCCACAATCTCGAGGTGGCGCGGCCCGCCGAATATGACCTCAGCCTCGTCCAATGCAGCACGGCTTGCCGCGCAGAGCTCTGCTGCGCTATGAGCAGAGAGGCCAATGATCGAAAGCCAGGGGTTAACCATGATGCGCATCCTTCTGCTGGGCGGAACAACAGAGGCGGGTTTGCTCGCGGCGCAGCTGGCGCGTGCCGGTGTGGATGCGGTTTTCTCTTACGCGGGGCGCACATCGACGCCGGTCTCCCAACCGCTGCCGACGCGGATCGGCGGATTTGGCGGCGCAGCCGGATTGCGGGCGTATCTGGAGGCCGAGGCAATCAGCCACGTGGTCGATGCCACCCATCCCTTTGCTGCGCAAATGAGCCGGAACGCCCATATCGTCTGCACTCAGAAAAACACACCGCTGATCCGTCTCGAGCGCGCGGCGTGGGTGCCGCAGAACGGCGATCGATGGCATAGCGTGCCCGATCTGGAATCTGCGCCTGATGCCTTGCCCGAAACACCGGCACGGGTTTTTCTGGCGATCGGCAAACAACAGATCGGATTGTTCGCTTCCAAGCCGCAGCACCGATATCTGCTCCGCCTTGTGGATGCGCCAGACACGCTCCTGCCCTTGCCGTTGGCTGACGTCATAATCGCACGTGGACCGTTTACCGCGCAGGGCGATATTGACCTGATGCGCGCACATAACACCACCCATGTCGTGGCCAAAAATGCAGGTGGCACCGGCGCGCAGGCCAAGTTGCAAGCCGCGCGTGCGTTGGATCTGCCCGTCATCATGGCCGCGCGCCCCGTCGTGCCCGGCGACGCCGTAGCAAGTGTTGCGGCAGTGATGGACTGGCTCGGTCATTCGGCGCTGCGCGGGGTATAGACA
>JBATTJ010000123.1:0-11639 GCA_049670485.1 Sulfitobacter sp.
AATCACCAAAATACTTCGTGATCGCTGCCGTCAACGTCGTCTTCCCGTGGTCCACGTGACCAATCGTGCCGATGTTCACGTGCGGCTTGTTACGTTCAAACTTTTCCTTTGCCATGATGGCCTCCTAAATGTTGCCCGCCGAGATTAAACGACGGTGTAAGTCGGTGCCTTGCCTACCAGAAACGCACCGTAAGTATCGTAATCCTTGGCAAAAATACGCTGGATCTTATCCATCGTTGCCTTAGAAATCTGTCTCGCCTTCGTTTGCTTACCACCTGTCTGCAACTGCTCGACTTTGGGAAGTTCGCCGACACGTTGCCGGATGTCTTCCCAGAATTCTGTCAGATCAGCTACGTCGAAAACCCGCGTATAGATATCCGCCAGTTCCCCCAGATACACATGCATCGGCAAGCTGTGATGCTCGATAGATGCCGAAAGCTCCTGATAACGCTCGAAATGTTCTATGAACACTTCGAAATCCGGGCGACCCACGACGCCCTTCTCTTTGTCTTCATCCGTCAGCGGCAGATCTTTCAACTCGTCGTGGTGCTTAACCCGGTTCGAGTGACACGATATAATCCGCTCCACAGGGTCCCGAACAACGGCAAAAATGTCCTTGCCCCAATCCACTGTCGCACCTTGCTTTGCAAAAAGCTCTGTAGGGTAGAGTTCGTGAATATGTTGTGGTCGACTATCAAACAACTCCGGTTTAAACGGCGCGCCATACTCAATTTCGCAGGCGATATGTTTGATCGTGGTGCTGGCCCCTTTCGGGACCAGCATGATCGACAGATCATATTCAGTCAGTACAATACCCAACAGGTAGCTACCTTTTCAATCTTCAGGCAAACTTCGCCTGAATCTCGTCCGAGATGTTTTGTGGAACACCTTCATAGTGGTCGAACTGCATGGAGAAGTTCGCACGGCCAGATGACATGGAACGAAGAGTGTTGATGTAACCAAACATATTCGCGAGAGGCACGAAACAGTCGATGGCGATCGCATTGCCACGTGTGTCCTGACCCTGCACTTGACCGCGACGTGAGGTCAGATCGCCAATGATGCCGCCAGTGTATTCTTCCGGCGTAATCACTTCAACTTTCATGATCGGTTCAAGCATCTTGGCGCCCGCTTTGCGCATGCCTTCACGCATACCCATACGCGCAGCGATCTCGAAAGCGAGGACCGAGCTGTCGACATCGTGGAACTTGCCATCGATCAGAGCGACTTTGAAGTCGATAACGGGGAAGCCCGCGAGAGGACCGGAATCCAACACGGATTTGATGCCTTTTTCAACACCCGGGATGTATTCCTTGGGCACAGCACCACCGACGATACGGCTCTCAAACGAGTATCCTTCGCCTGGCTCGGTTGGCATCAGGATCATCTTCACTTCGGCAAACTGACCGGAACCGCCGGACTGTTTCTTGTGAGTGTAGGTGATTTCTGCTTCGCGTGAGATCGTCTCACGGTAGGCAACCTGAGGCGCGCCGATGTTGGCTTCAACTTTGAATTCACGCTTGAGGCGATCCACGAGGATATCGAGGTGAAGTTCGCCCATACCCTTCATGATGGTCTGGCCGGATTCGATGTCGGTCTCAACGGTGAAGGATGGATCCTCGGCGGCCAAACGGGCCAGACCGGTGGACATCTTCTCTTGGTCAGCCTTGGTCTTGGGCTCGACTGCGATCTCGATAACCGGTGTCGGGAATGTCATCGTTTCCAGAACCACAGGGTCAGCAACGGAACACAGCGTGTCGCCTGTTGTGGTGTCTTTCAGACCTGCCAACGCGATAATGTCGCCCGCAAAGGCTTCGGTGATTTCTTCACGCTCGATAGCGTGCATCATCATCATACGGCCAACACGCTCTTTTTTACCTTTGGTGGAGTTCAAGAGCGTGTCGCCCTTGTTCAGAACACCTGAGTAGACGCGTGTAAATGTGAGCGAGCCTACGAAAGGGTCATTCATGATTTTGAAAGCAAGGCCAGAGAATGCCATTTTATCATCCGCACGGCGCGGGATGTTGCGTACTTCTTCCTCGTCGCCGGGCTTGAAGCCCATATAATCGACAACATCCATCGGGGATGGCAGGTAGTCGATGACAGCATTGAGCAGAGGCTGAACGCCTTTGTTCTTGAACGCGGAACCGCAAAGAACAGGGATAAATTTGATCGCAAGTGTACCCTTACGGATCAGCTTGCGAAGCGTTGCAACGTCAGGCTCTGCGCCGTCCATTAGATAGTTTTCCATGGCTTCATCGTCCATCTCAACCGCATTTTCGATGAGGTGGGCGCGCCAGAAGTCGGCTTTCTCTTTCAGGCTGTCACGGATCGGCTTTTTGACCCAGGAAGCTCCCAGATCTTCGCCTTCCCAAACCCACTCTTCCATGGTGACGAGGTCAACCATGCCTTCCAGCTCAGTCTCGGCGCCGATAGGAATTTGAATAGGAGCAGGTGTCGCACCGGTACGTTTGGCGATCATGTCGACGCAGTTGTAGAAGTCGGCGCCAATCTTGTCCATTTTGTTCACGAATACGATACGCGGGACTTTATAACGGTCGGCCTGACGCCAGACGGTTTCGGTCTGCGGCTCAACACCGGCGTTGGCATCAAGAACGGTAACCGCACCATCAAGGACAGCCAAAGAACGCTCAACTTCAATCGTGAAGTCAACGTGGCCCGGTGTGTCGATGATGTTCATGCGGTGCTTCGGGGAATCGGCCTCAGTGCCGGTCTCCGTACGCTCCCAGAATGTCGTCGTCGCAGCGGAAGTAATTGTAATACCCCGTTCCTGCTCTTGCTCCATCCAGTCCATTGTCGCAGCGCCATCGTGCACTTCGCCAATGTTGTGGGATTTGCCTGTGTAGAACAGGATACGCTCGGAACATGTGGTTTTACCCGCATCGATGTGTGCGATAATACCAAAGTTGCGGTACAGTTCGAGGGGATAGTCGCGTGCCATTTGAAAGCTTCCTCAGGAGTGTGCTTTGAAAAAGGGATATTCCCTTTCAGAAAAACTGGGGCCACGCGTATCGCGGCCCCGTTCTTAAAAATCTTACCAGCGGTAGTGGCTGAATGCTTTGTTCGCGTCGGCCATTTTGTGCGTGTCTTCACGCTTTTTAACGGCCGTACCACGGGACTGGACTGCGTCCATCAGCTCGCCTGCAAGGCGCTCTTCCATGGTGTTTTCATTGCGCGAACGTGCGGCTTTGATCAACCAGCGGATGGCCAGTGCGACGCGGCGCTCTGGACGCACTTCGACCGGTACCTGATAGGTCGCACCACCGACGCGGCGCGAGCGCACTTCGACGGACGGCTGGATGTTCTCGAGCGCTTCGTGAAACACTTCCACTGGCGCACGTTTGATCTTGGCTTCAACGCGGTCAAACGCGTTGTATACGATACGCTCTGCGACCGACTTTTTGCCGTCGATCATCAGGTTGTTCATAAATTTGGTCAGAACCAAATCACCGTATTTGGCGTCTGGTAGTACTTCGCGTTTTTCAGCGGCGTGACGGCGTGACATTGATGTGTCTTCCTCTTGGCGGGGTGCAGCGCATCGGCATGCATCGTGTCAGATTGTAGCGGCCGGACAGTATACGTCCGGCCAAGGCGGACTTACTTCGGACGCTTGGCACCGTATTTGGAGCGGCGCTGTTTGCGGTCTTTGACGCCTTGAGTGTCGAGAACACCGCGCAGAATGTGGTAGCGCACACCGGGAAGGTCTTTTACACGACCGCCGCGGATCAGAACTACGGAGTGTTCCTGAAGGTTGTGGCTTTCACCCGGAATATAGGAAATCACTTCGAAACCGTTGGTCAGGCGAACCTTGGCAACTTTACGCATCGCAGAGTTGGGTTTCTTTGGTGTCGTTGTATAAACACGCGTACACACGCCACGCTTTTGCGGGCATTCCTGCAAGTGCATGGATTTCGAGTATTTGCGTTTTGGCTGGCGCGGTTTGCGGATCAGCTGCTGAATCGTTGGCATTCCGGTTTTATCCCCGTGTTGCTGTCTTGTTTGCACGAACACATGGTTCATGCGGTGAATGGTATGCTGCGCGCGTCCGCCCAGCGTGGCTGGAGCATGTAATCCAAAGCAATATGGCCGCGACGCTTCCGTACCGGGGTAAGCGAGGCGGCTATGCTCTCAGAGGATCGGGCCAATTAAGGCGGCCTGGATCTTGACCACATGCGATATGATATACGCGTCAGGGGCGACCCCCATCGGCGAGATAAGGGGCGTATAGGGAGTCGCGCATCTGGAGTCAACACTACCACGCCCTTGCCCAAACTGCGGCTCACGGCCATAGTCCGGCCAAAAGCGTGCGAGGACAATAGTGACCCTTCAAGTGATTGGCCTTTGCCGGTTTTCCTACCCTGCCATAGGCGGGTTTCAGGTGGATCACGATACATTGGAAGAGCGGATCGCCTACCTCTATGCCGAAGAGCGCCTCCAAGAACGGTTCGCGCTGTTTGAAGCCGTCTCCCTGCCGAGCATCCGCGCCCAGACTGATCCCGATTTTGACCTTATCGTGGTTGTGGGAGATCAGCTTCCTGATCACCAGCTTGAACGCTTGCAAGCCCTTCTCGCCGACATCCCCCAAGCCCGCATTGAAGCGCACCCGCCCCGTCCACAGCGCGAAGTGATGAAAGAGATCCTGAATAAGGCGCGCAAGGATATCACCCAACCCTGCTTGCAGTTTCGCTTTGACGATGATGATGCGGTAGGTGTGGATTTTGTGGCCCGCCTGCGCAAAGCGGCGGATGATTGTGCTGTTCTCACTGCACAGCACGCCACCGTAGCCTTTGATTGGAACAAGGGTTACATCGCAGAATATGGACCGCGTGGCATCGGTGCCACCACCCTCTTCCGTCCTTTCGATGTGGCCGCATTGGGGATGTGGGTAAAGGGGAACAGCCGCCGCACCATTATGAATTTCGCGCACAACAAGCTGAACCGCTTCATGCCCTCCGTGAGCTTTGACGAACCGAAGATGTTTGTGCGTGGTCACAACAGTTCAAATGACAGCCGCCAAAAGGGGGCGAAACCGGTCAAAGTCACACCGCTCACATCTGAGGAAGTCACGCTCTTCCACGACCGGTTTGCGATTGATGTGGAGCGCGTAAAGCGCGTGTTCGGGGGTCAATGACATGCGGACAATAGGTGTTTGCCGCTTTTCTTATGCCGGACAAGGCGGATTCAAGGTCGGGCATGATGATCAGGCCTCACTTGAGCAATTCCTCTATGGAGAGGCGCGAATGGAAGAGCGGTTTCGCCTGTTCGAAGCGATCACCCTGCCCTGCGTGCAACAGCAGACCGATCCGGACTTCACCTTTCTGATCGTCACAGGCACAGGCTTTCCCACAGATTATCTAGCTCGGCTGCAGGAGCTGATCCAAGGCATCCCGCAATGCGAGATCGTACAATATCCACCACGCCCGCATCGGCGCATCATGGCCAAGGCCGTGAACAACTGGCGCGGTGCGCCTGACACGCCGTGCCTGCAGTTTCGTCTGGACGATGATGATGCCATGGCTCTGACTTTCGTCGAGAGGTTCAAACAGACCGCGCATGATCTGATCGCGATCACTGCCCGCCATCCGTCTGTTGCTGTGGATTTCAACCAAGGCTACGTTTTCACGGCTGGCGTGGAAGGCGTGAAGCTTTGGCCCTATCACTACCCCTATTCGGCGATCGCACTCGGGCTGATCGTGCAGGCGGGAAGTGATGACACAATCATGAGCCATGGCCACCAAAATCTGTGGAAAACCATGCCGACCTTCACCTCGACGGGTGAGGATATGATGATGCGTGGCCACAATGAATTCAACGACAGCCGACTAAAGGGCAAAAAGAACACCTTTAATTACAAACCTATGACCAAGACGCAGGCCATCCATATCCACAAGGTGTTCGGTATTGATGACGCCCATGTGCAGGCAGTGTTTTCACGACCGTAACAGCTTGCGCTCACGGTAGAAGGTGAACACACCAGTGAGTACAACGATTGCAGCCCCAAGCACGGTTAGCAAGCGCGGCACTTCGTCGAACATCACCACACCCACAGCCATTGCTGTTACCAATCCGGTATAACGGAACGGCGCGATGAACGAGATTTCTCCGGTGCGCATCGCCTGAATACTAAAGAAATAGCCTGCGAGAATGAAAACGGCAGACCCGCAGATATAGGCCGTATTCTGCGGCGTTATCGCGACCCATTCTTCTGTCAGGGAGGCGAGGCCAGCCGCCATCATCACAGCGACCGTCGTGCCCAATGTGACAGTCATGCCAGATACATCGCGTGACAGACGCCGTGTGAACAGATCGCGCGCAGTGACGCCAACAACTGCGGCCAGCGCATAGAGGGACCAGACATTGAACCCCTCTGCACCGGGACGGATGATCATCATCACACCCCCGAGGCCGATCAGAATGGCCAGCATCCGGCGCCAGCCGACCACTTCCCTATATACCAATGCAGAACCAAGCGTCACGGTCAGAGGCACCACTTGCATGATGGCATTCAGATTCCCGATCGGCATATTGAACAGTGCGTTGAGAAAGAAATAAGAGGTGATGATCTCAAGCAAACCGCGCATCGCAATGAGGCCTTTGTCCCGGCCTGAAAGCGAAAGCCGCAAGGCGCCGAGCGCGTATACGAGAGCAAAGATTAACACCGTTGCGAGCAGACCGCGTAGAAAGATCAGTTGGAACAACGGAATGCCCCCGCCGGTGAGCTTCAGCAGCGTATCATTTAGCACGAAGGCGACCATAGAGGCCATCATCAGCATCGCACCGGTGGTATTTGGAGACATGAAACCTTCCTTGATCTGCTGCCACCTTGGGCGATTGTCACCCCCTGAGCAATCCGGCCCGACATGAAGGCAGCATAAAAAAAACCCGCAGCAATTGAGCTGCGGGGTTTTCTGGTTCAGTCGAAGTCGCGCGATGTCTTAATCGCGGCTTTCCTCGTCAAAGCCGGGCGTGTTGCTAAAGACATCACTGCCCACAACATCCTCTGCCGGTGCCACCGGAGCGGCGAGCGCAGCAGCTTTTTCAGCCTCGATGCGGCGTGCTTCGATAACCACGTTGTCACGATCAGATGCCACACGGCGCATTTGCTGTGTTGCACCACCGGTGCCGGCAGGTATCAGACGACCAACAATCACGTTCTCTTTGAGACCGACAAGTTTGTCGCGTTTGCCCTGTACGGACGCCTCGGTGAGAACACGTGTCGTTTCCTGGAACGATGCGGCCGAGATAAAGCTGCGGGTCTGCAGCGACGCCTTGGTAATGCCAAGCAAGATCGGCTCACCCTTGGCGGGACGTCCGCCTTTGGAAAGGGCCTTCTCGTTGGCGGTGTCGAACTCAAGCTTGTCGACGTGCTCACCTTTCAGAAGGGTGGTGTCTCCACTCTCCTGGATCTCCCACTTTTGCAGCATCTGGCGCACGATGACTTCGATGTGCTTGTCGTTGATCTTCACACCTTGCAGACGGTAGACGTCCTGCACTTCGTCGATCATGTAATCCGCAAGGGCCTCAACCCCCATTATGGCGAGAATGTCATGCGGCGCAGGGTTGCCGTCCATGATGTAATCGCCCTTTTGTACGAAGTCGCCTTCGGCCACGGGGATATGTTTGCCTTTTGGCACCATGTATTCGACTTTGTGATCCGGATCTTCCGAGCTCTCGATCGCGATGCGGCGCTTGTTCTTATAGTCTTTGCCGTAGCGCACATAGCCGTCGATTTCCGCGATGATGGCGTGATCCTTGGGGCGACGTGCCTCAAAGAGTTCGGCCACACGTGGCAGACCACCGGTGATATCCTTGGTTTTGGCACCTTCGCGCGGGATACGTGCGATAACATCGCCCGCTTGCACTTCAGAGCCATCCTCGATGGACATAACGGCGTCCACAGACATCGGGTAGGTGATCGGATTGCCCGCAGCGTTGCGCACAGGCTCTCCGTCGGGACCCGAAAGGATGATCTCGGGCTTGAGCTCGTTACCTTTGGCAGCAGAACGCCAGTCGATAACGATCTTCTGGGTCATGCCGGTTGCGTCATCGGTCTCGTCTTTGACAGAAATGCCAGAGATAAGATCGACGTGCTTGGCCGTACCTGCCGCTTCGGCAATGATCGGGAGCGTATAGGGGTCCCATTCATACAGCTTGTCGCCGCGCGCCACGTCTTGGCCCTCTTTGACAAACAGTTTGGTGCCGTAACCGACTTTGTGGTTCGCGCGCTCATCACCGTTCTCGTCGATGATCAGCATTTTCATGTTACGGCCCATTACCATCGTCTCGTCCGACGCATTCTGAAGCGTCATCGGATTTTCGAACTGGATTTTACCGGCTTGGGCCGCCTCTTGGAAGGACTGCTGCCCACCTTGTGCAACGCCGCCAATGTGGAACGTCCGCATCGTCAGCTGTGTGCCCGGCTCGCCGATGGATTGTGCCGCGATGATGCCGACGGCCTCACCTTGGTTCACAAGTGTACCGCGTGCGAGGTCACGGCCGTAGCACATCGCACATACGCCCTCTTCCGCCTCACAAGTAAGCGGTGAGCGGATGCGCGCAGATGCAACTGCAGCTTCGTCAATGATATCGGCGAGACGCTCGTCGATGATCGTACCGGAACCTGCCAGCACTTCTTCGGTGCCTGGACGCATTATGTCCTCGGCCACAACACGACCCAGCAAACGCTCAGCCAGTGAGGAGACAACCTCACCATCGTTCACAGCCGCAGTCGCAGTGATCGCAATTTCCGTGCCGCAATCATGCTGACGCACGATACAGTCCTGCGCCACATCCACCAAACGGCGTGTCAAATATCCCGAGTTCGCGGTTTTCAAAGCTGTATCCGACAGACCCTTACGGGCACCGTGTGTTGAGTTGAAGTACTCGAGAACGGTCAGACCTTCTTTAAAGTTCGAGATGATCGGTGTCTCGATGATGTCACCGTTCGGCTTGGCCATCAGGCCACGCATCCCGCCCAGCTGTTTCATCTGCGTGACAGAGCCACGCGCACCGGAGTGCGCCATCATATAGACAGAATTCGGTTCATTCTCGGAACCGTTTTCGGCGTATGTGGTGTCAGAGATCGAGCCCATCATCGCGTCGGTGACTTTGTCGTTGCACTTTGACCATGCATCGACGACTTTGTTGTACTTTTCACCCTGAGTGATCAGACCATCCATGTACTGCTGTTCAAAATCCTTGACCTGATCGCGGGTTTCTTCAACCAGCGGCCATTTGCTGTCAGGGATCAGCATGTCATCTTTACCGAACGAAATACCGGCTTTGAAGGCTTCGCGGAAACCCATTGTCATGATCTGGTCACAGAAAATGACGGATTCTTTCTGGCCACAGTAGCGGTAAACCGTATCGATAACCTGCTGCACTTCTTTCTTGCGCAACAGACGGTTGACCAGATCAAACGGTGCTTTTGCGTTCAGCGGCAGAAGCGCACCGAGCAAGACACGACCGGGCGTGGTATCAAAGCGCACGTTGATCTCGTTGCCTTCGGCGTCAATCTGTTTGATCCGCGACTTGATCTTGGCGTGCAGGTGCACCTCGCCCGCGTCCAACGCGTGCTGCACTTCGTTGACGTTGCCAAAGACTTTGCCTTCACCAACCATGCCGTCACGGCCCAAAGTCACATAGTAGAGACCCAAGATCATATCCTGCGATGGAACAATGATCGGTGCGCCGTTTGCAGGCGATAAAACATTGTTGGTGGACATCATCAGAACGCGTGCTTCGAGTTGCGCTTCCAGCGAGAGGGGAACGTGCACAGCCATTTGGTCGCCGTCAAAGTCCGCGTTAAAGGCGGAACAGACCAGCGGGTGCAGCTGGATAGCTTTACCTTCAATCAAGACCGGCTCGAACGCCTGAATGCCAAGACGGTGCAAGGTAGGTGCACGGTTTAGCATGACGGGGTGTTCGCGAATGACCTCGTCGAGGATATCCCACACTTCGGGACGTTCTTTTTCAACCAGCTTCTTGGCTTGCTTCACAGTGGAAGACAGACCTTTGGCTTCAAGGCGCGAGTAGATGAACGGTTTGAAAAGCTCCAAAGCCATCTTCTTGGGCAGGCCACACTGGTGAAGCTTCAGCTCCGGACCCGTTACGATGACGGAACGACCAGAGAAATCGACGCGCTTGCCCAAAAGGTTTTGACGGAAGCGGCCTTGCTTACCCTTCAGCATGTCGGACAGTGATTTCAGCGGACGCTTGTTGGCACCTGTGATCACGCGACCACGGCGGCCATTGTCAAACAACGCATCGACAGATTCCTGCAACATCCGCTTTTCGTTACGCACGATGATATCAGGCGCACGCAGCTCAATCAGACGCTTGAGGCGGTTGTTCCGGTTGATCACACGGCGATACAGATCGTTGAGATCAGACGTCGCGAAACGGCCACCATCAAGTGGTACCAGCGGGCGTAGCTCTGGCGGGATCACAGGGATCACGGTCAGAACCATCCACTCTGGACGGTTACCGGACTCAAGGAAGCTTTCAACCACCTTGAGGCGCTTGATGATCTTCTTGGGCTTCAATTCACCAGTGGCTTCTTTGAGCTCTTCGCGCAGCTGGTCAGCTTCCGCTTCGAGATCAATAGCAGCCAGCATTTCACGAATCGCTTCAGCGCCGATATTGGCGGTGAAGGCATCCATGCCATAGGCGTCTTGGGCGTCCATAAACTCTTCTTCGGTCATCATCTGACCGTAGGTGAGGTCCGTCAGGCCCGGCTCGATCACAACGTAGTTCTCGAAATACAGAACACGCTCAAGATCGCGCAGCGTCATGTCAAGCATGAGGCCGATCCGGCTTGGCAGGGATTTCAGGAACCAGATGTGGGCAACAGGTGAGGCCAGCTCGATGTGGCCCATCCGCTCACGGCGTACTTTTTGCAGCGTAACTTCCACACCGCATTTTTCGCAGACGACGCCGCGATATTTCATACGCTTATATTTGCCGCACAGGCATTCGTAATCTTTGATTGGGCCAAAGATACGCGCGCAGAACAGGCCGTCCCGCTCTGGCTTGAACGTGCGGTAGTTGATGGTTTCCGGCTTTTTGATCTCACCGAATGACCACGACAGGATACGCTCTGGCGATGCCAGCGATACCTTGATCTCGTCAAACGTCTTGGTGGGTGCAACCGGGTTGAACGGGTTGTTTGTAAGTTCTTGGTTCATTGGATGTCCTTAGATTTATTCTCGAAAGCGGGGGAGAGTGGGTCCGGCCCCACGCATGAGACCGGACTGGAATTATTGAAATTCCAGCGTTGCCCTACTCTTCATCCTCCGCATCCAGGAGTTCCATGTTGAGACCCAGTCCGCGGACCTCTTTGACCAGCACGTTGAACGATTCAGGGATACCTGCCTCGAAGTTGTCCTCGCCTTTGACAATGCTCTCGTACACTTTTGTACGACCAGCTACGTCATCCGATTTCACAGTCAGCATTTCCTGCAGGGTGTATGCAGCGCCGTAGGCTTCAAGTGCCCAGACCTCCATCTCACCAAAGCGCTGACCACCGAACTGTGCCTTACCACCCAGCGGCTGCTGCGTGACGAGGGAGTACGGGCCCGTGGAGCGGGCGTGGATCTTGTCATCGACAAGGTGGTGCA
>JBATTJ010000124.1:0-36874 GCA_049670485.1 Sulfitobacter sp.
CGCGCGGTTGTAGCTCAGCTGGTTAGAGTACCGGCCTGTCACGCCGGGGGTCGCGGGTTCGAGCCCCGTCAACCGCGCCACTTTTCCTTAAAATCAAATATGCCACATATATTTGGCCCTGTTGGCGCGCGCCGTAGTTTTGCCGAACGGTAGCAGAAGAAAACGCGCAGCCTGCAAACTATGCGCTTGACGCTTCATGGCCCTTGGAATATCCCGCTGGGACGTTCTGAGGCTCACGCCAAAGAGACGCAGCGCGCGGTTGTAGCTCAGCTGGTTAGAGTACCGGCCTGTCACGCCGGGGGTCGCGGGTTCGAGCCCCGTCAACCGCGCCACTGCTGCTTTGAAAGGTCTCCTTCGGGAGGCCTTTTTCAGTTCAAGTGTCTATGATTTCACTGACGCAAAGCGGTCACGCCTCTGGTGAGACGTAGCCGAATACGGCTTCAATGCGCGGGTCAATCTGGCTGTTCATCCATGCGACATCTGCTGTGGGCCAATCGGCAGGTGCAGGGTCGCGCTGGTACGCGGAGCGCCATTGGTTGCCCATCCGCCGTGTCACGGGGCGGTAGCCGCGCTCGGTCGGGAGCAAGCCATATATTTCGCCCATCGCATCCAGAAACGCGCGTGGATCGGCATTGAACCGTTCCAGCGTGACATAGGCCACCGATCCGCCGCGTGCGGGCAGGGACAACAGCCCCTGATGTTTGACGTTGCGCATTTCGAACAGGTTGGCATAGCGCCGCCCCGTGAGCGGATGCCGGTCCCATTGCAGCTCGAATCCTTCGGGATCAAGCTCGGGGTGGTAGATTTCGAACTGGTCGGCAAACTCGATTGATCCAATCCACGGTGTGCGTAGGAATTCTGGAAACTTGACCTGTTGTAGTGACGGATCCGAATGCCATGGACGGTTATACAGCGATGTCGCCCAGCCGCGCGCCTCCCGCACAATGCAAACGGTGAGAAAGCTGGGCGGTACTGCGATCATCATCGGCACCGCGTGTTTCCAACCCAACGCCTCCGTGCGCATGATCCGGTGGGTTTTCGTGATGCTTTTGCGCAGCAGATTGGTGCCACACCCGCGCTCCCCCAAGACTTGAAACCGGTCAAAGGGTCCGTCATAGGCCTTGTGAAAGTACCAGCCGTTTTGTGCCATGCTGCGTGTCATTTCGCCACCCGTCGCATCAAAATCGGTCAGGTCGGCGCTGTGGGGCATTGTCATCGGGGCACTCTCGCGGCTTAGTAAGGTCAACCGCCAGTGTCGACAATTCGGGGCGGAAAGAAAAGAAGGAACAGGCATGCAGACAGTAGCCGCAGTCACAATGGTGCGCGATGATTTGTTTTTTCTGCGCGCATGGCTTGCCCACTACGGCGAGATGTTTGGCCGCCAGAATTGCTATATCATTAACCACGGATACGGCACTGACGTGGCCGAGCTTTCTGCGGGGTGCAATATTATTGGCATCCCCGGTGATCCGCACAAGAATTTCGACGTTAAACGCTGGGGCATGCTCAACAGTTTGCTGGGCGGTTTGCGCAAATATTATCGCCATGTGATCGTAGGCGATGTGGATGAGCTGGTTGTAGTTGATCCGAATAAGGGTATGAATTTGCTGACCTATCTGGCAGAAATGCCGGATAAGCGTGTGATGACCCCGCTGGGGCTGGAAGTGATCCACCGTGTCGAGATCGAAGCAGAACCAGTAGGCGATCGCATCATCGGCCCGCGCCGCTTTGTGCGTCCGGCACCGCATTACTCTAAACCGTGCATTGTGTCCGCGCCTGCCAAACTATCGCGGGGCGGACACTATTCGCAATACCCCAAACTGCATACGCCGCCGGAGTTGTATCTGTTTCACCTCAAGTTTTGTGATTTTGACCAATATTCCGGCGCGATGGATCGCCGCAATGCGGTGACCAAGACGATGGGCGACGACATCAAAGGCACGGCCATTGGGCGGCACTGGTTCGGGGCAGAGAGGGGCGAGGATCGCGCGATCTTTGAAGCGTTTGCGGACCTGCCTGTCGAGGAAGGTTTCGAGCTGGATTTCATGCGCAAGCGGATGCAACGCTCGTTCAAGCCGCGCGGCACCACCGGATTTTATGAATTCAAACGGCCCGACTATCCCGTGCAATACCAACTGCCAGAGCGGTTTATCGGTGTGATCTAGAGCGGGGTAAGAAACCGCTGCAGCGCGGTGAGAGTTTGCGCGGGATGACTGTCGGGGAAGAAATGCCCGCCGGGTAAACCATCCGATTGCATCCGGGCCAAACGGTTCCGCCACGTTGCGGGAATATCATAGGCTTTGGCCATCGGGCCGTCCGCGCCGAACAAAACAAGGGCGGGCATCTCCAGTCGGCGGTGCAGGTCGGCGGCATCTAGGTCAAAGTCGATGTCGAGCGCCGCTCGGTAATCCTCACACATGCCGCGTATCGTATCGGGGTCACGCCATGCGGTGCGATAGGCGGTCAGCGCGTCCGCATTGAACGCGCCAGTGTCTGTCGCCCCCCAACCCATCAGGCAGGCGTTGTAGAATGCATCGGGGTCATAACCGATCATCGTCTCAGGCACAGGCGCGGGTTGGGCCAGAAAAAACCAGTGGTAGTAGGCTTTTGCCACCTCACGGCTGAGATCATCGAGCAGTAAATGCGTCGGCACAATATCCATGAGCGTCAGGCTGCGCACCGCGCCTTCATGATCAAGCGCGAGGCGGTGGGCCGTGCGCGCGCCGCGGTCGTGGCCAACCAGATGGAAGGTATTGTGGCCCAGATGTGTCATGAGCGCGTGTTGATCCGCAGCCATTTCGCGAAAGCTGTAGCTTGCCGTGCCCTGCGGCTTCGAGCTGCCGCCATAGCCGCGTAGATCGGCGGCAACCACGGTGTGTGTTTTTGCCAACTCCGGCGCGATGGCGTGCCACATCGCGTGGGTCTGCGGAAAGCCGTGTAGCAGCAACAGCGCGGGACCAGTGCCGGCGCTGGCGTAAGCGATCTGTTGGCCATTGACCTGGGCCACGTCCGCCGTGAAACCCTTGAGAAGTGTCATGCAATCTCTCCCGTTGCCTCAACCGCAGCCTAGCAGGCGGCACGAGGTAGGGGAACCGGACGAAAACGTCCTAAAGTGCCGCGAAAAACCGCCAGCTGAAGGCGGCGGCGTCCAGTTCGCGACTGGCAGGACCCAAAAGCCACGTCAGTCGTGGCGCTGCACCGGGCCAGTCATGCCCCTGACCGGTGAGCAGCACAGAAGTGAGTGGCCGTTTGCATCCGGTGTACTGTGTGATCTGCGCAGTGTCCGCGCCGTCGATCTGGTCAAATTCCTGCGAATTGCCACGCGCGGTGCAGCGGTTCCTGTCCGTCCAATGCGCAAGTGTCTCGTCGATGGGCAGCAACCCTTCAAATCGGCTGGTGGCGTCCAGACCGGTAGGCGGTACGACAGGGTCGACGCCCCCGTGGATGAACACTGTCGCAACAGGGCGGTCATCGGCACAGTCGAAATTGCGCGGCTGGGTCATGGCGACAACGGCAATACCGCGCAGCCGTGCTGAATTCTCACAGGCCATGCGCAGGGCCATCGCACCCCCGTTAGAATAGCCCACCAGAAAAACACGCTGTGGATCGGTGCCATAGGTTGCGGTCAAGGTGTCAATCAGCGCCGAGAGGTAGGCCACATCGGCCTTGTCACCGCGATGCTGCCAGCGGCGTCCGGTCCCGTTGGGATAGGCCACGACAAACCCGTGCGCGCGCGCCAGCATATCAAATGTGGTCTTCCGCTGCATGATGCGGCCGGTGCCCGTGAGACCGTGCAGCATGACCACAAGCGGTGCTGCCTCATTGGCCGCGCGACCGTCGGTAACGATCAACGCGCGGCCCTGAAACGATTGCGCCTCAGCCGCCGCCGCAACAAGCATGAAGCCTAGCAGCAGGGCAGCCAAACGCATCATCAGCCGCGTTTTTCCGCCACAAGCGCCTGCATCTGGTCCAAAGGCAGATAGCCGCGCAGCAATTCG
Organism: Sulfitobacter sp.; assembly: GCA_049670485.1. Classification (GTDB taxonomy): domain Bacteria; phylum Pseudomonadota; class Alphaproteobacteria; order Rhodobacterales; family Rhodobacteraceae; genus Sulfitobacter. The sequence continues at coordinate 3,999 of JBATTJ010000124.1, forward strand.
TCGTGCATCACGAACGTCGGCGTGCCCGAGATTTGCAATAGTCCGGCAAGCGCGCGTGTGGTCGCAATCTCTGCTGTAACCTCATCGCTGCCCATGCGGGCCTCGATCGCTTCCATGTCCAGACCAAAGGTGGTGCCCAATCGGCGCAGTGCGGGCATGGTAATTTCGCCGTTAAAGCTCATCAGTGCGTCGGTGATCGCCTTGTAGCTGTCACCCCCCGCGACCTGTTTAACGGCCACAGCAAAGCGTGAGGCAACGACAGAGGCATCGCCCAAAATCGGCAGCTCCTTCACGATAAGTTTGATGTTGCCGTCACTTTCCAGCAACTCGGCGACTTCGCCATGCGCGCGCTTGCAAAAACCACAGCGGTAATCGAGGAATTCCACCAACACGATATCGCCATCCGGATTGCCACCAACCCATGAATAGCCGTCGTTGAAGATCGCATCGGCGTTTTGCGTAACCAAATCGACATCCGCCTGCGCCTGCTGCTCCGCCTCGCGGTTTTGCAAAATCTCGACCGATTGCATGATCACTTCGGGGTTCTCGAACAGGTAGGCGCGGACTTCTGCACGAAACAGCGCCCGTTCCTCGTCGGTCATCGGCGTCAGATCGGCGGCGACCGCACCAGTGGCAAGAGTGCCCGTAAGAGCAAGAAGGGGGAGAAGTTTTTTCATCTGGTGTTCACTTTCGTTTGGCGCCGCGTTGTGCTGCAATGACCACATCCTGCGCCCGCTGCCAAGAGCCGGACCTGCGTCGTGCGCGATATCGCGGCTATTGACGGGACAGGGCGGATCAGGTGAAAGCGCATGCATCAGTTTAGGAGCGGGCGCATGCGGAATTCAAGTAGGTCTCAGGTCGATCCCTTCATTGTGATGGACGTCATGCAAGCCGCCGCGCGCGCCGAGGCAAGCGGGCGTCACATCATCCACATGGAAGTGGGCCAGCCCGGCACCGGCGCGCCCTCGGGTGCGGCCCATGCGCTGACCGCTGCGATGGATGCGGGGCCATTGGGCTATACCGTTGCCTTGGGCCTGCCTGCACTGCGTGCGCGGATCGCGCAGATGTACGGGGAGTGGTATAACGTCGATCTTGATCCTGAGCGCGTGGTGATCACCTCCGGCTCGTCAGGAGGCTTCATTCTGGCCTTTACTGCCCTTTTTGACAGTGGTGACCGCGTCGGCATAGGCGCACCGGGCTATCCCAGCTACCGCCAGATACTGCGCGCCCTCGGCATGGTCCCCGTTGATCTGCCGTCTGCGGCGGAAAACCGCTTTCAACCTGTGCCTGCAGACTTTGCGAGTCTTGATCTGCGCGGTCTGATGGTCGCGTCGCCTGCGAATCCAACGGGTACGATGCTGGACAAAGGGGCAATGTCGGCCCTGATCAGAGCGTGCCACGACAGCGGCGCGTCCTTCATCTCGGACGAGATTTATCACGGTGTCGAATATGAAAAGAAGGCTGTGACAGCGCTCGAGATTACCGATGAAGCTTATGTCATCAACAGCTTTTCCAAATACTTCAGCATGACAGGCTGGCGCGTCGGCTGGATGGTGGTGCCCCAAGATCAGGTGCGGGTGGTGGAGCGTATCGCGCAAAATATGTTTATCTGTGCGCCCCACGCTTCACAGGTCGCGGCCCTTGCGGCGATGGAGTGTACGGACGAGCTTGAGGCGAATATGGACGTCTACCGTGCCAACCGCGCGCTGATGCTGGATGGGTTGGCGCAAGCCGGATTTAACAAGACCGCCCCGCCCGATGGCGCATTTTATGTCTATGCCGACGTGAGTGATATCACCCAAGACAGCCGCGCATTGGCAGCTGAAATCCTCGAGAAAGTAGGGGTGGCCGTCACACCGGGCCTTGATTTTGATCCCCTGCGCGGGCATCTGACATTGCGCTTCTCCTATGCCCGCAGCACTGCCGATATCCGCGAGGGGCTGGCCCGTCTCGCCACCTTCATGAAGAGCCGCTGAGGCGCTGGACCGGCGCCTCCCATCAATGCTAAAAGCGGATGATATTCCCCTTGGCCGGAGCCGTGATGAAACAGCTTTTACTCAGCCTTTTCTATGCTTTATCGCTTGGCTCTCATGTTGTGGCGCAAGACCTTACAGCCTTGGCGCGGGTCGATGTTGCACAAAGCGGGATTGAAGATGGCTGGTTCGGACAGACCGATCTGACCCTGCAACTGAGCCAAGGGGTACCTTTTCGCGTCTTCACGCTTGATAATCCTCCGCGTCTGGTTGTGGACTTCCGCGAGGTTGATTTCAGCGGGGTGAGTGCGGGTGATCTACTGGCCGAGGCAGGCCGCATCGAGGCGGTGCGGTTTGGTGCGTTTCAGCCGGGGTGGTCACGGTTGGTCGCGGATCTATCCGAGCCGATGCTGCCGCGCGAGATTGGTATGCCTGTTGATCCTGACACCGGCCGTGCAACCCTCGAGATCAGGTTGGTGTCTGCCGAAGCAGAAGTGTTCGCCAACAACTCAGGCGTGCCACCCGACCCAAGCTGGGCACCCGCATTTCTGAAGCCCCAAGCGGTGGAGGACGACGGGGTATTCACTGTTGTTCTTGATCCCGGTCACGGTGGCATTGATCCTGGCGCAGAGCGCGGCGGGCTGAATGAAAAAGAACTGATGCTGAGTTTTGCGCTCACCTTGGGCGAGGCGTTGCGCCGTGAAGGTGTCGAGGTCGTCTTTACCCGCGACGCGGATGTTTTTGTCTCGCTTGAAGGGCGCGTGGCGATTGCGCAGCGTGTGAATGCGGACCTGTTCATCTCGCTGCATGCCGACAGCCTGAGTGGTGGCGGCGCACGCGGGGCCAGTGTGTATACGCTGTCGGATGATGCGGGCGACACCGCGTCCGCACAACTGGTCGCACGGCATGACCGCTCCGACATCATCGCGGGTGTTGATCTGACAGGAGCCGACGACCAAGTGGCGCAAATCCTGCTTGAGTATGCGCGGCGCGAGACGGGGCCGCGATCCTCCGCACTGGCGGCGACCCTGAAGGAATATATGGCGCAGGCAGGCGGTCCGATGAACCGCAGACCTTTGCGGCAGGCAGGTTTTTCGGTGCTCAAATCCGCCGATATCCCGTCAGTTCTGATCGAGATCGGTTTTCTTACCTCCGATCGGGATCTGGCCAATCTGGGTGACCCGATCTGGCGCAGTGTCATGGCCGAGGCAATGGCAGACGCCGTCCTGAGCTGGCGAGACGCGGATGAGACGCGGTCGGGTCTGGTCCGGCAATAGGGAGCGTTACCACCCCGCCAAACCTCGGCGGCGTTTCGCCTTCCGCACCGGCGGTTGCCTTTTGACCATCCCGCGCTTTGCAGATATAGAGAATCCAGTTCAAACAGCCATATAGGAGCTGTCGCGTGTTTCGGATGATCCTGTCGTTTTTCGGGGGTATTTTCACCACCCTGACCATGTCCATCGGTATGGTGGCGCTAACCGTCGGGGCGGTCTTCTGGATGTACGGGCGCGATTTGCCAAGCCACGAATCCCTTGCCAGCTATACGCCACCGACGATCAGCCGGATTTACTCCGGTCAAGGGCGCCTGATTGACGAATTCGCCCGTGAGCGGCGGTTGTTCGCGCCCGCCGACACGATTCCCGATCTGGTCAAGCAGGCGTTCATCTCGGCCGAGGACAAGAACTTTTACCAGCACGATGGTTATGACCTGCGCGGGATCGGTGCGGCGGCTGTGGATGCGGTGAAATCACGCGGTCAGGATGTGCGCGGGGCCTCTACAATCACCCAACAGGTGATGAAGAACTTCCTGCTGTCGGGCGACCGCCGTGCAGAGCGCAAGATCAAAGAGATCATCCTTGCCGCCCGGGTAGAAGAGGCGTTGGACAAAGAGAAAATCCTCGAGCTGTATCTGAATGAAATTTTCCTTGGACAAAACAGCTATGGCGTTGCCGCCGCGAGCCAGACCTATTTCAATAAGACACTGGCGGAACTTGCACCGCATGAAGCCGCGTTCCTTGCCAGCTTGCCAAAAGCACCGTCTGACTATCACCCTGTGCGCCGCAAGGACCGCCTGTTGGCGCGTCGTGATTTCGTGCTGCGCGAGATGAAAGAGAACGGCTATATCACCGAAGCCGCGTTCGAGCAGGAGCGCGCGATGCCTCTTCGTTCGGTCCAGAATGGCGATTTCGAGAGCTTCAAGGTCGATCTGCCGCCGCGCGATTATTTCACCGATGAAATTCGTCGCCAACTGAGTGAGGATTTCGGCGAGGGCGAGTTCTTTACCGGCGGATTCAGTGTGCGTGCAACCATCGACAACGAGATGCAGCCCATCGCCGCAGATGCCCTGCGCCGTGAGTTGGAACAGTTTGATCGCGGGCGTGGTGTTTGGCGCGGCACCCGCGAAACCCTTTCCACCGAGGCGTTGGTGGATGAAGAAACATGGCGCGCAGCGTTGGCCGAATTGCGCGTGCCGCGCGATATTACGTTGGAAACACAGTGGTTCCCCGCTGTCGTGCTTGAGGTTGGTGCCAAAGGCGCGCGCCTTGGCATTGAAAGCGTTGAGACGGCAGAGGGCGGCAATTGGGTGCCGCCAAATGATATGGAATGGGCGCGCGCGCGCGACGAGAATGGCCGCCTCGGTGCGCAAGGTGATCTTGTTTCTGTCGGTGATGTCGTTCTGGTGCGCCGCATGGTGGCCGATGCCGATGGCTCCTTCATCCGCTGGACCCTGCGGCAGGTGCCCGAAGTGCAGGGCGGTTTTGTCGCGATGGACGTCAATACCGGCCGCGTAATCGCGATGCAGGGCGGTTTTTCCTACCAGGCCAGCGTGTTCAACCGCGCCACACAGGCCAAGCGTCAGCCGGGTTCAAGCTTTAAACCCTTTGTCTTTGCCGCCGCGCTGGACAGTGGCTATAGCCCCGCCACAATCGTGGTCGACGCCCCGATCGAGATTAATACGCCCCAAGGTGTCTGGCGTCCGCAGAACGCATCGAACCGCTACTACGGTCCCACGCCGCTGCGCACGGGGATCGAGCAATCGCGCAACCTGATGACCATTCGTCTTGCCCAAGAAGTCGGCATGAATGTCGTGGGCGATTATGCAGAGCGGTTTGGCGTTTATGAAAACCTGTCCCCAGTTTTGGCAAACGCGCTCGGCTCGCAGGAAACGACATTGTACCAGATGGTCGCCGCCTATGCGATGTTCGCCAACGGCGGGGAGCGGGTGCAGCCTACTCTGGTTGACAGGGTGCAGGACCGCTATGGCCGCACAGTCTATAAGCACGACACGCGTACCTGTACGGATTGCACGTCGCCAATTCTTGCTGCTGGCCAAGCACCGCGTATCAGCTCCAACCGGGAGCGGGTGATGGATCCGGTTACGGCGTATCAGCTGACCTCCATGATGCAGGGTGTGGTGGAGCGCGGTACAGCGCGCAGAACGGTTGACCTCGGCGTGCCCACAGCGGGCAAAACCGGTACCACAAATGATGCAAAAGACGTCTGGTTTGTGGGGTTCACGTCCAACATCGTGGCAGGTTGCTATATCGGCTATGATCAGCCGCGCAGCCTCGGCTCCGGTGCCTCCGGCGGAGGTATGTGCGGGCCAGTGTTCCAAAGGTTCATGTCCCAAGCAGTCAAGAAATACGGCGGCGGTGAATTCCGCGCGCCAGAGGCTTGTCAGTTCATCAATATCGACCGCTTTACCGGCGCGAGACTCGGTGAGGGTGCCAGCGGTGACAACGTCGTCTCCGAGTGTTTCCGCGAAGGCGAATTCATCAGCTTTGGTGTAACGTTTGATGGCGGCTTTGCCATGGGCGCTGACCTGCCATTGGTTGAGGGGATTGGCGGATCGCAAGCGAGGGAAGTCACCACATCCACCGGCGACAAAGCGGTCGTGGGTCCAAAAGCGGGTTTTGGCACGCTCAGCTCGGGCGGTTTGTACTAAGGGTCTGCTTGCCCGCGCGCGGGCGCTGGTCTATCACATGGGCGGCCCTTGTATTAGCACGGGCCGCTCTTTCATTTCAGGACAGATCATGCGCGCAGAAGTACAAAGCACCGTTGAGAAAATTCGCAAATCTGTAGATCTGCTGGCGCAGCGCCTCAACGTAGAGACGGCACCCTACCGGCTGGAGGAATTCAACGCGCGGGTCGAGGATCCGACCCTGTGGGATGATCCCGAAGCTGCCCAAAAGCTGATGCGCGACCGGCAGGGCTTGGTCGATGCGATGGCCACCCATGATGGCATCAAGACCGATTTGCAGGACAACATCGACCTGATCGAATTGGGCGAGATGGAGGATGACGCCGAAGTCGTCGCCGAGGCCGAAGCCGCATTGGCAAAACTGTCGGTGACTGCCGCGCAAAAAGAGCTTGAAGCGCTGCTCGACGGGGAAGCGGATGCGAACGACACGTTTCTTGAAATCAACTCGGGCGCGGGCGGCACAGAATCGTGCGATTGGGCGAGCATGCTTGCGCGGATGTACGTGCGATGGGCGGAAAAGAAAGGCTACTCCGTCGAGTTGCAATCAGAGAGCGCGGGCGAGGAAGCGGGTATCAAATCAGCGTCCTATAAGATCAGTGGCCACAACGCCTATGGCTGGCTCAAATCCGAGAGTGGCGTGCACCGGCTTGTGCGCATCTCGCCCTTTGATTCAGCCGCCAAGCGACACACGTCCTTCACCTCCGTCAAAGTCTATCCTGTGGTAGACGACAACATCGAGATCGAAGTGAACCAGTCCGATATCCGCATCGACACATACCGCTCGAGCGGGGCAGGCGGGCAGCACGTAAACACCACCGATTCTGCTGTGCGCATTACCCACCATCCGACGGGCATCGTCGTGACCTCCTCGGAGAAATCACAGCACCAGAACCGCGACATCGCGATGAAGGCACTCAAATCACGGCTCTACCAGATGGAGCTTGATAAACGCTCGGCGCTGGTGAACGAAGTGCACGAGAACGCAGGCGATGCAGGCTGGGGCAACCAGATCCGGTCATACGTGCTGCAACCCTACCAGATGGTTAAAGACTTGCGCACCAACTACGAGACCTCCGATACAAAAGGGGTGTTGGACGGTGATCTTGACGGGTTGATGGGGGCCACACTGGCGCTGGCGGTGTCCGGTAAAAGCCGCGCACAGGCGCAGGGCGACTAACTCGCCGCCATCTTCGTCATTGCACTGGCGCGCGATGCGCGATCATACTGCCCCATGGAAATCTGGGAAATGGATGCAGGCGCACAGTCTGCTGCGCTCGAGAATGGTCAGCTGTCTGCAGCGGAGCTGATGGATGCCACACTGGCGCGCATCGACGCGGTCAATCCACAGGTTAATGCGATTGTCAGTCTACGGAACGGTGACGATCTGCGCGCGCAAGCACTCAGCGCGGATAGTGCGCCGCGCAAGGGCTGGCTGCATGGCATGCCTATTGCGATCAAGGATCTGGCAAATGCCGCAGGGTTGCCGACCTCCATGGGGTCGCCCTTGTTTGCAGGGCAGGTGGCGGCAACGGATGATTTGATGGTCGCGCGCCTGCGCGCTGCCGGAGCAATCGTCATCGGCAAGACAAATACGCCGGAATTCGGACTGGGCTCGCATACGTTCAATCCGGTGCACGGGGCGACCCGCAATCCGTACGATCTGACCCGTTCGGCGGGCGGCTCGTCCGGTGGGGCGGCAGTGGCTCTGGCGACAGGCATGCTCAGCATCGCGGACGGTTCTGACATGATGGGCAGTCTGCGCAATCCGGCGGGTTGGAACAACGTCTATGGCATGCGGCCCACATGGGGAACCGTGCCCGCAGAGCCGGTTGGCGATCTGTTCCTGCACCAGCTTTCAACCTCCGGCCCGATGGCGCGCAGCCCTGCGGATCTGGCAGCACTTCTGGACACGATGACAGGCGCCGATCCGCGCCAGCCTTTGAGTATGAGTAGTGCGGTAACTGCCATGGATATCGACACGGCGCCCGAAGGACTGAGGATCGGCTGGCTTGGGGATTGGGGCGGTGCGTTCCCCTATCAGGATGGTATTACGGAGGTGTCGGAGGCGGCGCTGGCGCAGATGGCCACGCTCGGCCACCATGTCGCGGCGGTCGCAGCGCCATTTGACGCGGACGCTATGTGGCAGTCGTGGACCGACTTGCGGTCTTTTGCCATCGCGGGCAGCTTGGGCGCGATTTATGCGGATGAAACCACCCGGGCGGGCCTCAAGCCATCGGCAATCTGGGAGGTTGAGCGTGGTTTGGCCATGTCCGCCACGCAGGTCCAACATGCGAGTACCATCCGCTCCGACTGGTTTCGCGCGTCAAATGCGTTGTTTGCGGATCATGACGTTGTGGTGCTGCCGTCGGCGCAGCTGTGGCCGTTCGATGTCGCGTGGACCCATCCCGAGCAGATCGCAGGGCAGCCGATGGACACCTACCACCGCTGGATGCAGGTGGTGATACCCGCAAGCTTGATCGGCCTGCCGGTGGTCAATATTCCCGCCGGATTCGGGCCCGAGGGCCTGCCCGCAGGTCTACAGCTGATCGGACGGCGCGGAAGCGATGGCGCGCTGCTGCGGCTTGCGCAGCACTGGCACGCGGCAACCGGTTGGCCTCAACTCAAACCGCCACACATGTAAGGGAGGCGACGATGCAGACCCAAGAAGAGCGTATTCACGGCGCGCCCGATTTCGCCCGCCCCGATGCAGCCCTGTTCAAACATGCGCTGGCTCTTGGCTGGCAGGACTACCGTGCCGCACCCGGTTATGGCCTGATGGTGGCGGTGCTGTGCCTGATCGCAGGCTGGTGCATGGGGGCCATTACCGTCTGGTCCGGCCATACATTCTGGCTTGTTCTGGGGGTGTTCGGCTTTCCGCTGTTTGCGCCCTTTGCCGCCCTTGGCACCTATGAGGTGTCCCGTCTACGTGCGTTGGGGCAACGGCCCGCCATGGGGCAAGTGCTGCGTGTGCTGCGCGAAGAGTTGGGCCGCCAACTGCCGCTTTTGTCGGCGCTTATGATGACGGTTTTGCTGTTCTGGTTCTTTCTGGGACATATGATTTTTGCGCTGTTTCTGGGCCTTAAGCCGATGACGAACATCATGTCATCGGCCGCAGTGTTTGTGACGGCGGACGGGTTGATGATGCTGGCCATGGGCACGGCCATTGGTGGTGCTTTCGCGACGCTGCTGTATTCGATGTGCGTGATTGGCCTGCCAATGCTGCTGGACCGCGAGGTGGATTATGTCACTGCGATGCTGCGCAGCATTTCGACCGTTGTAGCCCATCCCGTGCCGATGCTGGCGTGGGCTGCGTTCATTGCAGTGATGCTGTTGCTGGCGATGCTGCCTGCATTTCTGGGGCTGTTGGTGGTGTTGCCGTGGCTGGGCCACGCGTCATGGCATGTCTACGCAGAGCTCAAGAAAGTAGGCTAATCGTTGGTCTCACGGCCATGCGCGACAAGCTGGTCGCGCAGATCAACCGCGCGGGCATCGCCAAGTTCGAGCGCGAAAATATAGGCATGCGTCAGGTGAAAGCAGGCAGTGTCGATATCGCCCGCACGCGCGGCCGCCCGCATATAGAGATCAACCAGCGTTTCATGCGCATCCGCCTCATGTGCTGCGATCAGCGCCGTATCAAGCGCGCGGTCAAGGGCCGTATCAAGTGCCTTCATTCAGCCGCAAGCGGCGCGTCGCGGTGCCGCGTGATCTGGGCTGCGACCCAATCGTGGAACATATGCGTGGGCCCGTCCATGGCGGGGGAAAAGCGCCCGCCGTCAAAGCCGCCCGCGTGGCGCCCGCGCTGCATCCCCTCAACGACAAAGATATCTTCTTCGAATATCTCTTTCCATTGGGCCGTATTGCGCGCACGCAGCTCTGTGTCGGTGTCGGGGCGTGCGTAATAAAGATGCACATGCTCGACCGTGTTTTCCGCACCTTGCGGGGCTAGAAGGATCGCGAATGTATGATCGCGGTGCACACCCAACAGCACGTTGGGGTAGGCAGTGATGTACTCCGCTGCCGTGTCCCATTTATCGCTTAGCCCCTCAAAATCGGGAAAGCTGCTGCCGTCCTCGGCTTTGAGCTGGCGGTAGACCAGTGTGCCCTGACCGGAAAACAGGCCCGCTGCTTCGATGTGGTAGTGATCCTCTAGACGTGAGTAGCTGTTGAGGCCGGGGTGTATCCACGGCAGGTGATAGCTTTCGCAATAGTTCTCGACCGCCAGCTTCCAGTTGCAGTTTATATCAAGCTCGAACCGGCTGTCTGCGCCGCCGTGGTGCAGCGGTTTGTCAAACTCGGACCAGCGGGCCAGCAGATCTGCATTGGCCTCCTCAAACGGGGCGGCGGTGCCGGAGACGTTGATCCACACGACGTCCATCCAGATATGGCTGCGCACTTCGATCAGCCCCAAAAGGGTGCGGTCAATGCCTTCTGCGGTGTTGTGACCCGGCCCGCCCACATGCGGTGTGCTGACCAGTTTGCCTTCGGTGGAATAGCACCATGAGTGGTAGGGGCAGCGGATAGCGCCTTCGATTTTGCGCGGCTCACTGACCAATATCATGCCGCGGTGGCGGCAGATGTTCTGGAACACCCGCACCGCACCGTTACGGTCGCGGATCATCAGCAGGGGCATGCCAAGGAAGGTAACAGGCTTTGCATCGCCGATGTCGGGCACGTCCGCGCCAACGCCCAAGCCTGCCCAATTGTCAAAGAGGACCGCATCACGTTCTTCGGCGAAAAGGGCGGGATCGGTGTAATGGCCGTTGGGCAGGCCATTGGCGGATGCGATGGGGCGGCGAACGGCGTGCAGGTCGGAACGGTCCATGAGGCTCTCCTGTTGATCAGGCGTAGCCTAGCACATGGCATTACGGCAATGCGGACCTGTTGCGACCCGCATTGCCTAACCGCGACATCATCTATGCGCGCGGAGCTATTCGCCGCGCGACAGGGCGGCAACACCGGTGCGGGCCACATCCACAAGGCCCAAGGGCCGCATCAGATCGGCAAATGCGTCGATCTTTTCCGGCGCGCCGGTGATCTCGAACACAAAGCTGCCCAGCGTGCTGTCGACCACATTGGCGCGAAAGATATCGGCAAGGCGCAAGGCTTCGACACGTTTTTCGCCCGTGCCTGCAACCTTGAACATGGCCAACTCACGCTCGACGCTGGCACCCTCGACGGTGAGGTCATGGACCTCGCGCACGGAAATGATGCGGCCGGTTTGCGCCTTGATCTGTTCGATCACCTGCGGCGTGCCGCGCGTGACGATGGTGATGCGGCTGAGGTGGCCGGTATGATCGACCTCCGCCACCGTCAGGCTGTCGATGTTATACCCGCGTCCTGCAAACAGACCGATCACACGCGCCAGCACACCCGGCTCGTTCTCGACCAACAGGGCGAGCGTGTGACGTTCTTCCACATCCGAGAAATTGGGACGCAGGTTATAGGCGGAATGACTTTGCGCGCCTTTTTTGATTTTGAGTGCTGACATTAGTGTTCATCTCCTAGGAGCGCGTTTTTGTCTTCTTCTTCGCGCAAACGTTCTATTTTACTGCCGGTTGACAAGAATTCGATCAGGGCAATGAGCTTCACAAGGATAAACTGAAACACCAGAACGCCCATAAGCCACGCAAAGGCGGTCAATAGGCTTGAACCACCCCAAAAATACAGCACGACCGGAACAAGCCACAGCGCATACGCCGCATAGAGTAGGGCGGTCGCACCAACCTGCCACCATTTCGGCATCAGACGGGCAGCTGTGATCGGCTCACTGCTCATCTACTACACCAGCACCTTACCTTCAGCATCAATCGCGGTGGAGGTGTCAACCTCGCCCATGATCATCTCGTTATGTGCCTTGCCTGACGGGATCATCGGGAAGCAGTTTTCATGCTTGGCCACCAGACAATCGAACAGAACCGGACCGTTGTAGTTGAGCATTTCCATGATCGCATCGTCCAGATCATCAGGGTCCGAGCACAGGATGCCCTTTGCCCCGAACGCCTCTGCGAGTTTCACGAAATCGGGCAAGCTCTCGGACCAGCTGGAGGAATACCGCTCTCCGTGCAGCAGCTCCTGCCACTGGCGGACCATGCCAAGACGCTCATTGTTGAGGATGAACTGTTTGACCGGCAGTTTATACTGCATCGCGGTGCCCAGCTCTTGCATGTTCATCAGCCATGATGCCTCGCCCGCGACATTAATCACCAGTGCGTCGGGATGCGCCATTTGCACACCGATGCTCGCCGGAAAGCCGTAGCCCATGGTGCCCAAACCACCGGAGGTCATCCAGCGGTTGGGGTCTTCAAAGCCCAGATATTGTGCGGCCCACATCTGGTGCTGGCCCACTTCTGTTGTAATGTATCGGTCGTGTTTCTTGGTCAGCTCCTCAAGGCGCGTAAGGGCGTATTGTGGTTTGATAACAGCGCCTTTCTGCTCGAACTTAAGGCAGTCAACGGCGCGCCATGCCTCGATCTGTTTCCACCACTTTGCCACCGCTTCAGAATTGGTTTTGCGGCCGCGTGATTTCCATACCTTGAGCAGGTCTTCGAGTACGTGACCCACATCACCCATGATCGGAATATCGACGCGGATGACTTTGTTGATGGACGAGGGATCAATGTCGATGTGGGCCTTTTTGGAGTTCGGGCTGAACTTCTCGACCACGCCGGTGATCCGGTCGTCAAAGCGCGCGCCGATGTTGATCATCAGATCACAGCCGTGCATCGACATATTGGCCTCATAGGTGCCGTGCATGCCCAGCATGCCGAGCCATTTGTCACCGGAGGCGGGATAACAGCCCAGCCCCATCAGCGTGGAGGTGATCGGGAAACCTGTCGCCTCGACCAATTCGCGCAAAAGCTGGCTTGCGGCAGGGCCGGAGTTGATGACGCCACCGCCGGTATAGAAGACCGGTTTTTTCGCCTTCTCCAACGCCTCGACCAACTCGACAATAGCGTCCATGTCCCCTTTGAGTTGGGGTTGGTAGTGCGACTTTGAAGGAGTTTTGGCGGTATAAGTGCCCGTAGCAAACTGCACGTCTTTGGGAATATCCACCAGAACCGGACCCGGACGGCCTGCGGTCGCCACATGAAACGCCTCGTGGATCACACCTGAGAGCTTGTCGGTCTCTTTAACCAGCCAGTTGTGTTTGGTGCAGGGCCGCGTGATGCCGACCGTATCGGCCTCCTGAAATGCGTCCGAGCCGATCATGAATGTCGGCACCTGACCGGTCAGAACGATGATCGGGATGCTGTCCATCAACGCATCGGTCAGACCCGTGACCGCATTGGTCGCACCGGGGCCGGAGGTGACCAGCGCCACACCGGGCTTACCGGTTGAGCGGGCGTAGCCTTCGGCAGCGTGAACGGCACCCTGCTCGTGGCGCACAAGGATGTGTTTGATGCTGTTTTGCTGGAAAATCTCGTCATAGATCGGCAGCACAGCGCCGCCGGGATACCCGAATACGGTATCTACACCCTGATCAATCAGGGCTTGAACGATCATCTTCGCTCCGGTCATCTGGCGTGTCATCTCTGGTGGTCCTTCTGGTTGGCGTCTTTTGGCGGCTATAGGGGTATGTGGCACATAAAAAAACCCCCGAGTGTGTCGGGGGCGCATGGTGTCGAAAATGGTCTACCGTCACCGGCCCATGCGCGTATCTTTCTCATTGACGACTAGGCATGGCATTTGGCCGGTACTCCTTTGGGCTCGGGGGGACATTATGGCTGTGGTTTCGGGGCGTCAACAGCCAACGGGCAAAAAATATGTCGCGCAGGCGCATTTTATTGATATATTATTTCGTCCAAGTGGGTTCGCTGCGACATTTTGGCAAATCCGAGCCTATAAATCGCGGCCCGTGCCCTGCAACACTCCATGCTCAAGCGCGTAGCGGGTAAGGCCTGCTGTGCTTGAGATGCCGAGTTTGCGTTTGATGTTCTTGCGGTGCGTCTCAACCGTGCGCACAGAGATATCGAGGGTGAGGGCCACCTGTTTGTTGGATTGCCCTTGGGCCAGTTGCAGCAATATCGTTTGCTCGCGCCCAGTCAGTGTCTCACGCGCGGCCCCGTTCTTGGGGGTGAGGGAGCCTTGGGCACCGGTGCACAGATACCGCTCCCCGCGCATGACCGTGTCGATAGCAAGCTTGATCTCGTCGGTGGGCACGTCCTTGAGCAGGTAGCCCATGGCCCCGTGATTGAGCGCGGAGGAAATATACTCGGGGCTGTCGTGCATCGACAGGATCACAATGCGGGTGCCGGGGCGCTGTTCCAGCACGATTTCGGTTGCGGACAGACCACCCAGATCGGGCATGTTCAGATCCATCAGGATCACATCGGGATCAAGCACGTCGAGCTGTTCGATCACCGCGCGCCCGCCGGTGAGGGTGCCTACGACTTCGACGTCGTCATAGCTCTCGAGGATGGACTGGATCCCTTCGGCGACCATGGGATGGTCATCCACAATGACAATGCGCAGCCGGTCGGTGAGTGTGTCAGTCATAAAGGTACTTTCGCTGGGGTCGGGGTGTCGACGCCTTTGGGATCGGGGGAGAGCATGTGGGTGAGCGGTGCGGTCGCCTCGATCTCGACGCCTTTGCCCGCGACGGCGCGCAAACGAAACCACCCGCCAAGCTGCTCCATACGTTCTTGCATGTTGCGCAGGCCCAGTCCTTGGGTGCGCGCATGCAGCGCAAAGCCGCGCCCGTTGTCGGTAATGCGCAGGGTGGCGCCGCGTTTGTGGCCGCGCAGATCAATGCTCACACGGGTGGCTGCCGCATGCCGCTCGATATTGGTGAGGGCCTCTTGGGCGATGCGGTAGAGCGCGATTTTGGCGTCGTTGTCCAGACGGTTGCGGAAAACCACGGTGGCATATTCAACCTCGATGCCCGTGCGTGCGCCAAATTCTTCGGCCAGCATGCGCAGCGCCGGACCCAGACCCAGATCATCAAGCACACCGGGACGCAAATCGCGGCTGATCCGGCGCACCTCCGATATGGCCTCGCCCAATGTTTCGATCCCCTTGGCGAGGGGGAGAGCGGCGGCATCGGGCGTGCCACGTTCAAGCTTGCGGCGGGCATTATCGAGCGCATAGCGCACGCCCACGAGAATCTGGCTGATGCCATCGTGCAATTCGCGCGCCACGCGTCCGCGCTCTTCCTCTTGGGCGTCAAACACCCGTTGGGTCAGCTTTTTGAGCTTGGCATCCGCCAAGCGACGTTCGCGCAGATTGAGGCCCATGCCGGTCGCAAATACGATCAGCAGCGCGGTGAAGGTGATCGCACCGATATAGATGAAGGTTTGCGTCACCCGCGTTTCGACATCCGCACGCGCAGAGGCGACGGTGGCCAGCACATCGTCGATATAGACGCCCGTGCCCACCGCCCACTGCCATGACGGAAACGAGGTGACATAAACGATTTTGCGCGCAGGCTTTCCGGTGGAGGGCTTGGGCCATAGATAGGTGTGATAGCCGTCCCCGTCGCGCGCAATCTCGATCAGGCGGTCAACGACGGGCGTTCCCTCGGCATCAACCTCGGTGCGGAAATTGGTGCCAATCCGCTCTGTTTCGCGTGGAGAGACGATAGCAGTGCCGTCATAATCATAAACGAAGAACTGCCCTTCCTCGCCATAGATCATCGCGGACAGAATTTGCGCGACGCGCTGTTTTGCATCCTCGTCATCGGGGGCGGCAGAGCCGTAGATAAAGTAGAACCCGTTGCGCGCCTGCGTCACGTAATTGCGCAGCTCGATCTTCTTGGCCTCGATAAGCTGCGTCTCGAGGGCGTTGATTTCCCGCTCCGCCAACGCGCGGGATTGTGCGGCGACAACAAACGCAATCGCCGCCACCGCCACGATAAGCGGGACAGACGCCAGCAGCGTGAGTTTTTGTGCGTAAGAGATAAAGAAGCGGGGAACGCGGGGTGTCATGACGATTCGATACGACGAATCGCTGCCATGAGCAAAGGTTAAGCACACGTGTAATATCGGTGAACCAACTTTGGCCGCCTTTGAAAACAGGCGGATGCACATAATTTAACCATTATTCCGAGCGGATTGCGCGGCTATACGCAGTAGTAGGTATTTTAAATTCCCTAGGCCTCGCTAAGGTTGGCCCACTCGAAACGACCTGCACGGATTCGGATTCGCGCGGTCTCAATAAATCCGGGAGGATACCTATATGGATCGTCGTTCATTTTTGAAGACATCTGCCCTTGGCGGCTCCGCCGCCGCTGCGACAACGCTCGCGGCACCTGCGTATGCCCAAGGCAAGCGCACACTAACAATGGTGACATCATGGCCACGCGGTTTTGCCGTGCTGGACGATGCGGCCACCTACCTCAATAACATGGTTAACGAAATGTCCGATGGCACGCTGACCATCGACAAAAAAGCCCCCGGTGAGCTGGTTGGCGCGTTCGAAGTCTTCGACGCTGTCTCCTCCGGTCAGGCCGACATGTACCACTCTGCCGATTATTATTTCATCGGCCAGCACCCGTCGTATGCCTATTACACAGCCGTACCTTTCGGCGGCACAGCACAAGAGCTGACAAACTGGTACCATCACGGTGGCGGCCATGAGCTGCACAACGAGCTGGGCGAGATCTTCAATCTCAAGTCCTTCCTTGCCGGCAACTCCGGTTCGCAGTCGGGCGGTTGGTTCCGCAATGAAATCGGCTCTGCGGCTGACTTCAACGGCCTGAAATTCCGTATGCCCGGCCTTGGTGGTCAGGTTCTGGGTAAACTGGGCGCATCCGTTCAGAACATCCCCGGCGGTGAGCTGTACCAAGCGTTGTCCTCGGGCGCGCTCGACGGTCTGGAGTGGGTGGGTCCGTTCGCGGATGAACGCGCCGGCTTCCAAGAAGTTGCAAAAGTCTACTACACAGCGGGTTTCCACGAGCCGGGCTCCGGCCTTTCCGCGGCTGTTAACCTTGATGTCTTCAACGAGCTGTCCACAGCGCACCAGAAGATCATTGAATACGCAGCGATGGCGGCAACGCACACCCAGTTGGCCGAAACACTTGCCAACAACGGCGCAGCACTGAGCCGTTTGCAGCAGCAGGGCGTAAAAACCATGCAGTTCTCCGACGATGTCTGGGATGCCTTCGGTCGCGCCTCTGCAGAGGTGATGGACGAAAATATGGGCGACGAGCTGTTTGCACGTACCCGCGAAAGCTTCGAAGCGTCGCTGACGTCTTCGGCCGAGTGGCTGTCCAAATCCGACGCATTCTATGTCGAGCAGCGCGAGCGCGTCCGCGCCAGCCTGTAAGCACCTGATCCGGGGCCGCGCGTTATCGCGGCCCCTTGATCCAGATCAACGAACGGGCAGGGTAACTGCTTCAGACAGTTGAAAAAGACGCGGCGGAAAGCCGTAGCAAAAACTGCACAAATCAATGTGCGACGGGAGGGGATATATGGCCGACGATATAGTATGCTCGGGATTTTTCCGTGCAGCAGAGGGTGCAGACCTCAGCTGCCTTGATAAATTCCAAGAGAGCGGTTTGGTCCAGTTTATTGCAGGCAATATGCTGGAAGCGTTTTATAACTTCTTCGCGGCAATCCTGAACCCCGGTATGTGGCTCAACTGGAACAATGGTGAAGCGATGATGCGCTTTATCTATTACGGCGGTTCGGTCGAATTATTCTTTGTGCTGTTTGTGAGCCTGATCATCCTGACTGTCGTGGGTATGCGCAACCGCACTTTCATGTGGGGTATGGTGCGCGGCCTTGAAGGGTTCGCCAACGGCATGGGCCGTTTGTTCGCCTGGGCAGGCCTGATCATGGTTATCCAGCAAATCATCATCGTCTTTATGCAGCGGATTTTCACCCGCCCAGATATCTCTATCGGGTTTGGTATTCCGTTCCAGTTCGACATCAGCTGGTTCGCCGAAGAGCTCAAGCTTTTCAACGCATTGGTAGTCTGCCTGTGCGTCTCCTATACCTTTGTGCAGGGCGGGCATGTGCGGGTCGATCTGTTTTATGCAGGTGCGAAGTTCCGCACCAAAAAGATCGTCGATATGGTCGGCTCCGTCATTTTCATGATGCCGTTTGCCATCGTGACGTGGATGTATGGCTGGTATTTCCTGTGGCGCCACCTTGTGACGCCGAACCCGTCTGCCTCCGACACGCTCGAAGTGTTGCTGCGCAAATCGCGGCTGCTGAAATGGAACGTAGAGACCATAGGTTTCTCGCCCAACGGGTTCAACGCGTACTTTTTGTTCAAAATCCTGCTCTGCATGTTCTGCGCGATGGTCATGCTACAGGCGATTGCACTCTTCTACCGCTCGTGGTGCGAACTGCGTGAGGGTGAGGAAAGTGCCGGTAAATATCTCGACAAGGATACACTTGGCGAGGGCGAAGAAGCCTATGAGGGCGCACACTAATTTAAGGGAATCCCAAAAATGTTTTTTGGTCTCGACGGGGTCGAAGTTGGCCTGATTATCGTATTCGTGTGTCTCTTCGGCGGCATTTTGTCCGGCTTTCCGGTGGCCTTCGCCATTGGTGGGGCAGGGATGATATCATTCGGCATCATCGCCGCATTGGACAGCGCCGGTTTGCTGATCCACCAGGCGATTGATACCTCCTCAACAGCGTATCGCGCGCTCATTGATTCAGGGATCAGGGAGGATACGGTATCGGTCTTCCGAAACCCGGACCTACCGAGGATCGGGGAGTCTGTCTTCCCACTGGGTTGGGAAGTGGCGCTTGACCGGAACGTGTCCTTTGTTGTCAACCGCATGAACGAGCGTGTGCTGGCCGGTCAATCCATCGAGACACTGCTTGCTGTACTGATGTTTGTTCTGATGGGCATCACGCTTGAGCGCTCCAAGATCGCGAACGACCTGCTCACCACCATGGCGCGGGTGTTTGGCCCGTTGCCCGGCGGTTTGGCTGTATCTATCGTTGTGGTTGGTGCCTTCCTTGCCGCCTCCACCGGTATTGTGGGTGCGACGGTTGTGACCATGGGTCTGCTTGCCCTGCCGACAATGTTGCGCAACAATTACTCACCTGAACTTGCCACAGGGGTCATCGCGGCCTCGGGCACGTTGGGGCAGATCATTCCGCCCTCCATCGTGATCGTTCTTCTCGGCACGCTTGCAGGGGATTTGTATTCATCCGCGCAAGAGGCGCGTGCCTCGTCGCTGGGCTGTACCGACGCGCTGACCTATCTGGGCGAGCCCGCGGTTGTGTCTGTGGGTACGCTGTTTCAAGCGGCACTACTGCCCGGTATCATGCTCGCACTGCTTTATGCACTTTATGCCTTCGGCTACGCGCTTGTTAATCCCGACAAGGCCCCTGCGGTTGTCATGGGCTCCACCAACCCCGAGCCGATCACCCGCTCCGAGAAGTTCACATGGTTCGCAGGCGCGCCTATCCTGCTCATCGTGGGCACGATCTTTTTGGGTAATCTGGGTATCGTAGGGTCGCAAGAGACGCGGATTTCAAGCTTCTCCGACATCGGTGAAAGCGCCACCTTGCGCACGAACGTCAACGCAGAATGCAAAGCTGCTATGATCGAGTTGCACGGGCAGGAACGCTGGGACCTCGCATTGACGCAACAACAGGTCATTGATGATGCCGGCGGTCTGACACAAAGTGCGCGTCTGACCGAAGACGAGTTTGCCGCCGCACAGCAGGACAAGATCGACAATGCAGCGCCGATCGGCACCGGCATTGCGATCATGATGATCCTTTTGGGTCTGATCCTGACCACTGCACGCGGTGTGATGCCATCCGCAGAGCCTCGCCCGCTTATCATCGGGGGCATCGGTATCGTCTTGCTGCTGCTGGTGGATATCTTGCTGGTGGGTCCGACAACGTCGTCTGGTGTTATGGTCGTGCTGATGGCGCTGCCGTTTGTGGCAGTCATGTACGGCGTCGTTTACGGCGTTAAGCTTTGCGCCAAAAACGAGCTGATCCGTGTGGTCTTCCCGCCGCTTGTGCTCATCGTGGCGGTGCTCGGCTCGATCCTTGGCGGGATCACGAACCCGACGCCTGCGGCGGCTCTGGGTGCGGGCGGTGCGATCATGCTGGCGGCCTACCGCAAGCTCAAGGATCTCGACCGCTCTCCAAAGGTGATCATCTGGTCCACACTTGCGATCATCATCGCGATCCTTGTGGGTGTGAACTTCGATCTGCGCATCAATCAGGACAACGTGGGCTTTGAGAACTGGGTGGCGTTTATTGTGGCCTACGGTGCCTATCTCTATGCTGTGTTTGGCCTGCTGTTCAGCTGCTATATCCTTTACATGAACGGTGTTCTGACGCCGGTTGTGCGCGAGACGGCCAAAGTGACCTCGATGGTGTTTACCATCCTCATTGGGTCACAGCTTTTGAACCTTGTGGTCATCAGCTTTGGCGGGGAGCATTATATCCAGCAGTTCCTGAAATCATTCGACAACGAGTTGAAGGTTTTCCTGATCGTGATGGTGGTGCTTTTCGTGCTGGGCTTCGTGCTCGACTTCCTCGAGATTATCTACATCGTCGTACCCATCGTGGGGCCGGTGATCTATGGCGGTACTTTCGATCCCAAATGGGTCACGATCATGATCGCGGTGAACTTGCAGACGTCCTTCCTGACGCCGCCCTTCGGCTTTGCGCTGTTCTATCTGCGCGGGGTGGCCCCGCCACAGGTCACGACGCAGCACATCTACCGCGGGATTATTCCGTTTGTGGGTATTCAGGTGTTTGGTCTGGCGATCTTGTGGTTCTTCCCAGCGATTGTGACGATCATTCCTGATCTCATCCCGTAAAGGGCTGAGACACTGACAATCAGAAAGGGCGCTCTTTGGAGCGCCCTTTTTTGTGAATGATCCGGAGGTGGAAAGATTTCGAAGAAGTCCGCCTGCGCCGGATGTTATCCGCGCTTAGTCGCCATATCGGGCAGCGAAATGTTCGCAACCTGCTCCGCAATGGGATCGTTCACCAACGGATGCTGGCCCTGATCAAAGGCAGATGGATCCCGCATCGGGTGCCACGCACCGCCCATGAATACCTCAAGGCCGGAGAACTTGGCCTTATATCCCATCTTCTGGCTGCCTGGCACCCAATAGCCCAGATAGACGTAAGGCAGGCCTGCACTGCGCGCGATTTCGATGTGATCAAGGATGATGTAATTGCCCAAGCCGTCGCTGGGTCGGTCAGGTGTGTAGAAGGAATACACCATGCTCACCCCGTCGGCCAAAACATCCGTGAGGCACACACCGATCAATGCGGCACTGTCGCCTTCAGTGTATTCGATCACACGGCTGCGAATAGGCGTCTCCTCGATCATAGCGGCGAATTCGAACACATCCATATCGGCCATTCCGCCATCGGAATGGCGGCTGTCGAGGTAGTTGCGAAACAGCTCGTATTGATCCTCGGTGGCCCATGGCGACGTGGCACGGCGTTTGAGGGTCTGGTTCCGCTTGATCGTGCGGCGCTGGCTTTTGCTGGGGGTAAACTTGGCCACATCAATGCGCGCCGACAGGCATGATGTACACTCGGCACAGGAGGGCCGGTAGAGCACATTCTGGCTGCGCCGAAACCCTTGCGCGGAGAGGCTGTTGTTGAGCCGGTCGGCATTCTCGCCCTGCAGGGCGGTAAACAGTTTACGCTCCATCCGGCCCTCAAGATAAGGGCACGGCTGGGGTGCGGTGACATAGAACTGCGGTGCGATGGGCACAGAGTGGCGCATGGGCGGGTCCGTTTGTTTGGGCGGGTCCGGTTGTAACGGCGGTCCGTTATGTGTTTGCAACAGGATAGCGCGCTGCCGCAAGGGGGCAAACCCCAATTGTGGGGAGGGCGCGGCGATGTGCCCACCCGCGTGCGACCCTATGCGCCGCGCCGGTTCAGCGCGACAGTCCCAAGGGCCAGATCACCCAGACCCTGACGCCGCGCAGTGCTGAGCATGAGGACCACAGACACAAGCTGTAGCGGGGCCATTGCGAGGGCAAGGCTGTAGCCTAGGGTGTGCAAAAACGCCAACGACAGATCGAGCGGTTCATCGTCGCGGCTGCGCAGCTCAATCGACATCATGCGCATGCCCCACGTCGCGGACCCGCGCGCAAGCGTGACAACACGGTACACAAAGCTGAGCGTGAGATAGAGAAACGGCAGGAAGAACAGGCCGATAAAGGCGGTAAACGGAACCGCAACCAACGTCAAAAGCGCGATAGCGATCACATCCACAATCCACGCAAGCAGACGTTTTGTCGGCACGCCATCATAAAACTGGGACTGTAATTCGGGATCGGGTGTCATCTTGGGCCTTTCAAGCATTCGCCCTCCCGAATTGGGAGGGCAGGGCAGTGGTGTCAAGGGCGGCAGGCAGATCAGCTGTCTGGTGCCGTATCCTTGCGGGCGGAACGCTCGTCCATGAAGGCGTCGAATTCGGACTTGTCCTTGGCAGCCCGCAGACGTTCCAGAAAGCTCTCGAAGCTGCCTTGCTCTTCTTCCAGACGGCGCAGGGTGTCGGCCTTATAGGCGTCAAATGCTGCGTTTCCTGTCGGTCGGCTCATGGCGACGGTGCTTTTGATGCTGCGTCCGCAGCTGCGTGATGACGATGAAAACATGCGTTTACTCCATATCATATAGCCCAGAAGGGCGAGGCCTACTGGCCAGAAAAAGATGAACCCAAAGATCATTGCGGCGATCCACGCCCCTTTACCACGGGCATCAAGCCATGCTTCGCTGCGGCTGAACCATGTGTCACGCGCCAGCGACGGAGACGAATAGCCTGTTGTATCTGTGAAAGTGGTCATATCAGTCCTCTTGTGTAGGGTGGTATGCTGCCGCCGGAGGTGGGGCGCTTTACCGGTGAAAGGAAGCTAATGTAAATGCCTTTCACATTGTAATATGTGGCTATGGTCCGGGCGTTTGCAAGGGTTTATGTGAATGATATTTACATTTATGCGAATTTCCAAACTTAATCAGCATGTTGGGTGGTAAAATTTTCTATGGTTTATTCCGTTGACGGACCATCATAGGCGCGCAAAGGTAGTTTTATGAGCCAGAAATCACTTGTAAGCAGGCTAACCCGTTGCCCGCGTCCGATCCTGCCGGTGCAAGACGCGCTGCCACTGACCCGCTTTGACACGGGCCTGCATCCGCTCTTGGAGGCGACTGCGGCGCTGTCACCTTATCTTGCGCGTTTGATTGCCCAGGAAGTGGAATGGCTGGAGGAAGCGGTCGATGCACCGGAGGCTGCGCTGGACGCAGTGCTTAGCGGCACACAGACCCTTGAGACGGGCACGCTCAATGCAAGCCTGCGTCAGGGCAAGCGCCGCGTGGCGGTCCTGTCTGCGCTGGCCGATTTGGGCGGGGCATGGTCGCTTGAACAGGTGACAGGCGCACTCACTGACTATGCGGATGCGGCGACGCAGGCGGCGTTGCGCGTGGCCGTAGCTGCACAAATAAGACGCGGCAAGCTGCCGGGCATGGCCGAAGATGACGCGCAAACCGGTGCCGGCATGACCGTGCTTGCTATGGGCAAGATGGGCGCGGGGGAGCTGAACTATTCCTCTGATATCGACCTGATCTGCCTGTTTGACGAAAGTCTGTATGATACGGATGATTTTCAGGAAGCGCGCAGCGGTCTGATCAAAGCGACCCGTGCCATGGCCGCCAGCCTGAGCGAGATCACGGCGGAGGGGTATGTTTTTCGCACCGATCTGCGGTTGCGGCCGGACCCTGCGGTCACGCCGGTCTGTATGGGCCTCCTTGCGGCGGAGCGGTATTACGAGAGTTTAGGCCGCACGTGGGAGCGTGCGGCGTATATCAAGGCGCGGCCCTGTGCGGGCAATATCGGCGTGGGAGAAAGCTTTTTGCGCACGCTGCGGCCATTCGTGTGGCGCAGGCATCTGGATTTTGCGGCCATTCAGGACGCGCACGACATGCGGCTCGCAATCCGCGCGCACAAAGGGCTGGGCGGGCCGATCACATTACCCGGTCACAACATGAAGTTGGGCCGTGGCGGTATCCGCGAGATCGAGTTTTTCACCCAGACCCGCCAGTTGATCGCGGGTGGGCGTGATCCCGAGTTGCGTCTGCGCGGGACTAAAGAGGGGCTGTCCGTGCTCGCTGCCAAAGGCTGGGTGCCACCAGACGCCGCCGATATGCTTGCCGACCACTATACCTTTCACCGTACGGTCGAGCACCGGCTGCAGATGGTGCGCGATGCGCAAACGCATACTCTACCGCAATCGCCTGAAGGTATGGCGCGGATCGCCGCGATGATGGATATGGACGGCCCTGTGCTCGAGGCCGCGCTGCACAGGCGGCTGAGTGCAGTGCACGACATTACCGAAGGTTTTTTCACCGAGAGTGCCGATGCAGCGCCCCAACGCAACAGCACACACAGCTTTGACACCTCCGTCGTGGACCGCTGGCACAGCTATCCCGCCCTGCGGTCAGAACGCGGCGCGGAATTATTCGAGCGGTTGCGGCCTGAACTGCTCGCACGGTTGTCACAGGCTGACAAACCGGATGAGGCTCTGCTCGCTTTCGACGGCTTTCTTGCGGGGCTGCCGGCGGGCGTACAGCTTTTCTCATTGCTCAAAGCCAATCCGCAGCTTGCCGATTTATTGATCAACATCGTCTCCGTCTCGCCGATGCTGGCGGAGCATTTGTCGCGCAACGCAAGTGTGCTTGATGCGGTGATCGGCGGTGATTTCTTCTCCGACTGGCCCGAGCAGGAGGCGCTCTTGGAGGCGTTGACAGCACGGCTGGCTGCGCTGGATGACTATGAAGCGCAGCTTGACGGGACGCGGGCATGGGCGCGGGAGTGGCATTTTCGCATTGGCGTGCACCATCTGCGCGGTCTTACCGATGGCGCGCAGGCGGGTGAGCAATATAGCGATCTGGCCCGCGCGGTGCTGCGCGCACTGTGGCCTGTCGTCATCGCAGATTTGTCGCGCCGCCATGGCCCGCCCCCCGGCAACGGGGCCGTGATCGTCGGCATGGGGTCGCTGGGTGCGGCGCGGTTGACGGCGCAATCGGATCTGGACGTCATCGTGATCTATGATGCGGACGGGGTGGAGGCGTCAGACGGGCCGCGCCCCTTGGCAGCACGGCAATATTATGCGCGCCTCACGCAGGCGATGATCACCGCGCTGAGCGCACCAATGGCACGCGGTCGGCTGTATGAGGTGGATTTGCGGCTGCGCCCGTCTGGTAATAAGGGGCCGGTGGCCACCTCGATCGAGGCATTTGAAAGCTACCAGCGTGATGAGGCATGGGTGTGGGAGCATCTGGCGCTGACCCGTGCGCAAGTGATTGCAGGACCGGAGCCGCTGGCGCAGCGGGTCGAGGCGTTGCGCGCCGACATTTTGCAAACCACCCCCAGCATAGCCGAGGTTTGCGTACAGACCGCTGCCATGCGCGCGCGCATCGCCGCTGCAAAATCCCCCGACGGTGTGCTGGATGCAAAGATCGGCGCAGGCCGTTTACAAGATATCGAGCTGTTTGCGCAGGCAGGCGCGCTCATCGGTGGTGTTCTTGCCTGCGATATTCCGAGTGGTCTCGCTGCTGCCCAACAGGCGGGCTTGATCGACGCGGAAGGTGAGGCGAGGCTGAACGCGGCCTACAGTATGCTTTGGGCGCTACAATCGGCCACACGGCTGTTGTCATCACGCCCCTTGGATATGGCGGCGTTGCGCCGCGCCACGGGTGCGTTTCTGGAACATGCGGTGTTGCCATCAGCGAAAAACGACGCGGATGGCACGCTGGAGGCGCAATTGACCCGCGCCATCACCGCCGCAAATGCGATCATCACCGCATCACTGCGCGCCTATGACACCGGAGAGGCCTGATGGACAAAGCCACGCCAGAAGATCCCAAGGGCCTCATCTTTGAAGCCTACCGGATTGAGGGGATCACGAAGCCTGAATGCCGCTCGATCTTTCTGGATTGGGCGTTGAGCCTGAGTGTGGAGCGCGACACCCACAAAGCCATGCGTGATCTGCTGGCACGGCACGGCGCTGACCCTGCACATCCCATGTCCGAAGTCCTTAGCGAGGGGCTTCACACGATTACCACTCCGCGCAGACGAGGCGGATGGCGCAGCCGCAAACGTGACTAAACACGGCTTATTTAGCTGATATGCGTATTTTAGCCCTCTAAACGGCCAAATAACCCTAAATTTGTGCCGAGTTTGACCTTTAATTGTCTCAAACCTGCCTCAATCCCCCGTCACACCGTTGCTCGAATAGTATTTTGGGCGCATCCGCCCGGGGAGTACGAGATGAAGATTACAAAACTCGCTATGTTGGTGTCAATTGGTGCGGCACTGAGCGCGTGTGGCACGGCCGAGATCGTGACCCGCGACGCGGCATTTGCAGCACCCAAGACAGTCACTTTTGCCCAGACCGCCACCGGTGACGAAACTGAAGCACCCTCGACGGTTCGCACCATCTCGACCCGCTCGCAGCCGTCACAGACGATCCTGCCCGAGGCGATCCTGCGTCAGATCAACATCACCAAGATCAACGTGCACGTGCCCCAAACGCTGAGCGTGTCCGAGGCCAACCGCTATTATCCCACCGCCGACATCGTCTGGCGCGGCGATCCTATGGGCAACCGCCATGCACAGATTTCCAAGATCGTGCATGACGCGCTGGTTGCTGGCACGTCGGGATTTCAGGGCCCAACAGGCGTTTTACTTGATGTGGAGCTTAAGCGGTTCCATTCCGTGACCGAAAAAGCCCGTTATACTGTGGGTGGGGTCCACAATATTGTGTTCCGCATGATCCTGCGCGACGCGACCACCGGTGAGACGCTGTCACAATCCAAACGCGTCTCCATGAGCCTTGAAGCTTTTGGCGGGCAGCAGGCGATTGCAGCGGAATCCCGTGGCCTTACGCAGAAAATCCGCATTACCACCCATCTGGCAGAGCTGATTCGCCAGCAGTTGATCGAGCCAGAGATGTATGAGGATGCATCTGCTGCCTTCATGGCGCGGATTGGCGCACTCTAGGGTTTCCCTCGCCGCATGAACAGACTAGGGAAGGGCGCTATGACAGCGCCCTTTCCCACATCCGCCCCGCTTCCCGTGGTCCGCCTTATGCCAAAGGCCAACGCACGTGCCATTCGGCATGGTGCACCATGGGTTTATGCAAACGAACTGGTCACGGACCGCCGCACGAAAGGGCTTGTGCCCGGTGCGATGGCGGTGCTGGAGGACAGCCTACGCCAGCCTTTGGGTGTGGTTACGGTCAACACCAATTCCAAGATCATCGCACGGATGATGGACGCCGATCCCGAAGCCTCGATTGATCAGGCATGGATGGCAGGGCATCTGCGCCGCGCACTGGCGCTGCGGGAGCGTTTGTATGACCGCCCGTTCTATCGCCTTGTACATGCCGAGGCAGACAATCTGCCCGGTGTGATCATCGACCGCTTTGGCGACACCTGTGTAATCCAGCCCAATGCGGCATGGTCGGATGCACTGATCGAACCGCTGACGGCTGCCCTGATCGAGGTGACGGGCTGCACAAACGTATTAAAAAGCGCATCTGGCCGCACCCGCAGCCTCGAAGGGCTGGACGATGTGAGCGGTGTGCTGGCAGGATCGGCACCCGAGGCCGCAGTACCCGTCGAGATGAACGGTGCTACCTATATGGCCGATCTGACTGGTGGTCAGAAAACCGGTATTTTCTATGATCAGCGGCCCAATCAGGCGTTCGCCGCATCGCTGTCGCGCGGCGCACGTGTGCTTGATCTGTTTTCCCACGTCGGGGGTTTTGGTCTGGCGGCGGTTGCTGCGGGGGCGAAATCTGCACTTTGCGTCGATGGCTCGGCACCCGCCTTGGCACTGGCCGAGCAGGGCGCGCAGGCAATGGGTGTGTCAGACAAGGTTACCATTCGGCAAGGCGATGCTTTTGACGTACTCACAGCGCTGCGTGCGGAGGGGGCCGAATTTGACGTGATCATCTGTGACCCGCCTGCATTCGCACCGGCCAAACCCGCCCTTGAAGCAGGTTTGCGCGCCTATGAGCGGATTGCGCGCCTTGCTGCACCGCTTGTGTCCGAAGGGGGCGTGCTGGGTCTGTGTTCGTGCTCGCACGCGGCGGACCTTACGGCATTTCGCACCGCATCGGTGCGCGGCATCGGGCGGGCAGGGCGCAGGCCATCGCTGATCCACACCGGATTTGCAGGCGCGGACCACCCGCAACTGCCGCAGCTTGCGGAAACCGGCTATCTCAAGTCATTGTTTTTCCACCTGTAAATGAGATGAAGATGCTTTTGGATGCCTGCGTGATCTATCCCACTGTGATGCGGGAGATGTTGCTGGGTGTCGCGCGTACCGGTGCCTATACACCGCTGTGGTCTGCCCGAATTCTGGAAGAATGGGCACTGGCCGCCCGCAAACTTGGCCCTGATGGCGAAGCGCAGGCGCGGGGCGAGGTTGCCATGGTCCAAGCCGCGTTTCCCAAGGCAGTCGTTCCGGTACATGCAGGCCTTGAGGCGCGCCTGTGGCTGCCCGATGCCAATGACATTCACGTGCTCGCTGCTGCCGTTTCCGGCAATGCGGACGGTATCATTACCATGAATGCCAAAGATTTTCCGCGCGGTATCCTCGCGGAGGAGGGGCTGAGCCGGAATGATCCCGACGCTTTTCTTCACGGACACTTCATGGCCGAGCCTGAGGCAGTGATGCCCGTGGCGCAGGCCGTTCTGCAGGAAGCGCGGCGTTTGTCGGGGGCGGATTGGAACCTGCGTTCACTGATGAAAAAAGCCAGTCTTCCACGGCTAGGCAAGGCACTCACATCTTGAGAGCTTAGGCTGCTAACTCACTGATCCCACTTGATTTGCATCTTTGTGAGCGCAGCAATCCGGTCGTCGGTTTTGGGATGGCTCATCAACCATGCAGGTACAGGGCCACCGCCCGTTTTTGTCAGTGCGTCCAACTTTTTGAACAGCGATATTTGTGGCGCGATCCCGATGCCCGCCTTGGTCAGAAGTGCGGCAGCATAGGCGTCCGCTTCGTATTCATCCACGCGCGACAGCCTCGCGGCCAGCAATGTCGTCAGCATATTTGCGATCCAGATGCCGATGCCCGGGATAAACCGGCTCAGCACCATCCCAAGGGCCGCACGCATCGCATTTTGTCCTGAAAAATCAATCATCCTGCGGCGCGAGTGGCCCAAGGCGACATGGCCCAATTCGTGGGCAATCACCGAGGCCAGCTCCTCTGCTGTAACCTCGCCCGTGCGGAATTTGTTGTAAAAACCGCGCGTGATAAAAATGCGCCCGTCCGGCGCGGCAAGGCCGTTCACGGGCTCAATCTCGTAGATATGCACCTTTATGCGCGGAATTTCGAGCGCGGCAGCCATCTGCTTGCCCATCGCGACAAGCTTGGGATCGGCCAGCACGGTGGATTTTTCGTCCAGCTCACGCGCGGTGCGCCACATGGAAAACCGGTACATGGCATAGCCGTACAGCACGGCGAGAAGGATGGGGAGAACCTTGAACATGCCTCTAATATGGGGCGGTTAGAGCATCACGCAAGAGCGTTTTCGACGCATCGGGCGTTTGGTGGTCTGCGGGTTTTCAGAGTATGTGTTTTGATGTACTCAATGGTGCTGTAATGGCAGGTGCAAACCTCCGCTATAGGTGCAGAAATCGTTGGTTTGGTGAACCGTTTAGCAAAGGGTTTTTTGTGGAGTGGAGAACGCTATATATTTGATGTCAAACTGTGTTTGTTATCTGATTTAATGGAAACATACGGAAAATAGCTATGATTAAGATTACCGCCGCTGGGTGCGTGCTAGCAATGCTCCCCCGTGATTGCCAATGCCAAGCAGTGCACCACTTACGAAGCGCAAGTATTTCATTTGGTTGAGCAAGCTGAATTCTTTCAGAACGGCACGGCATTCAGAGATTATGGTTGGTCCAGCGCCGGGCCAACAAACGGTTGGCTTGACCGGTTTAAAGATCTTCGTGACATTGAGGATGAGGGCGAAGATTTACAGTTCTTTCGTGATCACGGGTTTTCTTTAGCTAACGTTTATCAAGTCGCTGATGAATACCGAACGTCTGGCTTTCTAGATAGTTTTTACCAAGAAATGGAAATTTCTATACAAAATGCAGAGCCTTGTAACCCATAGCACTCCAGAAATGCTTCTTTTGGAACATGTGCGAAACATCCCACTAATGCCGTCAAAAACTACGCCTAAAACCTAAGCGGTTGTTTAATGTTTATGGCTTTGCTCGCGTGACCTTAAACCCGTGCAAACCGCAGGATCGGTAACTCTGGCCTCAAACCGGACCTTCTCGGTTGTGCAAATATAACCCTAGTCATTCCGCAATGCACCTGTACTTACCGTGTCAGCGTTTTCATCCCGCGGGACAGGCCTTCGAGCGTCATGGGCACCATCGCCTCGTTGCCGAAGATCTCCTGGATCATGGCGATGGATTGGGTGTAGGGCCAGTATTTCTCGGGGATGGGATTGATCCAGAGGTTGGATTTCCATTGCTCGCGCGCGCGGCTGAGCCAGACAGAGCCTGCCTCAGCGTTCCAGTGCTCGCTCGCGCCGCCGGGATATGCGACCTCGTAGGGGGACATGCTTGCGTCGCCGACAAAGATACAGCGATAGTCGGGGCCGTAGGTGCGCATGACCTCGTGGGTCGGGATTTGCGCGTCCCAGCGGCGGCGGTTGTCGCGCCACACCCCCTCGTAAAGGCAGTTGTGGAAGTAGAAATATTCCATGTGTTTGAATTCGGACCGCGCCGCGCTGAACAATTCTTCCACCACTTTGATGTGCGGATCCATAGAGCCGCCCACGTCAAGAAACAGCAGCACCTTGACCGCATTGCGCCGCTCGGGGCGGGTTTTAACGTCGAGATAGCCCTGCTCGGCGGTGGAGCGGATGGTGCCGTTGAGGTCCAGCTCTTCGTTGGCGCCATCACGGGCCCAGCGGCGCAGACGTTTGAGGGCCACTTTGATGTTGCGGGTGCCCAGCTCGACACTGTCGTCGAGATTACGGAATTCACGTTTGTCCCAGACCTTTACTGCCTTGCCATGGCGGCCTTCTTTCTGGCCGATGCGCACACCTTCGGGATTGTATCCGTAGGCGCCAAAGGGGGAGGTGCCGCCGGTGCCGACCCATTTATTGCCGCCCTCGTGACGCCCTTCTTGTTTCTTGAGGCGCTCTTTGAGGGTTTCCATCAACTTCTCGAAGCCGCCCAAGGCGTCGATTTCGGCTTTTTCTTCGGCACTCAGATGTTTTTCCGACATCTTGCGCAGCCATTCCTCGGGGATGTCGACCGCTTCGAGAACCTGCTCTACCGTGATGGTTTCCATGCCGGAAAAGCTTGCGGCGAAAGCTTGGTCAAACTTGTCGATGTTGCGCTCGTCCTTCACCATCGACACGCGGGCAAGGTAATAGAACGCCTCGACGTCATAGGTGGCAAGGCCCGCCGACATGCCGTCAAGAAACGCCAGAAACTCGCGCATGGACACAGGCACCTTGTGGGTGCGCAACTGTTCAAAGAACGGCAGAAACATCAGCTGGTGAGGCGGTCGATGATGACCGTCAGAAACATACCCACGATGAGGAAGGCCATGCCGTAACCGACGGCATATTGGGCGATATCCTTGCGGTTGCCGCGCCGTTTGCGCGCTGTCATTGCGCCGATGATCATGCCCAATATTGCCAACCCGATTACAATCATGCCTTAGCCCTTTTTATGTGCGGGCTATCCTTTGAGCGGGTTCAGCGATGCAATCTCACGCAGCTTGGCCCGCACAGCCCAGTCAGAGCCAAATCCGTACCGTGCCCATCCCAGACTGTCCATACGAACGGCCTCTGCTTCGGCGGGCCGGTTTTCAAGATCCAGCGCCTCGGCACGTAGCAGCAACAGCGTAGAAAGCAATGCGGCGTTTTCATTGGCACGCGCGGTTTCAATATGCGGCGCGATGATTTGCAGGGCGTCGCGGCCGGACCCTTCGCTGATGGCAAAGGCGGACAGCTGGGTCGCGACAAACGCCTGATGCAGACCGGTGCCCGGTGTCGCGCGGTAGTATTTCTTGGCCTCGGCATAATGTTGCTTTGCGGCGTCAGGGTTGTCGCGTTGCAGCACACGGCCCATGGCGTAATGCGCAAAGGCGCGGCGTTGATCCTGCCAGCCGACCGCTTTGGCGATGCGCAATGCTTCGGTTGCACCTGCCTGACGCTGGCTGCGGTTGGAGGCGGGCCCAAGGGCAGCTTCGATCGCGCGTTTCCAGGCCAGCGGTGTGCGCGTTGCAAATTTCGCGGCACGCCGCTCTCCGGCGGGGTTCAGACGGCGCAGTATGTGGGGCAGGGTGGCCGCCACTTGTCCCCGCGTCATGCCGTTGTGCAAATCAGGCGAATAGTAGGCCCGCAGCATCAGCATATCAAAACCCGTAAGCACCGTATGCACGTTGTCATCGTTGAAGACGGAATCGGGCAGGCGGTAAAGATCATTGAGCGGCCCCAGCGCTTGCGCCAGTTCTTCATGCAGGCAATCGCGGACTTCTTGCGGGCTCACATCGTTGGGCAGGAAAATCGCCAACCGCTCGCGGGAGCGCAGGCTGGACCAGCTGGTTTTCCGGCTTTTACGCGCTTTGCGGTATTCATCCAATGTGCTGACGTTGGGGGCCACGAAACAGGCGGCTTGGGGCAAAACCTTGCGGATTTCCTTGCGGGTGACAGCATTGATGGTGATGTTTGCAGGACCGGTCTGAACCTGTGTGATGTTGATACGTGCTTCGCTGCGCAAACGGCCCAGAAGGCGGGTCAGGTCATGCTGGAGCGATGCGGGCTGCGCGCCGATTACAGTAACTGAAATCGGCCCTTCAAAACGGGTAAAAACCGGCAGGTCGCGGCCACTTTCCAGTTTGAACGACAGCTCGATGAAATCTAGTGCGAGGTCGTTGTTGGACCGGATGGGTGCCGTCTTGCTTCCGGCGGTAAACACCTTGAG
>JBATTJ010000125.1:0-2503 GCA_049670485.1 Sulfitobacter sp.
TTGCCAGACTGCGCCAGAGGTCACCCCGATGGGTCAATCGCCAATCATGCACTAACT
The DNA here is from genome assembly GCA_049670485.1 of Sulfitobacter sp. Taxonomy (GTDB): domain Bacteria; phylum Pseudomonadota; class Alphaproteobacteria; order Rhodobacterales; family Rhodobacteraceae; genus Sulfitobacter. The sequence goes on from JBATTJ010000125.1 coordinate 58, forward strand.
TTAAATATGGACCACTCAACTGGGGTGCGCTTCTTACGATCCAGTTGCTGTACCGATCTGGTCCCTTCACCAGATCAGCTGCAAACGCAGTTTGCTGAGCTGAAGACTTTCATACGACATACGTACAAATCTGCGTAGTTCACGCCTTTGTGTGCGGAGCAATCTAGGTGCAGCATTGATGTAACAATTAAAGAGGTATGCACCATGGACGCCATTAATCGCATAGAGAGCGCTAACGCACGGGAGACGACCGTAACACCGGAGCCTGCGGAATTTACGCCTGCAGAGCAAGCCGACGGCGGGGATGGACCAACGCGCGCCGAAGGTCGCGCGGTGTCGAACGCAGGGCGCGAAGCCCGTGAAGGCTTTCAGGATCTAGCGCAACAAGCCCAAGCAGAACGTGGCGGCAAGTCTGGTGGTAAGGATCAGGAATATGATGAAGGCGACGCACCGGCGCGCGAGGCAATCTCGATGGCTCTTACCGGTCAGACCCTTGACGAGTTGTCGGTGCAGGATCAGGCGAACCTCGATATTCTGATTGAGGAAATTGCCAACGGCGAAATTCGTCCGGATTTTGTTCCCGCAACACGAAAGGGTGAAACGACATTGCCCTCGGGTGTAAATGGAGCCTTTGTGAAGGGAACCGGCAAGGGCGGGAAGGACGGAACCGTCCTGATTGACCGCAATCTGGTGGGCAAAGACCGTATTGTCAGCGTCGCGAACGAAGAATACGGCGAAGCAATTGCCGCACGCGCCAAAGGACTTGGATTGGATGTCGCTAAAGGCGATGCAGGCGCACGCTTGGCGACAGTGTTGGGTGGCGCAACGCTTGATCCAAAGAGCAGCGATTTCACGGCGCGGCCTAGCGATACAGCAAATGTCACCCTCGGGGGTGTATCAGTAACTGGTGCTGCCGCAGCAAACAGCTTTAGTGCGACGATAGAAAAAGAGAAGGATCGCAAGGCCAAGGGGGACGAAGCGAAAGCTGCCGCAGCCGCTGAGAATGCCGAGGCGGCAGAAGCCCGTAATGCCGCCGCCGGGGAGAGCGGCGTGGCTGCCGGCGAAGTTGTTGAAGCCCCAACCAAGTTGACAGTAGAGGGAGCGAAAATTTGGGCTCCATCCGAGACTATTTCTTATAATGGCGCTGACATCCAAGTCATGACCGAGAAAGATTTGGTTGCCAAGATTTTGCCGCACCTTGCTGCGCATTTCAGAGAGAAAACAGGTAACCCGAATCCACCAATTGCGCAAATGCAAGCGGAAGGGACTGCGATCGCTGAACGTGCAGGCCGCTTGTATGGCAAAATGATAGCGACGGAGGGTGAAAACGGGTTCTACGTTTTTTCCCGTGATGACATAACCCTTATGACGACCCCGCATAGCAAAGAGCAAAAGGGCGGCACACTTCAGGAGCTTATCCAAACTGACGAAAAGCTTGACACTGTTATTGCGCATCACCACTCCTCTTTTTGGACGTCGCAATGGAACAAGCTCGAGGCGTTTGCACCCATTATCAAGAAGGCCGCGGCAGCGGCGAACGTTGCCGAAAACGATCTGGTCAAGGCCATTGATGGCAAGATGACACAGGTCGAACGGAAGGTCCGCGGTATTGGTAAGGCTGTGAAAGGCGTCTATCATGAAGTCAAAGCTGCTGCCGAAGCTGGGACCGGCATATTGGAAGAGTGGCAAGGCGAGCTGACGAATAATCCTTATCTCAAAGAACATGGTAAAGCTTACCTGAAAAAGGCAAAAGCAGACGCAAAAGAAGGTGGGCAGGAGCTTATTATCGGAATGATGATGGGCTTTACGGGGATGTCGGAAAAAGATGCCGCGGCGGCTATTCACAAAGCCAGTAGCCTTATGGCAATGACATCCCACATCAATACGACACCGCCGGACAAGTTAGTCGGTGCGCTGATGAGCCAATTTCTCCCGGAAATGCAATCAATGTCTGAAGCCTGGCAGGCGATCGTTCCGCAAGAGCAACCAGCAAGCCCTGCGGGACTTTCAGCCGTTAATTCTGGGCTGACGCCTGACACGTCTCGAATGCTCAGGGCGGACTCAGGCAATTCGTTCGGTGCAACCGAAGGTCCGCCAGCGCCAATAGATCCGGCACAAAGTTCGGCAAAACCCCCGATTGACCCTGCCAACCCAGCCGCATGGCAACCCGAAATGGATAAGCAGTTGGCCGATGTAAATTCGTTGTCAACCTATCTAGGTAAAAATCCGGAAACGCGGATGGACTTAGGATTTGATTTGGGTGTGCTTGATTTTAGCAACGAAAATAATGCGCCATTCAAGAACCCGACCAATGACTTCCAAATCCGCCCATTTGTAACTTTTCCCTCCAAAACGAAGGACGGAAAATTGGAGATGGAGGTCCGGATCAGAATTCAGGATTCCGTTACCGTAGGTGGAGGCGCGGGTGGCGTTGCTGTAGACGTGG
>JBATTJ010000126.1:0-12326 GCA_049670485.1 Sulfitobacter sp.
AATGCAAAAAACCCGATTGTGAATATGATTGCGGCTTGCGCAACTCTTATGCCCATCTCGCCTGAAGTCAGCGTGAATGCCGAAAGCGCAAACAAAATCAAAAGAATAAGGCTCAGAAAATTAGGAATCTTCATGTGACGCAGATCAAACAAGATAGTTGCGATCAGAACACCTAACAGCCCTAGATTGACGATATATTCCATATTAGGCGGCTCGCATAATAGGGTTTGACGTTCGCTTGATATGAGACAAAACTTCAAGCTGACCGGATAGCCCTGTTTTAGCGTATATATTTTTGAGATGTGTACGGACCGTTGCGATTGAAACACCCAATTCTTGTGCGATCAGTAGAGGTTTTAGCCCTGACGCCAGCAATCTGCATACGCGAAATTCGGAGCGGCTGAGCCCATAGGGATTTGTAGCTCCAAGAATATCTTCATCCAGCTCTGATTTTGACCCTATCTTTTGTCTTCTGGATTGCGAATGGTTGAGTGATGCAACAAATTCGGACTGGCGCATTTGCCAAGCAGCTGCCAGAGCGGGTGCCATCGCAGAAAGTGATGCGACTTTTGAGCGGTCCGCAAGTCTCGGAAATTCGAACAAGATAACATCTGTGTCTGACAGTCCGTTTTGCAGAACAATTTGTAGCACAATGCCGCCTGTAGATGACCGGGCGGTCAGCACACTTCCGTTCGGGGCGTCCTGCGGCATGACGTCGAAGCGGTCGGTAATTATACGATCTGAAATAAAGCTTTGCACACCCAATGATGCAATCCGTTGCGGACCGGGCTCGCCATCATTTGTCCGCTGAACGACGATAGTCACGAGGTCAAATGTAATGCGAAAATATGCCAGAGCTTCAGAAAGGTCTCTCTGACCAAAAACTGCACCTGTGAACTGGGTCACACAAGAAAACGCATTCTCCATGATGTCGTGTGCTTGCTTGGATCTTGTCATTGGTGTTCGGTCAAAATCGCGGTCTGAACTATCATTGGTCACTAGATTCGCTCCTATGAGTACAACTCTTTACTGATTGGTTAACCTTGATGGGAAATTGGATCAAAAGTGAGGCAATTTATGGACATCTATCGGGGCATCTATTTGTCGGGAATAAGGCCAAAGGCTTAAATGCGCTTATCGCTGCCTTATTTGAGGGGCAACGAAGGCGCTGCCTAATTAATGCGCACTTTTTTAACGCAAAAATATACTGATTTTGTTGGATAATTTTTACATTTCCCGCAAAGATAGAATTTATTCATTCATTTGAGTGAAGTTATTAATACTTTGTTAACCTATTCTAATTTCATCGTTTGGGATCTTCCAGACACCGGGGATCCCGCAACAACGCACCTTCCCCACGAACAGAATGGAATTAGAAATGCTTAACCTAATCAAAAATACCGCCATCCGTCTTCGCAGCGACGAAAAGGGCGCAACACTCGTCGAGTACGGCATCGCGCTGAGCCTCGCAATTGCTTTGGGTGGCGGCGCGCTGCTGACGCTTGGCAACGATGTAAGTGCTACTTACGGCTCAGCCAGCTCGGCACTGCCAACACAGGCGCCAACACCATAACCCATCGCTTGAGACATTTTGTAAGCGCTCGCCGCCATTGGCGGGCGCTTACAACCTTTTGGCGACAGCATCTCGACGTCGCCATCTGACCAAAAGAGAGAAAATCTACTTCCGGAGCCAGTTATGAACATTCGCGCCCTTATAATATCGCTGATCGGCCTTTGTGTTGCAAGCGGGTCCGTCTGGGCGACGATGGCTGACCGTAGTATTCCACACCAAGACACCGAAGCCATGCCACAAATGGTTCAGCTTATCAGCGCGCGCCACGACATCCAGTTTGGCGAAGAAATTACGATGGGCATGCTCGCCGTACAGGAATGGCCCAGCGAAACCGTCCCACAAGACGGCTATACCAATCTGTCCCAACTCATTCCCGCGATAGACGGCACGCCACGCCGTGCAAAAGAAACAATTCGCAAAGGTGAATTGCTGCTCAACACAAATATTTCCGAGTTCGGCGAGAGCGTCACCATGGTGCAAGCACTTGGCTCGAACAGTCGTGCGGTTTCCATTCGGGTCGACGCAGTCACTTCCGTAGGCGGTTTCGTTACCCCTGGTGATTTTGTCGACGTTGTCCTGACTGAAGGACGCGGCGATGGTCTGCGGGCTGCAACAATCTTACAGGATATCCGCGTTTTAGGCGTCGACGAAAACACAACGCAGGGCAGCCGTGGCAGTGGTCCACGTACAGTCACCGTCGAAGTCGCACCCCGTGAAGGGCAAATTCTGGCTCTGGCCCAAAAAGCCGGCACATTGAGCCTTACCTTACGCACCGAGCGCGATGTGGCTGATGCACAGCTTGAACAGATTTCCCTTTCTGATCTTCTTTCCACACGGTCCTCGAATGTGATCCCTTCCGCCACCAGCCGACCTGTGGAGGTCAAGCGCACGATCACGGTGCGCCGTGGTGTCACTGTGGAAGTGGTCGAGGTAGAGTGATGTCAGCTCTTACACTGGTATTGGGCAGGTATCGCCGCGCAGAAGACGGCGCTGTGCTCGCCATTGTTGCAGTGGCTCTGGCGGTGATGATGGGCTTTCTCGCCCTTACATTTGATTTTGGTAGACTGGCCACGACCCAGTCCGAGCTTCAAAGCTTTGTGGACAATGTAGCGCTAAGCGCAGCAGGTGAGCTTGATGGTCGTCCAGATGCGATCACTCGCGCAGTTTCCGCCGCCGAGCAGATGATCAGCGATACCCATACCTTTGGCCAAGGGGAGAACCTGCTGTCAGGTGCCTCCGATTTTGACATTGCATTTTATGTTGAGAATCCTGCGGCCAACTCTGCGGCATCCCCAACAACCAATCCACGCGAAACCGGTTTTGTGCAGATCACTTCCAAAGGGGAGACGGTCGAGCTTGGCTTTGCCGCGGCGTTCAGCGAATTGACTGGCAATGATGCCTCACGAAACGATGTCGGCGCGCAAGCAGTGGCTGGCTTTACGCAGTCAGCATGCGATATCACACCCGTCATGTTCTGCGTGCCGGATTCCGATTGGAAGGCCGACGACAATGTCGGCACCAGTGTCCTGTTGCGTACGGGTGGAAACAATGCGGGATGGGGCCCTGGCGCGTTCGGCTTTATCGATCCAAGCAGCGGGCTGGAGGATAACAACGGCACATGTGCGGGCCTTAACGGTTCAAATCTGGATACTTGCCTGATTGCCGCCACCCAAGAGCGCACTGCCTGCTTCGACAGCACTGGTGTCAACGTTCGCACAGGGCAGAGCGTCGGGGTGTTTGAAGCAGCTTTGAATATTCGCTTCGACATCTTCCTCGCGTCTGCCCAATCTTTGCGCAATGACCCGCTTTTTGCCCCGGCACCAAATGTAATCAGTGGTTATGTTGGCGCGAGAAATGGGCGGGGGGGGGGCAATTCTGCAGTATGTGTTGCTCAAACCGGAAGTGAATCGCCCAATTCAATTGGCTTGCTCGAAGATGACTGTCATGCGTCGGGCGGCTGTGGCCGCTTTGGCAATGCAGATTGGAGCACTGGCCGCCGGGCCTATGTTGAAGCAAACTATGGGGGTGTTGATCCGCATCCAACAGCGACGACCCGCTATGAGTACTATCTTGCCGAAATCGCTGCTGCTGGCGGGGGTGCATCAACCTCCGACATATTGTCAGGCAGAGCCGAAACAGGCCGTCCACAATGCTCCCGCCACCAGTCAACCGATCCCAATCGCCGCGTATTGGTCGCCGCAGGCATCGACTGTTCGGCCAATTCGCTCAGTGGAAATGGCGGCAACAACATTCCGGTCAAGGAGTTTGTCGAAATCTTCATGATCCGACCGATCGGCCTTGACGGCACACGCGATTTCTATGTTGAAGTGATCGGCGGCGCGGGCGGTGGCCAAGGTGGTACAGGCGATGCTGCAATCGTCCGCGACGTTGTAAGGCTGTACAAGTAATGCGTCCGCGCCATGTCAGAACGCGCCTTGCAGGCTTTGGAAAAAGCGAAGCGGGCAGCGCGCTGGTCGAGTTTGCTTTGGCCGTGCCGTTGTGTCTGGTATTCTTCGCAATCGCTATTGAAGGCGCGCGGACCTTTTGGGCATACCAAACAGTCATATCCGGCGTGCGCGATGCAGCACGTTTTGTCGGACGCGCGACACCCAACAACATCTGCACTGTCGGAGGTTCATTAAGCGATCTTGATGCGAAAATAACGCAAATTGTGCGTGATACACGTGAGGGAAATACGCTATTTCCGGCGTCAATCACTGTGACATCGGTCTTTTCAAGCTTGACCTGCATCACAGACGACTTCCGTCTCGATCAGACCCCGATCGCGACAGTTACCGCCACCCTGACAATCGACTATCCTTTCGCACCCATCATGGGTTTGTTTGGGGCGGCTCAAACAACAGTCACTACCGAGGTCAGCGACAGCTCACGGGTTTTTGGCGCATGATGGCGCGACCGTTTCATAAACTGTTGCGTTTCAGGCGCGACGAGAGTGGTGCAACGCTTGTCGAGCTAGCCCTTGTAATGCCGCTCCTGCTGATATTGATGTTCGGCTTTATCGACTTTGCGCGACTAGGCTTTACCTATGTGATGACCGGAAAAGCGATGGACCGCGCGGTGCGTATGGCTGTGGTCCTGACACCGCCTTGCCCCAATGTACCCGTGGTCAATGCACGAGGAACATTTAGCGTGAGCGGCCTGCGGTTCGGTACGGCCTGCAGCGCCAATGATGATTTATGCGAGGATACGGGCGTCGCGAGTTGCGCGTTAGACGGAACCCACCCCACAAGTGCGACCATCTGGGCAAGCATCCAACCGCTGATGCCTACAAACGCAAGCGGCCGGAACGTCGAGTTGAGCTATGAGTTTACGGCCGATCTGGGGTTTCTTGGCGGACCCTACACGCCGATCGTCACCGCCCGTATTACAGACCTTGATTTCCAATTCATCACACCACTCGGCGCGCTTGCCGGATTGGTTGGCGCGTCAAATAGCACCGAGTTCAAGACCAGCTTTACCTTCCCCAGCATGAGCGCATCCTTGCCTGCTGAGGCCCTTTCAGACGGAGAACTATCATGAACATTCGTTCAGACGAGAATATCTTTCTTGCCGAAACTTCTGTCCCGGCAACAGAGAGCCAAGATGCCGCTACTTCTATGAAAGAGACCTCGGACCGGGAGGCCGAGGGATACAGCTCCGAACGGTTCCTCTTGTGCTCAAAATCCAAGCATATGATAGAAAAAGTGCGCCGTTCGTTTGCTGGACAAAATGATGTAGTCATTGATGTTGCGGATCAGACGCTAGCCCAAATGGCTGAAAGCGAGCTTGATGTACTTGCCGATCATTGTTTGGTTGCCGTCGAAGTTGACCCCGAAGACCCTGCCGAAATGGCAGCATTGCGCACGGTTATTGGCAAATCGCCTGCACATATACAGTTTCTTGCGATTACGCCGAATGAACTAACCATTTCAACAGCCCGTGATCTGTTGGAAGCGGGGGTGCTCGAAGTTCTCCCTATGATGGCGCTTCGCGACATTGAATCGACGCCTGCAGGCAATCACAATGGACCGGATGCCGCTTCTTCGCAAAAGGGCATGGTAGTTGCAATTGCGCAAACCCGTGGCGGGATCGGTGCAACGACACTTGCCATTAATCTTGCATCTCTCTTGTCAGCGCCGAAATCATGCCGCGACAAGACTTCCCGGCCGCGCGTTGCCTTACTTGATCTTGATTTTCAGAATGGTGATGCTGCAGCTGCCCTCGATATTGACGACAATGGTGCCCTTATCGAGATGCTCAAAACGGGGGGAACACCGGATGCTGAATTCGTAAAACATGCAATGGTTCCGTACAAAGATCAGTTTGATGTGCTTCCTACGCCGCTGGAGTTTGCTCCATTTGATGCATTTAAACCAGAAAAAATGGCCTTGATGATCGCGGAACTACGTACAAAATATGACTATGTGATCCTTGGACTGCCCCGTTCCATGGTGCTGTGGATTGAGCCGATACTGGCCTGTGCCGACCAAATGCTGCTGGTAACCGACACATCGGTGACAGGTACGAGGCAAGCGCGCCGCCTCATTGATTTTTATACCGAAGATAACCCCAGCATACCCTTGGAAATCATCATCTCGAAAGAAAAGAAGCCACTTTCTCAACCCAAAGCGGTCAAAGAAGCGGCTAACTTTTTAGATAAATCATTCGACATATGGCTTCCCTATGATGGTCGCGCCGCTGGAAAAGCGGCGGATCGCGGGGAGCCTATGATTGAGGTTGCAAAGCGTTCGGCCGTGGCCAAACCGCTTAAGAAAATTGTCGCAATGCTGCAAGTTATACAAGTCAGCGGAAAGCGACGCGAAATATAGGGTAAAGTGATGTTCAAAGAATTCCAAAGCGAACCGCAGGTCTCGGCACCACCCGCGTTGGAGAATGTTGCGCCATCAGACAAAGTCTCGACGCCTCCGATACCCCGCAGCTTTGAGAAGGCACCGCAAGCTGTATCAATCAATGATGCACGATCAGATGCATATCGTACGCTAAAAAACAGGCTACACCACTTTGCGCTAGAAAAGCTCAATTTGGCTATGATCGACCAGGTTTCACCCGTAACTTTGCGCCGCGAATTATCTACTCTTGTCGCCGCAGAACTAAAGGAAAGTGGTGACGAACTCAACACTGATGCTTTCAAACTACTTATTGACGAGTTGCTGGACGAGGTACTCGGGCTTGGGCCACTCGAGCCACTTTTAGCAGACCCGAGCATTTCCGATATTCTAGTCAATGGTCACAACCACGTCTATGTCGAGCGTGGCGGAATGTTGGAACGTGTTCCCGTCAGCTTCTCTAGCGAACGTCACCTTCTGCGCATTATCGACAAGATCGTTTCACGCATAGGCCGTCGAATTGACGAGTCCCAGCCATGGGTCGACGCGCGCCTTGAAGACGGTAGCCGTGTAAACGCGATCATCCGCCCATGCACTATTGATGGCCCGACACTTTCGATCCGCAAATTTTCCCGTAAACCTTTAACTTTAGACATGTTGGTCAAGTATGGCGCATTGAGCCAAAATGCGATGACGTTTCTGGAAGCAATCGCTGAAGCGCGCATGAACGTGCTGATTTCCGGCGGGACAGGCTCTGGTAAGACGACTATGCTCAACGCGCTGTCGTCCTACATTGACCACCGTCAGCGCATTGTCACTATTGAAGATGCAGCCGAGCTTCAGCTCCAGCAGGAACATGTTGTTAGGCTTGAGACCCGTCCTGCAAACTCGGAAGGTATTGGCGCTATTTCCCAACGTGATTTGGTGCGCAACGCATTGCGGATGCGCCCCGACCGCATCGTAATTGGTGAGGTTCGCGGCTCGGAAGCGTTTGACATGCTTCAAGCGATGAACACAGGGCACGACGGCTCGATGACGACCATCCATGCCAATACGGCCCGGGATTCTTTGTCGCGACTTGAGCAAATGGTTTCGATGATCGGCGGTGACTTCCCCTTGAGCGCGATCAGAGGTCAGATCAGTTCTGGCATCAATATCGTTATTCAGCTCAACCGCCTGAGCGACGGCTCCCGCCGCATCATGTCGATTTCCGAGGTGACCGGTCTGGAGGGCGAACGCATTATGATGCAGGACATTTTTGTATTCGAAAAACAGGGTCGCGAGCAGAACGGGAAAATCAAGGGTGTGTTCAAAGCAACCGGTATCCGTCCCAAATGCATGAGTGTGCTCAGCGCTGCAGGGCATGAACTTCCGCTTGAGATCTTCTCGAATGCAGGTACCTCCTGATGAGAGTATTCGAGGACATTGATCCGATCTATTTCCTATATATAGGTGCGTTTCTTGGTCTTATTATGGTAATCGAGGGCATCAGACAGTCGTTTTTAGCTGGTGAGCCGACGAAAGACGGTCACGCGAACCGAATGCGGCGCCTGAAAGTTAAAATGGCGCGAGAGGAAAGCATCAATTTAGTGCGAAAAGCGCCCAAACGAACGTTGCTCGGTCAAATACCTATTTACGGAAACCTGCCTGCAAAAATGACACAGGCAGGGATGAGCCAGAAACCTTCAACTTTTCTGGCAGTTTGCGGTTTAGGTGCACTTAGTCTGTTTGGCATTTCGTCCATTTTGCTAGGTATAAAAACCGCGGCGTTTATGGCGGCACTGACCGGCATGGTCATTCCCATGAGTATCATCAACATCATCCGGAAAAGGCGTGTTCAGAAATTCGCAGAGCAATTGCCTGATGCTTTGGAGTTGATGATGCGGGGACTACGTGTCGGTCACCCGCTCAACGTTACAATTCATAATGTTGCAGCGAATATGGCGGATCCTATCGCTGCAGAGTTCGGTATTGTAGCCAGACAGATTACATACGGTGACGAGCTTGTAGAAGCCTTCTTCGACCTTGCGGACCGCATTGACCAAGAAGACATGCATTACCTCGCCGTAAGCATTTCTATTCAGCACGGGACCGGCGGTAATCTTGCAGGGATGCTCGGTACACTCTCGCGCGTTATTCGCGGACGTTTCGCTATGCGACGGCGGATTTCTGCAATCTCGTCCGAGGGTCGGATCACCGTCTGGGTGCTCACATCGTTGCCCTTCTTAATGTACGGCGTAACGTCACTTACCGCTCCGGGTTATTACTCCTCGGTGAGTGATGATCCGCTCTACCTCCCCATCGCCGGTGCAATCGGCTTTCTTGTCACGTTGAACTTTATTGTGATGCGCAGACTTGTAAATTTCAGGATTTGAGGAGTAACGAGAATGCTGGAATATAACTTTGTCTTCACAGACACTGGACAATGGGTTCCATCCCTTGCGGTTGCGATAGGGGTCTTGCTGACGTTCTTCGGTCTATACACTGCGTTTAATACCGAGGATATTGCAGCCAAACGCATGCGTCAGAATGCAACAGCATACGCAAGTAATTCGCAGCGGCGCAAACTGATGAAGACACCTGATACCGTCCCAGTCGGTCTTTTGAAAGCGCTTGTTCCTGACGACGCTGTGAAGCGTACTGAAATCCGCCTACAGCTAGAAAAAGCTGGATTCATTGGAGAACAGTCAGTTCGGAACTTCTATTTCTTCCGGTTGATGCTTGCGATGCTCGTACCGACACTTGCAGTGATGTTGGTATCTATTCGCGCATTTTTTGGTGTGCCCTCGTCGGTCGATGATTTCCTGAACGGCTTGAGCAGCATCAGGATTATTCAGATACTCGCCGTCTCTACGGCTGTCGGTTTTTATACGCCGACACTCTGGCTTAACCGCAAAATTTCAAGACGCTACCGTGAAATCGAAGAGGGATTTCCGAACGCGATGGACTTGCTTCAGATTTCAGCAGAAGCAGGGCTTGGATTTGATGCGGCCATGACAAAGGTTGGTCAGCAGATCGCACGCGTCTCTCCGGTTATTGCAGATGAGTTTTTGCAGGTGCAAACCGAAGTGCTTGCCGGGCGTAGGCGTGAAGATGCACTTGTTCAAATGGGCCAACGTATGAACATTCCCGAAGTCCGATCCTTCGTTAATGTTATCATTCAATCCATGCAGTACGGAAGCTCGATCAGTGAGGCTCTAAAGGCATATGCCGAAGAGATGCGAGAAAATCGTGAGATCAAGGCGCAAGAACAGGCAAACAAATTGCCCGTAAAGATGTCAGGTGTCATGGCGAGCCTGATGCTGCCAGCACTGTTTATGATCACCCTTGGCCCTACAGTCATTAAATACATGAGAGTTTTTGGTGGCTGAACTTTGACTATGGAAAGAATAGGCATGTTCTGCCGCACAGCACGATTTTCAAAGATGACTAAGTGAGGTCGAGGAGTGATTTTCGATATCTCCTCAACTCACCAAAAAAAGACAACCATGAATGTAATTTTAGACTGCTGACGCAACTGAAAAGAGTTTATAAACGAGCTGTATTAATGAATGTCGATCGAAGTTCCTCCTTTTTATGTGTTTGTTAGTTTACCAAACAGAGGTTGCAGACCGCGCATCTAGCAGCTTCTATTAGACCTCCAAATTGTTGCCAAGGCCGATATTAGGGCGCTGCAGGCGTAAAATTGGCCCGGTAGTGTTGGATGATTGGGAAAATTTCATTGAGCGCACTACGATCCCGACCCAAGGAGGGAGACTGAGCATTAAATTACAATCTAGTCTTTTGAAAGGTTTGGATAACGCAGATCGATATTATACCCCACACTGATCCAATATGGCTTAAAAGGATAAATCTCGTAAAATTCCTGCGCGGAAATCAAGGTAAAGTATCTAGCCCAACCGGTGCCACCATTTTTTCTGATTTTCTTCCATAGTAGTTTACCCGAAGATCACAGCGCTTGGTGTTATTAAGGCCAACTAGGAAAATTAAAACCTCCTTCCTTACTTACCTAAGTAAAGAATAAACTGCGTAATTTGGCAGGTCAGCGGCAGCCAGCTAGACAAACTTGAATAAAAAGGAGCTGCCAATTAAAAATAATTGGTGGCTTCGTGTAAGTTGATGTCTGCTATATCCGCAGAGCAGACCTCAAGGCTAGCCAACCAAAAACATGCGCCCTCTCATACATTTAAACATGCATTGTCGGGTCATAGATTAGAATCTCAGGATCAATCGATGGGCGACCAGTTTGGCTATAAAAATCCGTCAGATGCGTACGGATGCTGCCTAAATCCATGAATATATTAATCGAACGCAGCAGGTGATCTTTTGGGACGTGATCTTCCAGAAAGAACTCATAGAACAGCGCCGCTTGCGCCTCCTGTTTTGGCCCCATCATCACCAAGGCCCCAATCAATAAAGGAATTGAATCAGCGATTGACACTTCGATCAAGCAAGAGTTTTTCGACACAATCAACTTAAAGCCGCCATTCATCGTATCACTCTGCGTCGCGGTGCAGCTTCCCCGAAGTAGACATTGATCGAAATCGCGTCATTTTGAGGTGCCGTGGTCTTCTCCGCGGGACGAACTGTGAGTTCACACCGACCTGTTCAATGTCGGCGTTGCTCTGCTGTGTTTTCGTAGAAGACGACGGGCGCGATTTGCTCGCGCCAGCTGTAAACCGTCAGACCATCGCGAAAATACGTGCTGGACCGCCCGTGCCGCCCCTATGCTTAGGTGCGCCTATAACCAACGTCGCACCCGCCGCCGGAACACGATCAAGGTTTGCCAAATTTTCAATACCGAAGCGACCAGCCGGCAACCACGCATAGTGAGTTGCAAAGTCAGGGGACATGCCATGGTCAAGCGACAGCGTGTCAGAAGCAATTGAGCCTGTCCCGGTTTCCAAAAGCATCTGCGCCGCTTCGATGTGGAATCCGGGGTAATGTTGCACCTCGCCGTCAAAGTTGCGGAAGCCATCGGTGTCAACTTTCGCACCCCAGCCTGAGTGCATTGCTACACATGCGCCATCTGGAATGTCGCCGTTCGCATTAATCCACGCTTTTAGATCATCAGGGGTTACTTGCGTATCTGCATCCTCAGCGGCTCGGGCAGCAATATCGATGACACATAGTGGTACAATCAGTGAAGACACTGGGATTTCATCAACCGACAACCCATCTTTAGAAAAGTGCAGCGGTGCGTCTATATGAGTGCCGGTGTGCTCGTTGATGGTCAAACGTTGCAGATTGAAGCTGTGCTCTGCATAATTGAACAACTGCTCGCGGCTAAATTGTGCATCGCCAAAGTAGGTGGGGAAATCTTCGTTCAGGGTATGTGTCATATCCTCAACTGTGCTATGGCCCGCAGCCATGGCTGGAGTCCCTATCGCCGTCCCTGCGACTGTGGCAGCGGCACTGGCTACACCTGCCTTGAAAAAGTTGCGGCGGGACAACATTTTATTTTTCACAGCATTCATTACGCATGCATCGCACATATTCATATCTCCTATTCGCTGATTTCTTATTAGAAAGGTAATTCAGGCCAAACTCAGTATCAACGGTGTCCGTCGGCAGCGTTTGGTTCAAAGGTAGCCTAAACTAAGAGAGTATTGAGCTTATCTGGTTGGTTTGATTATGCCGCGCATTTGCGGTGATGCAAGCGTTGTGCTTCGAGTGTCTCTCGATTGATCCGTTCCATTGTCCGGCAGGTGATTTGCAAAACCGCCGAGACGGGTGGTGATTTAGAATGGCTTTGCCGCGCCTGAAGTAGACATCAGCAGGTGTGACGTTGCTCAGGCTCTCGCCCCTCTCGGTGATGCGTACATCACCTACTGATCGTAGGGATAGCGCTGGTGGTTGTGATGGTCAACGAATGTCTGAACCTGGGCCTTGAGATTGTCTGGCAG
>JBATTJ010000127.1:0-111651 GCA_049670485.1 Sulfitobacter sp.
CCCAACATTATGAAGGCCAAGAAAAAGCCGATGGATGAAAAAACGCCCGCCGACTACGGCGTGGATGTCACCAACCGGCTGGAAATTGTCAAAACCGTCGAACCTGCAGCACGTGCTGCGGGCATCAAGGTAGGCTCGGTTGATGAGCTGGTCGCGAAACTCAAAGAAGCGGGGGCCGTGTAATGGCTGTTTTACTCCTTGCCGAAGTTAACAATGGCGAACTTGCTATGGACGCCACCGCAAAAGCGGTGACTGCCGCGGCGCAATTGGGTGATGTCGTCGTACTGGCCTGTGGTGGTTCCGCCGCCGCAGCAGGTGATGCCGCGTCCAAAATCGCAGGCGTGTCAAAAGTCCTCGTTGCTGAAGACGCGATGCTGGGTCACCGCATGGCTGAAACAACGGCTGCACTGATCGTTTCGCTCGCAGGCGACTATGACCACATCGTTGCACCCTCTACGACAGACGCGAAAAACGTGATGGCGCGCGTTGCTGGTTTGCTGGATGTCATGATCATCTCGGATGCAACTGCCGTGATCGACGCCGATACATTCGAGCGTCCGATTTATGCGGGCAACGCCATGCAGACGGTCAAATCATCAGACGCCAAGAAGGTCATCACTTTCCGCACATCCACCTTTGATGCTGTGGGCGAAGGTGGCTCTGCAACGGTCGAAACAATCTCTGCTGCGGCGGATCCCGGTCTGTCCGAATGGGTTGAGGACAAGGTCGCTGCAAGTGACCGCCCAGAACTCACATCGGCTGGTATCGTCGTCTCAGGTGGTCGCGGTGTCGGCTCCGAAGAGCAGTTCAAGATGATCGAAAACCTCGCCGATAAGCTGGGTGCCGCTGTTGGCGCTTCACGCGCTGCGGTGGATTCTGGCTATGCGCCCAACGATTGGCAGGTCGGCCAGACTGGAAAAGTCGTCGCCCCCGAGTTGTATATAGCGGTCGGTATTTCCGGCGCTATCCAACACTTGGCCGGCATGAAAGACAGCAAAATCATCGTTGCGATCAACAAAGACGAAGAAGCGCCAATTTTTCAGGTTGCCGACTTTGGACTTGTCGCCGACCTGTTCGAGGCCGTTCCGGACCTGATCGAGAAACTCTAAAGCTTTTAGCTGTTCTACGATCTCGAAAAGGCCCGCCAGACCTTGGCGGGCCTTTTTCATGCGCCTACATCAATCTGTCCAGTACGGGCCTGAGGGCTTTTGCCACATGATTGTGCACGCTGGTACCAGCCACTGTTTTTGCCGCCTCTTCTTCCATGGGATGAAAGACTTTTCCTTGAGATTGGGTTTGCCGTGCCGCCGCGTCCAAGGGGATGCTCACACGGGATCGTACGGATGCATCCAGCGCCGCAATCATCGCATCAGAAACCAGTGCAGGACCGCTTGCACCACCGGTAGCCCAATCTTCACTCTCCCCTGCACTGCCAATTCCAAGCAAAACAACATTGTCCCCCAGATAGGAAATTAAACGACGCATCCGCCTGACCCATACCCGCTGAAGCTCCTCCCGCAGAAGCATGAACCGGGCGCGGTCTTTCCGGTACAGGTACCGCAGCATATGCTGGGTGAAATGAAATTGCGTGAAATCCACATCGGGGTAGAGGCGTTGCAGCTGTGGACCGGCGCAAACGAACCGGTCATTCCGGCGCGGATGCACGGTATATAGCCTACTGCTCATGTTGATTGCGCCAAGCACCTCAAGCACTGTAACCCGCGCACCCTGCGCAGTTCTATGAACCTCTTTATCCTTGGCAAACACATCCAGTCCGGCATTCATCTGGCCCAGATTGACCGAAGTAACACCGGTCAAATGCTCCACCCTCAGCGGATAGGGCTTTTCGATAAATTTGCCAAATGTTTGCGTGCCCCCAATGAAGGCCACATAGGGTGCCTCCAACGCACGCCGCGGTCCACGAAACACCAGTTTTGACGCGCCATAGCGGCACGGCAGATAGTCAAGAGCCCCTGGCCCCAGTACATCACAGGTCATATTGCCCACCTTTTATCTCACCCACGACAAACATGCCCGCCACTGAGTTACGATTTGTTTAACGGCGGCATTTGTTCAAATTTTTCGATAGCGGCGGCACTTGCGGGCAGACCGCACTCCGCCGTAAGCTGCCTCCAACTCCAGCAAAGGATTAGACACATGCAGATCCAGACAATCGGCATCGTCGGCGCAGGTCAGATGGGCAACGGTATAGCCCATGTCATGTCACTTGCTGGCTATGACGTGATGCTAACCGATATCAGCGAGGACGCGCTGTCAAAAGCCATGGAAATCATGCGCGGTAACATGTCCCGCCAAGCTGGCCGTGGTAAAATTTCCGAGGCCGATATGGAAGCAGCCCTTGGCCGCATCACAACGACGACCAAACTAACAGAATTGGGTCCCTCAGACCTTATCATCGAAGCAGCAACAGAGCGGGAAACCGTAAAACAGGCGATTTTTGAAGATTTGCTGCCCCATCTAAAACCCGAGACGATCCTTACGTCTAATACTTCGTCAATCTCGATCACCCGACTGGCTAGCCGCACTGACCGCCCCGAGAAGTTCATGGGGTTCCACTTCATGAACCCCGTTCCGGTCATGCAGCTGGTGGAATTGATCCGCGGGATCGCCACAGATGAGCCGACTTTTGCAGCCTGCAAAGAGGTCGTTGACAGACTGAACAAAACCGCTGCCTCAGCTGAGGATTTTCCCGCCTTTATCGTCAACCGTATCCTGATGCCGATGATCAACGAGGCCGTCTATACGCTCTATGAAGGCGTGGGAAACGTACAGTCCATCGACAGCTCGCTCAAGCTTGGGGCCAACCACCCTATGGGTCCGCTCGAGCTTGCTGATTTCATCGGGCTCGATACCTGTCTGGCGATTATGAATGTCCTGCATGACGGGCTGGCAGATACCAAATACCGCCCTTGCCCTCTGCTCACTAAATATGTCGAAGCCGGATGGTTGGGCCGTAAAACGGACCGTGGTTTCTATGACTATCGCGGTGATGTGCCTGTTCCAACCCGCTGAGGGTCAGGTATCAAGCGCCAAGGTACGCGCCCGCAGCCATTCCATGAAACCGCGCGGATCATCCGCATGCGCGTCAATCTCCGATTGCGGGATGGGCGCACCCACAATGGGTGCCTGCGGCTTGTTACAGCTGTGGGCAACCTCATGCAGCAAAAGCCCCTGTCGCAACATGGGGGAGACTTGATTGGCGATCTGGTAAGCACGGCTGTTCTGGCCCGGGAATTTAATCGGGACCACTTGCGCACCTGAACGGCGGATCATCTTGGCGGTAAAAACATTCCACTCTGCCTCAATGGCTGGCCCCCACCATGTCTCGGACGCGGCCACAACACCTGAAGGGAAAAGCGCGACGACACCGCCGTCCTTGAGGTGCTGCATCGCTTTGGCCCGCATCTCCACGCCTTTGCGTTGCGCGTCAGGATCGTGGGGAAATGGTACCGGTATCATATAGCTGCCAGCAACTTCGTCGATGGACGTCAGAAGGGAGCGGGTGAGGATACGGTAGTCGGGACGGGCGCGGCCAATAAGATCGGCAAATATCATACCGTCGACCATGCCGTGCGGATGGTTCGCAACGACAATGACGGGTCCTTCTTTGGGAATGAGATCAAGCTGTGACTGTGGTGTTGTAAGCTCAATCCCCATCGTATCGAGTGCGGCCCGCCAGAATGCCTGCCCGCTGGGCGCGCCGCGTTTCTCGAACTGCCGGATCATCCGCAGGATTTTCAGCTTTCCGGTGAACAATTCCATCACCGAGATCATCCGTGCTTTCCACGGGTCCTCGAAAGTGGAGGCATAAGACAAGCTGGCACGGTCATACTTCACGACGCTGCCTTGCTCGCTTGTATCAATCACCTGAGGCTGGGCATTTATGGATTGGGTTTTCTCTGACATCAGGACAACCTCGCTAAAACAGGAACGCGCGCTGACGCACTACATCCCCTCACCAAATTTGTCAGCCACAAGCGCAGTGAGTGCAGCTGCCAACGCGTCCGCGTCTACGCCGGACGTCTCAACGTTGATAAAGCTTCCCTTGCCTGCTGCCAACATCAAAAGCCCCATGATGCTATCGCCTGACGCATTCAGGCCGTCCTTGCTGACATCCGCACTGGCATCAAAGCTTTCCACAACCTCGACCAGTTTCGCAGAGGCCCGCGCATGCAGTCCCTTTTCATTAACGATCTCGAGTTTAATTTGGGTCATGATGTGGCCTTGTTATTCGGTACTGACGTTTTGAGCGTCGATGTATTTCTTGCCTGCCTCGAGTGCCGTGCGAACGGCGTCCGGAACAGGGATATGGCGGTTCTTCACAAGCTTTATCAACATCGGCAGGTTCGCCCCATAAACGATCCGTCGCCCCGCAGGCTGACAGGCCTTCATGCTCAGGTTCGAGGGTGAACCGCCAAACAGGTCCGTGACAACAACCACACCGGAGCCTGTATCAACCGATTCCGCGGCAGCACAAATTTCGGCCTGTTTTGCGGCGCGGTCATGGTCTGCGTTGATCTCGATCGCGCGTATTCCGATCTGTGATCCCACAACATGCTCGATCGCTGCGAGATATTCGCGCGCCAATCCACCATGTGCCACAATCACAATACCGATCACGTCTTTTGCGCCCCTGTTTCTTGCCGCATGTTCAATTCTCTGTGCCTAATTGACACCTGCCAGCCCTCCTGCGCAAGGCGCAAGGCATGCTCTTCCGCCAAGGTAACCGAACGGTGTTGCCCACCCGTGCAACCGAAAGCAATGGAGAAATGGCTTTTGCCTTCCTCCTGACACGCCGGCAGGATCAATAAGCTCAGATCGAACAGTTTCTGCGAAAACTCCGCAAAACGAGCATCGGTTGCGACATGGGCAGCCACACGTGGATCAGTGCCGTTAAGGGCTCGCAACGCAGGCTCCCAATAGGGGTTTTTCAGGAATCGGCAATCATAGACCATATCGACAGACCGCGGCAGGCCGCGCTTGTACGAGAAGGACTGTATCGTCACGGCAAGATTGCGTTTGCCCCCCGGTGCGAACCAATGCTCGACCTCCGCGCGCAACTCATGCTGGTTCAGATCGCTGGTGTCGATAAGAACATCGGCACGGGCGCGCAGAGGCGTGAGCAGGTCTTGCTCTGCCTGAATGCCGTCGGCAGGCCGATCAGTCGGCGCCATCGGATGCCGGCGGCGCGTCTCAGAAAAACGGCGCAAAAGCACATCAGTGCTACAATCCAGAAACAGCATCTCTGCAACCACACCCGGACGCGCAGACAGCGTACCAAGAAGATCAATCACGCCATTGGTCGAAAAATCGCGATTGCGCGCATCAATCCCAAGGGCAAGGGGACGGATCTGCTCTACCTCCTCAAACAGCATCGGCATGAGACGCATGGGCAGGTTATCGATCACTTCGAACCCCGCATCTTCCAATACGTTGAGCGCAGAAGAGCGACCCGCTCCCGAAGGACCGGTCACAAATACAATACGGCGGTGCGTCCGGTCAGGGGCGGTCATCACATCTCACTTCAGATACCCCTAAGATAGGTATGGATCGCGGCGGGAAAATAGGGTGTGTCAACCTTGTGCAGGCAGGGCAGCGTGATGTCCAGCAACGACACAGTATGTGACTGCGGCAAACGCGCCACCTCAAGCTGCGCCATATCGACAACAAGCCTCACATGCACGTTGTAGATAGAGGCGACAGGAAGGATACCAACGCCGCGCGCCTCGATCATCCCTGCGATTGCGGGGGGCGCATTAGCGATGAGTTTATCTTTTTTAGCAGATAAAATTGTCCGGTCATCGGCGGCCAATTCACCACCCAGCGCCAGGAGCCATAGCGCCAACGCGGATTTACCACTGCCCGAAGGGCCGGTGATCAATACACCCTTGCCCTGCACCGCAACACAACTCGCGTGGAGGGTCAGATGCTGCGTATCCACCGACTAAATCGGAAGACCCACGACAAAGCGTGCACCCAACGGATCGGACGTAATGTCCGCTTCGGTAGGGCGAATATTCTCTGCCCAGATCACGCCGCCGTGCGCTTCGACGATCTGCTTTGAGATCGCAAGGCCAAGGCCGGAGTTATTGCCAAAATGCTCATCGGGTCGCTGGGAATAGAAACGTTTGAAGATTTTGGCCAAGGCCTGGTCAGGTATACCGGGGCCGGTATCCTCGACGACTACAAGCACGCGGTTTTCACGCTGGCGCGCCCATACACGAATGGCATCCCCGTCTTCGCAAAACGAAATCGCGTTGGTGATCAGGTTCACGAAGACCTGCGCAAGTCGGGCCTCAAGCCCCTGCACAACGATCGGGTCTTTCGGCAGGTCGACAATAAAGTCGATGCCTTTGCCTTTTGCATCCTCGCCCAGATACTGGCCCAGATTACCCAGCATCTTCATCAGATTGAACGCTTCTTCTTCCTCTTTGACCAACTCACTATCAAGGCGCGAAGCATTGGAAATATCGCTGACCAACCGGTCAAGACGGCGCACATCATGGTCGATCACATCGAGGAGCTTTTCACGCTGATCCTCACGTTTAATCATACGCAGAGTGCCCACGGCAGAGCGGAGAGAGGCGAGTGGGTTCTTGATCTCATGAGCCACGTCTGCGGCAAACTGCTCGTTTCCATCAATACGATTATAAAGCGCCGAAACCATTCCGCGAAGTGCACCGGAGAGCCGACCGATTTCATCCGGACGGGCGGTCAGATCCGGAATACGAATACGGCCTGGGTTCATCTTTCGGGCATCTTTGTCGCGGCCCAACTCTGCCGCGGCAGCAAGGTCGGCCAACGGATTTGCAATGGTAGAGGCCAGAACAAGGCTCAGACCGATAGACACAAGCGTGGCGATAATGAACATCTGTAGCACACGCTCACGCTCACCGCGCACAAGGCGGTCAATCTCGCCACTTGCACTTGCGATTGCGACGGCACCAACCGCGCGGCCATCCAACTCGATCGGGGTGGCGACCGCGATGAGTGTGGCACCTGCCTCGTCACGCTCTTCTTTGATTTGGGCACCCTCAAGAAGGCTTTTGGAAACCAGCGGTTTGAGCCGCTCTTCGATTACGGGCACTTCGGCTCCACTTTGAAACGGGCCGGAAACCACATTCCACAGCCAGCTCAAACCATCGGTGAGAACAGTCTTCTGCTCGGCCCCGTTCGTGAGCCCTTCGGCAACCGCATCGCTGGCTCCTTCAAACTGCGAAATCAATCCGCCGTCAGGATCAAAGACAAACACCTGAATGCCGCTGCGCAGGTCAAGCCCTGACAGGGTTTCGGCAACATCGACATCTTCACCCGAAGCCAGATCGACCGACTGCGCCGGAGGCAGCTGAGCCTCCACCACATCCGCGATCAGCTCAGCCTCGGATACAAGCGACGCCGCACGCTGTACAGCAAGGCTTTCGCGCGAGGAATTAAGATACAAGATACCCGCAACCAGCACATTCAGCGCGATCAGATTGAAGGTGATGATCTTGCGCGTGAGCGGCGACGCCCGCAGCGAAAACAGGCCCCGACGCTCACGGCGGGCCCTGATCTCATTTGGTGCAGCACTGTCCGGTGCGACCCAATCGTCGCCCAGAACCACATCACCACTGCGTTTTGCGGGGGTCAAATCGCGCACGAAATTCCTCTCGATAATCGCCATGTCACCGGTTTACTCTTCGTTATACCTGTAGCCAATACCGTAGAGCGTCTCAATCGCGGAGAATTCATCGTCCGCCGTGCGCATCTTTTTGCGCAAACGCTTGATGTGGCTGTCGATGGTGCGGTCATCCACATAAACCTGATCGTCGTAGGCCACATCCATAAGCTGGTCGCGTGACTTCACGAAACCCGGGCGCTGTGCCAATGCCTGCAGCAGCAAGAACTCAGTGACCGTAAGGGACACATCCTTGCCCTTCCAGCTGACCGAGTGGCGCAGCGGATCCATGCGTAGATCGCCACGGTCCATCACTTTGGTCTCTTCGGTGTCGCCAACTTCATCTGTGGCAACCGCATCCTGACGGCGCAACAAGGCGCGAATACGCTCAACCAACAGACGCTGGGAAAACGGTTTTTTCACATAATCATCTGCACCCATCCGCAGGCCGAGAACCTCGTCAATCTCGTCGTCTTTGGAGGTCAGGAAGATAACCGGCATGGCGGATTTCTGGCGCAAACGCTGCAGAAGGTCCATCCCGTCCATGCGCGGCATCTTGATGTCCAGAACCGCCATATCCGGCATCCGCACGTTGAAAGCATCCAGCGCGGCCTGACCATCATTATATGTTTCTACTTCAAATCCCTCGGCCTCGAGAGTCATCGAGACGGACGTCAGGATATTCCTGTCGTCGTCGACCAATGCAATTTTTGACATTGCCTGTTTCCTTATGCTGCTCAATGTATTTTTATTTTTTCAAACATTGATCACTCCTTTTGCTGTCGAATCAATCCCAAACTGCGAATCGCTCTCTTCTGTGGCCACATTTCAGCCATAATTTGTTTCGGAATGGCTAAATTGCCTCACATTCGAGAAAATCCTATCCAGTTCGGCCCCGATATCCGCATGAATGCGGCCCTTTACGGCCCTTGCTTTGAGGCCACGGGCATTTGATGGCATGGTGGCGCTAACGGTGGAAACGCGCCTGTTCAATCTGCAAATCAACGTGCTATGAGGCGCTAAAATCACTGGGGCTCGCACGCAGTAAACGTCGGGCATTTCCATATCGCTGCGCCTCATGCGCAGGTTCCAAAGGAGACTTTGTATGCAAACCGGACGGGTGAACCCGAAATTCAGCCTCGATGATCAAGGGATCAAAGGGCTCGGCAATGTCTACTACAACCTTATGGAGCCTGCGCTGATCGAGACAGCACTCAAGCGCGACGAGGGCACCCTTGGGAAAGGTGGTGCATTTCTGGTAACCACTGGCAAATTTACAGGCCGCTCCCCCAAGGATAAGCACGTCGTTTTAACGGACAGTGTCAAAGATACGATATGGTGGGAAAACAATGCGCAGATGTCGCAAGCAGGGTTTGACGCCCTGTACGCTGATATGCTCGTTCACATGGAAGGGCGCGATTATTTCGTGCAGGACCTTGTAGGCGGTGCGGACCCGAAACATGCAATCAATGTCCGGTTTGTGACCGAACTTGCATGGCACAACCTGTTTATCCGCCACATGATGCGGCGGCCGGACCGCGATCAGCTCGACGACTTTTTCGCGGACTTCACCGTGATCAACTGTCCCAGCTTTTCTGCTGACCCTAAAAAACACGATTGCCGCTCGGAAACCGTGATTGCGATGAACTTTGACCGTAAACTGATCCTAATCGGCGGAACAGAATACGCAGGTGAAAACAAGAAATCCGTGTTCTCCCTGCTCAACTATCTTCTGCCGGAAAAGGGCGTGATGCCGATGCACTGCTCGGCCAACCATGCGGTAGGTAATCCTGTTGATACGGCGATCTTCTTTGGATTGTCAGGTACGGGCAAGACGACCCTATCCGCGGACCCCGCTCGCACGTTGATCGGTGATGACGAGCATGGCTGGTCGGACACGGGCACCTTCAACTTCGAAGGGGGGTGCTATGCCAAGACGATCAACCTCAGCGCCGAGGCGGAGCCGGAAATCTATGCTACGACCGAGAAATTCGGCACTGTGATCGAGAACATGGTCTATGATGATGAGACCAAAGAACTCGACTTTGACGACGACAGCCTAACGGCCAACATGCGCTGCGCCTATCCGCTGCACTATATCTCAAACGCGAGCAAAAAAGCCGTGGGCGGGCATCCCAAAAATATCATCATGCTGACCTGCGATGCATTCGGCACCCTGCCCCCCATCGCGCGCCTGACCCCTGCACAGGCGATGTATCACTTCTTGTCCGGCTTCACTTCGAAGGTAGCAGGCACAGAGCGTGGCGTGACCGAGCCTGAGCCGACGTTCTCAACCTGCTTTGGCGCCCCCTTCATGCCGCGACGGCCTGAAGTTTATGGCAACCTGCTCCGCGAAAAGATTGCACAACACGGAGCGACCTGCTGGCTTGTGAACACCGGCTGGACTGGTGGCGCCTATGGCACCGGCTCCCGCATGCCAATCAAGGCGACCCGCGCGCTGCTGACGGCCGCACTCGACGGCTCGTTGATGGCGGGCAAGTTCCGCACCGATGAAAACTTCGGATTTGAGGTACCGGTCTCTGTCCAAGGGGTTGCGGACATCCTGCTTGATCCGCGCCGGACATGGGATAATCCCGAAGCCTATGACCGGCAGGTGGCCAAACTGGTCGCGATGTTTGCCAAAAACTTTGAGCAGTACATGCCCTATATCGACGATGACGTGAAAGCCACGGTCATCCGCTGAGGCCTTTGCCCTGCAATACAAAGGCCGCTGCATCCTGTGCAGCGGCCTTATTTATTCGCAATATGGAAGGGGTGATCAGGCTGCCAGCGCGACCAACTCCATCAACGGAAGCTCGAGCACATAGTGCAGGTCATCGCGGTCCATATGCGCCATGAATGTCTCCATCGGCTCCGAATTACCCTTGAGAAACCAGCGTAACGCGCAGGGTTGCGTGTGCATCCAGCCTGTCCGCTCGGCCAATCCTTTAAAGGCGACATCTTTAAGCATGAAGGCAAAGATGTGGTCAGGGTCCCAATGCTGGATCGCCTGAAAAAATCCATAACGCCCCAAGACGCATGACACACCCTTACCACGTAGGCCACTGGCCCCCTGCGCAATCCAGAACTCACCATGGTACGCCATCGACCCGCGCATTCTCTTGGCACTTGGCCCCGCCCGAAACCTCGAACGCTCAAGGTCGAGACCGCGGATGGAGGGAGGGAATTCGCGAAACCGGTGGGTCATGTGCTCAGCCAGCGTGGCACCATGCGTGTCCACAAGACGGAGCGCTTGGGTATGTACAATTTCGCCGTTCGCGTCCCGCCCGATGATCCAGAAGGCGTTTGCCGATGTCATTTCGTGCAGGTGGGGGTCAAACGGACGGCCCAGATAATGATCGGGCCGTGCCTCATGCAGATACGCGCGGTATGCTTCGAAGTCATATCCCACTTCGAGGGTAATCCCGTATCTATTAAAAATTTCCGCGCTGTTGGCGACAAATCTGTCGCCGGTCTGCATGGTAACTAGTGTCATTATGAATCACCTTCTGGTTCCGTTACGACATCAGTCTAACGGAAACCTCAAGGAGACACTAAACATTCCATTAATGCGTGTGCTATCTATGTCATAATTCTACTATATGCCCAAATTAAGCAGTGCGCAGAACAGGGCAGGCACACAGGCTATTCTTCAAATAGTGATCGCGCCTTTTGTGGTACTTCCTCCAATATATCTTGGCTTAAGCCTTCGATTTTTATTTTGTCAGTTCGCTCAACGACCGAAACCAAAGCAGGTGAACCATCCGGCATGCGCACGCCCAACAACAATCTGTTATAAGCGAGATAATCTAGCGGGCCTTCGCTGTTCAGTCGCAGTCTGGTCACCACTTGGTCGATCCGCATGCCATGCGAAGTACTGACATCCTGAAACGGCAGATTGAACAAACTCGCCAGCTCACGCCCGCCAGGAAACTGATCAAGCGTTCGCCCCACACTGCTGCGTGCTTGCACCCAGCCATACAGGTTGCTGAAATATGAGGCTTCGCCCACCTCCACACAAAGCCAACCCTCGGAATACTCTCTAAACACAAGAAAACACGGCCTCACATTGGCCATATGCTCACTCTCCAAGCTGCCCTCGGCAAGCGTCCACGCCTTCAAGCTAGACCTGATCAATCCCCTGTCACACCGCCAAGCTTCGCTGATGGGTTGCTGTTGAAGATGGTACTCAAGCCCGCCTTCACCCTCGTCCGAGAACCGCAACATGCCCCCTGCTGTATCAAAGTGGCCCTCGTACCAAACCTTACCCTGATCGAGCAGGACTTTGGCGGGACCCAGTACACTGGCACCCTTTTCTGTTAACATGTAGCGGCGCTGCTGAACGTCGAACAACTTACAGCCCATTGCCTCTTCGAGCTGCGCAATATGTCGACGCACAGTTTGACGGGTACTGCCTAGTTCCTCAACCGCTTGGCTGAGATTAAGGCTGTGCGCGAGTGCTGAAAAAGAACGCATCATCTCGTAAAGCAACGAAGGCGTCGCTTGGCGGGTCTGCTTATCGCTTGTTATGTAACCGTTTTCTTGCACGAGCACACTTGGACCATAAATCACCCATTAATGCAACATAAATCACCCATTAATGTTTGGCAATTCACCCGTCTCGGGTGCATCGATCGCCCAAAAAAAGATAAATCTATCCAATTGATCTGAACCACTAATTTTCCGACAACCTATAAAACGCACAACCGGAGGTTTGTAACAATGGCGCATCCAGTAGATGTACACGTAGGCGGTAAACTCAAGGAAATTCGCACGTTGCGGCGTTTCTCCCAAACCGATGTCGCGACGCGGCTCGGCCTTTCGTTTCAGCAAATTCAGAAGTACGAGATCGGCTCAAACCGGATCGCAGCAAGCAGACTTTTCGAGATTGCCGAGATATTTGATATCTCTCCGGCGTTCTTCTTCGAAGGCTTGAATAGCTGCGAAAACCGGGACGCAAAACCACGTGATTCTGGCATGCAGATCATCAACGCACTTGCAGCGATCAAAGACGAAACAGTTAAGACGCGCATCGTAACCTTCATCGAAGACGTGTCTGGCATGACGGTCGCGCGCCAGAACTGATCAGCCGAACCAAGCCCGCCGCATCAGGTTAAGCCCCGCAATCAGCAAAACAAACAGTGTTGCGCGGCGAAAAATGATCTGGTCGATTCGGTTCATCACAAGCAAGCCAATGCGGACGCCGATAAAAGCTGGCACAACCATCGCCAGTGAAAAGCCGACCGTTTCGGCCCGCAATACACCAGAGCCGATGTGCGCCCCCATCAAGGCAACAGCACCAAGGCCATAGATCACGCCCTGCACCCGCATCTGATCCTGTTTGGGCGTATTAAGCGCCGTCAGATAGACAACCGTTGGCGGACCCCAAATACCTGAGACGCCGCCCAAACCACCGGCGATCGTCCCTGCCACGACCTCCACACCCGCGCTGCGCCGGGGCAAGCTCACCCTAAAACCGCTAAGCTGTAATAGTGCAAAGAAGGTCACCGGTACGCCGATGATCAGCAACATCACCTGCTCCGGGAAGACCCGCACAAGCTGAGCACTTGCCACAAGGGCTACGCATCCCACCAGCAAGAACACTTTGAAATCAGCCGTTGACCGCACCGCAGCCTGCACGCCCTGCCGCAATGCTTGTTGAACATTTGTGACCAGCGTCGGAAGAATCAGTCCCGCAAGGGCAAGTTCCGGCGACATGAAGGACGTCAGCCCCGAAACAAAGACCAAAGGCATCGCAAAACCTACCACCCCTTTTACAAATCCCGCAAAAAGCGCGATCATGAAAGCCAGCATCAGCTCGGATAGTGTAAGAAGGGGGAAAAGCGTCTCCATAGCCCTACATACCAATCATGAGAACAAGCGCACGACAAATCTATCGGCCAATCGGTGACGAAACTTTAGACTAAATTGACGCAGCCAAACGTATCTTTGTTGCGCTGCACCTGCAAACTGCGTATGGCTCCAAAAAGTTGAAAAAGGATGTTACGATGGCACACGATGGACAGTTGAACTTGGACGCTCCGGTCCTGCTTGATGATCTGCTGGCCCTGACTGCCGCGGCTGTGACACCGGTCGAAGCGATCCTTGTGCGTGCAACAGAATGTGTGCGTGCCATGGTCACCGATGGCGGTCGTGTCTCCAACGCGCTTGTGGAGCAGCATCAGACGGCCTCTCACGGCCTCGCATGGCTCGCCACATATGCGCAGTCTTTGCGCCAAATGCAGTCATGGGCCAAACGCATGCAAGCCGAAGGCAAATTCGGCGAGACAGAAGCCCTGATCCACCAGATCGCTTTTGGTGAATACCTTTGGCAGATATACGGCGGCATCCAGATGAATCAGGGTGAAATAGTCCGGCTGCAAGACCTTGGCCTGAGCCAGGAAGACCAACGTGGCCTGATGGAGCCTGCGATCCAAGCGCTCACGCAGGGCGGCAATACCCAAGCGGCACGCACCCGTCTGGTCGCGCTGATGCAAGAGCACTCCGCCAATGTAACCGTCGGCGCATCGGGCCTTGATGACGAGCTTGAAATGATTCGAGAGCAGTTCCGCCGCTATGCCATCGAAAAGGTAGAGCCCTTCGCGCATGAGTGGCACCTCAAGGACGAGCTTATCCCGATGGAGATCATTGATGATCTGGCAGAAATGGGTGTTTTTGGTCTGACCATTCCCGAGGAATACGGCGGCTTCGGCTTGAGCAAAGCATCCATGTGCGTCGTCTCCGAAGAGCTTTCGCGCGGCTACATCGGAGTGGGGTCACTCGGCACCCGCTCCGAGATTGCAGCTGAGCTGATCATTGCGGGCGGCACCGAAGAGCAAAAGCAGAAATGGTTGCCCAAGCTTGCCTCGGCACAGACGCTCCCGACGGCTGTATTCACCGAACCAAATACCGGATCGGACCTTGGCAGCTTGCGCACGCGCGCAGTCAAAGACGGCGATACATATAAGGTTACAGGCAACAAAACCTGGATCACCCATGCGACGCGGACCCACATGATGACGTTGATGGCCCGCACTGACCCCGCAACAGACAACTACAAAGGTCTGTCGATGTTTCTGGCCGAAAAAACACCCGGCACCGAGGAAGATCCCTTCCCGACCCCCGGTATGAGCGGTGGCGAGATTGAAGTGCTGGGCTATCGCGGCATGAAAGAATACGAACTCGCCTTTGACGGGTTCGAGGTGAAGGCCGAAAATCTATTGGGCGGCGAAGAAGGTAAAGGCTTTAAACAGCTAATGGAGACCTTCGAGAGCGCGCGCATACAGACCGCTGCGCGCGCGATTGGCGTCGCGCAATCCGCGCTCGATATCTCGATGCAATATGCCATCGACCGCAAACAGTTCGGCAAATCACTTATCGAATTCCCCCGCGTCTCCTCAAAACTCGCCATGATGGCGGTCGAGATTATGGTTGCACGCCAGCTGACCTATTTCTCGGCCTTCGAGAAAGACGAGGGGCGCCGCTGTGACGTAGAAGCCGGTATGGCAAAGCTTCTTGGCGCGCGGGTCGCATGGGCGGCTGCCGACAACGGTCTGCAAATCCATGGCGGCAACGGATTCGCGCTGGAGTACAAGATCAGCCGTGTGCTTTGCGATGCACGGATTCTCAACATCTTCGAAGGTGCGGCTGAAATTCAGGCACAAGTGATCGCGCGCCGCCTGTTGGGCTGAACTTCGCCGACCATAAGCGGGGCGCGCTCTTGCGGCGCGCCTCGCCTGCCTCTAGCTGCAATAGAATGAGCAATACGCGCCTTTCTCCCGATAAATGGATCAATGCCGGTTTTACCGCGCTGGTAAACGATGGTCCCTCAGCACTTGCTGCAGAACCGTTGGCCCGTACACTGGGTACGACAAAAGGTTCGTTTTACTGGCATTTCAAAGACGTACCTGCCTTCCACGCCGCACTGATCCGCCATTGGCACGCGCAAGCTTTGGCTGACGTTGTTGTGCGATTACAGGCAGATGCCGCCGCAGATACCCGACTGCGTGATTTTGCGCGCACGGTCCTTGCTGATCCGACAGAGGCCGCACTGCGGGTCTGGGCACACCATAACAAACTGGTCGCAACGCATTTGGCCGAGGTTGACGCAGAGCGTCTTCTTTATGTGCAGCATCTTCTCAAAGAGCTCGGTTTGCGCAACCCGGCCTTCGGACTTGGTCTCCTTGCTGCGCTCAATGGTCTGCCACAGACACATGTAGCCGCCGATCCACAAGCGGCATTTGATGCGCTGGTGGATACGGTACTGGCGCTCGCGTGAGACCCATAATCGCTCTGTTCATCACCGTCTTTGTACTGAGCGGCTGCCGCACTGATGATGCGGCACGCATCTACGCCAATCCCGATCGCGTGTGGTTGCTCAAGGAGTTGGGCGGCGCGCCTTTTCCAGCAATGGCCACACTTACCTTCCCCAAGGCGGGGGAAATCGCGGGTGAAGGTCCATGCAACCGTTACTTTGGTGCGCTGACGGCGGCATATCCCGCGTTTACGACCGGTCCCATTGGAAGTACGCGCATGGCCTGTCCAAATCTACGCGCGGAGACTGCATTCTTTACCGCGATTGAGAGCGCCACTCAGGCCGAAGTATTCGACGATACACTGGTTTTATCAGGATCCAGTGGCCTGAAACTGGTGTTCAGACCGCCCGCGTAAACGCCTCGACGAAACGCGCACGCGCCTCAGGCAATGGCCTGCCACCCAAATCTGCAGCAAGATGTGCACTCAAAAAATAACCCGTTGTGCGAAATGCCTGCGCAATCTCGGCATCCTCTGCGGCACCCACACCGCGCAACACATCTGGCAACGGAAGAAGGCGGCTGGCCCACTCCCCTGCCCCTGTGCGTGAAACAGCGCGCCCCGACTTAGGCGAGACATAAGCCAGATCATCCGTCGCTCCGGTGACCGCGCATGTCTTTAGATCAAGCGCATAGCCCAACTCTTCGAGAAGGCTCAGCTCCCAACGCAAATATGCCAGCGGCCAAACCGCATCATTACCAAGTAAATCCAACAGCGCCTCAGTCCGGCGATAGAGCGGCAAATGCACCTCCCGCTCGGGCACCGCAAAGCTGATCAAGGCTGTCACCGCGTTCAATCCAGCAAGTGCCAATCGTCCGCCCATCGCAACGGCTGCACGGCTGCGCACAGGCTCCACGGTGAACGCACCGATGTGATCCTCCAACCGTGCACGCCATGTCAAATCAAGCTGCGCACCAGGTTGCAGGATCGGTGCAATCTTGCGGCTGGTCCCACCGCGTACGACGCCTGCGTGACGTCCCTGACTGGGTGTGAATACTTCGATAATCGCAGATGTCTCGCCATGGCGACGCGAACTGAGCAGTATTCCCTGATCGCGCCATTCCATCAGGTCAGCCCCTCACCGTCCAGCAAATGCCGCCCCGCACGGTCCTCAACCTCGATCACCCAGATGTCAGGATCAAATCCGCGTTGCTTTGAGATGGCAGTATCGACATCTCGCTCCGCGCCCTTAGACAGTTCAACCCACGCCCGCTCACCGCTCATTAAATCAAACGAGCGTTGAAAAACCACAGCCATCCCATCGAGCGTTGCCAGTTTGACCAAAACCGCGCCGCCAGTGTCATCCCCGTGCGCCACGACAAATGCGGGGATATCAAATACCCGCAGCCGCGCCATATAGGCATCAACCCAGAACCGCGCTGTCAGTCTTGCCACACCGCCCCCTGATCCATGACGGGGCGTTCAATTACCTGTTCGGTGCCAGCCCTCATTGATTGCCGTCCTTGAACTCCAGACCCATTTCCGAATACCGCTCCGCCTCTTCAAGCCAGTTGGGCCGGACTTTTACCTGCAAAAACAGATGGATCTTGCGGCCCAGAAATTCTTCCATTTCCTCACGTGCGGCTTTTCCTACGGCTTTGATCGTCTCGCCCTTGTTGCCCAGCACGATACCTTTGTGCCCGTCACGCACCACATAGATCAGCTGGTCAATGCGGGCAGAGCCGTCTTTGCGCTCTTCCCATTTCTCCGTCTCGACTGTCATCTGATACGGCAATTCCTGATGCAGGCGCAGCGTCAATTTCTCGCGCGTCATCTCTGCCGCGATCATCCGCATGGGCAAATCCGCAATCTGGTCCTCCGGATAAAGCCATGGCCCCGACGGCACTTCCCCAGCCAGCCAGCCGCGCAGCACATCGACGCCATGCCCCTTCTCAGCAGAGATCATGAACGTCTCCACAAACGGGTAGGCGTCATTCAGCTTTTGGCTCAGGCCCAGCAAAACGGGCGCTTCCACACGGTCAATCTTGTTGATCGCCAGCGCCACACGCGCCCCGTCTCCAATTTCGTTCAACCGTTCCAGAATGCGGCCGACGCCTTCGGTCATGCCGCGGTGCGCCTCTACCAACAGGACAACGACATCCGCGTCCGTGGCTCCACCCCATGCAGCGGCGACCATTGCGCGGTCCAACCGGCGGCGCGGCTCGAACAGACCGGGTGTATCCACAAACACGATCTGGCTGTCGCCCTCCATGGCAACACCGCGAATGCGGGCGCGGGTGGTTTGCACCTTATGCGTCACGATGGATACTTTTGCCCCGACCATCCGGTTCAGCAGTGTCGACTTGCCCGCATTCGGCTCTCCGATGAGGGCAACGAAACCCGCGCGCGTTGATGTCTCGGTCATGTGTCTTGCTCCAATTGCGCCAGCAGCAACTGCGCGGCGTCCTGTTCTGCGGCGCGCTTTGCACCTGCGGTCGCACTTGCTGTTTGTCCGGTCGACAGACGCGCCGCGATAGTGAATATCGGCGCGTGGTCCGGTCCGCTCCGCTTCGTCATAACATATTCCGGCGGCTCAAGCCCGCGCGCTTGCGCCCATTCCTGAAGTGCGGTCTTTGCATCACGGGCATCTTGTTTTACCGATGTGGTCCGCGTACCCCACAGCCGCAGGATCAACGCACGCGCCGCATCGAACCCCCCGTCCATATAGACCGCTGCAATCACCGCCTCCATCGCATCGCCCAAAAGTGCTTGCTTGCGCCGCCCACCCGATAGCATCTCGGACCGCCCGAGGCGTAGAACGGCACCGATATCAATCTCGCGCGCGACATCTGCACACGCCTCCTTGCGCACCAACGCATTGAAACGTGGCGCCAATTGCCCCTCTGATGCGTTCTTATCGAGATTGAGCAGTGCCTCGGCCATCACAAGCCCCAACACACGGTCCCCAAGAAACTCCAGCCGTTGGTTGTCATCGCGGTTTGGTGACGACATGGACGCGTGCGTGACGGCCTCGCTCAGCAAAACAGGCCGCTCAAAGGAGTAACCCAACCGCTCCTGAAACGCTTTGAGTTCCGCAGAAAGCTTCACTTGATCCCTTTGAAGAAGCGGTCGCTGCGCCATGTCCAGAAAAACAACATGGAGCGGCCTGCCGAGCTGAATACAATCCGGTCGGCGCGGCCAATCAGGTTCTCGTAGGGCACAAACCCGACACCACCGGCAGACTGCGCCAACCGGCTGTCGGCAGAGTTGTCGCGGTTGTCACCCATAAAGAAATAATGCCCCTCCGGCACCGTATAGATACCCGTGCGGTCAGACCCCTGTGGCCCAATGTTAAGCACGGCATAGCTGGCTCCATTGGGCAATGTCTCGATCGTACGCTCTTTGATACAGATTCCGCCCTGACCGACTGCGCCATTTGCGCATCGCGGTCGCAGCCCTTGTGGGCCTTGCAGCTCCATCAACTCCTCGAACTGTCCGGCATCCTCTTGCGGTACGGGGGTACCGTTGATCTGCACCACACCGTCAGTGATTTGCACCTGATCACCCGGCATGCCGATCAGCCGTTTGATGAAATCGCGCCCCGAAATCGGGTGCCGAAACACCACAACATCGCCCCGCTCGGGATCACCACCAAACAGGCGCGTGTTATCGCCGTCAAACGCGCCACACAGCTTTTTCGCATCCAGATTGATTCCCACACTCGGCACGATCACGCTGGGGCATGAAGCGTAAGAATAGCCATAGGCCATTTTGTTGACGAACAGGAAATCACCGATCAGCAAGGTCTCTTTCATCGAGCCGGACGGAATCCAGAACGGTTGAAAAAACAAGGTGCGGAAAACGCCTGCAATCAGAAGCGCATACACGACCGTTTTGATCGTTTCGACAATCGCATTGCCTGCTTTTTCAGTCTTGGCCATGCGGCGCTCCTATTGGTTTTGCTCTCGGATTACATGCGCAGGGCAGCGCAAAGTGTCAAGGCGCGCCTCACTCCACACGCCGTGCCTCGATGACCACAAATGCCTGCGCCCACGGATGATCATCGGTGAGTGTCACGTGGATAACCGCCTCATGTCCGGCGGGTGTCATGGCGGCCAACCGTTCTGCCGCCCATCCGGTGACTTCCATCACGGGCTGTCCGGTTTTCAGATTGCTCACGGCCATATCGCGCCAGCTGATCCCCATGCGCAACCCCGTACCCAGCGCCTTGGAGCATGCCTCCTTGGCGGCCCAGCGTTTTGCATATGTGCCCGCCACATCGCGGCGGCGCTCTGCCTTGGCCTGTTCGACAGGTGTAAACACGCGGTTGCGAAAACGGTCGCCAAATCGGTCAAGCGTCCCTTGAATCCGTTCGATATTTGCCAAATCAGTGCCGATGCCCAAAATCATGTGCTATCCCCCTGCCGCGAAAAACGGAAAGCTCACACCCAAGGCCCACGCAAGGATCAGCCCCAAGCCGATGCCGGACGTCGCAGGGCCACTTCGCGCAGCAACCCACCGCCCCATCAGGCCGAACACGACATAAAACAACACCATGACCGGCGCAATTAGGATGAGAAAAAACAGCCCCTCGAAATCAAGTGCGACTGCGATGCCCAGCGATGCAAAAAAACAGACGCGGAAAACCCAGCGCTGCCAAATCGGCGCGTCACCGCCGCGTGTGACCAATGCATCGGCAAGCATGAACGGCAATGTCCCGATACACAGTGCCGCGATCACCCAAAGCCGCTCAGAAATGGGAATGAAGTTTGCACCGTAGCGATCAAGTGCCAGACCAAACGCGCCCAGACCCCAGATCACAAGCGCTGCGATGCCCAGCGCGCTGACGCCTACAATGCGCACCCCGAACCAATGCAAAAGTGCCAGACCAAACGCGCCCTGAAAGAATAGATGCAGCGCCAGATAATCCGCCACCATAACCGGCAGCAGATTAGGGTTCAGCCATGTCGCCAACACCGGTGCGATCAGCGCAGGAGCAACGGCAACCAGCCACAACTGTCGCGCACGCAACGGGTAAGCAACTTCAACGCGCTGCGGCAAAAGGCGCGCCAAAGGTCGTGTAAGGACGACTATGCCAGCCAGCAGCCCAATCAACCACCATCCCGACGCGGGTATATTCGTTTGAGACACTCGGTTATAGGAGGTGTCAAACCAATCGAGTGCCGCACGCTGCGCCGCACGGCTGTGCAGGATCGAGACATGCTCGGTCCAAGGCGCGCTCATCGCGGCGCGGCGCACTGCACCCAATTGAACCAACGCACCTTCATCTGCCTGCGTATCAATCATCTGCACTGCCTCGCGCCCGAACGCGCGCAGAT
Organism: Sulfitobacter sp.; assembly: GCA_049670485.1. GTDB lineage: Bacteria > Pseudomonadota > Alphaproteobacteria > Rhodobacterales > Rhodobacteraceae > Sulfitobacter. The sequence goes on from JBATTJ010000127.1 coordinate 21,271, forward strand.
GCGGCTCCCATTCGCCCGAGATCAGCAGCATATCCGCGGGCTCAGTTGCAGTCACAGCCTGTGAAAACGCGGAAAGCAGGACCACCGGACCAATTTGCCCGTCCGGTTCCAATGCAGCACGGATCAGCACATCTGTCGCCATTGAATGCCCCAGAACACCAGTAGGCATCCCAGGGCCGGCCACTGCATTGATCACGTCTAGCGTTTGATCGACCAACAACTGCGTGGTGCCATCAATCACAGTAACGTCACCGGACATCGGCACAGGGTTGCGGCCATGACCCAAGAAATCAAACCCGTACACACGGTATCCTGCCCTCGCGAGGGTGAGCGCATAGGCCTGCATCATCTGTGTGGAGCCGGCAAAGCCGTGGGCAATGACAACCACCGGACCGTCCGCATCGGCGCGTGCATAGCGCGTCACCGGCGTCAGTTCGACCTGCATCGTCGAGATATCTACACCGCGCCGCAACCCCTCAAGCTGCCACAGCGATACCACCACCGAAAGCAGCGCCACAATCGGGATCAGGCGGTTAAACAGCGCGCGCATCGTCCATCAAACGTCGCATCTCACGGATCGCAGGCTCCAACCCCAAAAAGATCGCCTCGCCTATAAGGAAATGGCCGATGTTCAGCTCAACAACTTCAGGGAATGCCGCGACAGGGGACACCGTATCATAAGTCAGCCCATGCCCGACGTGCATTTCAAGCCCGAGGGAGTGGCCGAATTGTGCCATCTCGCGCAGCTTGGACAGTTCTACATCCGCCTGATCAAACCGACCTTCGTGAAACGCATCGCAGTATGCGCCGGAGTGTAGCTCGACCACTTGCGCGCCGATGCGGTGCGCCGCCTCGACCTGACGTATCTCTGCGGCGATGAATATCGATACGCGGCTACCGGCTTCGCGCAAAGGTGCGATAAAATGGGCCAGACGGTTTTCTTCACGGGCAACCTCGAGGCCTCCTTCGGTGGTCCGCTCTTCCCGCTTTTCCGGCACGATGCAGACAGCATGCGGTTTATGGCGCAGCGCAATCTTCTGCATCTCTTCTGTCGCTGCCATCTCGAAGTTCAGCGGCACAGTCAAAATGTCCATCAACCCTTCGATATCAGCATCCGAAATGTGACGCCGGTCTTCACGCAGATGCGCGGTGATGCCGTCAGCGCCAGCCTCTTGCGCGATGCGCGCAGCGCGCAGCGGATCAGGTGTATCGCCGCCCCGCGCATTGCGCACTGTCGCCACATGGTCGATGTTCACGCCCAAACGCAACTTGCCCAGATCAGCCATTCGCTTTTCCCTTCTTATCCTTCGCCGCCAGCTTTTTCTCTTCAGACTTCGCGGCGGTTTTTGCTTTGAGCGCTTCGAATTTTTCCTTAATCAGACCTTTGCGGCGTTTTTGATAGGCCCGCAACACCGGCACTGCCAAATAATAGCTCAGTGTCGCAAAGACGATGCCGGGCAGGATGCCACCGATCAGATAGGGATAAAACACGTCACGCGAAAATATCGTCAGGCCAGACCAATCCATCTGATCCGGCGTAAAGACCGAAATCGTATTGTGCCAAAGATCGCTCCCCGCATCGGAGAACTTGCGGCTGAGCGCGCGCAGCTCACCCTCTTGTAACTCGGTGCCCAGTATCCAGTGGCCGGATTTCAAAGATGCCAGTGCAATAAAAACAAATGTGAAAGGATTACCCACGAATGTAGCCATCAGTGAGGCGATGATATTGCCCTTCATCAGCTTGGCCAGCAGCACGGCAAATACGAAATGCATCCCGAAAAGCGGCGAGAAGGTGATGAAAACCCCCGCCCAGATGCCCCGCGCAATCCGCTCCGGACTGTCGGGCAGCCGCCGCATCCGGTGTTTGACATAATGAAACGCGCGTGCCCAACCGCCGCGCGGCCAGACAAGCTCGGCCGCGGCGCGAAAGAAGGGTTTAGGATCACGCCGTTTGAAAATCAAAGCATCGCCTCTGTCGTCGCAGGCCCCGCGTGTGGCGCCAGCATGTTGCGGTATCTGGCCAATGCGGCGACATCACTTTCCGCCTCCAGTGTCAGCATAAGCGCATGAAGTTGCGCTACATCCCGAAACTCTGCGTGCACCAACACTCTAAAGAAATCTGGCTTTCGCTCGACGAAATTCAAGTCCGCAATATTCGCACCGGCTTCGGCGATAAGGGTGCAAACCCGCCCCAACACGCCACGGTCATTGGCCACAGTCAGCTCAATCGTGGTGCCATATGCGGCCGGATGGCTGCCATCATGCCAGCGCAGGTCAAGCCAGCGCTCAGGTTGCTCTTCGTATGTGCTCAGACGGTCGCAATCAATCGCGTGCACCGTCACACCCTTGCCGCGAAAGGTGATTCCGACAATCCGCTCCCCCGGCAGTGGCTCACAACACGGGCCGCGCTCGAACGACTGACCAGGCTCAAGACCTACGACCGCGCGCTTGCTATCTATCTCGTCTCCTCGCGTGGCGCTCAATTCCGAATAGACGGAATTCACCACCTCACGTCCGGTAATTTCGGCACTTCCCAGCTGATCAAGAAGGTCATCCACACCATTGAAGCGCAATGCGCGCGCGGCAGTCGCGAGCACCTTCTCTGTGGCGCTCTTGCCGACCTGCTCGAACGCGGAGCGGGCTAATTCGCGGCCAAGTTTGATAAAACGCGCGCGGTCTACTTCGCGCAAGGCGCGGCGGATGGCGGTTTTCGCTTTTCCGGTCGTCGCGATATCGAGCCATGTTGCCTGCGGCGTTTGCCCTTCGGCGGTGATGACCTCGACCGATTGGCCGTTTTTCACCCGCGTCCAGAGCGGCACACGAATGCCGTCAATCTTGGCTCCTACACAGGCCGAACCGATGCGTGTGTGGATTGCATAAGCAAAATCAATGGGCGTAGCACCACGCGGCAGCTTGATCACCTCGCCCTTGGGCGTGAAGCAAAACACCTTGTCCGTATACATCTCGAGCTTGACCGCCTCGAGGAAGTTCTCATGATCGTCCTCCCCGTCAAACTGCTCGGTCAGCTGGGAAATCCATTTGACCGGATCAACAGCAAACGGGTTTTTGGACCGCACACCATCGCGGTAGGACCAATGCGCCGCCACTCCTGTCTCAGCCACATCGTGCATCTGCCGGGTGCGAATCTGGACCTCCACCCGCTTGCCATCACGCCCTGACACTGTCGTATGGATGGACCGGTAGCCATTGGTTTTCGGCTGGCTGATGTAGTCCTTGAACCGTCCAGGTACGGCACGCCACCGGCGATGAATGACGCCCAGCGCGTTATAGCAGTCCTCTTCCGTCTCGGTGATTACGCGAAAACCATAAATATCCGATAACCTTGAGAAGGACTGCTCTTTTTCCTCCATCTTGCGCCAGACCGAGTAGGGCTTTTTTGCCCGACCGAAAATCTCGGCCTCCACACCCGCTTTTGCCAACTCTGAGCGCATGTCCGTGGTGATCCTCTTGATCACATCACCCGTCTCTTTTTGTAGCGTAATAAAGCGGCGCATGATCGACTGGCGCGCCTCTGGGTTGAGGACGCGAAACGCCAGATCTTCCAACTCTTCACGCATCCACTGCATGCCCATGCGGCCTGCAAGTGGGGCAAAGATGTCCATGGTTTCACGCGCTTTTTGGGCCTGTTTTTCAGGTCGCATCGCCTTGATAGTACGCATATTGTGTAAACGGTCAGACAGCTTGACCAGAATGACCCGCAAGTCTTTGGACATTGCCATGAACAGCTTGCGAAAATTCTCGGCCTGCTTTGTCTCGGAGGAGTTGAGTTGCAGATTGGTAAGCTTGGTCACCCCGTCGACCAGCTCAGCAACATCCGTGCCAAACAGCTCCTGCACCTCACCGTAAGAGGCAGGCGTGTCTTCAATGGTGTCGTGGAGCAATGCTGTGATGATCGTCGCATCGTCTAGCTGTTGCTCTGCCAAAATAGCAGCAACAGCGACAGGATGGGTAAAGTAAGGCTCACCCGAGTGCCGTAATTGGCCCTCGTGCATCCGCTCGCCATAGGTATAGGCGGCGCGGATTTGTTTTTCATTTGTTTTCGGGTTGAACCCGCGCACCAGATTAACGAGGTCGTCGGCAGTGGTTGTCATTGTCCGCCTCAGCCCTCGGGGCGGGAGTAGCTACCCCGCCGTGATCAACCCTGCCCTTGCGCTGCCATCAGCTGACGCAAAAGCATCTCTTCGGACATGCTGTCTTCTTCGGGCTTGTCCTGCTCGGCGCCCATAAGGATCGCCATGGCGTCCTCTTCCGGTTCATCGACTTCGATCTGGTTCTGATTACTTTCGATCAAACGCTCACGCAGGTCGTCGGCACCTTGCGTCTCGTCCGCAATCTCGCGCAGAGAAACGACAGGGTTCTTGTCATTGTCACGCGAAACGGTAGGCGCGGACCCGGCCGAAATTTCGCGGGCACGGTGTGCTGCCAGCATGACCAGTTCAAACCGGTTCGGTACTTTATCAACACAATCTTCAACGGTGACGCGGGCCATGGGACGCTCCAAGTATAATATCAGATGGAAATGGGTACCTAGGCCCGTTTTCCCCGATTTACAAGCAGCTATTGCAGCTCAACAATCATGTCACGCTGCGCGCGTGGCAAGGCGTCGTGCATCTGCCGCACGGTTGCTTGCGTCACCGGATGTTGCCATTCCGGCGCCACGTCCATCATCGGAACCAGCACAAATGCCCGTTCCGCCAATCGCGGATGCGGCAGAACCAATTCCTGCGGCGTAGCCGTTTTCTGCGTCTCCAGAGGCATATCAAGCCAATAACGGTGGGTTTGCGCGTCAGGCAGCACCAAATCCCCATATGCGATCAGATCAAGGTCGAGCGTTCGGGCCATCCAACGCGCTTCCCGTTTCCGCTCAAACTCAGCCTCGACCGCGTGCAATTGCGTCAATGTTTGCGCAGCATTCAATGGCGTCTCGAGAACCGCAACGGCGTTTGCAAAATCGGGACCCGAACCTGCAGGGAAGGCCGGCGTCGTGAAGATACGGCTACAGTCGCGAATCACAAAACCGCCTATCAAAAGCGCTTTGAGTGCCGCCTCCAAGACCTTTTCAGGCGTCAAACCGCCGAATTTTAGATTGGACCCTAGGGCAATCACACAAAAATCACTTGATATTGGCGTATGTCCGCCGATATCCCCGCCCCTGACACCTTGCGACATTCTGCAATATCCTTAAACCCAACCTACCCGAGTACTTTGCCGAGTTACATAGTTTTTGATCTTGGTCTTCTCTCTCCCACACACGACGCTCACTTCAAAGGTCAAAACATGTTCTATAAAGACGAGCGCCTCGCGCTCTTTATCGACGGCTCAAACCTCTACGCAGCAGCAAAAACGCTTGGCTTCGATATAGATTACAAACTCCTCCGATCCGAATTTATGCGCCGCGGGAAACTTCTCCGCGCGTTTTATTACACAGCGCTCCTCGAGAATGATGAATACTCCCCAATCCGTCCACTAGTGGACTGGCTTCACTACAACGGCTTTTCCATGGTTACAAAGCCGGCCAAGGAATATACCGACAGCATGGGACGCCGGAAAGTAAAGGGTAACATGGACATCGAGCTCGCCGTCGACGCGATGGAGCTTGCGCCGCACCTCGACCATATTGTTATCTTTTCTGGTGATGGCGATTTTCGCCCACTTGTCGAATCCTTGCAGCGCCAAGGCGTGCGGGTCTCGGTCGTCTCTACCATCCGCAGCCAGCCTCCGATGATCTCCGACGATCTGCGCAGGCAGGCCGACAACTTTATCGAGCTTGACGATCTGCGCGATGTCATCGGTCGTCCGCCCCGTGATCCGGTCACGACGAAAGCTGCCGACAGCGTCGAAGCGGAATAGCGCGGCACCTGCGGCAAATGGTGGGTGGACGCGCCGACATGGCGCATTTAGCATCATCGCCGTAACCGGAGACATTGATGAGCAAGCCCCCTCTTACACTCTATCTCGCTGCGCCGCGCGGATTTTGCGCGGGCGTTGACCGCGCGATCAAGATTGTCGAAATGGCCCTGACCAAATGGGGCGCGCCCGTTTATGTGCGCCACGAGATTGTGCACAATAAATTCGTCGTCGACGGCCTCCGGGATAAAGGGGCGGTTTTCGTTGAAGAGCTGTCTGAATGTCCAGACGACCGTCCTGTCATATTCTCGGCGCACGGCGTGCCCAAATCCGTGCCATCCGCAGCACAGGCGCGCAATATGGTGTATGTCGACGCAACGTGTCCGTTGGTGAGCAAAGTTCACATCGAAGCCCAACGCCATGCAGATGCAGGGCTGCAGATGATCATGATCGGTCATGAAGGACATCCCGAGACAGTCGGCACGATGGGTCAATTGCCCGAAGGCGAAGTCATCCTTGTTGAAGTCCCTGACGATGTCGCAACCGTCGAAGTACGTGACCCCTCAAAACTAGCCTATGTCACTCAGACCACGCTGAGCATTGACGACACCGCTGATATCGTGAGCGCGCTGATGGCCCGTTTCCCCGCCATCGTCGGCCCGCACAAAGAAGATATCTGCTATGCCACAACCAATAGGCAAGAAGCAGTAAAGGCGATGGCGCCCAAATGCGATGCCATGCTGGTGGTGGGCGCGCCCAACTCGTCGAATTCCAAACGTCTGGTCGAAGTCGGGTCGCGCGCTGGCTGCGCTTATGCCCAACTGGTGCAACGCGCTGACGACATCGACTGGCGCTCTCTGGACGGCATCACCAGCATTGGCATCACCGCCGGTGCATCGGCCCCGGAAGTCCTCATCAACGAGGTCATCGACGCCTTTAAATCCAGATATGATGTGACCGAAGAACTGGTCGAGACCGCAGTGGAGAACGTAGAATTCAAAGTCCCGCGTGTGCTGCGCGAAACGGCATAGGGTAGACGGCGCGTGCCGCAGCCCTTCGATCCTGAAATTATCCTTTCGCGTCCAGTCATGGCGACGCTAGGCACCTTGTCTGCAGACGGCAGCCCGCGCACCGCGCCAGTTTGGTACCACTGGGAGAATGGCGAGCTGCATATGCTTGGTGATGTCACAGGTGCCAGCACCCTCCGGATAGCTGCCGACGCGCGGGTCAGCGTCGAGATTACCGATTTCGACAATACAACTGGCCGCCTTTTGCATCTCGGCTTGCGGGGGAAGGCAGTGATCAAAGCAATGGACGCTGCGGTTTTCAAGCGCCTGCTTGCCCGCTATCTTGGCCCGGAAAAAAACTGGAACAGTTGGTTCATCGACAAGGTTGCACGCATTGATGATCCCAACGGTCGGCTCATATGCCTGATACCGGAGAGCACTTTCACCAACAATGCTTCCTTCTTTCGCACAGGCCATGATCTTTTGAATCCATAGATAAACCGCCACATGGACAGTACTTGTGCGATGCGGCATTCTGATCAAAACTCGTGCCGGAGCTGACCATGACCCTACTTTCTTTACTGCCGCTGGCGCAGCCAGCTTTTCCCCCAAGCCCACATACGCCTGATGTTTAATATCCCCCGCGCGCCTCTGCTTCTTGGCCTTGCCGGTCTGCTACCCTTCCTCTGGGGGGCCGCTACCGTTCTAAGCCCTGCGCTCAACACTCTGAGCACCGACACTTTGGGTGCGCGATTCACCGGTCCTTACGTCCAGCTATTCTATGGCGCGATTATCCTGTCTTTCATGTCCGGTGTCCTGTGGGGATTTACCACAAAAGCAGAAGCCCCCCGATCCACGCTGGGTTATGCGCTCTCTGTTATTCCGGCCTTGTGGGCATTTTTCATGACGGGTTTCGGCCCAAGCAATGCCAGTCTTAACCTGATGATCGGGTTTCTCGGCCTGCTCGTGCTCGACACGACATTTGCACGTTGGGGTCTCGCGCCACCATGGTGGATGCAGTTGCGGTTGCTGCTAACCGGTATCGTGCTCACCTGTCTCGCAATCACGGCCTTCGCATGAGTGACAAAGAAACCCTTGCTGTCTACGCCGCCAAGTCAGCGGAGTACGCGGCACTGACCCAAACAAATAATGATCCAATTCTCAGCGCGTTCATCGCATCGCTACCAAAAGGCGGTAATGTGCTGGATCTGGGATGTGGGCCGGGCCAGTCTGCAAAACGCATGGCCAACGCCGGTTTGCGGGTACATGCCACCGACGCAGTGCCCGAGATGGTCGCCCTGGCCCAGCAGCACACGGGAGTCCGCGCGCAGGTAATGACCTTTGAGCAGATCACAGGCAAACAGATTTACGACGGCATTTGGGCCAACTTCAGCTTGCTCCACGCCGCGCGTGCCGATCTGCCGCATATCCTTCGTGGATTGCACACTGCCCTGCGCGAAGGCGGCAAGTTTCACATCGCGATGAAGCTGGGATCGGATACAAAACGCGATGCGATAGGGCGTCAATATACCTATGTGACCGAAGTCGAGCTGCGCGCGCTGTTGCAGGCGGCAGGCTTCACACCTACGAAAATGCACACCGGACGCGATAAGGGGCTGGACGGGACCTATGCCGATTGGATAGCACTCGCCGCAGATGCCTAAATTATTCGCATATACTGACGGCGCCTGTTCGGGCAATCCCGGCCCCGGCGGCTGGGGTGCTTTGATGCAGGCGATGGACGGCGAAAAAGTTGTCAAAGAACGCGAGCTTAAGGGCGGTGAGGCGAATACCACCAACAACCGTATGGAACTGCTCGCGGCTATTCACGCGCTCGAAGCGCTGGACCGCGACACCGAAATCACGATTGTGACCGACAGCAACTATGTCAAAAATGGCATCACTGGGTGGATTTTTGGCTGGAAGAAAAACGGCTGGAAGAACGCTGCCAAAAAACCGGTCAAGAATGTAGAGCTTTGGCAAAGACTTGATACTGCAAACGCCCGCCACCGCGTGACATGGGAGTGGGTAAAAGGCCACGCAGGCCACCCCGAGAACGAGCGCGCGGATGCACTGGCCCGTGCAGGCATGGCCCCGTTCAAGCCCAAATGAAAAGGCGCGCCTGCCCTATCGCCCTGCACCCCGATGGGTCCACCCGACGTATTGCATTTTGCCAACATCCGCAGAACGAACTGATTGCGGGTGATTTCGGCATTGACGAGCGCGCGGATGCGATGGCTGCACGTCTCCTCTTTGCCCAATGTGGTCTTGAGACGCGTGCTGCCCTGTCAATCGGTACTCTGAACGATGCAGAGCACGACATTGAGTGGCATTTCGCCCTGTGCCGCATTGTCCCGCCCATCAGGGAACAGTGGCAGCACTTGCATGCCGCTGACACCGCCCTTTTGAAATTCACATGGCTACCACTGGATGCACCATTTCCCGAAGGGATCAGCAACGCTGATGTGCAGGCCCTCAACTGGATCAAATCAAACCTATGAGCATGATCAGCTTCCTCGACTATGCCGCGGTGATCGTGTTTGCCATCACTGGCGCCTTGGTCGCCAGTCGCGCGCAACTTGATCTGGTGGGATTTGCCTTTATTGCCTGCCTAACTGCGGTGGGCGGTGGCACGGTGCGGGACGTTCTGCTTGACCGTAATCCGATTTTCTGGATCGCGGAGCCTACATATCTCGGGGCAGCGGCGGCGGCGGCACTGCTCACATTCTTCACTGCACACCGCCTTGAATCGCGGCTGCGCACGATCATCTGGCTCGATAGTTTTGCGCTGGCTGTCGCGGTTGCTGCGGGTGCCGCCGTCGCCATCAGTCTGGATCAAGGACCTGCGATCACCATCCTGATGGGCATCGTAACGGGGTGTATGGGCGGGCTTCTGCGCGACGTTGTGGTGGGTGACGTGCCTGTGGTTCTCAAACAGGGCGAGCTTTATGTCACGGCGGCATTCTCGGGTGCGGCGACGACAGTTCTGCTCAACACCTATCTGCCGGATGTCCCTTATGAGCTTCTGATCGGCGCTGCAGTCACTTGGACCCTGCGCGCGGGGTCTATTCAATTTGGTTGGCACCTGCCGGTGTATAAAAGCGCACCGCCGAAAAACTGAACGGCTATCTGCGCCAGTGAAACGGCACTATGACCAGCGCGCCAATGGACGCGGCAATCGCATTAAGGCCTGGCGACGAAAACCCGAACCCGAACATCAGCCGCACAAAATAGAAGATAAACGCGCCACCGATGCAAATGATGATGGATTGCAAAATACCGTTATGGGTAAAGTTCGTCTTTTCAGCCAGGTAGCCGATGATGCCCGCGATGACGACGGTCCCAACCATTGTAGGAAACATGTGACTATCCTTTGCCTAGGTTTGTGCCGGTGGTGATCTGGGCGCCGCGCTGAAACACATCGGCATCCTGCGCGCCTTTGCCCGCCTTTTGCAAGCGGGTGAGCGCGACTGCACCCTCACCGCACGCCACATGCAGGTCGTCGTTCAGCACAACACCGGCCTCTCCTTTACCCTGCACCGCACGCGACCCAAGCACTTTGATACGGTCCCCGTTCAGGGCAAACCACGCCCCCGGAAAGGGCGACAGGCCACGTATTTGACGGTCAACTTCCAAGGCAGGTTTGCTCCAGTCAATTGCAGCTTCTGCCTTGTCGATCTTGGCGGCATACGTGACGCCCTCATCCAGCTGTACCTGCGGCTCCAACTGGTCAAGCTGCATTAGCGCATCCACAATGAGGTGGGCACCCAAGCCGCTGAGGCGGTCGTGCAATTGTGCAGTCGTCTCTTCGTCACCGATCGCCAAAGAAGCGCGCAGTAATACCGGACCTGTATCCAGACCAGCCTCCATCTGCATGATGCAAACACCTGTCTCGCGGTCTCCGGCCATGATCGCGCGGTGAATGGGCGCAGCACCGCGCCAACGGGGCAGCAAACTTGCGTGGATGTTCAAGCACCCGCGCGCAGGTGCATCCAAAATCGCCTGCGGCAAGATCAGCCCGTAAGCCACAACCACAGCCACATCTGCATTCAACGCCGCAAAATCCGCCTGCATCTCTGGCGTCTTGAGCGAGACAGGCGTGCGGACATCGATCCCCGACGCCTCTGCCTGCGCATGCACAGGGCCGGGGCGGTCTTTTTTACCACGCCCTGCGGGGCGAGGGGGTTGCGAGTAGACGGCGACGACATCGTGACCCGCATCAACCAATGCGTTCAGCACTGGCACCGAAAACTCCGGCGTCCCCATAAAGACAATCCGCATCCTGCTCATCCGTTCATCTTGCGCGCACGGCGCAGCAGCATGTCGCGCTTAACCTTGCTCAGACGGTCAAAATACATCTTGCCGTCCAGATGGTCGATCTGGTGCTGTACACTTGTCGCGTCGAGCCCGACAAAATCACGCTCCACGACAGCACCCGTTTCGTCCAGGAACCGTACTTTCACCCCGCGCGGGCGGCTGATCTTGGCTGACACGCCAGACAGGCAAGGCGATGCTTCTTCATGCACATTCATAATCGCGGAGGCGTCGATCACCTCCGGATTGGCAAGCAATATGCGTTTGTTGCGCGCCTCGGACGTATCGACAACCGCCAGACGCTGCATCACACCAATTTGTGGCGCACCAAGACCGACACCGGGCATTGCGTCCATCGTCTCCACCATATCGCGCCAGATCGCGCGCGTCGCATCCGTGACCTCCGTGACGTTATCACAAGGCATGCGCAGACGTTTGTCAGGCCATGTCAGGATCGTGCGAACACTCATGCTGCATACTCCGCTTCGATCAGGCTGCGGGTGTCCGCATCCAGATGGTCAAATGTTATGATACCGTCGAGGTGGTCCAACTCATGCTGCACACAAGCGGCGGCAAACCCTGTAAAGCTTTGAACAAACCGCCCACCGTTCAGGCCGGTCCAAACCATCTGCACCTGCGCAGGCCGCGAGATTTCCGCGCTCACGCCAGGAATGCTCAGGCAACCTTCGGCATTGCTCGCTCGCTCTTCGCTCACTTCCATCAGCATCGGGTTGATACAGACAAGCGGATCGGATTTGCCCTCTTTCCAACCAGTATCCATGACAAAGATACGGACAAGCGCGCCCACTTGCGGTGCAGCAAGGCCGCGACCAGGGGCGGCATACATCGTCTCAAGCATATCAGCGGCGAGCGTTACAATGCGGGGTGTGATTTCTTCGACCGGCGCACAGGTTTCCGTCAGCAGACTGTCAGGCCACTGCACAATCTCCAGAATGCTCATCCGCGCGCAAGCTCGCGTTTGAACTTGATCATTTTGCGCGTAATCATCTGGCGGCGCAGCGGTTTGAGGTGGTCGATAAACAGTTTGCCGTCCAGATGGTCAATCTCATGCTGTACACAAGTCGCCCACAGCCCGTCCATCGCCTCACGCCGCTCAGTACCATCGCGGTCAATCCACGTCACTTCCACCTCTGCCGGACGGGTGACATCGGCAAATTGCTCGGGGATACTCAAACACCCCTCTTCGTAGGTGTTGAGCGTATCTGAAGCACTAACGACCTTCGGGTTGAACATCACAAGCGGGCGCGGCTTCTCCCCCTCTTCCTTGACGCAATCAAGGACGATCAACCGCGTCAACACGCCGATCTGCGGTGCGGCCAGTCCGACACCAGGGGCGTCATACATTGTGGCCAGCATATCATCAGCCAGCGTGCGCAGATCGTCATTCAAATCCTCAACCGCAGTGCAGGATTTCTTCAGACGGGGATCAGGGTGATATAGAATAGGGCGTTTCATGCAAAGGGATGTAGGCCATGCCCTGCCCTGCCGCAAGCGGGGCTTGCACATAAGTCTGGCCCCGCTAAGTTTCGGACAACATCAGCAGGAGAACCAACCATGAGCTTTGACACCCCGATTGAACGCCGCGGCACCCACTGCGTGAAATGGGACAGCATGGAGAGCATTTATGGCGTCCCCACTGATACCGGCATTTCCATGTGGGTGGCGGATATGGATTTTGCTACCGCACCGGTCGTGCAGGACGCTGTTCAGGCGATGGTCGATCACGGTGTCTATGGCTATTTCGGAGATGAGAGCAAATACCGCGCGGCGATCCAATGGTGGATGAAAGAGCGCCATGGTTGGGCCCTTGATCCTGCGCATATTTTTACAACGCACGGATTGGTCAACGGCACCGCCATGTGCGTCGATGCGTTCACTGAAAAGGGCGATGGCGTGATGTTATTCACGCCCGTCTATCACGCGTTCGCCCGGGTGATCAAAGCTGCAGAGCGCGAAGTGGTTGAATGCGCGATGGTACAGGAGAATGGCCGCTACCGCATGGATTTCGACGCTTATGAGGCGCAGATGACGGGCAACGAGAAGATGCTCATGCTCTGCTCACCGCATAATCCCGGCGGCACAGTCTGGAGCCGGAGCGAATTGGAAGAAGTCGCGGATTTTGCCAAGCGGCACAATCTTGTGCTGGTCTCGGACGAGATTCACCATGATCTGGTAATGCCCGGTCACAAGCACACCGCGATGACTTTGATCGACGGGATCGAGGACCGGCTTGTGATGATGACCGCCACGACCAAAACCTTTAACATCGCAGGCAGCCATTCGGGCAATGTTATCATTGCCGATCCTGATCTGCGCGCAAAGTTCGCGGAGCGCATGGCGGCTTTCGGCCTGTCCCCCAACAGCTTTGGCCTATTCATGGCGACTGCGGCCTATTCGCCGGAAGGGGCGGCATGGGTCGATGACCTCAACGCATATCTTGATGGCAACCGCCGCCTGTTTGACGAGGCCGTCAATGCCATACCCGGCCTAAAATCCATGTCACTTGACGCGACCTATCTTGCTTGGGTCGATTTTGAGGGTACGGGAATGACCCGCGAGGAATTCACCAAACGGGTCGAGCAGGGCGCAGGCATTGCCGCAAACCACGGGCCGACGTTCGGCAAGGGCGGCGACAGTTTTCTGCGCTTCAACCTCGCAACTCCGCGTGCACGCGTACAAGAAGCATGTGATCGCCTCGCCGCCGCATTCAAAGATCTTCAATGATGTAGCCCGCTGCCATGCTTGGCAGACTCAACAACCCCAAGTGCGCACTTCCAACTGTGCGCTTGGGTCGCCAAAAGACGCCGTTGCATATTCAACGCGGCTTGCCCGCTTGACTGTCAGGATCTGCTCAAGCCCTACGCGATCGCTGGCGACAATCAGATATTGGGAAGGCTCTGCGGTCCCTTCCCGCAGCTGCACGATACCGGTCAGTGCGGGCATATTAACAGCACTGACCGCAAATCCAGTGGCCCAGCGGCGCAATACGGGATAAGATTTACCAGCTGCCTCCAAGCTTAGTTGCGGCATACGTGACGACCGGCTTGCCCGTATACGGCCTCGGCCCGGCAAAAATCCCTCTGGCAGAAATATGTCCATGAGTCGTCTCCCGCTCTATTCATTTAGAATTTCGTACCATGCCGGTGAGGCAACATATTCCGACATTCGGCCCGCATAGCCGACCTATGTGCATCTGCGCACCGGTTCTGCGCGCACCGCACTCTTCGCACTCTGACAGCGCTCCGTTACATTCATGTGAACGGTGGCCGATAGGAGATGCGCGTGGGACTTTTGATTGACGGTCAGTGGCATGACACATGGTATGACACAAAGGACAGTGGCGGCGCATTCAAGCGCCAAGACGCAAAATTCCGCAATTGGATCACCGCAGACGGAAGTCCAGGTCCAACCGGTGAAGGTGGCTTTGAGGCCGAAGCGGGTCGCTATCATCTTTATGTAAGTCACGCCTGCCCTTGGGCGCACCGCACGCTTGTTTTTCGCGCAATAAAAGAACTAACGGGTCTCATCGACGTATCCGCCGTACATCCTGACATGCTGGATCAGGGGTGGACATTCGAGACCGGCTTCGAGGGTGCAACCGGAGATCGGCAATTCGGCCTGCCCTTTGCAAGGGACCTCTATACCCGCGCGATCCCCGATTTTACGGGACGTGTGACAGTGCCCATTCTTTGGGACAAAAAGCGCGAAACGATCGTCTCAAACGAATCGTCTGAAATTATCCGCATGTTCAACAGCGCCTTCAACGCGCTTACCGGCAACGAAGATGACTATTGGCCGGCGGATCTGCACACACTCATCGAGGCTGTCAACGCACGCATCTATGACACATTCAACAATGGGGTCTACAAAGCGGGCTTTGCCACCACCCAAAAGGCATATGACGCCGCAGTCATGCCACTGTTCGATACGCTGGACTGGATCGAGGGTATCCTTGCCGAGAACCGTTATCTCACTGGCGCGCGCATCACAGAGGCCGACTGGCGGCTGTTCACGACACTGGTGCGGTTCGATTACGTCTATCACCAGCATTTCAAATGCAACCGCAAGCGGATCGTAGATTATCCGAATTTATGGGCCTATACGCGCGAGTTGTATCAATGGGACGGGATCACCAAAACGGTTCACTTTGATCACATCGTGCGCCACTACCATTACAGTCACGAGACGATAAACCCCAACCGTATCATTCCGGTAAACCCGGTTATAGATTGGACTGAACCGCACAGACGCGGCTGAATACCAGAACGGCTTAGCTAACCAGCGTTTCCGCACCATAATGCGCAACCATCGCCGCCAAGTCCTCTGGCGGTGTATTGCTTTGTACAAATGCACGCGCATTTGCCGAATGTGCAAAAATCGACCCGTCAGAGAAGAACGTGGTGTTCGTCACGAAAATGACGCGCGCCGAAGGTTGGCGGTAGTTTGCATAGTCGGCAACAGCCAATGCAGAGCCGTCCTCGATCATCAGATCTTGGATGATGATATCAGTCTCATGGCCTGACAAATGCTCAATCGCTTCTGTCTGCCCTTTTGCACAAGCCACAACCATACCCTGCCGTACCAGATGCCGCTTCCACAATGTGGCAAGCTCCGGCACGCTCTCGACGATAAGCACGCGTGTTATCTTAGGTCTAGTGACAGACATCAAAAACGCCCCCTAGCCACTGAAAAATTCTGAGCGATCAATCTCGCCCGCTCATCAACTAAAATTGCTGATATATTAGCCTGCTCTTGAAAAATACTCAAAACTCCGATTTGAGAATAGGGGAAATAAGCAACTTTTAGCCCCCTTTAATTTGGCGAATAGTCCACGTGCACATACAAACGCAACACCCCAGCCACATAAAAGGACCCGCGGTCGCACAAATTAGTGTGACCGGCTGTGATCAACATGGTCTTGTTATTGCCGGTTTATTTATCGCGCAAACCTTCGATATGCCGACATGAGCGTTCCTGCTATTCTGTTTTTGGCCCTGTTATTGGATGCTGCATTTGGGGAGCCAAAGTGGCTTTGGGACCGTGTGCCACATCCGGCTGTTTTGATGGGCCGCGCGATCAGCACGCTTGAAGAACGGCTCAATGGCGGGCGGGCTGCACTGCTTGCCGGCCTGTTTGCTTTGGCGATTCTGATGGGGGGAGCATACTTGATTGGGTGGGGTCTCTCCCAATTGGGAGGTATCGTCGAGGTGGTTCTGACCGCTATCCTGCTCGCCCAACGTTCACTTGTGGATCACGTCAAGGCTGTGGCGGATGGCCTGCGGGTCTCTTTGGGGGACGGGCGGCGTGCTGTTGCCATGATCGTCAGCCGCGACACCAAAAACATGGATAGCGCCGCAGTCGCCCGCTCCGCAATTGAAAGTGGCGCAGAAAACCTGTCGGATGGAATTGTAGCGCCTGCATTTTGGTTTCTCGTTGGCGGGCTTCCAGCTTTGCTCGTCTACAAGGTTGTCAACACAGCCGACAGCATGATCGGCTACCGCACGCCCCGCTATGAAAAGTTCGGCAAGGCTGCCGCAATGATGGACGATGCGATGAACCTTATTCCTGCGCGCCTCACCTGCCTTTTCATCGCACTGCCTGCCGGGCTGATACAGCAATGGCGCGCAATCGGTCAGGACGCCCGGCGACACCGCTCACCCAATGCAGGCTGGCCCGAGGCGGCAATGGCGCGGGCCATCGGTGTGGCCTTGGCCGGACCGCGTGCATACGAGGGCGTGATGCAGGATTTCGACTGGGTCGGTGAAGCGGGGACACATCATCCGGGGACCAATGCAATCGACGATTCCGTACGGCAGCTCTGGCTGGTCTGGCGCATCTTGCTTGGCGCGTGCATCGTGCTCGCACTTCTCGGCTATTCGTGAACCAAACGCTAAATAGGTCAGCTATGCGCATCGTAACTCTCGCGACCCTCATTGTTCTTACGCCGATTGTCGCACTTGCGGAGACGTCATGCGGCGGCGACTTTGACACATTCCTCAACGGTCTCAATTCCGAGGCGACAACCCTGCATGGCATCAGTGACGAAACGGCGACGCAATTCCTCCGCTCCGTTCGCCTTGATCCTGCGGTGCTGCGCGCGGACCGCTCCCAAGGGGTGTTCCAAAGGCCCTTCGTAGACTTCTATCGCAGATTGATCTCGAACGACCGTATCAATCGGGGCCGCGCAAATGCCCAAAGGTACAGTGAAATCTTTGACCGCATTGAAGAAGAATACGGTGTCGATCGCGGCGTTTTGCTGGCCTTCTGGGCGTTCGAGACGGATTATAGTGCCATTCAGGGCAGCTTCAACACCGCCAACGCCCTTGTCACCCTCGCCCATGATTGCCGCAGGCCTGAGCTGTTTCGCCCACAGATATTTGCCGCAATGGAGCTTTTCGCGCGCGGCGATCTGGACCCTGCAACCACTACAGGCGCGTGGGCAGGCGAGATTGGAATGGTCCAGATGCTGCCCCGCGACATCCTCGAGAGCGGGACCGACGGAGACGGGGACGGTCACGTTTATCTCAAAACCTCTGTACCCGACGCGCTTGTCTCAGGCGGTAAAATGCTCGCCTCCTTGGGATGGCGCAAAGGTGAGCCGTGGATCGAAGAAGTCACAGTGCCGGACACATTCGATTGGTCACTCAGCGGTTTACAAACAACGAAATCAGTACCTGAATGGATTGCCCTTGGGGTAGTAGCGCGAAACGGGGTATTGGCTGACGACCTGCCTGCCTCCTTGATCCTGCCTCAAGGGCGGCGTGGTCCGGCCTTCCTCGCCTACCCGAACTTCAACGTGTATTTCGAGTGGAACCAGAGTTTCACTTACGTGTTGACCGCGGCATATTTCGCAACGCGCTTGAACGGTGCGCAAATTTACGCCGCAGGCTCCCCCGATACCGGCCTGAGCAGCGAAGAAATGAAGCGCCTGCAAAGCAAGCTACAATCACGCGGCTATGATGTGGGCGATATAGACGGCATTCTGGGCGCGAAAACCCGCGCAGCCGTCCGAACCGAGCAGGAGCGCCTTGGCCTGCCCGCAGACGCATGGCCGACGCCCGCCTTCTTGTCACAACTATAACGGAGCACCGCATGTCCCTGAAAATATCCGCCGCACAAATGGTCGCTGCCGCCCGTACGCGCATTGAGGAAATCGAGACGCCTGATGCAATCGCGATGGTCGACAATTCTGCTGTTCAGATCGTTGACCTACGCGACCCGCGTGAACGCGAGCGCATGGGTGCAATCCCAGGCGCCTTCCATTGCCCACGCGGCATGCTCGAATTCTGGATTGATCCTGACAGCCCTTATTTCAAGGATGTGTTCGCGCAGGATAAAAAGTTTGTCTTTCACTGCGCCTCCGGCTGGCGCTCTGCGTTATCGGTCGCGACCCTTCAGGACATGGGTTTCAAGGCTGCGCATATCAGAGACGGCTTTGCCGGTTGGGAAAAAGCGGGCGGACCGGTCGTACCGATAAAACCTAAGGTCTGATTGCAAACCGCTGACCATCGGCGGTGAGCATAATAAGCCGCCCATGGCTGCGCACGAAGCGGTCGCATCTGCTTTGGCCGTTGCGGTAAGCGATGCAGATGGTGCCGTCCTCACCTACGTCGAACCGCCCGAATGCCGTACCACCACCCTGATAGGTATAGCTGTACGACCCTCCGGCAGAATAACGCGATAACCCGCCTTCGTAGAATTCAACTGCATGGCCCTGTGTCATCTCGACAACCTCCGTGCGGCTCAACACTACGTCATCCTCAAGGATGGTAAAATCCGACGCCCAAACAGACACAGGCCAGAAAAGAAGAAAATAAAAATACCGCATTAAATTACGGTAGGATGACGCGGGCCTCTTCACCACACACATTCACGCGACCAGTGTCGCCGCTTTTTTGAGATCAACAGATACAAGTTGGCTCACGCCCTGCTCCGCCATCGTGACACCAAACAAACGGTCCATTCGCGCCATCGTCACTGCATGGTGAGTGATAATCAAAAAGCGTGTATCCGTCTGGCGGCACATCTCGTCCAGCAGATCACAAAACCGCGTGACGTTTGCATCATCAAGAGGTGCGTCCACCTCGTCCAACACGCAAATCGGCGCAGGATTTGCCAGAAACACCGCGAAGATGAGCGCCATCGCCGTCAACGTCTGCTCTCCCCCCGACAGAAGGCTAAGTATGCTCAGCTTCTTGCCCGGTGGCTGGCACATAATCTCAAGCCCCGCTTCCAGCGGATCATCAGATTCCACCATCACCAGACTGGCCTCACCACCGCCAAACAGATGGGTAAACAACAGTGAGAAGTTCGCATTCACCTGCTCGAACGCGGTGAGGAGACGCTCGCGGCCTTCGCGGTTGAGGCTCGCGATGCCTGAACGCAAAGTCTTGATCGCTTCTTCCAGATCGGCTTTCTCGCTGACCAGCGTGTCATGCTCGACCTGAACTTCTTTTGCGTCTTCTTCGGCGCGCAGGTTAACGGCACCCAAAGCATCGCGCTGACGCTTGAGCCGGTTCACATCCGCTTCCAGCATATCCGCGCCCGCAATCTGGTCGGGATTCACATCAAGCCGGGTGAGAAGCTGGTTCGGGGTCAGCTGCTGATCCTCGGCAATCCGCTCCGCTGTGGCGGCGACCGTTTCCTTGGCTGCATCGCTGAACGCTTCTGCGCGCGCACGCGCTTCGCGGGCATGCGATGCCGTACGCTCCGCCTCCCGCTCGGCTAAAGTTGCATCGCGCAGACCGGCCTCTGCCTGCCCAAGCTTGTCTGTAGCCTCTGCACGCCGCGCTTTGGATTTTTTGATTTCTTCGCTGAGCACTGACCGCTGTGCTGCAATCTCGGACGGGGCGGCGCCCGCCTCCTTGAGATCTGCCTCGGATGCATCCTTCCGCTCGACTAATTCCTCGCTGCGCTTCTCCGCCGTCTCGAGCCGGTGCCGCCATCCGCTCAGCTCCTTGCGGACTTCTTGCGTGCGTTTGGTTCGGGCCTCACCCTCGCGGCGCAATTCATCATGGCGCGAGCGGCGCGACATCATTGTGATCCTCGCCGCCTCGACGGTCATGCGCAGGTCATCTACAGCGTCGCGCGCGGCGCCTAAATCCCCAAGGTCGGCCAGAGCACGCTCTGCTTCAAGCGCACGATTGCGCGCACCCATTGCTTCTTCTTCGTGGCGTGCCACGGCAAGTCCAAGGCTCTCCAGCCGTCCGGCAGCCAGGTTCCGGTCCGCTTCCACACGGCTAAGCGCACGACCGGCATCTGCAACCATGCGGTCCGCGTCACGTCGCGCTTCGCGGGCCTTTTTGTCGGCCTCCGCTTGGGCAGCCAGTTGTGCGGTCAGTGCATCATGTGCTGCACGCGCACCCTCGGCACGCTGGCTCGCCTGCTCCAATGCCTGTTTGAGTACTTCAAGCCGGTTGAGCTGTTGCAGCCTGAGGGCCGCAGCCGATGGCGCATCCTCCGCCCATGCCCGAAACCCGTCCCAGCGCCACAAATCCCCCTCAAGCGAGACAAGTCGCTGACCGGGTTGTAACGCCGACTGAAGCCGCGGGCCGTCATCAGGATCAACAAGGCCGATTTGTCCCATCCTGCGCCCCAGAACATCGGGACAAGACACATGATTGGTCAGTGGTGTAACGCCTGCAGGCAGCGCCTGAACCTCACTGTAGGCAGACAGCGGCGCCCAGCCGGATGGACCGTCACTCGCCACTTCGGGCGCACGCAGATCGTCGGCCAATGCGGCCCCAAGTGCCTTTTCGAAGCCATGCTCGACCTGTAGACGGTCGAGTATCTGGCCACCCTCTGCGGTATCACGCTCCACCAGCTTGGCAAGCGCGCCTGCCTCTGCGCGCAGCGCGTTCATCTCACCTTCTGCCTCGGACCGCTCGGCACGTGCATCCGCCTCGCGCGCCTGTGTAGCCGCCCGCGCGTCCTCCGCCGCGATCAACGCTGCCTCGGCGGCTTCTCCTGCGGCGACTGCCGCCGCTTCGGCCCGCGTGGCGGCCTCAAAATCCACGGCCGCGCGCGACAATGCCGCCTCACTTGTCGCGACCGCCTCGCGCGCGCGCGCAGCATCTGCCTCGGCCTTGCTTTGTGTCTTCCGGCTGTCTTCCAACAGCCGTTCCGCCGATCCAAACCGCGCAGCGAGCCGTGCAACATCCTCGGTTTGCTGGCCCAGATCGCTCTCTCGGGCTTGCAAAACAGTTGCAGCTTCGCCCGCCGCACTTACCGCTTCGGCCAACAGGTCGTCGTGACCTTCGCCTGCTTTTACAAGTTCACGCGCTTCCCACTCAAGCCGCTTAATCGTCTCACCTGCATCCCTATTAAGGCCACCTTCCCGCTCGATATCGCGGACCAATTGCGTGATCCGCCCTTGCAAGGTTTCGATCAGGGCCGTCGCACGGGTCTCCCGCTCACTCAATGTGTCGCGCTGCACGGCCAGCCGTTGAACCACTGCGGCGGCGATAGCATCCTCATCGCGCAAGGCGGGCAATGCATCCTCTGCCTCCTGACGCGCTTTGGCGGTGTTGCGCACCTGCGTTTCCGCCTGCGCCGTAGCACTCAGACGCGCGCGCAGCTCTTCCTCGGCGCGGGCGCGGGCGTCATCTGCCTCCCGCCACCGGCGGTACAAAAGCATCCCTTCCGTGCGCCGCAGATCATCACCAATCTCGCGGTAGCGCGCCGCCTGCCGCGCCTGACGCGCGAGCTGTGCCAGCTGTGCGGCCAATTGCTCGACCACATCGTCAACACGCGCCAGATTGGTCTCGGCTCCGTTGAGCTTCAGCTCTGCTTCATGTCGGCGCGCATACAGACCGGAAATGCCCGCCGCTTCTTCCAGAATACGGCGGCGGCTTTTTGGTTTTGCGTTGATCAACTCGCTGATCTGGCCCTGCCGGACAAGTGCGGGTGAGTGCGCACCGGTTGAGGCATCCGCAAACAGCATCTGGACATCGCGCGCACGCACGTCTTTGCCCGCCGCCTTATACGCGCTGCCAACGTCACGCGTGATCCGCCGCACAATGTCGAGGTTATCGCTGTCGTTGAATCCCGCTGGCGCCAACCTTTCACTATTGTCGATCTGCAAAGAGACTTCGGCAAAATTCCGTGCAGGACGGGTGGCCGCACCGGCGAAAATTACATCTTCCATGCCACCGCCCCGCATTGCAGTCGGGCGGTTCTCTCCCATCACCCAACGCAGTGCTTCCAGCAGGTTCGATTTTCCACAGCCGTTTGGACCCACAACACCCGTCAGACCATCCGCAATGATCAGATCGGTGGGGTCAACAAAGCTTTTGAAGCCAGTCAGCCTGAGTTTAGAAAAGCGCATGTACCGCCTGTGGGGTGATTCCGGACCACGCAGAGCGTGACGGTTTTGCGCCCCTTAAGTCAACCGCCACGCACAATCCACAGCGGCTAGAGAGGGGTTATCCACAAGATATTGGGCTTTGAGCGGCGGTTTGCCGTGATGCAGGACACGCATCGCATACGGCGCACACCCTCACTTAGCGCAGCGCAGTATTCCGGTCGCCTGCGCCTGATCACCGCGTACTTCGCGCACCTCGCAACCACTGACCATCGCCATTGCGCGCCCCGCCCGCTCCTTGATTGGGCCAAACCGTGGGGCGTATTCGACATTGGTGCGGATCGCCTCAGCAAGTTCGTCGCGGACGCGCACATCAAACGTCGATCCGTCTACAGTCACCGTTGTCGCAGGTATCCCCCGAAAATGGGGGCCGGGCGTGTTGCACCCAGTCAAAAGCATTTGGGCCAGCAGGCAAAGGATCAAATTTTTGTTCATCCGCTCAACTGACACGGATAGTCCTAATTATCGGTAAATTTTCTCTCTTTTATCAGCTTCACTCAAATGAACCAAAATCCCATACGTACTGCTGAGACTTGATACAGTCTCCGACTGGTCATATAATTTGACCAATCAAAGGATGCATCATGCCGTTTCGCCCCGTAAGTCCTGAAAAGCTGTCTTCGGCAGTCATCCGACAGGTCGAGGAATTGATCCTGCGCGGCATCCTGCGGCCCGGCAAACGGCTACCTGCAGAGCGTGAGTTGGCCGAGAGGTTGGGCGTGTCGCGTCCCCCTCTGCGTGACGCGATTGCAAGTTTGCAGGCGGCAGGGCTGCTGACGACCAAACCGGGTGCAGGTGTTTTTGTTGCCGATGTTCTGGGTTCCGCATTTTCGCCGGCCCTTACTGCCCTTTTTGCACGCCACGACGAGGCGACGATGGACTACCTGTCGTTTCGCCGCGACATGGAAGGATTGGCAGCCGAGCGTGCGGCGCGCCTTGGATCAGACACCGATCTGGCTGTAATCAGTGCGGTCTTTGCCAAGATGGAAGCCGCACATCACAGTCACGATGCAGAGGAAGAAGCCGCCCTTGATGCGCAATTCCACATGGCCATCATCGAGGCGAGCCATAACGTGGTAATGCTGCACATGATGCGCTCGATGTACGAATTGCTGCGCGAAGGGGTATTCTACAACCGTCAGGTGATGTTCAAACAACAGACAAAGCGCGCAGTTCTACTCGATCAGCACCGCACGATACATGACGCGCTCATGGCGCGGGACGCGGGGGCTGCGCGCGCCGCCGTTGAAGCGCACCTTACGTACGTTGAGCGCGCGTTGATGGATGAGCAGCGTGCCGAGCGGCACGAGGACGTTGCGCGCCAACGGCTCGATCACGAGCTTAAGGGTTAAGCCGTCTTGCCCGCACGGTACGCCCGCAAGCTTGGCAACAGCACCAAAGAGACGGCGATGACCAACAAGCCAAGCGTCATCGGACGCTCCCAAATGAACGACACACCACCATAAAGCTGCATGGAGCGTGAGAAATTATCCTCCATCATGCCGCCCAAAATAAAACCAATGAGCAGCGGCGGCAGCGGATAGTTGGCAAATTTGAGCGCCAGGCCGCAGACACCAAAACCCACGAGCAACAACAACTCGGTCGCGTTATTCTGCCCGATGTAGGCGCCCATAAGCGTGAAGAACATGATGAACGGGATCAGGTAATTGCGTGGGATCGCAAGAACCTTGGCGATATAAGGTATGAGCGGCAAGTTCAGGATCAACAACACCAAATTTCCGATGAACATTGACATGATGACAGCCCAGAATATCTGAGGCTCGTCGATCATAAGGCGCGGCCCCGGCGTTACATTGAGCGCGATGAGCGCGCCCAGCAGAATCGCCGTGGTGCCCGAACCGGGAATGCCCAAGGTCAACAAGGGCACAAACGATCCGGTACATGCCGCGTTATTTGCCGTCTCCGGCGCTGCGAGGCCCTTGATCGAGCCTTTGCCAAACTCGTCCTGCTCTGCTTTCGGGGCGATATTGCGCTCAACCGCATAGCCCAGAAAACTTGCGATTGTCGCACCGGCACCAGGCAGAACACCAATGAAAAACCCCTGCACCGATTGACGTGCAATGACGGGTGCGATGGCGCGTGCCTCGGATCGGGTGATGCGCAGGTCTTTGATTTCGTTCTCGCTACCGTCGAGGTTTTTGGGCTTTAGCACCAGAAAAACCGCCTCCGGCAATGCAAACATCGCCATGGCCAACGTGATGAAGCCAAACCCCGATTGCAGGTCCATAATCCCCATCGTAAAGCGCGGCAGATTGAACAGCGCGCCCTCACCCACGGTGGCCATGATAAGACCCAGCACAGTCATTAACAGCGCCTTGGTCACCTGCCCGCGTCCTGCAAACGCGGCAATCGCCGACAGGCCCACGATCATCAACGCGAAATATTCTGCTGAGTGAAACAGCAACGCCACTGACGACAACATCGGCGCGAAGATCATCAACAGGATTGCTCCGATGGTCCCACCGGCAAAGCTGGCGATGGCAGCAATGGTGAGCGCTTTGCCCGCCTTGCCCTGCTGCGCCATGGGGTAGCCATCAAAACTTGACGCGACAGTACCGGCCACACCGGGCGCGTTGAGCAATATCGACGAGGTCGAGCCGCCAAAGATCGCCCCGTAATACACTCCCGCCAGCAGAATAAGCGCCGCGGACGCATCACCGATGGAAATCGCAATCGGGATCATGATCGCGATGATCGACATCGGCCCCAAACCGGGCAACATGCCGATGAACGTACCTATTAAACAACCTGCAACCACCAGCAGAAGGTTCTGGATCGACAGCGCGGTTTGTAGACCGATGAGAATACCTTCAAGCATATCAGCCTCCTACCAAAGCGGATATAAATCCGGGCAGCGGGCGCATATAGATGCCCAAGACTTCCTGCACCAGATACCAAACAAGAAAAGTCGCGGTAAGCGAGACAGGCAGCATGACATGCCACTTACGCTCACCTAATATGAACGAGCCCAATGTCAGGAACGATGCGGTCGATATCAAAAATCCGACCGGCCGCAGGCAAAACGCATAAAGCACCATGAGCGAGAGCAGCAAAATAGCCTGTCCGAGTTTGTAGTCCGTGAGACGGCGGTAATCTATTTCGCCGATCTTATCCTCGCCCTTTTCAATCCCAAGCAGGATAACGAGCGCGGCGACCACACCGAAGATCGAAAGAACTTTGGGGAATGTGCTGGGCCAGACCGGATTACGGCGCATGAAAGGAGCCAGCCCCTCATCCATCGTGAACCACGCAGTGTAGCCGTAAACAAGGCAGATACCCAAAAGAATAAGTGCTATCCAACGATCCAAGGCCATCTGCCACTCTCCCACCACAAGTCAAAAAAGGGGGCGAAGCAGATGACCGCTTCGCCCCCCCCGTGAACTTCGTCTTACAAGAAGCCCAATTTCTTCATCAGATCGCCGATGACCTTTTCCTGATCTTCAAGGAAGACGCGGAAATCATCGCCGGAATTGTGGATGTTGACCCAACCATTGCGCGCGCGGACTTCTTCCCATTCGGGCGTGTCATACATTGCGGTGATGGCTGCTTTATACTTGGCTGCTGTCTCGTCCGGCATGCCAGGCGCGCCAAAAAAGCCGCGCCAGTTCACGAACGATGTGTCGATGCCTTGCTCTTTCATCGTCATCGCATCGGGCAATGCCGCGACACGTGCGTCTGCTGTGATGCCGATAATCTTCACCTCACCTGCGTTGGACAAATCAACCGCTTCGGAAAAACCGGTCGACAATGCAGCGATCTCGCCTGACAGCAATGCCGCCATGGCAGTGCCGCCTGCGTCATAGGGAATATAGTTCACACCAAGCGCGTCGCGACCTGCTGCTTCCATCACCATGGCTGCCACAAGGTGGTCCATGCCACCCGGAACAGAGCCACCGCCGACAGGGGTGCCATTTGGATCAGCATCATAGGCTGCAAGGAAATCTTCCATCGTATTGATGGGGCTGTCCTTGCCGACGACGATCGCCGCATAGTCGCCAATCGTACCGGCAACCAATGTCAGATCACGAAAGTTATGCGGGAACACACCCGTCAGCGACCGGATGACAATCGGGGTCGAGTTGACCATGAGCGTTCCATAGTTGCTCTCGGCGTTCTCGATGAGAAAACCGATGGCTGTGCCACCACCACCGCCGGACATATTCTCGAACGACGCGGAACCGATCAGACCGGAGTCCACCAGCGCCTCGCCTACACCGCGCGCTGTGCCATCCCAGCCGCCACCGGCACCGCCAGGAATGAGGAAGTGAATATCATCAACAACCTGATGACCATCAGCGAATGCAGGTGCGGCAAATCCGAATGTTGCGACAGCAGCCGCCATTAGGGCGCGACGGCCCAATTTCATCGTTTTCATTTTAGTCTCCCATTTGATAGCCGTTCTCCTCCCGGCTACTTGCGCGAAGACAACCATGCTAACCTGACACAAACCTGTCATCTGTGACACAAAAGGCCTCTGCACGATGAAATACCTCCTTGTTGAAGATAATCCCGAGCTGGCACGCGCGATCTGCTCGCGCATCGTGCTGGACGGGCATACTATCGACCATGCCGCGCGCATGAGTGAGGCCGTGGATTTCGTGCGTGCATCGGAATACGATCTGATCCTGCTTGATATCATGTTGCCCGATGGCGACGGGCGCAGCTTTCTCAAACAACACCGCGCAGCCAATAACGACACACCCGTGATTGTGCTCACCGCGCGCAGTCAGGTTTCAGATCGGATCAGCATCCTTGATCTGGGCGCAGACGATTATGTCACAAAACCCTTTGATCATGCGGAACTTCAGGCGCGGTGTCGCGCTGTGCTGCGCCGCAAAACCGGATCGACGCAATCCACGATCCGGCTCGGCGATGTGGAGTTTGACGCTGTGGGTGGTTTGCTCACCGTCAAGGGAACGGTGATCAATCTGCGCAATCGGGAGCTGCGGCTGCTGGAGCTTTTGATGAACGCCAAGGGGCAAGTGTTCTCCAAGCAAAAGCTGGTGGACAGGCTTTTCTCCTACGACGATGACGTTTCCGATAATGCAATCGAGGTCTACATAGGCAGGTTACGCCGTCACCTCGAAGGCTCAGCGGTACAGATCACAACTCTACGCAGCCTTGGCTACCGGCTTGACCATGACTGATGGCGTTGTCGTTTTTGGCTCCTTGCGCAACCGGCTTGCCCTCATCCTGACGGGGGGTGCAGCGGCCCTTGCTATTCTACTGGTTTTTGTCGTGCGCGGCTATGCCACACAAATCGCACAGGAAGGGCAGGACAATATCCTTGGTGCTTCCGCGACCTCCATTCTGGATGCTGCCGTTCTGCGGGAGGGACAGGTTGAATTGGACTTTCCCTATGCCGCGCTGTCGATGCTGACCACAGCCGCCGATGACCGCGTATTCTATGCGATATCCGAGAACGGCGTGCTGTTATCAGGGTATGAGGGGCTTATGGTGGAGGAAGATGGCGATGCCCGCGACTTTGTCTCGGCGCGCTATAATGATGTTCCAGTTCGAGTGGCCACCGCGCGGCGCATGCTGATAGGCGCGAATGTATCGCGAAACGTAACCGTCTCCGTCGCACAAACGCAGGACGCGCTTTCCGAGACACTGAACAGAATATCTGTAAACGTCGCAGCATTTGGCGTAGGCTTTTTCGCACTCGCCACCGCTTTGGCGTTCTGGGCCACGTCGAGCACGATAGGCCAGCTCAGCCGCCTGACCACATCCGTCACACGCAGAGGACCACAAGACCTCAGTCCGTTCACCAAACCTGTTCCTGCTGAAATGGGACCGCTGGTTGGATCGCTCAACAGCCTGATGCAGCGTTTGGATTTATCACTAAAACAATCCGAGGATTTCATCGCCGAAGCCGCCCACCGTGTGCGCACCCCATTAGCCACCGTACGCTCCTATGCAGAGGCCACGTTCCAACGGGTGCAAACAGCAGAGAACCGCGATGCCCTGCGCGCCATGATGCGGGCCATCGACGAGACGTCGCGCGCCGCAGGGCAGCTTTTGGATCATGCGATGGTCACCTTCCGTGTCGAGAACCTTGAGCGGGAAGATGTTGATCTTGGCGATTTGCTCCGCGAGCTAGTCCAGCGGATGACTCCGATTGCAGAAATGCGTGATGTAGAGCTGGTTCTGGAAGCAAGTGAGACCATGCCGCTTCGCGGTGATCCCATTCTGCTCCAGAACGCCTTTCGCAACCTGCTGGATAATGCCCTCAAATATGCGCCCTCGGAAAGCTTGATCACCCTGCGCCTGCACAGCGCACCGCAAATCACGGTCAAGGTGACAGATCAGGGACAGGGATTTCAACCCGATGAAATACACAGACTGACAGATCGGTTTACACGCGGCAGCGATACGGACGGTCACATCGGCTCCGGCCTCGGGCTCACGATTGCGCAGGACGTGGCACTGGCACATGGTGGCAGAATGATACTCTCCAATACTGATGAAGGCGGCGCATGCGTTATTTTACAGTTCTGATCCTTTGCTTGATGCCGCTGCTTGCCCGTGCGCAGTCTTGGGAGGATCAACAAAAATTTGGCGCACCGGATGCCTCTGTCACACTGCGGATTTTATCAAGCACAGACACCTCGTATTTCGCGCCAATCTTGGAAAGCTTTTTGGCGCAAAATCCAGCCATTGGCATTGAATATCTTGTGACCGGCACCGCCGATCTGGACAGGGTGTTCCGTGTGACACCGGACGCTTACGATGTGGTGATTTCCAGTGCGATGGACCTACAGCTCAAGCTTGCCAATGATGGCTTCGCCGCACAGCTCAGCGATGTGCCACACCCCGACTGGGCCCATTGGCGGAACAGTCTTTTTGCCTTCACAAGCGAGCCTGCAGCGATTGTCCTGAACACTGCCGCGTTTGAAGGTCTGCCGATCCCAAGTACACGGCAGGAGCTGATCGAAGTGCTGCGTGAAAACAGGGAGGAATTCGACGGGAAGGTCGGCACCTATGACGTGCGCCAATCCGGTTTGGGATATCTCCTGGCGACACAGGATGCCCGCGTGTCAGAGACGTTCTGGCGGTTGATGGAGGTAATCGGAACGCTTGATGCCGGGCTTTATTGCTGTTCCGGTGACATGATAGACGATCTGGCAAGCGGACGGATCGTCGTGGCTTACAATGTGCTTGGCAGCTATGCGTCCGCGCGAACCGATACGGCGAACAAGCTCTCCGTTGTGATGCCTTCGGACTTTCCGACGACCATGATGCGGACCGCACTGGCTTCACGGACTACGGCGCATCCTGATCTGGCAAAGGCCTTCGTGCGTCATCTCACGGAGTTGCAATCAAAAGGCACACCGGCTGATCTTCCACTGCCTCCTCTCGGATCGGTCGATGATGCGGCCGGCCGGATCTCTATCGCGCTTGAGCCTGCGCTGATGACATACCTTGATACACTCAAACGTCGAACGTTCATTCGCGAATGGGAAAGTGCTGTCATTCAAAGACCGTAAAACGCGAAAAGCCCCGACCAATCAGTCAGGGCTTTTCATAAATACTGTCGCGCAAAATCAGTGAAGCTTGGCGTCTACCTGAGCGATGCCATCTTCGATCAGCTTGTTCGCATCGGCGGCAGTCATCTGCTTGCCGATGATGTCACGAGACGCAGAGATTGCAATGAGGATCGCCTGATCGCGTACTTCTTTGATTGCAGCAGCTTCGGCAGAACCGATTTGCTCTTCTGCTGCGGCCAGGCGGCGCTCGACCGATTTGGCCAAATCTGCACGCGCCTGCTCACCTGCGGCAGCGGCTTCCTGCTGCGCGGAGGCTACGATACGGTCCGCCTGCTCTTGCACTTCTTTTTGTTTGCGCTCGTAGGAGGCCAACAATGTCTGCGCGTCTTCGCGCAACTTGCGTGCTTCTTCGATCTCACTTTTGATGCCTTCGGCGCGACCATCAAGCATGCCCATGATCAAAGACGGTACTTTGAAGTAGATGTTGATCGCGATGAAGACGAGCAGGCCCAACAGCACAACAAAGTCGGTGTTGCCCATTGAGAAGAAAGGACCATCCGCCGCAAAGGCAGGTGTCGCACTCAGCGCGAGAAGTACTGCTGGAGTTTTCAAAAACCGCATGAGTTATCCTTTCATCCGCGCAGTGACCGCAGCGGTGACCGTTTTTGCATCCGCCGTGCCGCCCATGGCAGCAACGATTTCCTTTGCTGTGTCTTTGGCAACGGCTTTCACGTTTTCCAAAGCACCGGTGCGGACTTCGGAAATTGCTTTTTCAGATTCTGCGGATTTGGCTGCAATTTGTTTGTCAGCTTTCGCAATCGCCTTATCAAGGTCGGCTTGCATGTCAGCTTTTGCTTCGGCGATAATACGTTGTGCTTCGGCGCGGGCATCGACAAGTGCTTTGTCATATGCGGCCTCGGCCTCGCCTGCCCGAGACTTGAGGTCTTCTGCGGCGGCAATATCATTTGAAATTGTGCCCTGACGCTCTGCCAGAATGGCGGCGATGCGTGGCAAGGCCACACGTGACAGGATCATGTAGATGGCGATCAACGCCAGCACGAGCCAGAAAATCTGGTTGCCCCATGTGGAGAAGTCCAGCTGCGGCATGCCCCCGCTGGATGCTTCCGCAGCGCCAACAGCGCCCGTTGCGGTTTCAGTTGCCATCATGGCCTCCTGTCAGAACATCGTGGGTTGGGAATTTCTTGGTGAAATGGGCGGTGCAGCTAACTGCGCCGCCCAATGCATAAGAAATATCGTCGGTCTTTTAGACAGCGAACATCAGCAGGAGTGCGACGAGGAACGCGAAGATCCCCAGCGCTTCTGCGAACGCGATGCCGATAAACAGTGTTGCAGTCTGCGACGCAGCTGCGGACGGATTGCGCAATGCGCCAGCCAGATAGTTTCCGGCCACGTTACCAACACCGATGGCTGCTGCCCCGGAACCGATTGCCGCCAAGCCTGCGCCGATGTGTGCGAGTTCGCCTTCCATAATAATTCTCCTATGCGTTGGAAGTTGAGTAGTGGGTTCGAAGCAGGCGGTGCCTGCCCCAAGTCGTTAGTGATGTGGGTGCAGCGCATCCTTGAGATACACACACGTAAGGATCGTGAAGACATAAGCCTGAATAAAGGACACAAGGACCTCCAGACCATACATCGCCGTGATCCCGAGGATCGCGATGGGCGACACAGCAACCAGTGCTGCAAAGCCCGCGAAAACTTTGATAACCGCGTGACCGGCCATGACGTTGCCCGCCAAACGAATGGAGTGGCTAACGGGGCGTACGAAATACGAGATCAACTCGATGATCGCCAGAATGGGCCGCAGAGCCAAGGGTGCGGATGACACCCAGAACAGGCTCAGGAAGCCAACGCCATTTTTCACAAAACCAAGCACTGTCACAGTAATGAACACCGCAAAGGCCAGAACAACAGTCACAGCGAAGTGCGAAGTCGGCGTGAACGCAGTGGGGATGAGGCCGAGGAAGTTGGCGCAAACGATAAACATGAACAGCGTCATAATGTAGGGGAAAAACTTCACACCCTCTTTGCCGCAAATATCCTCAACCATTTTGTAGATGAAGCCGTAGGCCAGCTCAGCAACCGACTGTGCGCGGCCCGGCACGATTGCGCGGTGACGCGTCGAGACAACCAAAAGCAGGAAAACCGCGATAACGGCAAAAACCGTCCACATCGCCATGTTCGTAAAGGTGAACATGCCGATCACACCATCGCCAAAGACGGGTGCGATCTCGAACTGCTCCATCGGCTTGAAGACAAGTTCGCCTGATTTTGCGTCTGTTGCCATCTGTCGGCCCCTTACTCATCACCCGCGTCGGGTTGTTTCCGTTTGCCCCGGTTCGGGACGTATTCAATACCGGCCTCTTCGGCCTCTTTCATGTCCTGCATCTCCTGCGCAGAACGGAGCATCGTTTTCACTCCGGCCGCGAGGCCCAGCATGACAAACAGCACCATAAATATGGGCAGCGTTCCAAAGAACAGATCAAGCCCGTATCCGATGCCGAAACCGATCCCAAGACCGGCCACCAGCTCTATCACCATCCGCCACGCCATCTGCGCGCCTGAATAATGCTCATCCATACGTGGTTTGGGTGCTTGCGCGCCCTTTGCCGCTGCGATCCGTGCCTCAATCGCGGCCATCTCCGCTTTACGATCTTGGTCTTCCACGCGTCGTCCCCCACTGGGATGTCTTGAAGCGATAGCTACTGTGCGCGACGATCCGAGTCAACGGCGTGCGTTGCCCCCTTAAACATTTGATATATAATAAAATTATTTCGCCTGCACTGTGATACCGCAGCTGAAATTGTCAGATATGAGGGTTCGGAAGGCATGCTGGTTATTCAACCATCAGGTTGATCTTTGTCATTCGTTCCTTATGAAGGACAGAATGCCAATCACACTCGACACCACATTCGCCGCCCTCGCCGATCCGACGCGCCGCACCATTCTAGCGATGCTGCTGGAGGACGATATGGCTGTGACAGATGTGGCTGAGCCGTTCGAGATGTCGCTTGCTGCGATTTCCAAACACCTTGGCGTGCTGACAAATGCAGGTCTCATCTCACAGGAGAAGCGCGGGCGGGTAAAATGGTGCAAGCTTGAACCAGATGCACTGCGTGCGGCGTCTGTCTGGATGCAGGGATTTGGTCAATTTGAGCCAGTCAACCTTGATGCGTTCGAGCGTTTCTTGAAGCACGAACTGCCGGGGCAGTCTGGCTTGTTGGAATAGAAAAAAGGGGAGCCCTAGAAGGCTCCCCCATTTCGTGGCCATACATGCGCCGCGCTTAGAGCACGAATTGCACAATTGCCAAAACGATGACGATAAGTCCGACAAGATAAATAATGTTACGCATGATGTTTCCTTATATTCATTTCTACCCACACAACCCCGCTGGCGCGATATGGTTCCAACGGATCAAAATACGAATGAAAGCGCGGTCAGACTCTGGCTTTCACCTGACTGACATCATCATCGCGCAACAGCAGAAATAGGGCTAAAATCGTAAGGCCGACACCACCCGCCACTGTCAGCGATGGAAGGTGGTTGCCCAGCGCCATTTCCCATAAAATGACCCAGCTTGGCACCAGATAGGTATACGCCATAACTTTTGCCGATGGCAGTCGGAGTGTCGCAAACTGCACCAAGACAAAGGTGATCGAACTCGCGAATACCGACACATAAAGGATCGTCACCCACACGGCGGACGGCAGTGTTGTCCAATCAGTCGCAGCAATATCGCGAGCACCAATCGCCAGCAGCCAAAGTGCGCCCGCCACAAGCACACCAAATGAAAATACAACCGGACTTTCACCACGGTTCAGCTTGCGAACCAAAGGGGTGTAAAGCGCGTGCGCGATGCATCCGAAGAAAAAGATCACTTCACCCCGCCCCAGATCAAACGCGAGCAGGGCGGAAATGTCGGCGCGAAAAATCACCCAAAGCGCACCTGCACCGCCAATAAGCAGGGCAAGCCCCATGCGTGGCGTGATACGCTGGCGCAGCAGCATCCATGCAAACACGCCTGCCATCGCTGGCACCAGCGTAAAAACCGCCGCAGAGCTTACCGGCGCGGATGTCTTGAGCCCTTCGAACATCAGCACAAAATAAATCGCGAACATCCCACCCAGCAGAACGTAGCGCCATAGACCATTGAGCGCACTGCGGGGGATGCCTGTCGTGGCAAGAGCGACACCACCGACAATTGCACCAGCAACCACAAACCGGACGGCATTGAGCGCGAGGGGTGCAATATCATTGGCCGACAGCGCCCCAAGCGAAAAAGACCCCGCTACGAGTGCCGAGAAGGTCAGCATCGCCAGATGCCCCTGCGTTTGCGGGGTCACGATTGTCGCCGTGTCATAGGGCCGTGGCCACGTTGGACTTGAGAAATTGCACCAGTGCTTGAATCTTACTAGTCCGGTGCAGATCAACATGGGTGACAAGCCACAGTTGGCCAGACCATTCCGACCGCGGGCTTGCGATCTCGATAAGATCGGGGTGCGCTGCGGCCTCAAGTGCGGGTAAAAAACCGATGCCTGCGCCCGCGCTCACGGCGGCTTCTTGCGCGCGCATGTCGTTGCTGCGGTATACGACATTGGCGCGCGGCACCGCCTGCGCCAGCCATTTGGCGTAGGGCGCGCGATTGTCCGCATCATCCGCGCCGACAAACCGGTGATCAACATAGCTATCAGCGCTCGTCGGCATCCCGTATTCGTCCACGTAACCCCGCGTGGCATAAAGGCCCATCTTTTGCTCCATCAGCGACTGGACAACATTGTCAGGCTGCTCTGGCGCGGGACCCGCGCGGATCGCAACGTGAGCCTCCCCATGCTCGAGACGGAACAAGCGGTCACCTGTGAGGTACCTTACAACGACCTCGCGATACTCCTTTTGAAATCCAGCCAGTAGGGGTGCGATGCGTGGCGCAAGTGCGGCAAGCGAAGTCACCACCAGATCGCCCGCGACATCGCGGCCTTGTCCCTGCATGCGGCTGACCATCTGGCCGAACTGGTCCTCCGTGGCCTGTGCCACACGCAGCAGGTCCGCACCCGCTTCGGTGGGGGTGTATCCGCGCGTGTGGCGCTGGAAAAGCTTGACACCCAGTCGCCCTTCAAGCGCATCAATATGCCGGATGACTGTTGCGTGGTGCACGCCAAGCGCATCTGCCGCACCGCTTACCGTGCCGATCCGCGCAACCTGATACGCTGTGCGCACCTCGTCCCAGTTCTCCATCCACGGCCCCTGTACACCCAATTACAGCTTTCTACAGTTCGCCGAAATAGACCAAAGTGCAAGCGTGCCGCGCTTGACTCGCAGACTTGCCCGTCCTAAACGGCATTTAAATCTCCGGGAGCTGTGCCTTCCGGTCCTGACCTGTTCAGGATCGCCCCCAGTCAGCGTGTTACGCCCACTGGGGCAAAACCTATTGTCCCGCAGGCTTTTGCGTTGTGGGGGATTTGTGAATTTACGCGGGCGTTCCTAAATTGGAATACATCCGCAGCCGATCGAGAGGGGCACGCGCCCATGTTTGAGAACCTCAGTGAACGCCTGTCAGGTGTTTTTGACCGCCTGACCAAACAGGGCGCGTTGTCCGAAGAGGACGTGAAAACGGCCCTGCGCGAAGTGCGCGTTGCCTTGCTTGAGGCGGACGTGTCCCTGCCGGTCGCACGTGATTTCGTGAATGCGGTTCAGGAAAAAGCCACCGGTCAGGCCGTCACCAAATCCATCACGCCGGGCCAACAGGTCGTCAAGATTGTGCATGACGCCCTCATTGCCACCTTGCGGGGCGAGGGCGAACCAGGTCATTTGAAAGTCGACAGCCCACCTGCACCTATCCTTATGGTTGGTCTACAAGGTTCTGGTAAAACAACGACGACCGCAAAACTGGCCAAGCGGCTCAAGGAAAAAGACGGCAAGCGGGTGCTGATGGCTTCATTGGACGTTAACCGCCCGGCCGCGATGGAGCAGCTGGCCATTCTGGGCGTGCAGATCGGCGTCGACACCCTACCTATCGTCAAAGGCGAAAGCCCCGTTCAGATTGCCAAACGGACCAAGACCCAGGCATCGCTTGGCGGTTATGACGTCTATATGCTGGATACCGCCGGCCGCCTCAGCATCGACGAAGAGCTGATGACGCAGGTCGAACAGGTCCGCGACGTGGTCACACCGCGCGAAACGCTGTTGGTGGTCGATGGCCTGACGGGTCAGGATGCTGTGCAGACCGCACAGAACTTCAACGATCGTATCGGCATCTCCGGCGTCGTCCTCACCCGTATGGACGGCGACGGTCGCGGCGGTGCGGCACTGTCCATGCGCGCCGTCACAGGTCAGCCGATCAAATATGTTGGTCTGGGCGAGAAGATGGACGCCCTCGAGACGTTCGAGCCAGAGCGTATTGCAGGCCGCATCCTTGGCATGGGCGATATCGTCGCCTTGGTCGAGCGCGCGCAGGAAACCATCGAGGCAGAACAAGCCGAGAAGATGATGAAGCGCATGGCGAAGGGGATGTTCAATATGAACGACCTCAAGATGCAGCTGGAACAGATGCTCAAGATGGGTGGCATGCAAGGCATGATGGGCATGATGCCCGGCATGGGCAAGATGGCCAAACAGATCGGCGATGCAGGTCTGGATGACAACATCCTCAAGCAGCAAATCGCCCTCATAAACTCCATGACTAAAAAAGAGCGCGCAAATCCCGCGCTCCTGCAAGCATCGCGCAAGAAACGCATTGCCAAAGGTGCCGGCATGGAGGTCTCCGACCTAAACAAGCTGATGAAAATGCAGCGCCAGATGTCCGACATGATGAAGAAAATGGGCAAAGGCAAAGGCGGTATGATGAAAGCCGCCATGAAACAGATGATGGGCGGAAAAGGTGGTATGGACCCCGCCGCGATGGCCCAAGGCATGGACCCCAAAGCGTTGGAAGCGGCGGCCAAACAGATGGGCGGAAAACTCCCCGGTATGGGCGGGGGCATGACCCTGCCTTCGGGCCTGTCAGGATTCGGGAAAAAGAAATGACCGATCCTGTAAACCTCGCCGCAACGGTCCTCGCGGAGCACCGCGCATCCATCGACCGCCTCGACGCGATCCTTGTCTATACGCTGGGCGAGCGGTTCAAGCACACACAGGCTGTGGGGAAACTCAAAGCCGAACACGACCTTCCCCCGTCCGATCCCACCCGCGAAGCGGGACAGATTGCACGGCTTGAAGATTTGGCGAAACGGGCCGATCTGGACCCCGAGTTCGCCAAGAAGTTTCTCAACTTCATCATCGCTGAAGTCATTCAGCATCACGAAACAATCAAAGATAAAACCTGAAGGAAACCTAACTCATGGCTATGAAAATTCGTCTTGCTCGTGGTGGCTCCAAAAAGCGCCCGTATTACCGTATTGTCGCAGCAGACAGCCGTATGCCACGCGATGGCCGTTTCATCGAAAAGCTTGGCACCTATTCGCCATTGCTGCCAAAAGACAGCGAAGAGCGTGTGAAAATGAATATGGAGCGGGTCGAGTACTGGCTTGGTCAGGGCGCACAGCCTACAGACCGTGTTCAGCGCATGCTCGAAGCTGCCGGTGCACGCCCCAAAACAGAGCGTAGCAACCCCAAGAAGGGCACACCGGGCAAGAAAGCCCAAGAGCGCGTCACAGAAAAGGCAGCCAAGGCCGAAGCCGCAGCAGAAGCAGCGAACGCCCCTGCCGAAGAAGCACCCGCAGCCGACGAAGCTGCAGAGTAAGGCAAGGACATCCGGCATGGATGCATTTTCGGATGATTTCCGTGCCGGACTGACCGAGTTGATGCGCTGGCGCCGCGATGTGCGCCAGTTTCGCACCGATCCTGTGGACGAGGCACTTGTTCAAGAGTGCCTCTCCACCCTCGCGCTGGCCCCGTCCGTGGGTCTTTCAGAGCCTTGGCGTGTGATCCGCGTGCGCAGCGACACCGCCCGTGCCGCCGCACTGGAAAATTATAAAATCGCAAACGAGAAGGCGCTTGAAGGCTATGCCGGAGAGAAGGCCGCACTTTATGCGTCGCTCAAACTGTCGGGCATGAACCAAGCGCCCGAGCAGATCGCCATTTTCTGCGACGATACCACCGACAAAGGCGCGGGCCTTGGGGCTGCGACGATGCCAGAGATGCGCCGCTATTCCGTGGTGGGTGCCGTGACATTGATGTGGTTGCACGCACGCACGCACGGTCTGGGCATCGGCTGGGTGTCAGTGATTGATCCCGTGCGGATGTGCCGAGATCTGGATGCACCTGTAGGCTGGTCGCTGGTCGCTTATCTTTGCCTTGGCTGGCCCCGCGAGGTATCCCTCACACCAGAGCTTGAAACCAAAGGGTGGGACGCGCGCGCCGCAACCCTGCATATAGAGGACCGCTGATGTTCCGACTACTTAAATTCGTGGCCACCCTGTGCATTGGTGCCGTGCTTGGCTTTCACCTCAACGGGCTTCTGATGAAGGCCGAATGCGGTGCGTCCGTCGGTACATGGTCTGGCACTGTTTGTATCGTAGGCGAGGCCCCTCAATGAGCGAGAGCCATATCTGTGTCGGCGTGATATCCGGCTCCTACGGCGTGCAGGGCGAATTGCGCGTCAAAAGCTTTTGCGCAATCCCGTCGGATATCGAACGCTATAGCCCTCTGACGGACGAAAGCATGAGCCGCCAGTTTGCTTTGGCCATCCTGCGCCCGATCAAAAACGGATTCTCCGCCCGCCTGCCCGAGGTCGCTACCAAAGAAGACGCCGATGCACTGCGCGGTACCAAATTGTTTGCCGTACGGGATCAACTTCCCTCGCTTCCCGATGATGAGTT
Organism: Sulfitobacter sp.; assembly: GCA_049670485.1. Lineage (GTDB taxonomy): Bacteria > Pseudomonadota > Alphaproteobacteria > Rhodobacterales > Rhodobacteraceae > Sulfitobacter. The sequence goes on from JBATTJ010000127.1 coordinate 60,186, forward strand.
CTATCATATGGATCTGATTGGCATGGAGGTCTTTGACACCGGCGGCATCCTGTTGGGACGTGTCAAAACCGTCCAGAACAATGGCGCGGATGACATGCTTGAGTTGCAACTCAGCGGCTCGTCCACAACAACCTTTCTGCCGTTCACCAAATCTGCAGTGCCGACTGTCGACCTTGCATCGGGCCGGATTGTGGCCGATCCACCGGATGGCATTTTGCCCAAAACAAAGGCGGATCCTGACGCTGCATCCAAAACCTGATCATGCGCCGGATACTTATCCATGCAGGATTTCACAAAACCGGCACGACGGGCCTGCAAGAGACCCTGCGCGCCAACCTGCATGCGCTTTCGCCCCATATTCAGGTCGTGCTGCGCCCAAGTATGAAAGCGTTATGCGCGTCTGCGCGGGCCTACAGCCGCTCACGCTCGGACCTTGACCTTGGACTGGTCAAATACGAGGCCTCACTGCTGCTCGACGGCTTGCACGCGGAAGCTGCCGAAACAATCATCCTGTCCTCTGAGGATCTGAGCGGCCACATGCCCGGTCGCTATGGTTTGCGCAGCTATGGTGCAGCACCGCATGTGATGCGCGCTCTGGCTTTGGCCTGCAAAACAACCGCGCCCAAAGCATCATGTGGCTTTTTCTTCACCACCCGTGCCGGAGGGCCGTGGCTGCACAGCTGCTACAGCCAGCATTTGCTCAACACGCGGATGGTCATGGACGAGACAGAATACGTCAAACGGTTCGGCCCTTCGGCAGATCACGCGGCCATCATCGCGCAGGTGAAAGCCGAAGTGCCCGACAACACGGTCACCCTTACCACGCTGGAGGCATATGCAGACGCCCCGTTAGGCATTGCGGGCGCGCTCTTGGATTGCCTCGATCTTGATCCAGCCATCCGCGCAGCGCTGGTGCCAACGGATAAACCCGCCGCCCTGCTGTCTGAGCCGTCGAATGATCAGCTTCTGGCGCTCAACCGCTCGGATCTTGACGACGCATCATTGCGGGCCGAAAAACGTATGCTACTCAAAGGGGCTGCATAGTGCCGCGCAAGATTGTCGTGCATGCGGGTTTTCATATGACTGGTACTTCGTCGGTACAGGCGGTCCTGCGCGCAAACCGTAAAACGTTGATGCCCGCCCTCGCACTTCGCCTCAAAGGGCAGATGAAAGACGTGACCCGCGCCACACAGACTTACGCCATGCATGCCACCGATGACGCACTGCACCATGTCAGTCGCAGCTTTGACACACTTTTGTCGGGGTTGCCCGAAATGCCACGCCGCACACTACTGCTGAGCGCGGACGACCTTGCGGGGGCCATGCCGGGTGTGGGGTCATTGGCCGCTTACTCAGCCACGCCTGTGCTGATGTATCTATTCTGGCAGCGCGCGCAGGTTGTATTTCCAAACGTGCCCGTCGCCTTTTGCTTTACGACCTGTAGCGCTGAACGCTGGCAGCGTGCCATCTGGGCAGAGCATGTGAAAACCTCCCGTATGACACAGGATTATGGCGCATTCTGCGTCGCTTATCCCCAGGCGCCTGACCTCGCCCGCATCGTCCAAGACGTTACGCGGCGTGTGCCCGCCCCTGTCCACAGCTTTGCGCTAGAGAAGTGGGAGGCATCGCCCTTGGGACTTGCAGATGCCATACTTGATCTATGTATTATGCCTGATGATCTGCGCAGAAGGCTGACGCCGCGACCAACGCAAAATATCGAAATTGATGACAATACACTTGCCGCGCTTTTGCAGATCAACCGCACCGAAGCAGATGCGGCGACACGCAAGGTCGCAAAGGCCGCCCTGTTGTGCAAAGGACCGGACCCATGAAATCACCCAACCGCTCACACGGCAAACAACGCGTCGTCCCGACCCTGCAACCGCGCGAGTTGATGCGCGAGACGCCCGACTATGCTCATGTCTGGCAGGTGCATATCATCACCCTATTTCCGGAGTTATTTCCCGGTGTGCTGGGGGCAAGCCTGACGGGTCGTGCGCTCAAGGAAGGCCAATGGCAGCTGCATACCCACGACCTGCGCAGCAATGGACTGACCAAACACCGCAATGTCGACGACACGCCGGCGGGTGGCGGTGCCGGCATGGTCCTACGCGCAGATGTTATTGGTCCCGCGATCGAGGCGGTGCAGCGCCGCGCGCAAGGACGCTGGCCCATCTTATATCTGTCGCCGCGCGGACGCCGGTTTGATCAGGCCATGGCCCGCGATCTATCAGCCTGCGCAGGTGTGACAATGCTGTGTGGCCGGTTCGAAGGCGTGGATGAGCGGGTGATCGAGGAATACGGTATCACCGAGGTTTCCCTTGGTGATTTTGTGATGACTGGGGGCGAATTGGCGGCGATGGCCATGATCGACGCCACCGTTCGCCTGCTGCCCGGTGTTTTGGGCAATGCAGACAGCACCGTGGAAGAAAGCCATTCCGCAGGCCTTTTGGAGCATCCGCAATACACCAAACCTGCTGAATGGAGGGGCCGCGCTATCCCGCCTGTGCTCATGTCTGGCAACCACTCGGAAATTGCAAAGTGGCGGCGCGAAATGTCCCATAAACTGACGCAGGAACGCCGACCCGATATGTGGGCTGCGCACAAATCACAATCAGACGACTGAACGCTTGATCGTGCTGCATATCGGGCCTATACGGCACCAGTCTGGTCTCCAAAAGCGATTCCGGACAAATGTGCTGTGCACATACTGACAAGCAAAGACGATGCTACCTCCGGTGGGCTGCCTCTCAATGAAGGCCAGACCCGACAAACATACCGAAGCTCTGGGATCACTTCAAAAACTTCGTGGCATACCACGAGCATCATAGGAGCCTTCAGATGAACCTGATCGCACAAATCGAGGCGGAACACATCGCCGAACTCGCCAAGGAAATCCCTGATTTCCGCGCTGGTGATACAATCCGCGTCGGCTTTCGGGTGACCGAAGGTACTCGCACACGTGTGCAGAACTATGAAGGTGTTTGCATTTCCCGCAAGCACGGCAAAGGCATCGCCGGCGCATTCACTGTTCGCAAAATCTCATTCGGCGAAGGTGTGGAGCGTGTATTTCCGCTGCACTCCACCAACATCGACAGCATCACCGTGGTCCGTCGTGGCCGTGTGCGTCGCGCCAAACTGTACTATCTGCGTGCACGCCGTGGTAAATCCGCGCGTATCGTCGAGAACGCCAACTACAAAGCACCGAAGGGGTAAGCGAGATGAAATCAGATACACATCCCGAATATCACACGATCAACGTCAAAATGACCGACGGTACGATCCTGGAGATGAAATCGACATGGGGCAAGGAAGGCGACCAGATGTCGCTTGATATCGACCCCTCGGTACACCCTGCATGGACGGGTACATCCGGTCGTCTCATGGACACCGGTGGCCGCGTGTCCAAGTTCAAGAATAAATATGCAGGCCTCGGCTTCTAAGCCAGCCTCGTTTGTCGAGATTGAAAGGCGCGTCTGTTTCAGGCGCGCCTTTTGCGTTGCTAACCCAATAACTCCGCCAAAAGTGGATGCGGGAAATTGCGCGGCGCAGTGATGGCGTAAAACGTCTCCGTCAGCTTCAGATCAAAGGGCGCGGTGGCCAACCGTCCGCTACTGATCTCATCGGCCAAGACCACATCAGGACACAGCGCCACGCCAGCATCTTCGCGCGCAAGGAGGCGTACCATGGCCATATCGTCGGCTTCGGCGACAATCTCGGGGCTTATGTTCAGCCGCGCTAACAAGCTGTCGAACCCGATACGAATAGCACCCATGGGCAGGATCAACGGCTCACTTCGCAACAAGTCTACCAGCGTCTTGTGCTTCAACCGATGGGGCGCGCCATGCAAGCCAACCTGCTGGGCCGCGATGCGGTGAGTGGTAAAGGCGACCGCCTGCGCACTTGGCGGTGGCTCCGTCGTGAGGACAACATCGAGGCCCAGCACACGTAGACCGTCGAGCAGTTCGTCGCCCCCTGACCGCAAGATCACCTCACAACCGCCACGCGCCAGCACCGGGCGCAGAAACTGCATCTGGAAATTACGCGACAGGGTTGAGAGCGCACCAATGCGGAACGGCGGCAAAGTCGTGGAAGTTTGCGCCAGCGTCGCCTCAAGCTCGGCTCCTGTGGCGAAAATCCGGTCCGCGTGATCAAGGGCGATGCGCCCTACCTCCGTGAGGACCAACTGCCGCCCGACCCGGTCAAACAATGCCTGCCCAAGCCGCCCCTCAAGCGCTTTGATCTGAGTCGAAAGCGCGGATTGCGACAAGTTCAACTTTTCCGCCGCACGGGTGAGATTGCCCTCATGCGCGACTGCCTGAAAATACCGAAGATGATGATAATTGAGCATAGTCGACCTTTCGTTCACTTATATAGAACAAAAACCGGCAAAAGATATATTTTTAATCTCACCTACACTCACCCATATCAGGGCCAACGCAATTCACTGCAAAGGGTCTGACCATGGACATTCTCCTCGACATCGCGACCACCGTTCTGAGCCAGCTGCAAAAACCGACACTGGCATTTTTGCTGGGTGGCATGATGCTTGCCGCCTTAAGCAGTAAATTCGAAATTCCGCAACCGGTTTACAAGTTCGTTGTCATCCTCCTGTTGCTCAAGGTTGGTCTGGGTGCCGGAATTTCGATCCGTGAGGCGGATCTGGTCGCACTTGCAGTGCCTGCCGCACTCGCCGCCCTCGTCGGGATTGGCATCGTGTTGATCGGCAGCGGAACACTCGCGCGGTGGCGCGGGGTATCCAAAGTGGACGGGCTTGCCACCGCAGGATTGTTCGGGGCTGTTTCGGCCTCCACACTGGCTGCTTCCATGTCGATGCTTGATGCCGAGGGTATATTCTATGAGGGGTTCATCGGCGCGCTCTATCCTTTCATGGATGTGGCTGCATTGGTCACAGCGATCCTACTTGCCAAGATGTCAGCAGCACGCGTCACGACGACATTGCCACAAAACGGCGTGGCCAGCATGACGATGGGTGGATCATCCGCACCGCAGAATGATCAGACCATTGAAAGCGAAAATAAGGGCCTCGTTAAATCCATCCTCACTGACACACTGCAAAGCACTGCAATCTCTGCCCTACTGCTGGGGATTGCGATCGGCATTCTCGGGCGGCCCGAAGACGTCTATGCCAGCTTCTATGAGCCGCTGTTCAAAGGATTGCTGTCTATCCTGATGCTGGTGATGGGGATGGAAGCATGGTCGCGCCTGTCCGAGTTGCGCAAGGTGGCGCACGCCTATGTCCTCTATGGGCTAACAGCGCCCCTGATCCACGGGCTTGTCGGATTTGGCGCCGGCATGGTTGCCCACCAGATCACAGGGTTCTCCGCGGGCGGCACGGTAATGCTGGCAGTCATGGCAGCGTCCAGCTCGGATATTTCAGGCCCGCCAACCATGCGCGGCGCGCTGCCAGAAGCCAATCCGTCTGCCTATGTCGGTGCCTCAACCGGTCTTGGCACACCGGTTGCCATCCTGAGCATCCCGCTGTGGATCTGGCTTGCGGACCTTGCCATCGGTCTGTGATCCCGAGGCGCGCTGCCTGCCGTGCGTTGCATCTACGCCCCAGTGCTGCTGCATTGGGGCGTTGGCACTTTCCAAAGCGCAGAACCCTACATATAGTGGCCAAAATATCTCCTGCGGATATGCAGGTAAGGCACAAAAGGGCAGTCGGATATGGCGCATATTATCGTCGTCGGAAACGAAAAAGGCGGCGCGGGTAAGTCGACTGTTTCCATGCATGTGGCGACCGCCCTTGCGCGGATGGGTCATAAGGTCAGCGCGCTTGACCTCGACCTGCGCCAACGCACGTTTGGCCGGTATACCGACAACCGAAAGTCCTTTCTTGCAGATTCTGGCATCACCCTTGCCAGCCCCGAATGCCATGAGCTGCCGGAGGTGGACGCCAGCGACCTCAAACCGGGCGAGAACATTTATGATCACCGCCTGTCCGCCGCCGTGGCCGAGCTTGAACCAAACAATGACTTCATCCTTATCGACTGTCCCGGGTCGCATACACGGCTGAGCCAGGTCGCACACAGCCTTGCGGATACGTTGATCACGCCACTCAACGACAGCTTTATCGACTTTGACCTGCTGGCCCATACCGATGCATCGGGCGACAAAATTACCGGCCCTTCAGTCTATTCCGAGATGGTCTGGAGTGCACGACAGTTGCGCGCCCAAGCGGGCCTGCCGCCAATTGACTGGGTTGTGGTGCGCAACCGGATGGGCGCGCAACGCATGGTCAACAAGGACAAGATGGAGCGTGCGATCCAGAACCTGAGCAAGCGGATAGGGTTTCGCATTGCACCGGGCTTCAACGAGCGGGTGATCTTTCGCGAGCTTTTCCCGCGCGGTCTGACCTTGCTTGATCTCAAAGATATCGGGGTCAAGCAGCTCAATATCTCGAACATTGCCGCCCGTCAGGAATTGCGCGATTTAATAAAGGCGCTGAAGCTACCGGGCGTAGACGCAGATTTCTAAGCGCGCTTGCGTCTGAGCAGGACGTAGATATTGGACGCAAACAGCGCACCCAACACCACAGCGCCCCCAGCCAAGGCCCAACCACCCGGATCTTCGCCCAGCACCTGCCACACCAGCAGGGGTGCCAAAATGCTTTCCCCCAACACCAGCAGTGAAACTTCCGCACTGGTTATATAGCGCGGACCAAGCGCCAGAAAGATCGATGATAGCGCGATAAATCCACCGTGCGCCGCGACCAGAGGCCACTGGTCGGACCGGATATCAAACGGACTGACGAAGGGCAGAATGAGAAGCGCCATAATCACGTAGGCCATAGGCAACGCCGCAATCATCGACACATGACGCATCCGCCGCGCCGCCGTCAGCCCCGCCGCAAACGTCGCAGAAACTGCCAACGCCATCAGATCGCCCTGCCAAGACGCGCCGTGCGTCTCGCCCGAACCATAGGCGATGATGCTTAGCCCCACGACTACCGCCAGAATCGTGACCATCATGCGCTTCGTAATCGCTTCGCGCAGGAAGATACGGCTGAATACCATGGCAAACACAGGCATTGAAGCGATGATGAAGACCACATTCGCGACGGAGGTGTTTGCCACAGCCAGCACAAACAGCACGCCACTTGCTCCTGTGCAGACCGCATAGATCAACCCGACGCTGCCGGTCCCAAGCACGGCGCGAAACGGCTTGGTTCCTTGCCATACAAGCAAACCCGCCGCGATCAACCCGCCAGCCCCCAGCAACCGCCAGAACGCAATGCTCAGCGCATCGGCATCTATCAGTCGTACGAAAAGGCTATCGGGCACAACGAACAAAACGCCCAACGACGTCAATATCAGCCCTTTGAGTTGCGGTGTCATGACAGAGTGGTGGCCGGTTTGGCAGCAGTCGTAAAGACCTGCTTTCCTACTCGTACCCACCCATTTCTTCACAAGCTATAAGGCCAAGGCACTAATTCACGCCTGACGGGCATTCACATTCTCATCTGGCTCAACCGGATAACAGCACAAAACGCTAATCATCTAGACATTCATCGCCGACTGAAACCCTATAGAAACATCGACTTATAGTAATTTGGAATGTTCAAACCTCACAATTGGCAGCACCTTGACCTTCAATTCGATGTACTGCGCGGCTCTATAGCGCATCACGCTTTGGCGTCGTGGGGTTGACGGGGATAGCGTATCACTTGATCATCATCGCGCACCGTTCGCGTTCAGCACTGCTGAGAACGGCAAGCAGGGTCAACCTGTGATCACCAAACCCGCGAAGCGGGTCTTACGTGGCAGCACACCAACGGGCGCGCCGCCACATGTACAACAGAGAGGAAGACTATGACATTCATCACACGCACCGGTAAGCCGCTGCCGCAATCCATTTTGGATCATGCAGAGCAAGCGAAAGCCGATCCCGTAAACCGCCGTGAGTTCCTTGCGATGGCAAGCGCCTTTGGTGCCACAACCGCCACCGCCTATGCCATGATCGGCATGCCCGCACCGGCCAACGCCGCCGCACACGCCGACAAAAAAGAAGGCGGCACCGTGCGCATGCAGATGGAAGTGCGCGCGCTCAAAGACCCACGCACCTATGACTGGTCACAGATTGCAAACTTCTCGCGCGGCTGGCTCGAGTATCTGGCGATCTGGGAGAATGATGGCACATTCACACCCGCCCTTCTGGAAAGCTGGGAAATCAATGACGACGCGACCGAGTACGTGTTGAACGTGCGCAAAGGCGTCAAATGGAACAATGGTGATGATTTCACAGCCGAAGACGTTGCACGCAACATCACAGGCTGGTGCGATAAATCTGTCGAAGGCAACTCGATGGCGGGCCGTTTTGCGACCCTGATCGACGCTGAAACCGAAAAAGCGGGCGAAGGCGTCATCGAAGTCGTCGACAGCCACACCATCAAACTTAACTTGCCCGCACCTGACATCACATTGATCGCAGGCATGGCGGATTATCCTGCGGCCATCGTGCACAGCACGTTCAACGCAGACGAGATGGTCGACAATCCAATCGGCACAGGCCCCTACCTTCCCGAGGTGCTCGAAGTGGGCGTCAAAGGCGTCTTGGTTAAGAACCCTGACCACACATGGTGGGGCACCGAAGTTTATGGCGGACCCTACATCGACCGTCTGGAATATATCGACTATGGCACTGATCCCTCCGCATGGATCGCGGCGGCAGAAGCTGAAGAAGTCGATGCGTTCTATTCCATGGAAGGCGAATTTATCGACATCATGACTGGCCTCGACGGCTGGAACGAGCATTCGATCGCAACGGCATCCACCATCGTTATCCGTCCAAACCAATTGGCCGAAGTCGATGGCAAAAAGCCCTATGCAGACGCACGCGTCCGCAAGGCGCTGTCGATGGCTGTCGACAACTCTGTCCTGCTTGAGCTTGGCTACGCGGGCAAAGGTCTGACTGCGGAAAACCACCACGTCGGTCCGATGCACCCCGAATACGCAGAGCTGCCACCGCGCAAAGCCGATCCAGCAGGTGCAAAAGCCCTGATGGAAGAAGCGGGCATGGCCGATTTCGAGCATGAACTGTTCTCGATCGATGATGCATGGCGCAAGGACACCACAGATGCCGTCGCCGCACAGCTGCGCGATGCTGGTATCAAGGTAAAGCGGACGATCCTGCCCGGCTCCACCTTCTGGAATGACTGGGTGAGCTACTCGTTCTCCTCCACAAACTGGAATCCGCGCCCCCTTGGCGTGCAAATCTGGGCACTCGCCTACCGCTCGGGCGAAGCATGGAACGAATTTGGCTGGTCCAATGAAGAGTTCGACGCACTGCTGACCAAAGCACTGGCAACGCCAGATGTGGACGCGCGCCGTGAGTTGATGGCCAAAGGCCAGCAAATGATTCAGGACGAAGGCGTCACGATCCAGCCTTACTGGCGCTCGCTCTACAATCACACGAAAGAAGGCCTGACCGGTGCCGAGCACCACATCAGCTTTGAGTACCATCCTGCACGGATGGCATGGAGCTAAACTTCTTGCTGTAGCTTAGAATAACGAAGGGCCGCGTTTATCGCGGCCCTTCTTCGTTGAACTGATGAATTTTCATTTTGTGACATATGACGGATAAAACGCCCAGTCCACAGTTTGGAATTTAGGTGAATTTGTTGTCCGCAATCAGGGCGACAAGTTCCTGCATAGAAACCTCTACGGACCGACCTGATGTATCAAGCTGTGCCGTCGCGCGCCCGTAGAGCTGGGCCCGGGCATCTAATATCGGTTGGATTTGCGCATCCGTCGCTGGCGTTTTTCTAATAGGTCGGGATGAGATCTGGCCCTGCATCCGTTCCACATATTCGGAGACCGATGCATGTATCCAAACGGTATGAAACTGCGTAAGCAGACGTGCAAAAGGCGCTTCTTGCTCTACCAGACCGCTGGACACGCACAGCAGAACCGGACCGGTTTGGCGCGACACGCGCTCCAGAGCTTCGGCCTCCAACCGCCGGAAACCGTCCGCACCATAAAGCGACAGCACCTCACCTAATGGCATGCCCGTCTCTTTCTCGATTAGAGTGTTCAACTCAATGAAGGGCAACCCCAGCGCATCGGCAGCAAAAGCGCCAAGCGTGCTCTTGCCCGCGCCGCGCATGCCAATCAGACAAATGCGCCCTTCGCGGGATGACGTCGGCCGCTCGGGTTGTAGCAATGCCTTGATCTTCGCCCGCACATCGTCAGAGGCCCGCTCGTACAGATGCGCCATCCGCTGCGCATCGGAATCGACAGTAATCGTTTTGGCTATCAGCGCTTCGATCGGCACCTCAAGTGCGCGCGCAACACGTTCAAGTAGGGTTATAGAGATGTTGCCCTCTCCTGCCTCCAACTGCGCAAGATAGCGGGGCGAAACACCCGAAATCTCGGAGATGATACGACGAGGCAATCCCTTCTGCTTGCGCACTTCGCGCACACGTCTGGCCAGCCTACGGGTAAGCGCAAGGCGGGAGATGTCAGGATCATGGGGTACAAAAGGGTCATCCATATCTGAACGATAGTACACTGACGCCGATACCCAAACAGTTTTCGGAAAAGCCGCTGATACCGGCGCAAACTGGTTTGAAAGATCGGATGTGAAACCACGTCAAAACGAGGCAAAATGACCAGATTGGCAGGTTAGAAACAGGGTAAATGGTGGCGTTACCTGGATTTGAACCAGGGACCTAACGATTATGAGTCGTTCGCTCTAACCAACTGAGCTATAACGCCACTGCGCCGTGGACTATGTGAGCTATCCGCCCACGTCAAGACAGAAAAACCCCGCTTACACCCACTTGGCCAAGGGCGGCAGGCTCATCAGCACGGCATTGGCATCATGGCCGGTCTCAAGCCCGAATTTAGTGCCCCGATCATAGACCAGATTATACTCCGCATAAAGGCCGCGGTGAATGAGCTGTGCGTCTTTGTCCGCGTCCGTCCAGACCTGCGGCCGCCGCTTTTCGACCAGTGGCGCATAGGCGGGCAGGAAGGCGCGGCCGATGTCTTGGGTCAGGGCAAAGTCTGCCTCCCAGTCACCGGTGTTGCGGTCATCCATAAAGATACCACCGACACCGCGAGCACGGTTGCGGTGCGGGATATAGAAATACTCGTCCGCCCATGCTTTCAGCTTGGGATATATTTCGGTGCCGTGCGGATCGAGGTGCTTTTGCTGGGTCGCGTGGAAATGTGCGGTATCCTCCTCATACTCAATGCAGGGGTTGAGGTCCGATCCGCCGCCAAACCACCACGCGCCGGGCGTCCAAAACATACGGGTGTTCATATGTACCGCAGGCGCGTGCGGGTTTTGCATATGCGCCACAAGGCTGATGCCGGAGGCCCAGAATCGGGGGTCTTCCGCCATGCCGGGCACACCGCGCGCAGCCATCGCCTTCTGCGCCCGCTCTCCCAACGTGCCGTAGACCGTCGAGATGTTCACACCAACCTTCTCGAACACGCGGCCACCCCGCATGACGCTCATCAATCCGCCGCCAGCGTCTGATCCGTCTTCGGATGTACGGGTGGTGTTGGTCACCTCAAAGCGGCCCACATCCATTTCGCCCAACGGGCCTTCGGTATGGGAATCTTCAAGGCCCTCGAAGGCTGCAACGATGTCATCACGAAGAGTGCGGAACCACGCTGATGCCCGGTCTTTTTCAGTGTCGAAGGGTGCAGTCATGGCCGTGCTTTCTGTCAGATATATCTGACAGCTTTACAGCATAAAATAATGTGCATGAACAGAGCATCTCGTTCGCATTAATGCGCAGGCGCACTCACCGCATCCAGCAGGGATCGCCCGCCATCCACGACCATCACCTCACCAGTCATAAAGCTTGAACTGTCAGCAGCCAGAAACTGAATCGCCTCGACCAGCTCACTTGGTGCTGCGATCCGGCCAAGCGGGGTGTGGCTGCGGATATCATCGCGCCACTCCCGATTTTCAGCAACGGACGCCTTAAGTGAAGCGGACATGACCGACCCGAACGCAACTGCATTCACACGTACCCGGTGCGGTGCCAGTGCAAGCGCCATAGAGCGCGTCATCTGGTCAAGGGCTGCCGCCGCGATGGAATACCCCATCAGTTCAGGATGCGTATGATGCGCCACAACCGAGCTGAGATTGATGATCGAGCCGATTTGGCCTTCGGGCTGGCCTTCTGCCTGCTTCACCATCCGTTTGGCCACCTGTTGGGACAGGCGCAGGGCCGTCATCAGGTTTTGGTCAAGCAGCACTTCGACGGAGGTATCGTCGACATCAAGCGCATCCGTCGGCATCACCTGCCGCGATGCGTTGACCAGAATATCCACCTGATCAAAGGCATCAATCGTAGCCGACACCAGATTGGCTATCGTGAGACGCTGGCGCAAATCTCCGGCAAAAAAGCGGATATTCCCCTCATCGCGCGCCTCGCCCAACTCCTCCTTGAGCTTTTTTTCGTCCATATCGGCACACATCACGTTTGCGCCCTTGTCGGCAAAAGTGCGTGCAATCGCGAGGCCGATGCCGTTGGCCGCACCCGTAACAATCGCGGTCTTGCCTGAAATCGAGAATGACATGATCTGTCCTTTGGACTGTTAGCGACGCTTGCGCAGTGGCCGCATCGCGTGAAAAAGCTTGAACCGCGCATCACCGCCGACTTCTTCGACCTGTGCGAAACGGGTTTTCAACTCTGCTTCATATGGCAAATGCCGGTTTGCAACCATCCAAAGATGGCCCTGAGGCGACAAAAGACGTGCTGCCGATGCGACAAACGCCTGCCCGATTTGCGGCTCTGCCGCGCGCCCGACGTGAAAAGGTGGGTTCATGATGACTGTATCCATCCGGTGCGACGGCGCCCAATCGGTACCATCGGCCCAATGGAATTCCGCGCGCGAGTCAGTCACATTGCGCCGCGCACATTCGAGTGCGATATGCCCGGCCTCGACCAGATGCAATGTCTCGACGCCATCGCGGGTCAGCGCATGTGCGGAGAGAAAACCCCACCCTGCGCCCAGATCACACACTTGCTTTCCCAGCTTCGAAGGGAGCGCATCGGCCAACAGAGCAGAGGCGATATCAACTCCGTCTGCAGAGAAAACACCCGGTGCCGTCCAAAATCCGCCTTCGGTCAGTTCAGGACCGGCGGCCCAGTCAGCAAAATTCTCTGCCGCAGGGGCCTCGATCCAGAATAGCTTTCCGTGCGCCTTGGTCACAGGACCCTGCACGGTTACGCGCGACCGCATTGATTTGAGGATGCCTTCAATACCATCAGTTTTCTGGCCGTCGATCACGACGATGCCATCACTCAGCGCGCAGGCTTGCGCGATCATGGCACGCGCTTCCACCTTGGCACGCGGCAAACACACCACCGCAGCGCTACAGCGGCCTTCGCTTGCTATCTTTACGGCATAGTCTTGCGCGCGCCACGCGGCATGCGCGGGATAGAAATCATGGATGATCTCCGCACGCTCTTTGGGAATACTGTCCAGATCGGCATCCACCGGTGGCGCGAACACAGCAATCGTTCCGTCGTCAGGCCACACAAGGCCACCGCCGTCGAGCGCCAGCGGCAGTCTTTGATCAAGCATTGATTATTCTTCTTTTTCCATGGTGCATTGCAGCGGATGCTGATGACGACGTGCAAAATCCATGACCTGTGCCACTTTCGTCTCTGCAATCTCGTGACTGAACACACCAACCACAGCCAGCCCTTTTTTATGCACGGTTAACATAATCTCGAATGCCTGCGAATGGTTAAGGCCGAAAAACCGCTCTAGCACATGCACAACAAATTCCATCGGTGTGAAATCATCGTTCAGCAACATCACCTTATACAAAGGTGGCCGCTGGGTTTTTGGCTTCACCTTGGTCAGCAGTTCGGTGTCGTCACCGTCCTTCGGACCTGCCATGAATGTCGGATCAAGGTGCATTGCTGCTCCTGCGGTTGTTACATATGAGTCTGGATATTAAGATGTCTATATAACGCTATGCCCGGTTTAGAAAAGAGGGCGTTTGGAAAAGGCCCGCCGCGCAAGATGCATACGACGCTTACCATGATCGGTTTTGATGCGGACGATACACTGTGGCACAACGAGCGGTTTTTTAACCTGACACAAGCGCATTTTGTCGAACTCTTGGCAGACTACACTGACCGCAACACGCTCATGGCACGACTGCTCGCGGCAGAACGGCGAAATATTCCGCATTACGGCTTTGGTATCAAAGGCTTCACACTCTCGATGATCGAGACGGCCATTGAAGTGACAGACGGACGTGTCCCGGCACAGGTCATCACGCATCTTCTGGATGTGGGCCGCGATATGCTGAGCCATGCGGTCGAATTGCTGCCCCACGCGGCAGAGACAATAGAGGCGTTGCGCCATGATTTTAAGGTTGTGGTGATCACCAAGGGCGATCTACTGGATCAAGAACGCAAGCTGGCACAGTCAGGCCTGCGCGATCTGTTCGACGGGATCGAGATTGTATCGGCCAAGACCACAGACACCTATGCACGTATCTTCGAGGCCCACGGCACCGGTGCGGATCAGGGAATGATGGTGGGCAACTCGATGGCCTCCGATGTTGTTCCGATGATCACAGCGGGAGGTTGGGGCGTTTTTGTTCCTCACGGGGGAAGCTGGGAGATTGAACATGCGCCGACGCCCGATCATCATAAATACCACGAAATCGAGGACCTTGGTGAGTTGGCCCCACTTATCGCCACGTTGATGGTTTGAGGACGACGCCAAAGGCTGATTTCCGGCCTCAAACACCCCATATACCTGCGTGATATTCTCGCGACCAGAATGTCATTTTTGGGGCAGCATCCCGCATCCGCACACCTGCCTCAGTCTGGTGGTCTGAATTGAGGCGAATCCCGCCGCATAGCTGCCACATTCCTGCCACAATAGCGGGTGTTGTGGTTCGCACCTGACTGACCTCCACATGTGCGATTTTCGAACAGGTATTTTCGCGCAATACCAGCGAAAATGTGGGTTATCAGAAAGCACTCAACATGTTAGGTTGTCGAATAATAAATAAGGCCACCCGAAAAATCGGGGGTCATGAGGCAGATTAGGCAGGTTATCATGAAGGTGCGGCGCATTCAGCCGGCCCGTTTCGGGCTATTTATAATTGCGGCTATTTGGCTGTTTGTTCTCGTACCACTGAGTGCGATGGCGGCACCCTATGCAGGGTATGTGATTGACGCACGTACCGGAGAAGTCCTTTATTCCAACAATGCGCAGACCCGTCTGCACCCGGCTTCACTTACCAAAATGATGACGCTGTATATTGCGTTTCAGGCCGTGGAGCGGGGCGAAATCTCACTCGATACCAAAGTGACCATCACCAAAACCGCCGCCGCTGAGCCACCCAGCAAGCTGGGTCTGAGATCAGGCCAGCGGATCGCTTTGCGCTATCTGATCCGCGCCGCCGCCGTACGCTCCGCCAATGACGCGGCCACGGCGATCGGGGAGGCCATCTCGGGCTCCGAAGCGAAGTTTGCCCGCCGCATGAACCGCACCGCCAAGCAGTTGGGTATGACCCGCACAACCTTCAAAAACGCCCATGGCCTCACCGAGAGCGGTCACCTGTCTACAGCCCACGACATGACGATGATGGGACGGCACCTCCTTTATGATTATCCACAATACTACAACCTCTTCTCGCGGCTGACCGCAGATGCCGGCATGCGTCAGGTCTCCCACACCAACCGTCGTTTTCTCAATTCCTACCGCGGTGCAGATGGCATCAAAACAGGCTACACACGTGCAGCTGGCTTCAACCTCACCGCCTCAGCGGAGCGTGGCAACGAGCGTATTATCGTGACGGTATTCGGCGGCAATTCCACAACGACACGCAACGCAAAAGTTGCCGAACTGATGGACCTCGGATTCCGCCGCGCACCATCCAATGCGCCGCTTCGCAAACCTGCACCTCCCGCCTACATCGCCGAGGCGCCGCCTGAGACACAGACGGTAGCGACAAGTTCCGGCGCGAAAGGTAAAACGATCAGACTTATCCGCGCTGTCAAAACCTCTATGCGGCCCAAAGTACGCCCTGCTCCCGAAGCGCCCGTGCTTGTCGCTGCGGCCACTGCCGTTGTCGACCCGATCAGCGATGTGCTCACCTCCGCAATCGAGGCGGCTGTGGCACAGGCGGTCGAAGCGCCAACACCTGTGGCAGACGCTCCTGCAGAAACTGCGACCGCACCGCCTGAAAATCTCCTCCTTGCTTCCGCGACCGCCGCTTCTGTGCGGCCTGAGGTGCGTCCCAAAGGCCTTGTCGTTCTTGGTGTGCAGCCAAAGCTGGCTAAGTCTGCCGCACCGCAAGAGGTGGTCACAAGAGTTTCTACCTCTGGCGGGCGCCAGTGGGGCGTTAACGTTGGCCGGTATAATAGTCGCTATGCCGCCGAGAAGGTCCTGATCAAAACCGCACTGGCCGAGATGGCGACCCTAGATGGTTCTTTACGTAAAGTTGTGCGAAAGCCCCAGGGGTTCGATGCCAACTTCCTTGGCATGACCCGCGAGACGGCGGATTTGGCGTGTCGCAGACTACAAGCCCGCAGCGTCAATTGCTTTATGATCGGGCCCGGTTAGGCATTGCATTCTACGCCCGCTTCCCCTCCCGCTTTAGCCAGGTCACAAATGATTTGAGCGGCGCGCGTAACGGGCCGGGACGGGTCACGATATAATATCCGCCACTGCTGCTTTGTGTCTCATGGAGCACGCGCAGCCTTCCGGCGCTGATGTCCCGCTCGACAAAACGGCGGACTGTTACGGCAATCCCCTGACCATCGCGCGCGCCATCCAACAACAGGTTGCCCGGCACCCTCAACATCCCGGCACTGCGTCGCGTGACGCCTTGTTTCTGCAACCAGCTTGTCGATTCCGAATTGCCGAATTCCTCCATCCACGGAAACTGAGCGAGCGACTCCAAATCGGAATAATCCGTATCGCCGACAAGCGCGGGTGCGCCGACAACAACCATTGTGCTTTGCCACAACAATGTCGTGTCCAGCCCTGACCAACCGCCTTGTCCGAACCGGATTGCCAGATCAATCCCGTCTGCACTTAACTCAACCAGATTTGGCGTTGGATCAATCATCAGATCAATCTCGGGATGTGCTGCACGGAAACCCGCCAGCCGCGGCATCAACCATGACGCCGCAAACGTTGGTGTAACCGAAATGTGCAAAGGCCGCGCATCCCGCGCGCCTGTGACGGCAGCAATCCCCTCCCCCATCAAGGCAAAGCCGCCGCGCAGCGCACGCGCCAATTGCTCCCCTTCTTCGGTGAGTCGCATCGCGCGGCCTGACCGGTCCAGCAAGGCGATGTTGAGAGTCTGCTCCAACACGCGCAACTGCTGACTGATCGCTGCATGCGACACGCTCAAGGCAGCCCCTGCAGACACGACACTGCCCGCCTCGGCGAATGCTGCAAAGGCCCGCAATGCGGATAATGGAGGTAGAGTGCGCCAATCCATATGTTACCTGTACTTACATGATGTCAGAAACTATGAATCGTAATTATTCGCGTTTGTGTCAAGTATGGAGGCACACATAGGAGACAGACAATGATCAATATCTACGCAAAAACGTTTATGAAAGCCACGCGGACGGAAGATATACAGGTTCATGACGTCCTTTCGGCACCAGAGGAGAAGCGCCGCCGCTGGTTCGAGCAACGTAAGACACGCTGCATCAACCCCAGGAACCTGTAAGTAAAGCGGTAAGGTAATCGTAATCTACAAGTCCAGCTTCCGCGCAATTAGCGACGGCATCGGCTCTGGCACTTCGGGGTCGATGTCGCTGGGAAAACTATCCACCAGAATTTTGTACCGCATGCGGGCATCCGTAATCGCGCCGTAAGAGGCCGTCAGTTCCCGAATGGGGCCGCCCAGCCGCTCAAGCCCCGACACAAAGGCAAGGATCACGCCCACCTCCGCCTCCCCTTGAATAACGAGGTAGCCACCCCAAACGATCACCCCGAACGGACCCAGTGAGATCAGAAGGTTATTGAGCGTCTTCATGATGTTCTTGGTCATCAGAAACCGCGTGCGCAGTTGCAAAATCCGATCGGTCAGGGAAATAAATCCGTCAGGCGGCGGGCGGTTCAGCAGGTCAGGCTCTGCGTTGTCGACGATATAATTGCCAAGCGCGCGAACGGTGATTGCCTTTTTCCCTGCCAGACGATTCATGCGGGCCTGAAAGATCGGCACAATTATGAACTGTGGGGAATAGAGCGCAAGTGCGATAGCCGCGACCAAAGGCTCGATAAAGAACATATATCCGAGTACGAAAACCAGCGTGCCGATCTGGAGCAGTGGCCCTGAAATCGCGGCGCCGGCAAAACCGCCCAGCTTTTCCACCTCGGACGACAGCATCGAGACAACCGCCCCTTCGTCCACAACATCATCGCCCTTCGCACTGGCCTGAAGCAGGCGCGGCGGCGTAACGGTATAGATGTGATAGTACACAGATCGGCGCAGCGCATGCACAACGCGCGCTGAGATCAACTCCCGTACAATCCGCATAGCAAGCTTGAGCCCCGCCGCAGCAAACAGCGCCAAAACATAAAGCCCGCCAAGCCAGATCAGTAGCTCCACATCCTTATTGGCCACCGCATCATCAAGCAGGCGGCGCTGCAACTCCAACGGTACAGGGGCCAGCGGCAGCAAACCGAGGGTCAGGCAGATAACCAAAACCTGCTGCCATTTGGAGTTACGGAAAATATACCGGTATACGGAAACTGGCATCACAGCCATGGCGCAGGTCCCAGCATGCAAACCGATGATTGGCCGCATCCGAGGCGCAAGCCAATCGGAGCTTTGCATTCAAGTCTCAGGTCGCAGCCTGCAACAATGTGCGGGTATATTCCGTCTGTGGATTGTCATACAGCGCGTCTACATCGCCGTACTCGACCACATCGCCCCGCTTCATCACCATCACGCGGTGCGACATCGCACGCACAACGCGCAAATCGTGGCTGATAAATAGATAGGCGAGCCCGTACTTTACCTGCAACGCGCGCAACAGATCGACAATCTGGACCTGCACAGTCATATCCAGCGCGCTTGTTGGCTCATCGAGGACCAACAGACGCGGACGCAAAACCATAGCGCGGGCAATGGCGATACGTTGGCGTTGGCCGCCGGAAAACTCATGCGGATAGCGGTCCATGGTTGTGGGATCGAGGCCCACCTCCAGCATCACGTCATGCACCAACTCGCGCTTGTCGCGGCCCGGATCGACTTTATGGATGCTCAGCCCTTCGGCGATGATCTGCATACAGGTCATGCGAGGGCTCAAACTGCCAAAAGGATCCTGAAATACGATCTGCATATCTTTGCGCAGGCGCCGCAACTCTTTGGTAGACCATTTTCGAATATCGCGACCCATGAAGGTGATCCCGCCCTCGGACACAATCAGCCGCATGATCGCAAGCGCCAGTGTCGTTTTGCCTGATCCACTTTCGCCAACGATGCCAATGGTCTCACCCGCCCGCACACTCAACGAAGCATCATTGACCGCTTTTACATGCCCAACCGTACGGCGCAGCAGACCGCGCTGGATCGGGAACCAGATTTTAAGATTATCAGTTTGCGCAATCACCTCTGCCCCATCCGGAACAGGCGCAGGACGGCCTGTCGGCTCCGCTCCAAGTAGTTTTTGCGTATAGGGATGCTGTGGATTATCGAAAATTTCGGTTGTTGGTCCCTGCTCTACGATCAGGCCGTGTTGCATCACGCACACGCGGTCTGCGATACGGCGCACCACACCAAGGTCATGGGTGATAAACAAAAGCCCCATGCCTTCGCTATCTTTAAGCTCCTTCAACAGGTCCAGAATCTGCGCCTGAATGGTCACGTCCAGCGCAGTCGTCGGCTCATCCGCGATGAGCACGTCAGGCTTGTTGGCCAGTGCCATCGCGATCATCACACGCTGTCGCTGCCCGCCGGATAATTGGTGCGGGTACGAGCCGAGGCGGCTCTCGGCGTCATTGATGCCAACCTTCTCCAACAGCTCCAGAATACGTGTTTTGAGCGCACTCCCCGTAAGCCCCTGATGCAGCGTGAGGGATTCCGCCAACTGTTTGTCGATTGTGTGGAGTGGGTTGAGCGAGGTCATCGGCTCTTGGAAGATAAAGCTGATGTCATTGCCACGCACCTTGCGCAGCAGCGCGTCGTTGGCGCCGATCATCTGCTGACCATCATAAGTGACGGAGCCTTCCACATGCGCCGTCTCACCAAGCAAGCTCACCGTGCTGAGTGCGGAGACCGATTTGCCCGACCCACTTTCACCGACAAGTGCGACAGTTTCGCCGCGCTCCACATGAAACGATATTCCCTTGACCGCCGCGGTAAGTGCGCCGTCCTGCCGAAATGACACGCGCAGGTCTTTCACATCCAAAAGCGGGCTCATCAGGAGAATGTCTTTCTGGGATCGAACGCGTCGCGTATCCCTTCAAATATAAACACCAGCAGCGACAACATGATCGCGAAGGTGAAAAAGGCCGTAAAGGCGAGCCATGGCGCTTGCAGGTTCTGCTTGGCTTGGAGCGTCAGCTCTCCCAACGAGGGTGCAGAAGACGGCAGTCCAAAGCCCAGAAAGTCAAGCACAGCCAGCGACGAGATTGTACCGGTGATAAGAAACGGCAGCATCGTCAGCGTGGCGACCATCGCATTGGGCAGCATATGGCGGAACATGATCGTCGTATTGCCCACGCCAAGCGCGCGCGCCGCACGCACATACTCCAGATTGCGGGCCCGAAGGAATTCCGCACGTACCACCCCGACAAGGGCGGTCCAGCTAAACAGCACCAAAAGAAACACCAAGAGCCAAAAACTTCGCCCCAAAATAGCGAACATAATAATAATGACATAAAGCGACGGCGTGGAGGTCCAGACCTCGATCACCCGCTGGAATATCAGATCAAGCCAGCCGCCAAAGAATCCCTGCACCGCACCTGCCGTGATGCCGATGATTGTAGCAAGGCCCGTGACCAACAAGGTAAACACGATGCTGAGGCGAAATCCGTGGATCACCCGCGCCAGTACGTCACGTTTGGTCCCGTCGGTGCCAAGAAGGTTCTGGCCATTGGGCGGCAAAGGTGCTGCACCTGGCCGGTCAACGGCCGTATCAAAGCTGTAGGGGATCAGCGGCCAGATGGCCCACCCTTGCGCAAACCCTTCTGTGCCACTGTCGAATGTTCCCGCATCAATCTCGGCAACGATGCCTTCAGGGTCGTCAAAACAAGACTCTAGTCCGCCACTCGCAATCAGGCATTTCACCTCAGGGTCACGGTACGCAGCCTCAGTCTGAAAATCACCCCCAAAAGCCGTCTCGGGATAGAAATTGAAAATCGGAGTAAAGAACTCACCACGGTAGTTCACGAGGATCGGCTTATCGTTGGCGAGAAACTCCGCGAACAACGACAGCGTAAAAACTACCGCAAAGATCCACATCGACCAATAGGCCCGCCGGTTTCGGGTAAAATTGCGCCAGCGGCGTTGGTTGAGCGGGGACAGCCGTGCCCGCTTGGGCGCAGCAGTCACTGGTACCGGGGCATCAACGGCCGGAGAAGGGTTTGGCGCTTGCATCAGCCTTCTCTCTTTTCGAAATCAATGCGCGGATCAACCAGCACATACATCAGGTCGGAAATGATACCGACCACCAGACCGATCAAACCAAAGATAAACAACGTCCCAAAGACAATCGGATAGTCCCGTGCAACCGCCGCCTCAAAACCCAAACGCCCCAAGCCATCGAGCGAGAAGATTGTCTCGATAATCAAGGACGCACCAAAGAACACGCCAATAAACACCGCCGGAAAGCCTGCGATCACAATGAGCATAGCGTTGCGAAAGACGTGACCATACAGTACTTTACGCTCTGACAGACCCTTGGCGCGAGCGGTCATCACATAGTGTTTTTTGATCTCGTCGAGAAAGCTGTTTTTCGTGAGCAACGTCAGCGTGGCGAACGCGGAAATGGTCGAGGCCAACACCGGCAGTGTGATATGCCATACATAGTCTTTGACCTTTCCCCACGCGCTCAACTCTTCGAAGTTGTCAGAGGTGAGACCACGCAGCGGGAACAACTCATGACAGGTCGGATTGAACGCAGAACCACCAGGCCACATATCCGCCAAACCGGGGATGCGGAAGCAATTGGCAGGCACAAACAGCACCAACAGCAGGATCGCAAACAAAAAGCCTGGGATGGCATAGGCCGCAATAATCGCACCGGAGGTCCATGTGTCAAAACGCGTCCCGTCCCGCACGGCCTTTTTGATACCAAGCGGGATGGAGATCAGATAGGCGATCAGCGTCGACCAAAGCCCAAGCGTGATCGAGACCGGTAGCTTTTCCTTGATCAGATCAATTACCGAGATGGAGCGAAAGTAACTCTCCCCGAAATCGAGCTTCATGTAGTTACCCATCATGCGGAAAAACCGCTCGACCGGTGGCTTGTCGAAACCAAATTCGCGCTCAAGCTCTTCGATAAACTCAGGAGGAAGGCCGCGCGCGCCGACGTAATTGTCCGACCCGCCAAGGTCGACCGTATTCGCATCGGAGCCTGAGCCGGCAAACCCGCCGAAGACGTCGCCGCCCCCTTGGATGCGCGCGATTGCCTGTTCCACCGGCCCGCCCGGCACAAATTGCACCAACGCGAAATTCACCAACATGATCCCGAACAATGTCACCGGAATCAGCAGCAGCCGTCTGAGAATATAGGCGCCCATGATCTACCTCAGCGCGCCAGCCGCACGCAATTTTTCTGCTTTCTCCGCGTCATACCACCAGAAATCGAGGTAGCCCAGCGCGTAGGCAGGCTGATCTGCAGGGCGCGCGTATTGGTCGTAATACGCGGTCCAGTACACATCGTTATACCATGCGGGGATCATGATGAACTCATGTCGCAAGGCCCGGTCAAGTGCTGTCATCGCGGCCTCTTCAGCTTCGCGCGTATCTGCCTGCAGGGATGCTTCGATGATCGCATCGACCATCGGGCTTGCCAATCCGGCGGGGTTGAACAGCGAGAACTCTGCCGCCTCGGACCCATACCGCTGGTAAAGGCCGGTACCCGTCCCGAGGAAGGACGCATATTGATCAAAGACCATATCATAATCACGGTCCCGCTCCCGCAGGGTATACTGCGAAGCGTCTACTTTCTCGAGCACGGCTTCGATACCAAAGGCGTCGAGGTTGGCCATGAAGTTTTCAACCACCGCAGCAAGGGTGGCAGAACCAGCCGAGTTCAAGAGAAACGTGAGCTTTAGCGGCGTTCCATCGGCATTGCGGCGCTTGCCATCATCACCCACAGCCCAACCTGCATCATCAAGCAACCGTGACGCCGCGCGTGCATTGCGGCGATCCAAAAGCCGCTCTGCCCCCGACGTATGCGGCATGCGCACCTCATCGGTGAGCATTTCAGGCACAACCGCATCACCCAACGATTGCAGCAAATCGAGCTCGGGGCCCTGCGGCGTGCCCACTGCCATCAACGGGGTATCTTGGGTAAAGGACGCGCGTTGCTTGAACAAACCGTATTGCAGCGACTCGTTCGTCCACTCGAAATTGAACGCAAGTGCCACGGCCTCGCGTACGCGTTTGTCTTTGAGCACTTCACGACCAAGGTTGAACACAATCCCGTTCGGCGTCGGAGGAGAGCCATCCACGATTTCCTGCTTAACGACAAATCCTTCGACTACTTTGGGGAATTCATATGCCGTCGCCCACTGCTTTGAGTTGCCCTCATTGCGGAAAGTATATTCACCGGATTTAAACGCCTCAAATGCAGAGTTTTCGTCGCCGAAGTACTCGATACGGATGCGGTCGAAATTGTTGCGGCCCACGTTGAACGGCAAGTCATTCCCCCAATAATCGGGATTGCGCGCATAGACGATCCGGCGGTTAACATCGACATCTTCGACCATATACGGACCGGAACCGGGGGAAATTTCCAAGCGGCTTTCATCAAGCCGCGCACCGGTTTCCTCGTACCATTTCTTGGACCAAGCAGGCACAAATCCAACCTGATCAATCAAAGAGCGGCGCGAAATACCCTCGGTAAAATAGAACTTGATGGTGTGGTCATCAATCACTTCGACCTTTGGGATGCGCTGTCGCACCGCGTCAGCATAGGATTTCAACCCTTGGTCAAGCAACAGATTGTGCGAAAACTCAATGTCATAGGCCGTAACGGGATCACCGTTGGAGAATCGCGCCTCGGGGCGCATGTTGAAGATCACCCAATCCTTGGTTTCGGGATATTCGATGCTTTCGCACAGCAGGCAATAGGACTCCCCATAGACATCCGCAGGCGCAGACTCCCCGCCTACTCCATCGCCCAGAAGGCTCTCGTACATGATCGTGCTAAGCGCCCCACCGCGCCCTTTGCGCGAATAGGGGTTCATGGAATCGAATGTGCCCAAGGTGGAAATCGAAATCTCACCGCCCTTTGGCGCATCGGGATTGACGTAATTAAAGTGCGGATAATCAGCCGGATATGTCAGATCACCGTAAAAGGAATAGCCGTGGCTTTTGATCACGCCCTCATGCCCATCCGCACGCAGGTCACCGGTCCAAAGCACCGCGCATATCGACACGGCCAGCGCTGACCAAAGCTGTGCCCGTTCGGGGCGGATTTGTTGAACGCGTGCAATGGTGTGAGGCATCATGGACAGGCTCCTTTGAACAAACAGATGGGACATCTTTCGCTGCAGATAAGCTAAAGGCCACAGACGCCAAGTTACAAGTTGCAAGTCTGTGATCTGGCCAAAATCACGTCCCTATATCGCAAAAAAGGCCGCCCATAGGCGACCCTTCGTAACTCACTGGCATTTTCGCCGCGATTACTCGTCAAGGCTGTCGAGGTAGGCAATGACATCTGCACGATCCTCAGACTTGCTCAGACCGGCGAAACCCATCGTGGTGCCTGGCGCCCATGAGCTTGGCTTTTCAAGAAATGCGTAGAGGTTTTCAGGAGTCCAGACATCCGCAGACTGCTCAAGTGCACCTGAATAGGTAAAACCGACAGCGGCATCAATATCGCGTCCGACAACACCGTGAAGATAAGGTCCTGCAGCGTTCTCGCCTGCTTCAACCTTATGACAAGCGGAGCATTTGCGGAATACTTTTGCACCATCTTCGATAGATGCAGAAGCAAGCAGTTCTTCGAACGGCACCTCGGGTTCAGGCTCTGCTTCTTCATCACCTTCAATAAAGATCGCATAAGATGGCTCGCCATGAAGTTCGGCGTGGTACACCTCTTCGCCGGCCCATTTGCCCAACAACAGCACCAACCATGCAGCCAGCACACCAGCGGAAACTTTTGTAAGGGTCATTGTGTTCATGGGACGGTCCATCGTGTTGATTCATACATGTGTTCGGTGGGTATCTATTGCTTTCCCTCGGTGCAAGCAAGGTGTAGTTACCGCGACCAATTGCCCAAACGCCGTCGACATTACAAAGGAACGCCCTGATGATTGCACCAACCTCCCCGCGCATCGCATTTCAGGGCGCACTTGGGGCGTACAGTCACGAGGCCTGCATTCAGGCGCGACCCGACGGAATTCCGGTGCCTTGTACAACATTTGAGGGAGTACTGCGCGCCGTGCGGGAAGGGCGTGCGGACCTCGCCATGCTGCCGGTGGAAAACACCACTTATGGCCGCGTGGCCGATATCCACCGTTTGCTACCGGACAGCGGGATGCACATCATCGAAGAGGCGTTCGTGCGTGTGCGCATCGCATTGATGGCGCGGCCCGGTGTTGCATTGGATAAAATCAAACACGTCCGCGCGCATCTTGTTCTGTTGCCACAGGCCCGCGCATATCTCGACGCCAACGGCATCACGTCAGAGCCCGCCGCCGATAGCGCAGGCGCAGCAGAGGAACTTGCCGCAGGGGGGGCAGACCACGACGGGGTGTTGGCCAGCGCGGTTGCCGCCGACATTCACGGGCTTGATGTGCTTGCCGACGGCATCGAGGATCTTGAGCACAACACGACACGCTTTCTGCTAATGGCTCCCAGCATTGATCTGGCACGGCGCGGCGACCGGATGATGACAACCTTCATTTTCGAGGTCCGTAATATTCCTGCCGCGCTCTACAAGGCGATGGGCGGCTTTGCCACAAATGGCGTCAACATGACAAAGCTGGAAAGTTATATGGTCGGCGGCTCCTTTACCGCGACCCGCTTTTATGCGGATATTGAAGGCCATCCGGATGATCCTGCGGTGCGCCGTGCGCTGGATGAACTCGGGTATTTCACCAATATGCTTGATATTCTGGGTGTCTATCCGGCACACCCCGGACGTTGGAATATTGAGGCCTGAAGTCGGTACCGTCCTCGCTTAGGTCCCGTTGTAGCGGTCTTCCATCGTTTTTGCGTATTCCGATACGCGCAGCTTGAACTTCTTGGTCAAAGACGCCTTGGCAAGCTTGAGCGATTGCACCAACAGACGTGCGGACAGGTTGAGCGGCTTGACATCAAAGCTCAGCATGAGCCGCGTCCGTGTTTTGGACAGCGCCACCAGCTCCATCGACATCGTCGTCAAAAGCCCTTGGGAGCGGCATTCCAGAACAATCTCGTTGGGCTTGTCGAAAGAAACCATTTCAACTTCGATCTGCCTGCGCTTGCCGCGCATATCAAATGCGCCTTTCCAAGCCATGCCAATACCGGGTGCGGTCTTACTGTCGGTGCGCTGTACTTCGGCGCCACGCCGCATGGCGGCACGCTCGAACATCTCGAAATCGGTCATCATCTCGAACACGGCATCAATCGGCGCTTCAATGTCTTCTTTGGTCGAAAGTTTCATCCCAGCCTCTTTATCGCTCTTCTTGCCCGCAATGGGATCGTGCCGCCCGTATCATATAGATTGGCATATTAGCGCGTATATTATGGGAGTGCTTGCACGGGTCAACCGCCCGCAGGCCGCAATCGTTAATCAAGTGTGTCCGACAACCACCGCTCAATGAGGAAATGTGCGATTGCGCCTTTTCGGGCAGGCATAATCTCGGTGTGGTGCCCTTGGCTTATGGTCATCATTTCTTCGCGAGTGATCCAGCGCGCATCTTCAATCTCGACAGGGTCGATCGTGATCTGTTGACTGGTAGCATGGCCCCAGCACCCAAACATCAAAGATGCGGGAAACGGCCATGGCTGGCTCGCCAGATACCCGACCTCGCCAACGCGCACGCCTGCTTCTTCAAATACCTCGCGCCGGACTGCGGCCTCCAACGTCTCGCCCGGCTCAACAAATCCGGCCAGCAGGGAGTACATGCCCTGCGGCCACCCCGGTGAGCGGCCAACAAGGACGGAATTGCCATGCGTGATTAACATGATCACAACGGGATCGGTACGCGGGAAGTGTGATGCGCCGCAGGCCGTACAACTGCGCTGCCACCCCGCCGCCGTCATCTGCGTCGGACCACCACAGCGCGCGCAAAACTGGTGGATGTCATGCCAGCTAAACACAGCCCTGCCAGCGGCCGCCAGCTCTGCATCGCGCGGCGTCAACCACGTCATCACACGGCGCAATTCTGCAAACATCATCCAGTCAGGTAATGCCGGATGGCGCTGCTCACTCGGGTCCAGAAAACCGCCAAGTGTGCTCTCATCAAGGCCGTCCGGTGTCCAAGTGGACAGATCGACTGCAAAAACCGGCGCACCATCCTCGCGTCCCAAAAGTATCCGGGCATCCGACGCATCCTGCATCGCCGCGTGATCCAGAGCGAGACGGATCAAGCCTGCGGGGCGTTCTGCGGAGATGAGCGGCTTGCCCCGCCAAAACAAGACCGCGCGTGCGGCCGGATCCTTCACCGCGGCCGCGAGACCTTCTGCATCGCTGCGCAACTCCCCCGCACGGTCAAGGCCGGAGCCCCCGAAAGTCACCAGTTCTGCGTTCTTCATACTGCGTCTTTCTTTATCGTAGGTCACGATTGTATCGCGCCGCGTAGAAATTAGTTCCTGCCTTCGGCATCCCCTGAAAGCATGATGCATGACTACATCAAGATTCCGCCAACACAAGGCACAGGGCGGTCAACGGAAGTTCGTAAGGTTTTTGAGATGAGATATCTGCCCCGCTCTTGCGAGTCGCGCGTAAGTTTCCTATATCTGGCTCGAGAGGTTGGTGCGGGCAGGCGCCTCGCCAACCTGGTCAGAGCCGGAAGGCAGCAGCCACAACGGGTCCCGCTTGGGTCGTTATCAATCTCTCACCTAAATCTCCCTATCGCGAATACTATATGAGGCAGGACCGTAAGACCCTGCCCTGCATCTTGGGCGCGCTAAAGGCGGGTTGCCGCGAAGGTATCACACTCATTTACCGCCCCCGTATCAAAGCCACGTGCAAACCAACGTGCCCGTTGCTCTGACGTGCCATGGGTAAATGTGTGCGGCTGCGGGACGCGGCCTGCCTGACGTTGAAGGTGATCATCGCCAATCTTGCGCGCGGCGTTCAGCGCTTCTTCAAGATCACCCCGCTCCATCAAGCCCTGAACATTGCGCGCCCAAATCCCCGAAAAGCAATCGGCCATCAACTCAAGACGCACAGTCAACGCGTTTGCCTCTACCTCGGACGCCCGTTGGCGCGCGGCATTCACCTGCGACAACACACCCAGTTCATTTTGCACATGGTGTGCGACTTCATGCGCGATCACATAAGCCGCCGCAAAATCGCCACCCGCACCCATCTGACGGTCCAGCGCAGTGAAAAACGATGTGTCCAGATACGCTTTGCTATCTGCCGGACAATAGAACGGACCCGTCGCGCCGCTTGCTCCGCCACAGGGAGATTGCGTCACACCGCTGAACAAAACCAGTGTCGGCGGCGTATAGGCGCGGTCAAGCTGCGTGCGAAACACGTCTGTCCAGACATCTTCCGTCGTTGTCAAAACCTGCGCGCTAAACGTGGCAGACGCATCATTGACTTGCGTCACCTGCCTTGGTTCTTGCTGGATTGAACCGCCTTGCAGCAGGGGAGAGACGTCGATGCCCGTGAAATACCCAATCGCCAAAACCAGCAGAACACCGGCTATGCCCAAGCCACCTTTGCCGCCTGCCCTCCGACGCCCGCCACCACTGCGTCGCTCTACGTTTGTGCTGCGCCGAATTCCTCTGAGCCGCATGGCATGTTCCTTTTGTCCGTGAATACACAAATCTAACCCCAGTATCGCCCTAAAGGTTCACTGTGACAATCAACGCCGCCCCGTTGCCCCCGTAGGCGTCAGGGCCTACCTTAGCAGAAACTCCGAATCCCATGATCAGGAACTCCATGTCAGACACCACTGCCTACCGCGTACTTGCCCGCAAATACCGCCCCGAGACCTTTGCCGATCTGGTGGGGCAGGAAGCGATGGTGCGCACGTTGAAAAACGCGTTCGAGGCCGACAGGATCGCCCAAGCGTTCATCATGACGGGCATCCGAGGCACGGGCAAAACCACAACTGCGCGAATTATTGCAAAGGGCATGAACTGCATCGGAGCAGAAGGCACAAGCGGCCCCACAACCGAGCCGTGCGGCACCTGCGAGCATTGCGCGGCCATCATGGAAGGCCGCCATGTCGATGTGATCGAGATGGACGCCGCATCAAACACAGGTGTCGCCAATATTCGTGAAATCATCGACAGCGTGCACTACCGCGCGGCTTCCGCCCGCTACAAAGTCTACATCATCGATGAAGTACACATGCTGTCGACTGGCGCGTTCAATGCGCTTCTAAAAACCCTCGAAGAACCGCCGGAGCACGTCAAATTTATCTTCGCTACCACCGAGATCCGCAAGGTTCCCGTGACTGTCCTATCACGGTGCCAGCGTTTTGATCTGCGCCGGATCGAGCCTGAGGTGATGATCAAGCTTTTGCAGAAAATTGCAGGTGCCGAGAAGGCAGAAATTGCCGATGATGCGCTGGCATTGATCACCCGCGCTGCCGAAGGTTCTGCGCGCGATGCAACGTCCCTGCTCGATCAGGCGATCAGCCATGGCGCGGGCGAGACGACAGCCTTGCAAGTGCGCGCCATGCTAGGCCTTGCGGACCGGGCGCGCGTACTGGATCTGCTCGATATGATCCTGCGCGGGGATGCGGCCGGCGCGCTCACCGAGATCGGCGCGCAATACGCCGAAGGGGCCGATCCGATGGCCGTGCTGCGCGATCTGGCCGAAATCACGCATTGGATCAGCGTAGTAAAAATCACGCCTGACGCCGCCGAAGACCCCACAATATCACCCGAAGAACGGGATCGCGGCCGTCAGATGGCCGACGCCTTGCCGATCCGGGTGCTGACGCGGCTGTGGCAAATGCTGCTCAAGGCGCTGGAGGAAGTCGCCGCGGCGCCCAATGCAATGATGGCTGCCGAGATGGCGATCATCCGGCTTACCCATGTGGCTGACCTTCCGTCACCCGAAGAACTGGTGCGCACGCTGCAAAACACGCCCGCCCCCAGCGGAGGACCGGCGCCGCGCGCAACTGCAGCACCCACAGGCAGCACACAATCCGTGCAACACGCCCAGACACGTATGGCCGCAAACCCGAATGCCTCGGGTCAGACAACAGCGCTGGCCCGCGACCCTGATAGCGCGCTGGCCCATTATCCTACGTTCGAACATGTGCTCGAGCTGATCCGCCACAACCGCGATGTCAAACTGCTGGTCGAGGTGGAAACCTCCCTGCAACTGGCAGCCTATCAACCTGGCCGCATCGAATTTGTCCCGACCGATGCCGCCCCCCGCGATCTGGCACAGCGGTTGGGCGCCAAGCTGCAACTGTGGACCGGCAATCGCTGGGCCGTGACACTTGTGAATTCGGGCGGCGCGCCGACCATCGCCTCCGTGCGGGATGCAAAGGACACCGCCCTGCGCGCCGACGCGCAGGCCCATCCGATGATGCAAGCCGTCCTTGCACAGTTTCCGCAGGCAAAAATAACGTCGATCAGAACACCGCAAGACATCGCAGCAGCAGCCGATCAGGACGCGCTGCCAGAGGTTGAAGATGAATGGGATCCCTTCGAGGACAGCTAACAGGGGCTTGTCCATCCGGCTTTGGCACAACATATAAGATGAAATCGAACTTCAGGAGAACGACATGCTCAAAGGACTAGGTGGCCTTGGCGATATGGCCGGAATGATGAAAAAAGCCCAAGAGATGCAGGGCAAGATGGCCGAGATGCAGGAAGAAATGCATAACATCATGGTTCAGGGCGAAGCCGGTGCCGGCTTGGTTAAAGCAACCTGCACCGCCAAGGGTGAGCTTAAGGCGCTTGATATCGACCCTTCGATTTTCAACGGTGATGACAAGGAAGTCGTCGAAGACCTAATCCTTGCCGCGATCAAGGATGCGCAAGGTAAAGCATCTGATCGCGCCGCAGAAGAGATGGGCAAGTTGACCGAAGGCATGGGCCTGCCTGCGGGTATGAAGCTCCCATTCTAGCCGTAATTCGAAGAAGTGGCGTCATCGGGCGGCTGTGCGGCGCCATTAAACCGCGCGGTCCCCTCCCCCCACGCCGGAGTATTGCACCTTGAGTTCCACCCGCGACATCGACGCGCTGATTGAGCTGATGGCCAAACTTCCGGGCCTCGGCCCTCGATCTGCGCGCCGTGCGGTGCTGCATTTGATCCGCAAGCGCGCACTCTTGCTCACTCCGTTGGCCGATATGATGCAGACGGTTGCCGCAACCGCGCGCGAATGCCTCAACTGCGGCAATGTGGGGACTACCGATATTTGCGACATCTGTGACAGCGATAAACGCGCCAACGGTGAGTTGTGCGTCGTCGAAGATGTTGCGGATTTGTGGGCCATGGAACGCTCTGGCGTGTTCAAGGGCCGGTATCACGTCCTTGGTGGCACGCTGAGCGCGCTTGACGCAATTGGCCCGCAAGAGCTTCGTATTCCGCGTCTTCTGGACCGGGTCAAAAGCGAGGGCATTACCGAAGTTATCCTTGCCCTCAACGCGACCATCGACGGGCAAACCACGGCCCACTACATCGCGGATCAACTTGAAGGACAGCTGCGGCTGACCTCACTGGCCCAAGGGGTTCCCATCGGCGGGGAGCTTGATTACCTCGACGATGGCACCATCACGGCAGCCATGCGGGCGCGCAAAGATATCTAGCACACACAGAATTTAGAAAAGCAAAAGCCGTCCGCTCCTCCCAAAGCGGACGGCCCTTCCAGTCGCGACGATCAGCGCGTTTTATAGGACGATCACATCAAGTGGCGGAAGCCGGTTAAACCCGACCGAGCTGCAGGCGCTGGTGTATGCGCCACAATTGTAAATGGTCACCTTGTCGCCACGGCGAAATGCCAGCGGCAGGTTTACGGGACGCTTTTCATACAGGATATCGGCACTATCACAGCTTGGACCGGCAAGGGCACATGGAACGGTATCACCGCCGGCATGTGCCCTTGTGATCTGGCAGTGGATCGCTTCGCCTTCGGTTTCAACCAGACCGGAGAAACGGCCAATGTCGAGATAAACCCAGCGGTGCATATCATCCGCAGAAGTGCGGCTCACCAGCAGAACCTCGGCAGCGATATGACCTGCTTCAGCGACCAAACCGCGGCCCGGCTCTGCCATCAGGTGAGGCACATCGCCGAAACGCGCTGTTACCGCATCAATCACAGCAGCAGCATAGCTGCGCGGGGCTTGTACATACTCACCTTAGAAAGCGGGAAAGCCGGAGCCCTTGAGGACAAGTGTGCTGATGACCTGTGGCTCAGGGTTTACTTTGGCCGCGTAGTGAATGTGCGCATGTCCCAAGCCTGATTTTAACGCATCAAAGGCTGAGACAACACGTGCGCGGCCCCTGACAAACGTCAGCTGGTCAAAGTCATTGACCGCGATGAAAACCGCGGCAGGATCGGCATAGACAGGAGCAGCGGCACGCAGGGCGCAGGGGTAGTAGTGTGCATGGTCATCTCCCAAAAGCAGGTGGTGAGGGAGGCCCCCAGTTGTCGTTCCAAGAGACGTTACAGCCATTGTACAACGCGGGTCAGTCAACATAATCGACCGTCCAGAGGTGCGTGCGTTGGCGTCTGTATGGCGGCGTTTAAGCTCGTTGATGATTCGGGCCGGATGGAAAATGGACCACATTCAACATTCATGAATCGTCGTTTCACCCGCTGTAAAACTCCCACACTGGATTCGAGCGCATCACGATCGGGAGGTGGCGTTTCAGTCAATCTCAAATGCGAAAGGGCGCCCGTGAACGGACGCCCTTCAAGCATGACCAGACAGTCGTCGGGCCAATAGTCAGAACCGCTTCACTTTGCGTCTTTGTCTTTGTCGTCTGCGTCGTCATCGCTGTCAGGTATATTGAAGAAGCTTTCCGCATCCGCGAAATCGCTGTCTTTCTTCTCGTCTTCATCATCGCCTGTAGCATCGCCGGAGAGGGTAAAGGTCTCGAGACCCTCGATCGCTGATGGAATTTTCGGCTCTGCATCCATGCCAAGGCTCTGCTCGGTACTGACCAGCTTACGGCGCTCGTCATCGTTCATCACACCGCCCTCGGCGGCTTTCTTAGCAGCCGCTTTTTGTACCATCGCGTCCAGCTCGGATTGCTTGCAAAGCCCAAGAGCCACAGGGTCAATCGGTTGGATGTTCGAGATGTTCCAGTGTGTCCGCTCACGGATCGCCTGGATCGTAGGTTTGGTCGTGCCGACAAGCTTACTCACCTGAGCGTCCGTCAACTCAGGGTGGAACTTGACCAGCCACAGGATCGACGCCGGACGGTCCTGCCGTTTGGACAGTGGTGTATAACGGGGACCGCGGCGCTTCTCTTCGCCCTCGGCAGCTGCGTTGAACTTGAGTTCAAGCTTGTGCAGCGGGCTCGCCTGCGCTTTGTCGATCTCTTCTTGGGTCAGCTGGTTGTTGGTGATGGGATCAAACCCCTTCACACCCGCAGCCACATCGCCATCCGCAATGCCCTGCACTTCCAATTCATGCATGCCGACAAAATCCGCGATCTGCTTGAAGCCGATTGTCGTATTATCCACCAGCCAGACGGCAGTTGCCTTGGCCATAATCGGTTTACCCATCTCTCTCTCCTTTACACGCACCTTCCCCGTCGCCTGACTTAGGCTGTCCCGGAGACCGGAACCGTTTCCATTTTGGGGGAACTTGTGTCGTATATAGCCAACGACCGACAATAAGGAAAGACCCGACATGCGCCGCATCCTCATGACCATTCT
Organism: Sulfitobacter sp.; assembly: GCA_049670485.1. Taxonomy (GTDB): domain Bacteria; phylum Pseudomonadota; class Alphaproteobacteria; order Rhodobacterales; family Rhodobacteraceae; genus Sulfitobacter. The sequence continues at coordinate 94,364 of JBATTJ010000127.1, forward strand.
TCTGTCTCTCGCCCTTCTGGGAAGCCGTCCGGATGCTGCGCGTGCAGACGGGTTCGACTATTACGTGATGGCGCTAAGCTGGTCCTCCAACTGGTGCGCGCCGGAGGGGGATGCGCGCAATTCACCGCAATGTGATGACATTCATGATCACGGATGGATTTTGCACGGTCTGTGGCCACAATTTCACCGCGGCTTTCCGTCCAACTGCCAAACCATCCACCGCGCACCCTCTCGCGCAATGACCGCAAACATGGCTGACATCATGGGCACCAGCGGACTTGCATGGCACCAGTGGAAGAAGCACGGTACCTGTACCGGATTGAGCGCGGTCGATTATTATGCCCTGTCACGGAAGGCGTATGCCAAAGTGACCCGCCCCGAAGTTCTGCGCCAGCTTGACCGCGCTGTCAAACTTCCCGCCTCGGTGATCGAGGACGCATTTCTGGAAGCAAACCCAGACCTCAGCCGCGATCAGGTTACAATCACCTGCCGCCAAGGATATATCCAAGAGGCGCGCATCTGCCTGTCAAAGGACCTCACACCCGTACCGTGTGGACGGGACGTGATCAAGGACTGCACACTCAGAGATGCGGTCCTCACACCGATACGCTGATCCTTTCATCAAGCCAAATGTGGCGTGAAGAAAGAGTCGCGCGGATAAACCGTGGGTTTCAGCCCGCTACCTTGAGGACTATCTTGCCGATGTGGCCGCTTGATTCCATGCGCGTATGGGCGTCTGCCGCATTCTCCAGATCGAACTCGCTGTCCATCACGGGCGCGATCCGTCCGCTCTCCAGCAAGGGCCAAACGGCCTCACGCAGTTCCGTTGCGATACGCGCCTTGGCCAGATCAGACTGCGGACGCAGGGTTGATCCGGTCATCGTCAGCCGTCGCATCATCAAAGGGGCAAAGTTGATCTCTGCCTTGGGTCCGCCCAGAAACGCGATTTGTACAAGTCGCCCATCCGTGTCGAGCGCCTTGAGATTGCGCGCGATATAATCGCCACCGACCATATCAAGAATAACATTCGCGCCACCCTCTGCGGTCATCACCTCCACGAAGTCTTCCTCGCGGTAGTTGATCGCATGCTCTGCACCAAGTTTCACACAAGCTGCGCATTTATCCGCCGTGCCCGCCGTCACAAACACCCGCGCGCCGAATTCATGCGCCAGCTGGATCGCCGTGGTCCCGATGCCAGAGGAACCCCCGTGGATCAATATCCGCTCTCCCGCTTTCAACCCACCGCGCATGAAGACGTTGGACCAGACGGTGAAAAACGTCTCGGGCAGACAAGCGGCTTCTTTCAGGCTCATTCCCGAAGGCACAGGCAAGCAATGCGCGGCGGGTGTGGCCACATATTCCGCATATCCGCCACCGGGCAACAATGCGCAAACATGATCACCCACATCCAGATCGGAAACGCCTGCACCGACAGCAACAACCTCCCCCGCTGCCTCAAGACCCGGCAGATCGCTGGCACCGGAGGGTGGGGCATACGCACCTGCACGCTGTAACGCATCGGGTCGGTTTACACCTGCCCATGCCACCTTGATCACAACCTGACCATGCGCAGGCTCGGGAACAGGCCGTTCGGCCAGCTTCAGCACCTCTGGCCCACCCGACTTGGTTATCTCGACAGCGCGCATTATCTGGGCCATAGCTCATTCCTTTGTACATATTTTATAGGCAACATAGGACAGCCGCCATCGGAGGTCACCCCTGTGAGTAGCCAGAGCGCGCGCAGTTTGCTAGTCCTACCGCCACACGGTCCTTCAGGATGCCACCATGCCCCTACCCCATTTCCATTGGCACCATGCGTCCCGCGCTTTTGCAGGGACGATAGAGATCGCACCAACCGATACATCATCCATGAGAGACACCCTGTCGGAGTCTGCAGCGGATGCGTTGTCGACATTGGCCCGCACGCTTGGGACTGGTGCTGCATTTTGCATTGGCGGTGGTCCAGACCTCGACACCTCGCGACTGCCCAACGGATATTTCGTCACCCTGACCGGCGGCACCTCCGGCACACCAAAAGCCATCTTGCGGAAGCAGGCCTCATGGATCGACAGCTTCCATATCAACGCAACACAGTTCAACTACACTAAGCCCGACAGCATTGCCGTGCTTGGACCCCCTAGCCATTCTCTGGCACTCTACGGCGTGCTCGAAGCGCTGCATCTGGGTCTGGACGCCCATGTCCTGTCTCCGCTCAAACCGTCGGCACAGTCAGCACAGTTGATCGCCCGGCACTGCAGCATTCTCTATGCCACTCCGACGCAATTGCGCCTGCTGCCTGCGCATGAACCGCTCCCTGACCTGCGTTTAATCCTGTGCGGTGGCGGCGCGTTGACACCTGCAATCCGCAGCCACATCGCCCGCGTCGCACCCAACGCGAAGGTCCATGTGTTCTATGGCGCGGCAGAAACCAGCTTCATCACGCTCAGCGATGCGCAAACGCCGGACGGCTCTGTCGGGCCCGCCTACGCGGGGGTCGACATCAACGTGACCGCGCCTGATGCGACCGGCACCGGCCTGATCTGGGTCCGCAGCCCGTACATCTTTGACTGCTACATCCAGGGCGTGAGCGTGCATACCAAGCGCGAGGACGGCTGGCTTACAGTGGGAGAGCACGGCAGGCTTGATCGTGACGGATATCTCTATCTGCGTGGTCGCGCAGGGCGGATGATCAATATCGCGGACCAGACGGTCTATCCCGAGGAGTTGGAGGCGGCGTATCTTGCCGTTGAGGGCATTGGTCAATGTGCGGTCCTGCAGCGCCCTGATCCATTGCGCGGACATACCCTTGTTGCGGTGCTCTGCGGGCCTGACAATGCAGACCTGCGGGTGCGGGTGCTGTCTCATTGCAAAGCCCACGGCCTGATCGCGCCGCGCAGTATTGTGTTTCTCGATCCGTTTCCGGTTCTGCCATCCGGAAAGCCTGATTTACAGCGTATCGCTGATCTGACGGGGGCACAGATATGACTGCGCAGATTATCGCGGCCTGCCGCAGTGCGGTCGTACCTCGTGGTGGCGCGTTTGCGGAACTCTCTCTTGATGCGTTGGGCGCGCCTGTGCTTGTCGCAGCGTTGGCTCAGGCGGGGCTGGACCCTAGGCAAGTCGATGAAGTGATCGTGTCCAACGCGATGGGCGGTGGCGGTAATCCCGCCCGCCTCATTTCCCTTTTCGCAGGTCTGCCCGATCATGTGGCAGGGCTTAGCATTGACCGCCAATGTGCGGGCGGACTGGATGCACTCCTGCTGGCCAAGACGATGATAGAAAGTGGCGCCGCCGATGTTGTGATCGCGGGCGGTGTCGAGAGTTATTCGCGCAGACCGCACCGCCTGCGCACCTTTGCGGATGGCCGTCCACCTCAGCCCTACGAGTATCCCTCATTCACCCCATGGCCCGAACGCGATCCGGCCATGTCGGATGCCGCAGAAACCCTCGCCACGCACCTGTGCATCTGCCGCGACGCGCAAGATAGATGGGCGGTAGAGAGCCATGCAAAGGCCTTGGCAAGTTCACCTGACCAGTCTGAAATTATACCGATCAACGGACAAATACACGATCCTTTCACGCGCAGGATAACGCCTGCACTTGCCGCACGCGCAAAATGCGTCACAGGCTCCATCACAGTAGCAAATATGGCTGTCGCAGCCGATGCGGCAGCTTTCTGTGTCGTTGTATCGCCCCGCATCCAGCGCCAGTTGGGATGCGACGGCATTGCCCTGACGGGTGGTGCAACGAAGGGTGCGCAGCCCGAATTGCCCGGCATCGCCCCCCTCGCCGCAATACAATCAGCGCTGCGCAAAACCGGTTTGCGGACATCCGACATCACCTGTGCGGAAGTTATGGAAGCTTTTGCAGTACAGGCCATCGCCTGTGTGAATGGCGCTGATCTCAACACTGAGCTGGTTAATATCGGCGGCGGTGCATTGGCGCGCGGACATCCCATCGGCGCGTCGGGCACCATCAACGCCGTGCGCCTGTTTCACGAATTGCACCGCGCGGGCGGGTCCGGCCTTGCGACGATCGCCGCGGCGGGTGGTATCGCCACGGCAGTGATTTTACAGGCGTGAGATGACACTCGCAGGTCGCGCACGGTAAAGGGCTGCCGTGATAAGCCCCGCCAGAACTGCTTTGATAATATCACCCGGGATGAATGCGGTCACGAGCAAAGCAGCTTCCACTATGGAGCGGTCAAGGATCAAGGCCAATCCCGCGACCCCAAATACATAGAGAACAAAAATTCCTCCCACCGCTGCCGCGATGCCTGCGGCGAAACCGGTGGCAACATTGCTCAACCGTTCCATCACCAACCCCGTCACAAATGCTGCAACGGGAAAGCCGATCAGGAAGCCGGCGGTCGGTGCCGCAAACAGGCCCAAGCCGCCACGTCCCCCCGCCAGCAAGGGCAAGCCGAGAGCGACCAAGCCCACAAACAACAATGCGGCATATCCACCCCGCCGCGCACCCAGAACGGTGCCACACAGCATGACCCCAAGGCTTTGCGCGGTTATCGGCACACCGAATGCGAGCGTGAGTTGGGGGATCAGGCCGAGCGCCGCGATTAAGCCTGCAAATAGCGCGATCTGGGCTACATTTCGTTCAGTGCTCATCATTTTTATCCTTTGCAAAACCGCCCCGCGCGCGCAGGGCCTCCGCCACATAATCCGCATCATCCAGCGCCAGCACCAACAAGGGTACGACAACCCGCCAACCGGCCCTACGCCGCGACCGTGCCCGCCACGCCAGTGTGAGTGCGGCACCCTTCTGCGTCAAAACGGGGGTAAAGCGGATCACCATTGCCGCCGCAAGCTCAATTGCGCGCAGGTTTAATCCCAAACCCGTGAACGGGCGAAACAGGCCGCGCACGACGCCCATCATCGCTTCCAGCGTCGTCGTCATTGTCACCAGATTTGCAAGCGCCACAGCGTTGAGCATCCGCAGCGTGATAATCGCACCGTCACGCGGTGCACCCGTCAATAAATGCCAAACCAGAACCAATATGATAAAAGGCCAAAGCGGCCAAAGACGCCGTAGACCATGGCGGAAAAACAACTGACCCGGCAGCGCATAGAGCGTCAGAACAAGCAATGCTGCACAAAGCTGTAGCCGGACGTCAGACGCGGCGAACAATCCCACAGACGTCATACAAAGTGCTGCGAGCTTTGGACCGGCGGGCCAATCGTGCGCTGCCGTTCTAACCGGTGAGGTCAGTGAGATCATTCTGCGCCCCCAATGCCCGCATTGCACTTTCATACGTGCGGGCAACCTCCGCTGCGGGCCCTTGCTGTTGCAGCTTTCCCTCTTCAATCCACACCGCATGATCATACTGTGTGATCATCTTCGGATCATGCGTAATCTGCACAAGTGCGGCCTCTGCATTCGCCAGCACACGGGTCAAATGCATCGCAGTCGGTATGTCGAGACCTGAAAAAGGCTCATCCAGAATGATGACTTTCGGGCCCATCGCAAGGATCGCCATCAGGCACACCAACTGACGCTGGCCTTGCGACAGCCGGTGGATTGCCGCCTCACGCCATGCTGTCTTACCAAATGCCGCGAGTGTGTCAGCAACCCGTACGATGACCTGTGACCTGGGCATCCCCATCTGGGACAGACCAAAAGACAGCTCTTCTTGGACAGTGGGGAAAATGATCTGGTGGTCGGGATTTTGGAATAGGATACCCACCGCACCCAGCGCGCCCCGCCTGTCACGCGCAACGTCTATACCCGCAATTCTAATGGTCCCCGCGTCGACTGCTTGCAACCCTGCAATCACCCGCGCCAACGTCGTTTTGCCAGAGCCGTTGCGCCCCAAAACAGCGATGCGCCGCGCGTCCGACCGAACTGTGATATCATGCAAAATATCGCGTCCGTCGATCCGCAGATCAACGCCACTAAGATCAATCAAAGGAGTGAGCCGTGCGATGGGTTTTCGTCCTGCTATGGCCGCGATACTCTGCGCGCTTTAGCAGGAGACGATGCATACGAAAAGCCGCTTTGCGACTTAGGGGCGTGTCCACCTACCGGGCAATCCCGATTGCGGCGACCGCTGCGGCGCTTTGATGCGGCTCAAAAGCCAGTTGGGGCCAGCAGCAAGTTTGCTCAGAACAGGGTTCTTATTGACCTGTGTTTTAAGCTTTTCAATCTGCATGACGTTTTCAATCCGCCGGTCAAGGAAGCCCCATGTATCTGCATGTCCGTCACTGTTGTCACCCAGCCAGAACAGGACCGTTGCAGAATACACCCCACTCAGCGTCGCCCGCTTGGTGTACCAGTTGATGTCATCGGAAGTATCCCCAAGTGCTGTCCATATTGCATCCGCCGTACCCCAGATTGCCTTGGCTCCATCCGCTGCATACATCGGCAGCGCAAAAAGTGTTGTACCACGGCGCACCGCTTCTTTGTCCTCAACCGCTTCGAGCCGGAAGCGCACTGCCGCTGCAACGCGGTCGCTGTATTTCATGGAGGCCAGATCGGCTTCTTTCATCCGCGCTAACATCTGCGCGTCCCCGTTCGCGTGGTAGTGCAACGCCAGATCGACCGCACCACGCGGGCAGACGCTTTGGGCGACCGCGCGCTCTACACCCGAATCGGCAATTGCAGCTTCGAATGTGGTCTGGGACCAGCCGTCAAAAGGCACATGCATGAGTGCGGCCTGAAGCAACAGATCTTTTGGCGGTGTGGGAGCAGTAGGCATTGCGGTTCTCCGTTGGCTTGGTCTGTTTCAGGACATAGCACAGCATTGGGTTGGGGCCAGTTTCCATCAGGCGTGGTGTGGCACCCACATACTTGGTGCGAAAGCTAAACGCGTTCGGCAAGCGTCTCAAACACGCGGCGGATTTCATCCTTGCTCGCGCGGTTCAGCATCCCGTCAGACACCTCGTTCTGGGTCCAAATCCACGATTTGGCAGGATCATGCAGCATCGCCCACTCACCGAACACGCGTTCCTCGACCGGTTCGCAAATCAGCTCGACAACTTCGGCGTGGCGATCATCACGCCCGATCCGCTCATAAGCCGCCTTGACCGCCGCTTCCGGTCCCTCCAGCATTTGAAGGTAAATATCATGCCGACAAACAAGTGCACCGGTAATTCCGTCACGGGTATTACAGCGCCGCGCATCCAACAAAATCGTTGCCAGCGTCGCTTCGTCATATCCGAACGGCTGGGATGCATAGATGATCCGAATAAGGTCGCTCATGGACATTTCCCCGATATAACCAAGACTGCTTGGCTTTATAAAAATAGTGCAGGCATCGCGCACCTACTGAAATATCCTACCAGTTTGATCAGGCACTGTCTTGCGCGAACTGCACATGTCGCCGCCTGAGTTTGGGGCGTTATACCGGCAAGGCAGTCGTCTTACAGACCGTGCGCAAGGCAAAGCTTGACTGCATTTGCCCCACACCGGGCAACCGCGCGAGATACTGCCGGTGGATGCGGGCGAAATCCTCGGTGTCTTCCGCCACGACCTTGAGCAGGTAATCCGCCGATCCGGCCATCAGATGACACTCCAGCACATCCGGTATCCGCGCCACTGCCCGCTCGAATGCGTCCAGTACCTCATCCGCCTGCCCTTGAAGCGTGATTTCAACAAAAACGGTCGTCGGCACACCCAGCTTGCGCGGATCAAGCAGGGCCACATAGTCGCGGATATAGCCGTCTGCCTCCAACCGTTGCACGCGGCGGTGACAGGCGGAGGGCGACAGGTTCACCTGCTCGGATAGCTCCGCATTCGACATACGCCCCCGCTTTTGAAGCGCAGCGAGCAGCTTTCGATCAATGGTATCCAACATGCACGCAATACCTTTGCGTTAAAATGACATTTATCCGCAGTTTATTCGAATAATAGCTACTAAGGCGAGGTAAAATCGCCACTTAATTGCAGATGATCAGGCGTATCTGTCGTGCAGTCATCGGAGGAGGAAACAGTCCATGAAAATCGGTTGCCCAAAAGAGATTAAACCCCAAGAATTCCGCGTAGGTATAACACCGAACGCTGCCTTCGAGGCCGTCAATCATGGCCACAGCGTCGTGATCGAGACAGGCGCCGGCGCCGGTGCAGGCTTTGAAGATGCCGACTATATCGCGGCGGGCGCAGAGATTCTTGGCACCGCAGCGGAGATTTTTGCCGCTGCCGACATGATCGTCAAGGTTAAGGAGCCGCAGGCCGGTGAGCGTAAAATGTTGCGTGAGGGCCAGGTACTGTTCACCTACCTCCACCTTGCCCCCGATCCAGAGCAGACAAAAGACCTACTCGCTTCGGGTGCGACATGTATCGCTTATGAGACTGTAACCGACCGTTCCGGCGGTTTGCCCCTGCTCGCCCCCATGTCGGAAGTTGCAGGCAAGCTTGCGCCGCAGGTCGGCGCTTGGACCCTCCAGAAAGCCAATGGCGGCCGCGGTGTTCTGATGGGCGGTGTGCCCGGTGTCGGCCCTGCGCGCGTTGTTGTGATCGGTGGCGGTGTTGTTGGCACCCATGCTGCACGTGTCGCGGCGGGTATGGGCGCGGATGTGACCGTGCTTGACCGCTCTTTGCCACGTATGCGCTACCTCGATGATGCGTTCAGCGGTGTGTTCAAAACCAGCTTTGCCTCTGCGGGCAACACAATTGAATTGGCCCGTCAGGCCGATCTTATCATCGGTGCGGTCCTCATCCCCGGTGCCGCTGCACCCCAGTTGATCACCCGCGCGCAACTGTCTGAGCTTAAACCCGGTGCAGCCCTTGTGGATGTCGCCATTGACCAAGGTGGCTGCTTCGAGACGTCGCGCGCCACAACACACCAAGACCCCATCTATGACGTGGATGGCATCATGCACTATTGTGTCGCCAACATGCCCGGTGCCGTGGCCCGCACCTCCACCATCGCACTTGGTAATGCCACGATGCCCTTCATGCTTGCGCTTGCTGACAAGGGCTGGAAGCAAGCCTGCGCAGACGATGAGCATCTGCTGGCCGGTCTGAACGTGCATGCCGGCAAATTGACGTACTACGCAGTTGGCAAGGCGCTGGGAATCGACGTAATCTCCCCTGCTTTGGCGCTCAAGTAACGAAAAAGGGGGCCGCTTCACGGCGGCCCCCTCTCACTATCTCGGTATGGTCGATCAGCTCTGGCGCGCCAGTTGATCCCGAATTTCCAACAAAACATCCAACTCGCTTGGGCCAGTTGCAACTTCTGGTGCCACATCATCAGGCTTGGTCGCTGCTTCTTTGATCCGGTTCACTTGCTTGACCAACATGAAGACCACGAAGGCGATGATCAGAAAATTGATGATCGCCATAATGAATGAGCCATAAGCGAAGACCGCGGCACCGCTTTCGCGTGCCGCTTCGAGCGATGTACCAGCCGCAACCTCACCGCTGAGCACAGCGTAATTATTGGTGAAATCGATCCCGCCAGTGAACAGACCGATGATCGGGTTGATCAGATCACCGACAAGCGATGAGACGATAGCCGTAAAGGCTGCCCCGATGATAATACCTACGGCCATGTCCATGACATTGCCTTTGGCGATAAAGTCTTTGAATTCGTTCATCATATTTTTTGTCCCTACTTATGTTAACCGGCCATAGGTTTTCCCACCCTTTGTACCGTTGCACAGGGATTAGCATATGAGTGCACCGTAATCAGCCTATAATAAGGGGGAAAAGGCGCTATTATCTCGCAAATAGCATAAGGAGCGCTTCATGGCCGACCTCACCCAATTCCCGATTACCTCCCGATGGCCCGCCGCCAATCCCGATGTGATCCAGCTTTATTCTTTCCCGACACCCAATGGCGTAAAGGTTTCAATCGCGCTTGAGGAAACCGGTCTGGCCTATGAGGCGCATACCGTCACCCTGTCCGATACCGATGTGCGCAGCCCTGAATTCCTGTCGCTCAACCCCAATAACAAGATCCCCGCGATTATTGATCCTAACGGTCCTGGCGGCACGCCCGTCGGTCTGTTCGAAAGTGGCGCAATCCTGATCTATTTGGCGGAAAAATCCGGAAAGCTGACGGGCAAGACCGCAACCGACAAGGCGAAATCGATTCAGTGGTTGATGTTCCAGATGGGTGGACTTGGGCCAATGCTCGGTCAGCTGGGCTTCTTCACCAAATTCGCGGGCAGCGAATGGGAAGACAAGCGCCCCCGTGATCGTTATCTGAACGAAGCCAAGCGCCTGCTTGCCGTGCTGGAAAAGGAACTGGAGGGCAAGGAATGGATCATCGGTGAGGACTACACCATCGCGGACATCGCCATTGCCCCATGGCTGCGCGCACTGGAATTCTACGGCACCAAAGACGTCCTTGGCTGGAACGATCACACCAATCTGGTGGGCTATCTCAAGCGATTCGAGGCCCGTCCAGCCGTGCAAAAAGGTCTGGTGATCCCACCGCGCAGCTAAGGTGCGGCAGGCAGCCGTGAAAATCGTCCAAGCACTCGCTTAGGGGAGCTTGGACGTCAATACATAGCGCAATATCTCGACCACTTGCGAAGGCTCCGATGCGACGGCCAAGGCAGCCGCGTCAACCTCTTTGAGGGCGTGAGCATGATCCGCGCCGTGCAGGATGATAAGGGACTTGCCCAATGCGGCGGCATAACCGGCATCGAACGCTGCGTTCCACTGTTTGTACTGATCACCAAACCGAACCACGACCACATCGGCCTCGGCAATTCCTTTGCGCGTCCGGATCGCATTTATCTGCGCGCCTTTTCGGTCGTGCCAGAACTTGTCCGCCTCGGCGCCCAAGATTGCCACGCCACAATCGTCGCTCGCGGCATGGTCTGTCACAGGGCCGGAAAATACAACATCGAGGCCCTGTGCGCCTTCGCTGATCTGCTCTCGCCAGTCGGTATGGATTTCTCCGGACAAATAAACTTTCAACATCACGTACCTCCAATATCGTATTCACTGGCCTACTCGAAACGCACCCGCAGATTAGCACCAGTTCGTGCCTACTTTCGCTGCTCTCCGCCGGTCGCTTTTATAATCTTCTCGACCACCTTTGCGCCGACAGCTTCGATATCTGCATCTTTCAACGTCTGCTCGCGCGGCTGTAGGCGCACTGTCAACGCGAGGGATTTCTTGCCCTCCACCATATTGCCACCAATGAATTCATCAAACACGCGCACATCTTCGATAAGGGTTTTATCTGCACCCATGGCCGCATTTACCAGGGTCAACGCTTCGACCTCAACATCTACAACAAAGGCAAAGTCACGCTCTACCGCTTGAAGATCGCTGATCTTGAGCGCGGGCCGTGTGGCGCTTGCCTTGCGCTTGTCCGGTACTTCGGCAGGCCAAAGGGTAAAGGCCATCGCAGGCCCTTTGACATCCATCGCAGCAAGAACTTTGGGATGCAGTTCCCCGTAGACGCCCATTACCTTCTTGGGGCCCAGACAGATCATGCCATGCCGTCCCGGATGCCACCATGGATCGGTGCCACGCAAAATCTGCACCTTCGCTGGTGCGCCGATGGCGGCAAGAATAGCTTCTGCATCCGCTTTGACATCAAACACATCGACGCCGCGCGCGGCACCCAAAACATCCTTTGGGCCAGTTCGCCCGATCAGAACACCCGACACAAGCATATGCTGTTCACCGGGTTCACCACCGCTGAATGCGGGTCCAACTTCGAACAGCGCCATATCGGAAAATCCGCGCGCCTGATTACGCGCGACCGCTTGCAGCAATCCGGGCAGCAGCGCGGGGCGCATATGGCTCATGTCGCTGCTGATCGGGTTTTCCAGACGCGTCACATCCGTGCCACCGCCAAACAGCTCGGCTGAGGGCTGATCAATGAAGCTATAAGTCACACACTCATGATAGCCGAGCGCGGCGGCAGTGCGCCGTGCGGCCACCTCGCGCCGCTGAACGGAGGACATGACGGGACGCGGAATACCTGCAGTAAGGCGGGGCAATGGCCGTCCCTCCAGCCGCGTGAGCGACGCAATCCGCGCAACCTCTTCAACCAGATCGGCCTCGCCCTGCACATCGGGCCGCCAGCTGGGCACGTGCGCCATGTCACCCTCCAGCACAAAGCCAAGTGCAGTCAGCGTCTGCCGCTGGTCCGCCTCGGGAATGTCCATCCCGACAAGAGATATCACGCGCTTTGCGTTCAAGCGGTGCGCACGGCTTGTATCGGGAACGGCACCCGCAGACACCACTTCGGAGGCTTCACCCCCTGCATGATCAAGGATCATCCGTGTCGCATGCTCAATCCCGTATGGGGTCCATTCAGGATCAATGCCCCGCTCGAACCGGTAGCGCGCATCCGAGTTGATCTTGAGCGCGCGACCGGTGTAGGCCGTCCGCACCGGATCGAAATACGCAGCTTCGAGGAACACATTCACTGTATCATCGGTCACGCCAGAAGCGGTACCACCCATCACACCAGCAAGGCTCTCGACGCCGTTCTCATCCGAGATAACGGTCATACCTTCGCTCAGCGTGTATTCTTTGTCATCAAGCGCGGCAAACATCTCTCCACCCTTGGCGCGGTGCACGCGCAGCACATTGCCTGCAATCTTGTCCGCGTCAAAGACGTGCAGAGGCCGGTTGCGGTCGTAGGTGTAGAAATTCGTCACATCGACCAAAAAGCTGATCGGGCGCAGGCCGATGGCGCGCAACTTGTCTTGCAGCCACGCGGGGCTTGGTCCGTTCTTCACACCGCGAATGAGACGGCCATAGAACACCGGACATTGCTCCAGCGTGTCATCGTCGATTGTCACACTCACAGGGCAAGGGAACGCGCCTGCAACAACGTCGACATCACGTTTTTTGAGCTTTCCCAGACCGCGCGCAGCCAGATCGCGCGCAATGCCGCGCACGCCCAAAGCATCGGGCCGGTTTGGCGTGATCGCAATCTCGATCACCGGATCAACCTTGGCCGGATCATGCGCCGCCAGCCAATCGACAAAGCTGTCACCGACATCGCCCGAAGGCAGCTCGATGATGCCGTCATGCTCCTCGCTCAGCTCCAACTCACGCTCGGACGCCATCATGCCAAAACTCTCGATCCCGCGAATTTTGCCAACGCCAATGGTGGTATCAATGCCCGGAACATAAACGCCGGGCTTTGCGATCACGACTGTGATCCCAGCCCGCGCATTGGGCGCGCCACATATGATCTGCTGCACTCCCTCGTCCGTCTCAACCTGACACACGCGCAGACGGTCTGCATCGGGATGCTTCTCTGCCGACTTCACAAAACCCAGCGTAAAATCACGCAGCCGTGCACCACGGTCTTCGACCCCTTCGACCTCCAACCCCAAATCGGTCAGTGCATAGGTGATCTCATCCAGAGAGGCAGTCGTCTCAAGGTGATCCTTGAGCCAGGAGAGTGTGAATTTCATCGCGGGCATCCTAACGGGGCATTTGCCGCAGTGGGTAACGCTTTATCCGCCCCTGTTCAACGGGGATTAGGGAAAGCGCGGTGTGCGCCCCGCCAGTTGATCCAGTTGCCAGCCGATCCAGCCGTGGGGAATGAAGTGCCCGCTGTTGTGCACATCAAGCGTGACCTTGCCACCATCACACTCCCACACCGTCCGGTCGAGCGTGAGCCAGTCAACGGCCTTCCAGTCGCCCTCCGGCTGCGCAGCGCCGCATCCGTACACATCACGCCACAAAGCCACCGGATAGGTTTGATCGCCCCCAGCACCCATCGGGAACCGCATGACGGTATCGGCCAACCCGTGCACATGGCGCACTTCGGCGGGGGCAGTCGCACAGTCGGTATCTTGTGGCAGCGATCCACTCATCGCGAGAAGTGCGGCAACATCCGTACCGTTATCACAAGCATAACGCCACGCCATCGCCGCGCCGAACGAATAACCAGAAACATAAATCCGGCTCCGGTCGATGTCATAGCGGGTCGCGGCATCCTCAATCACAGCAGCGGCAAAGGCGACATCGGCACTACCTTCACGCCAGAAATTCCACGTCCGGCCTTGCCCATTGGGTGCCAGTAGCAATACCCCTCTGTTGCGAGTATGGGTGGCGATGCGGTTATGGTTGACGATCAGATCACCCTGCCGACCCCAGCCATGAAAGTGCAGCAAGACAGGCATTGGCCCGTCCCCGCCCCGTACATCGGGCGGTCGCACGTGATAGGACCGATCCCCCAGAATACAGGCCGTGCGTCCTTCACAGGCGGCCTGAGCCGAGGCAGTTTGAGCAATGAATGCGAGCGCTAGGATCGTAGCAAATAGTTTTTTCATACCGCTTTAGTTAACCCCCACCGGCTCGCTGTCACATCACATTTTCGAGCTATGCTTTTTGTCATCCTGATCGGACGTCAAACGCGCGCTCAGATCACCGAAATCACCCATACGGTACAGGCAAATTTCACGGACCTGCCGCAATGTAGGCTTGGCTGCGAACAAGACTGAGCCGATCAGGAAAAACCACGTGCCCACATGCTGCCAGTAGTCATAAAAGAACATGATAGAGCCAATGATAAACAGCAAAGCCGCCATGAAATCTGCAAGCGTGTATGCAATCTCGAACAGGGCATAGACGTGTTTATGAACGTCTGAATGTTGCCACGTTTCATGCCGGAACAGCTTCATCCGTGACTACCTGCTCAAACCGCCGTGCAAATTCGGTTGATCCAGGCTTGCGAACCCGTAGTGCCGCAACCAGCGCAGATCGCTGTCGAAGAAGGCGCGCAGGTCGGGAATGCCGTATTTCAACATCGCAATACGGTCGATCCCCATGCCGAAGGCGAACCCTTGCCAAACATCAGGGTCGATGCCCCCCGCAGCCAGAACCTTGGGGTGGACCATGCCGGAGCCGAGGACCTCCATCCAGCCATCTCCCTCACCGATGCGCAATTGGCCATCGACCCATGAGCATTGAATATCGACTTCTGCCGATGGCTCCGTGAACGGAAAGTGGGAGGCGCGAAAACGGGTTTTGATGCCCGGTGTTTCGAAAAACGCGGCGAAGAACTCTTCAAGCGTCCATTTCAGGTTCGCCATGGAGATGTCTTTATCAATCGCCAGACCTTCGACCTGATGGAACATCGGCGTGTGGGTTTGGTCATAATCCGCGCGGTAAACACCGCCGGGGCAAATGATCCGCAGTGGCGCGCCCTCGGCCTCCATCGTGCGGATTTGTACCGGGCTGGTGTGGGTGCGCAATACATGCGGCGGACGATCGTCGCCTTCGGCCCGCGCCATATAGAATGTGTCCATCTCTGCGCGCGCGGGGTGGTGGCCCGGAATATTTAGCGCATCGAAGTTATACCAATCCGTATCAATGCGCGGCCCTTCGGCGACAGAGAATCCCAATTCGGCAAAGATCGCCGTCAGCTCTTCAGTCACCTGCGAAACGGGGTGTAGCGTGCCTGCAGGCCGCTCGCGCGCGGGCAAGGTCACATCAAGCCATTCGCCGCGCAGACGCTCGTCAAGAGCAGCATCGCCTAGTGCGGCTTTCTTCGCGGCAAGTGCGGAATTAATCTCGTCTTTGAGCGCGTTGAGCGCGGGACCTGCCACCTGCCGCTCTTCTGGTGTCATCTTACCCAGTTCGCGCATCTTCAGAGCGACTTCACCCTTCTTGCCAACGGCGGCGAGGCGGATGTCTTCCAACACTGCTTCATCGGCTGCATTCGCAATCCGGCCAAGGTATTTTTGCTTGAGATCATCCATAGCGCACGCGTCCTTCAAAAACTGAAATCGTGCTACCAGAACCGCGCGCAAACGCAACCCATGGCTACAGATGTGCGGATCGCTAAGCGCCTATGCTTATGCCAGCAGCATGAGTTCGGCTTCGCGCCCTGTGCAGATGCGCCGGGCCGATGGGCCATAACTCAACCTGTCGTGCGCCAACTCGGGAAACAGCGCGTTGACCTCATTCTGCGTGGGGGTCTCCACCGCGTCGAGAATATAGGCACCCGGCAAAAAGCTCTCGCTCAGGACTCCTTGTGTCTCCACAATCTGGTGGGCGTCAAACAGGATATGGACATACGTCACGCTGCTACAAGGCGCGGTACGGATGGTATCGTCATTCACCAGATCTTTTGCCGCGACCAACACTTCTTCAGCGCCAAACAACAGCTCTGCACGCCACCCTTGGACCAAGAGCCGGTGCCGTGGTGAGACCAGCAAATCCTGTTCTGCACCCAAGGTTCCTTTGCTTACACGCACGGGCGCCATCGTCCCTTGTCCTGCAACCCGCCGCGACCCGATCCAGCGCACAGGTTGCGCACCGTTGTCCTGAGTGATGACAAGATCACCGACTGCCAGATCCTCGATCAGGCGCGGTCCGTCGGGCGTGTTGATCAATGTACCGGTCGTAAAACAGGCGATACCGGAGTCACCACTGGTGAGCGACGCATATACCGGCTGATCCGGATTGGGCAGATTGAATTGAATGCTAACAGAGTTTCGGTTTGGTCCGGTTGGCGATGGAATATTCTCGGATACCGCACCTGCCGCAGCGCCCGACTGTGCCACGATGTTCTGGGTTCCCCCGCCAATATCGTAAAAATCAATGACCTGTGACGGTCCAGGTCCTGTTTGCGTCAGCGCATACGCTTCAAAGTTATCCCGGCTTGAGCCGTCGGGATCAGTAAGCTGGATCGGCAGATTGTCCGCAGATAAGACATAAACAACCTCGCCACTGTCAGGATCAACAGAGGAGGTGACGCGCGGATCGTCGAGCGCAATTTCAAAACCCAGACTTCCATCGGCTTCATAAAAGGACGCGGTGAAATTGGCCGGATCTTCACCGGGGTCCAGAGCGATCTCCAAAAATTCGGACACGCCCGTCTCGGCGGCATATCTGTTCGAATAATGCAGTTCGCTAATACGTGCCATGTCCACTACTCCGTAAGGCTTCAATGACTTCTAGAGGGCAGAAAAGGCACAACTATGGTCAGCACAGGGGCAAATTAAGGCGCGCGATTTTTATAACGAAAATAGCCGCCCCTGTCTCCAGAAGCGGCTATCAATTTTCTGCGAACTCGTCGGCTTACGCGGCGAGAGACGCCTGTGCTGTTTTCACGATCGCAGCAAATGCATCCGGCTCATTAACCGCCAGATCGGCGAGGACCTTACGATCAACTTCGATGCCTGCAATGTTAAGACCGTTGATGAAGCGCGAATATGTCAGCTCTGCATCATGGGCACGAACAGCCGCGTTGATCCGCTGGATCCACAAAGCGCGGAAGTTCCGCTTGCGGTTTTTGCGGTCACGGGTTGCGTATTGGTTGGCCTTATCGACGGCCTGACGCGCGACTTTGAAGGTACTTTTGCGGCGGCCATAATAACCTTTGGCTGCCTTAACGA
>JBATTJ010000128.1:0-1892 GCA_049670485.1 Sulfitobacter sp.
CCGTTAAGATATTCTTCCGGCGTTTCATGTTTCGTCTTGGCGATCTTGGAAAGATCTAAGCCACCGGAAGCAAGCAATGCACTTCGAATACTAGATCCTGCGGTCTTTGGGATATGCGCGAATACTATTTGCTTTTCTCTGAATAGGAGCATTCCAAATCTCCATTAAACGAACCATTTCTATGGCATCAGTCTGACAATTTCCAATGCAAGTCAACTATTCGGCGTCGTCAAGTTTCAGCGCCGTCCACAGAGCAGTTATCTGGAAGACCACCCCGCTGCCGCTCCGCGACCAAAAGGCCGCTTCTCTAATCGGGCGTTTGGGTCAAGTTCATTTCGTCGTCTCGTCTCCGTGTTGGAGGGATCGTTGTCTCTCATCCGGGTCACGCTTCTCTTCGCAGTCATCGATGACCCGGTTCGGTTGGGTCGCTGCATGCATGTGTCGGATCGGACGTGGAGCGCCCCGCTTCGTCTCGCGCTTCAGGTGGCGCAGCGAACATATTCGGCGTCATCCACAGACCTCGTCCGGTGAGGGACGATCCCGTCATCAATCTTTGGAAAGGCTGTCAGATCATGCAGTGCCCTCCAAAGACTTGTGACGGAACTCGGTGTTGTCTGCCCACATGCGATGCATGACGACGGCCAGTTTCCTGGCAACCGCGACGACAGCCCGACGGCGGCCCTTGCGACGCATCAGGCGGAGACCCCAACTCTTGATGTCGGAGCTGGCGACGGATCGCATCATCATCGCATTGGCAGCGGCGTAGAGCGTCGCCCTGACATCGCGGTCTCCTGCTTTCGAGATGCGACCGGGGTTGTCCGTTTCGCCGGACTGGTATCGTCGGGGCGTCAGGCCAAAATGCGCGGCGACCGTTCGTGAACTGGTGAAACGCGCAGGATCATCGACAGCCGCACGGAATGTCAGGGCTGCGATCGGGCCCACACCGGGGATCGCCATGAAGCGCAGGCAGATTGCATCACGGCCGGCGGCTTGCTTCACGCGCCGATCCAACTCGCGGTACGTTTTGTAGAGCGTCACCCGCGCATCCAAAAGCGGCAGGAGGGCGCGTGACAGGTCCGGATCGGCTTCGACCAATGGCCTGACGCGGTCGTCGAAGGACCCCTGGTCGACGCGGGATGGCAAGCGCAGCCCGAAGATCCGGAACAGGCCCCGAACCTCGTTGGCCAGGTCGATGCATTTCTTCTGGACGGCCTTTCGGCTGCTCAACAGGGCGCGCGCCGCGTGCGCCTGTCGGCTCTTGATGAACACCTCGCTGAACCACCCCGACCGCAGCACCTGAGCGATCCCCCGGGCGTCCGTCCTGTCGGTCTTGTTCCGCATTGCCGACAGCGCAGCATTCACCTGGCGCGCTTCCATGCAGACTACATTGATACCGGCAGCCCGAAGCCCGAAATACAGATGCTGGCTCATCGCGCCGGACTCGAACCCAACCCGGCACCGGCCGGCCGGCACGTCTCGAAGACAGGCGACGATATCTTCGACCTCGCAGACCAGTGAGCGCTCGAAGACGTGCTTACCGCTCGCATCGATCACGCAAACCGCCACCGACCGCAGCGACACATCCAATCCCACGTAGTAATCCATGTTCGTTCTCCTCAGTTCGCTGCACCTGCTGCAACTCTACCGAGAACCTGCCCCCTCTGTCTGGACAGCCCGATTACCCATGCTTCGTCCGGCTGGCAGAACGCGCCACCACAAGAACGGTGTCAGATTTTCTTGAGGCGCTGGTCGTCGCCGTGCCCTACGAGACCCACACGGTGCTGACAGACAATGGCATTCAATTCGCCGACATCCCCAAGAACCGCAGCGGATCCACCACACGCTTTCGCGGCCATCCGTTCGACCGGACATGTTGGCGGCATGGTATCGAG